>NZ_JBPJWR010000015.1:0-14742 GCF_054108085.1 Flintibacter sp. SJQ-8
ACATGATCGAATATTTCCGCTGAAGCGCGCATAGAGTGGACCCAGGGTCAGCCAAACAGAAACCAGAGAGAACAGACAAGGGCGCAAGAAAGAAATTTTCTTGCGCCCTTATACCGCAAAAGGGAGGAATCCGTTTATGGACGGCAGACAGGAAAAACGACACAGCAGCGAAGTGACCGCCGCCCGGGAGCGGCGCTCTAAACGGACCATCCTCAAGCGGACCGTGATCTTGATGCTGCTGTGCGGCGTGGGGCTGTTCATCCCCCTGTTCCTGCGGCTGTGGGACATCGCCATCGTCGCACCACGAGGACTATCAGCGCCAGGCCACGGGGCAGCAGACCCTGGACCTGTCCGTCTCCGCCGCCCGGGGCAACATCTATGACTGCAACGGCAACGTGCTGGCCATGTCGGCCACGGTGTATAAGCTGATCCTGTCCCCCAAGGACCTGATGCAGGACTGCGTGGACAAAAAGGACTATACCGACGGCGACGGAAACCTGAACGAGGCCGCCTGGAATGCCGCCGTGAAGGCGGCCCAGGACCAGCTGGTGCGGGACCTGATGGGTCTGATCCCCGACCTGGACCAGGAGAAGCTGGAAAAGCAGGTGCAGGCCACGGAATACTCCTATCGGGAGATCAAGACCAAGATCGAGGAGGAGGACGCCAAGGCCATCCGGGACTACATCGTGCAGAACAAGACCTCTCACTATCTCTATCTGGTGACGGGGACCCAGCGGTATTACCCCTATGCCAGTCTGGCGGCCCAGACCCTGGGCTTTGTCAACGCCGAGGGGGGCGCGGTGGGCATCGAGGCGGCCTATGATGACGTGCTGAAGGGCACGGCGGGCCGGGTCATCACCACCCGCACCGGCGCGGGCACCCAGATGTACAACAACTATTCCGAGTTTATCGACGCCATCGACGGCTATGACCTGACCCTGACCATCGACGCCACCATCCAGTCCTATGCGGAGAAGACCCTGGAGGAGGGCATCAAGGCCTATGACGTGCGCAACGGGGCCTTCTGCATCGTGATGAATCCCAAGACGGGGGCCATTTTGGCCATGGCCAGCTCCCCCGGCTTCGACCCCAACAACTACTCCACCATCACCGACCAGCTGCTCAATCAGGAGATGGAGCAGGACGCCAACGACATCTATGCCAACCTGAAAAAGAACAACACGGAGAATCTTACCGAGTCTGAGCTGCTGGAAAAGGCCCAGGCCCAGGCCTATTCCAACGCGGTGAACACCCAGTGGCGCAGCAAGGCCCTGGACTCCCGCTATGAGCCGGGCTCCACCTTCAAGGCCGTGGTGCTGGCCGCCGCCCTGGAGGAGGGCGTGGTGTCGGAAAACGACACCTTCTATTGCAGCGGCTCCTACAAAGTGGCGGGATACGACAAGCCCATCGGCTGCTCCAAGCGCACGGGCCACGGGATGCAGACCCTGGCCCAGGCGGTGCAGAACTCCTGCAACCCCGCCTTTATCCAGATCGGCCAGCGGCTGGGGCTGGAGAAGTTCTATAACTATTTCGAGGCCTTTGGCATGACCGAGCAGACGGGCATCGACCTGCCCGGCGAGGCCAGCCTGAAGGACGCCTATTGGAGCCGGGAGAAGATGACCAACGTGGACCTGGCGGTGGCCTCCTTCGGCCAGCGCTTTGAGGTGACTCCGCTACAGATGATCACCGCCTTTGCCGCCACCGTCAACGGGGGCGACCTGGTAAAGCCCTATGTGGTCCAGTCGGTGAGCACCCGGGACAAGACGGTGGTGGAGAACACCCAGCCCACCGTGGTCCGCCAGGTGGTCAGCCAGGAGACCAGCCAGCGGGTGAGCAAGATCTTAGAGAGCGTGGTGTCCGAGGGCACGGGCAAAAACGCCTATGTGGCCGGCTATCGCATCGGCGGCAAGACCGGCTCCTCCGAGACCCAGGAGGAGGGGCGCACCATCGTCTCCTTCATGGGCTTTGCCCCGGCAGACGACCCGGAGGTCATTGCCCTGCTGGCCTATGACAAGCCCCAGGAGGCCTCCCCCGGCAGCCACTATTCCACCACCGGGGTGTACATCAGCGGCGGCAACATGGCCGCCCCCAAGATCGGCCCCCTGCTGGCCGACATCCTGGACTATATGGGCGTGGAGAAGAAGTACACGGCGGCGGAGTCCGCAGCTGTGGACGTGGTCACCCCCCAGGTGACCGGCATGACGGTGGACGCGGCGGACAGCGCCCTGCGCAAGAAGGGCCTGAGCAGCCGCACCGTGGGCGAGGGCGACACCGTCACCGCCCAGATCCCGGCCTCGGGGGCCTCGGTCCCCGGCGGGTCCAAGGTCATTCTGTACCTGGGCAGTGCCGCGCCGGAGGAGACGGGCACCGTGCCCAACGTGGTGGGTCTGGGCTATGAGTCGGCCAAAAAGCGGCTGGAGGACAGCGGCTTCTTCATGCGGGCCGCCGGCGTGTCCACCTATTACGGCAATTCCACCACCGCCAGCGGCCAGAGCGTGGCCGCCGGAGAGACGGCCCCCATCGGCACCGTGATCGAGGTGCAGTTCTCCAACGTGGTGGAGGATGGTCTTTGAGTGATGAGTTAGGAGTTAAAACTCATCTCTCATCACTCCTAACTCCTAACTGCCCCGGAGGGGGCAAGAGCGCTTCTTAGAGAGAATGAAACTCCCCACAAAGGGGCAAAACGCTATGAAGCTGCGCAAGCTGTTGGCGGGCGTGCCGCTGACGGAAGAGAATTTTGACGGGGACATGGAGATAACCTCCCTGTCCTACGACAGCCGGACGCTGGAGCCGGGGGCGCTGTTCGTCGCCCTGCCGGGCGCCAAGACGGATGGCAGCCGGTTTATTGACCAGGCCATGGAGCGGGGGGCCGCGGCGGTGCTGTGCCAGCAGCCGCCAAAGCGCCCCGGCTCTTGGCTGACCACCCCAGACGCCCGGCTGGCCCTGGCGTTGGCCTCGGCCAACTGGTTTGACCACCCGGGGGCGGAGATGACCCTCATCGCCGTCACCGGGACCAACGGCAAGACCACCACCACCTGCCTTATCAAAGAGATGCTGGAGCAGACCCTCCGCGTCCCAGTAGGGCTGGTGGGGACCAACCGGAACCTGGTGGGGCAGCAGGAGCTGCCCGCCAACCGCACCACCCCGGAGAGCTATGAATTGCAGCAGCTGCTGCGGACCATGGCCGACGCCGGGTGTGCCTTTGTAGTGATGGAGGTCTCCTCCCACGCCCTGGTCCAGCACCGGGTGGCGGGGCTGACCTTTGACGTGGGGGTGTTCACCAACCTGACCCAGGACCATTTGGATTATCACGGGACCATGGAGGAATACCGCCGGGCCAAGGGCCTGCTGTTTGCCCAGTGCCGCCGCAGCGTGGTCAATCTGGACGACGAGGCGGGGCGGTGGTACGCCGGGCGCATCTCCGGCCCGGTGTTCACCTACTCCGAAAACCGGGCCCAGGCTGATCTAACGGCCCGGAACATCCGCCTGTTCCCCGGCCACGTGGAGTTCGAGGCGGTGACCCTGGGCCACATCGCCCGGGTCCATCTGCCCATCCCCGGGGGCTTCTCCATTTACAACGCCCTGGCGGCCCTGTCCGCCGGACTGTGCCTGGAGCTGCCCTTAGAACGGCTGGCCCCCGCCCTGCGCAGCGTCCACGGGGTGAAGGGCCGGGTGGAGGTGGTACCCGTGCCCCGGGCCTATACGGTGCTCATCGACTATGCCCACAGCCCCAACGCCCTGGAGAACATCCTGCTCACCGCCCGGGACTTTACCGCCGGACGGCTGATCTGTCTGTTCGGCTGCGGGGGAGACCGGGATAAGACCAAACGCCCCATCATGGGGGCCATCGCCCGGGAGCTGGCCGATTTAGTGGTGCTCACCTCGGATAACCCCCGGACGGAGGAGCCGGAGGCCATCATCCGGGACATTCAGGCTGGTATGGCGGAAGGGGAGGCCCCCGTCCACGTGGAGCCGGACCGCCGCCGGGCCATCGCCTGGGTATTGGACCAGGGCCAGCCGGGGGACGTGATCGTGCTGGCGGGCAAGGGCCACGAGACCTATCAGGAGATAAACGGCGTGCAGTTCCCCATGGACGAGCGGGAGATCGTGGCAAGCTGGTTCCGGGCGCGGGACGGGCGAAAAGATAGGGCTGGAAATCTTCCTGCCGCCGTAGTATAATAACCTGTCCCGCGGTGTGTGTGCGCGGGACGGACAAAAGAGAAAGATGACCGGGAGGTTTTCCAACATGACGTATATTCTCAGCTTTATCGTGGCCTTCGGCGTGGGGGCCATCGCCGGGCAGATCCTGATCCCCCTGCTCCACCGCCTGAAGGCGGGGCAGGCCATCCGGGAAGACGGCCCCACCTGGCACATGGCCAAGCAGGGCACTCCCACCATGGGCGGGCTGATGTTCATTCTGGCCATCGCCGTGGCGGTGTTCACGGCGGGCTGGCCCGATCTGATGGCGGGCAACCGGAACCACCTGTATGTGTTCCTGTTTGCCCTGGTGTTCGGTATCATCGGCTTCATTGACGACTTTCAGAAGCTGCGCCACCACGCCAACGAGGGTCTTACCGCCCCCCAGAAGTTCCTGCTCCAGCTGGCGGCGGCCATCGTGTTCACGGTGCTGCTGCGCAACAGCGGCTATCTGACCCACACCCTGTATATCCCCTTCTTCAACGTGGAGTTCCCCATGCCCTGGTGGCTGTATATGGTCTTTGCCGCCTTTGTCATGGTGGGCACGGTGAACGCCGTGAACCTCACCGACGGCATCGACGGCCTGGCCACCGGCGTGACCATCCCCGTGGCCCTGTTCTATGTGGCCGTGTCCGCCTGGTATGGCCGCAACGACCTGACGGTGCTCTCCGCCGCCCTGGCCGGCGGCCTGTGCGCCTTCCTCATCTATAACTTCCACCCCGCCAAGGTCTTTATGGGGGACACCGGCTCTCTGTTTCTGGGGGGCATGGTGTGCGGCCTGGCCTTTGCCCTGAACATCCCCCTCATCATTCCCGTCATCGGCCTTATCTATGTGGCGGAGGTGCTGTCTGACATCATCCAGGTGGTCTATTTCAAAAAGACCCACGGCAAGCGCTTTTTCCGCATGGCCCCCCTGCACCACCACCTGGAACTGGGCGGCTGGAGCGAGACCAAGCTCTTCTGCGTGTTCTCCGGCATCACTTTGATTTTGTGCGTCCTGGCGTTTTTAGGCGTAATGAATCGTTTTCCCGTTTGATAGTTAGGAGTTAGGAAGGATGAGTGATGAGTTAACTCCTATCTCATCACTCCTAACTCATCACTTAAATTTGATTACTAGAATTAGGGAGGTGCAGGAAATGGCCCGAAAGCCGAAACGTGATATGACCATGGAGCAGCAGCTGGCCGCCGGGCCGGTGGACCTGCCCTTTCTGATGCTGGCGCTGATGCTGGTGGGCATTGGGCTTATCATGGTGTTCTCCGCCTCCTATGCCACCGCCTACTACGACTCCAGCGCCAGCGTGCAGAACAACCCCCTGTACTACATCAAACGCCAGAGCCTTTTTGCCGTCATCGGTCTGATCGCCATGTATCTGGTGTCCAAGCTGAACTATCAGCACTGGCGGCTGCTGACCATCCCCATGCTGGTGGTGTCCATCGTCCTGCTGGTGCTGGTGCTCACCCCCCTGGGGGTGAAGATCAACGGCGCACGGCGGTGGCTGCACATCTTTTTGCTGTTTGGCCCCACGTTCCAGCCCTCGGAGATCGCCAAGGTGGCCGTGATCATCTTCTTCTCGGCCCGACTATCCAAGCGGACCACCGAGAAGAAAAAGAAGTTCTCCAACCGCACTTTCTGGGGACGCCTGGGCAACCTGGGCACCCGGCTGGGCTTTATGGAGCTGGTGCCCTATGGCGCGGTGCTGGGCGTGGTGGTCCTGCTGGTGGTGAAGGAGCCCCACATGTCGGGCACCATCCTGATCATGGTGGGGGCGGCGGCGGTGCTGTTCGCCGCGGGCATCAACATCGCCTGGTTCATCGCCGGTATCGGCTCTGTTGGCGGGCTGATGACCTTTATCATTTTGAACACGACCTATATGACTTCCCGGGTGCAGCTGTGGCTGGACCCCTGGAGCGACCCCCGGGGCAAGGGCTTTCAGACCATCCAATCCCTGCTGGCCATCGGCTCCGGCGGTCTGCTGGGCCTGGGGCTGGGCAACAGCCGCCAGAAGCTGCTGTATATTCCCGAGCCGGAAAACGACTTTGTGTTCTCCGTTGTGGTGGAGGAGCTGGGCTTTGTGGGGGCGGCCATCGTCCTCATCCTGTTCGCCCTGCTGGTCCTGCGGGGCTATTGGCTGGCCATCCACGCCCGGGATAAGTTTGGTTCGCTGACCATTGTGGGCATCATCACACTGATGGCCACCCAGGTCTTTTTGAATATCGGCGTGGTGACCAACCTCATCCCCAACACGGGCATCTCCCTGCCGTTTTTCAGCTTTGGCGGAACGGCACTGGTGATGAACATGGCGGAGATGGGCATCGTCCTGGGTATCTCCAGGCAGATCCCCGCCCCGAAAAATGACTGAACGCCCGGCGGACAAACAAAGATATTTCTGAGGTGATAACATGAACATCCTCTTTACCTGCGGCGGCACCGCCGGACACGTGAATCCGGCGGTGGCCCTGGCCCGCATCTTTCAGGACAAGCATCCCGGCTGCCGGGTGCTGTTCGTGGGGGCCGACGGGGGCATGGAGACCCGGCTGGTGCCCAAGGAGGGCTATCCCATCCGCACCGTGACCATCACGAATTTCCACCGCTCCCTGGCCCCGGCGGACATCGTCCACAACCTGGGCACGCTGGTGAACATGCAGCGGTCCAAAAAGCAGGCCCGGGCCATTCTGGACGAGTTCCAGCCCGACCTGGTGGTGGGCACCGGCGGCTATGCCTCCTTCCCCGTGGTGAACGAGGCGGCCCACCGGGGCATCCCTACCGCCGTCCACGAGTCCAACGCCGTGCCCGGCCTGACGACGAAAGCCCTGTCCAAGGTGGTGGACCGGGTGATGGTGGGCTTTGAGGAGAGCCGCAGCCACTATGACGACCCCAGCAAGGTGGTGGTCACCGGCACCCCCGTCCGGGGGGACTTCTTCCGGTTCACCCGGGAGCAGGCCCGGGAGAAGCTGGGCTTTACCGACCAGCGGCCCCTGCTGCTGTCCTATTGGGGTTCCCTGGGGGCGGAGGTGATGAACCAGAAGATGGTGGACTTTATCGCCAAGGAGTGCTATGAGGGCGCGCCCTATCGCCACATCCACGCCGCCGGGCGGGACTTCGCCTGGATGAAGGAGGAGCTGCTGCGCCGGGGTCTCCAGCTGGGGGACAACGGCATCGAGGTCCGGGAGTATATCTATGACATGCCCCTGGTCATGGCGGCCAGCGATCTGGTCCTGTGCCGTGCCGGCGCCTCCACCATCTCGGAGCTCACCGCCATCGCCAAGCCCGCTATTCTGGTGCCCTCCCCCAACGTGACGGCCAACCATCAGGAGAAGAACGCCCGGGTGCTGGCCGACCAGGGGGCCGCCGTCCTCCTGCGGGAGCAGGACTGCGCCCAGGACACCCTTTACGAGACGGCTAGCCTGCTGCTGCGGGAGAAGGGCCGCCGGGAGAACATGGAGAAGGCCCTGCGCGCCATGGCCGTGCCCGACGCGGGGGAGAAGATCTATGAGACCCTGCGGGAGATCATGAAGTAAGCGCCTTTCGGCACGGAAACAAACCAAAGAAACCAACTGCGCATAGGATAGCCTGAATCTGAAGAAGTGGAGGGCGATCCATGAGCTGTTATCACATCCGGGGGGGCTGCCCGCTGGAGGGCCGTCTGACGGTACAGGGGGCCAAAAACAGTGCCCTGCCCATTCTGGCCGCAACCCTGCTGGCCCCGGGGGAGAGCGTCATCGAGAACTGCCCCCACCTCAGTGACGTGGACGCGGCCCTGGCCATTTTAAAGGGGCTGGGCTGCCGGGTCTGGCGGCGGGGGGACACCGTGGGGGTGGATGCCTCCGTCCTCGCCGGGGCGGAGATATCACGGGAACTGATGGAGGAGATGCGCTCCTCGGTGGCCTTTCTGGGGGCCATGCTGGCCCGCATGGGCCGGGCCGCCCTGACCTATCCCGGGGGGTGTGAGCTGGGGCCCCGGCCCATTGACCTGCATCTGGCGGCCCTGAGGACGCTGGGGGCGGACATCCGGGAAGAAAATGGCCTGCTGCGCTGCACGGGCCGTCATATGGCCGGGGGAGAGATCTCTTTGACCATCCCCAGCGTGGGGGCCACGGAGAACGCCATGCTGGCCGCCTGCGGCTGTCCCGGCGTCACCAGGATATCAGGGGCGGCCCGGGAGCCGGAAATCGAGGACCTACAGGGCTTTCTCCAGGCCATGGGGGCCGACATTCAGGGGGCGGGGACATCTACCGTTATCATCCGGGGCGGCGCGCCCCTCCGTCCGGCCCGCTATCGGGTGATGGGGGACCGCATCGCCGCCGCCACCTATCTCTGTGCCGCAGCGGCGGCGGGGGGACAGGTGGCGCTCACCGGCGTGGACCCGGAGCATCTCCGGGCGGTGCTCACGGCGCTAGAACAGGCGGGGTGCTCCGTCCAGACGGGACCGGGCGAGATCGCACTGACCAGCGGCGGCTGCCTATGTGCTGTTCCGCCGGTAGTCACGGAGCCCTACCCCGGCTTTCCCACCGACGCCCAGGCCATTTTCATGGCCGCCCTGGCCGGGGGCAGGGGAGTGACCCTGTTCCGGGAGAACATATTTGAAAGCCGCTATGGTCACGTGGCCCAGCTGCGGGCCATGGGGGCGGACATCCAGGTGGAGGGCCGGGAGGCCATCGTCACCGGAGCAGGCGGCCTTCACGGGGCCGATGTCCGGGGCGGGGACCTGAGAGGGGCCGCCGCATTAGTCGTGGCGGGGGTGGCCGCCCGGGGGGAGACCCGGGTGACCGGCCTTGCCCACATCCGCCGGGGCTATGACGGCCTGGACGTTGGGCTGCGCGCCCTGGGGGCCGACATCACAGAGACAGACTGACAGACGAAAGACAGTTTTTTTAGGAGAGGGCCAATGGCATCACCAAGAAACAAACGCAAACGGAAACGGGGCAAGGGGCGGCTGGGTCCGCTGTTCAAGCTGCTGTGCGCCGGAGCGGTGGCGGTGGCGCTGACCATGGGGGCCACCGTGTTCTTCCAGGTGGAGACGGTGGCCGTGACGGGCAACAGCCGCTATTCCCAGGAGGAGATCATCCAGGCCACCGGCATCCAGACGGGGGATAACCTGTTCCGCATGAACAAGTTCCAGATCGCCCACCAGGTGCTCCAGGGCCTGCCCTATGTGGAGGAGATCACCATCCGCCGCAGCCTGCCCAGCACCATCGTCATCACGGTGAAGGAGTGGGACGCGGTGGCCCGCATCGAGGCCCCGGGGGCTTCCGCTGCCGCCGCCGTTCAGGCGGTGTCCCAGACCCCGGCGGAGCCTGCCCAGCCGGACAGCAGTCAGGCGGGGGATGCCAGCCAGCCGGACGCTCAGACGGGGGACAGCAGCGACCAGAGCCAGCAGGAGCCCGCCCCCGACCAGAGCCAGGGCACCGGCGACCAGAGCGCCGCCGGGGACAGCAGCGGGGACAGTTCCGCCAAAGATGACCAGGAGAGCGCCAAGCCTGCCACCCAGGCGTGGCTCATCAGCGTGGGGGGCAAGCTGCTGGAGCCAGCCCCCGCCGACAGCACGGCCGTCTCCGTCACCGGGATCACCCCCCTGGCCCCAAGGGCGGGGGAGATGCTGGTCCTGTCTCAGGAGGAGCAGCCCAAGCTGACGGCCCTGCTGGCCCTGCTCCAGGGGCTGGAGGACCACGACATGCTCGCCGACACCGCGTCCATCGCCCTGGGGGACACCCACGTGGAGCTGCGCTATCTGGACCGCTTCACCGTGAAGCTGCCCCTGACGGGGGACCTGGACTATAAGCTCCAGGCCCTGAAGGCGGCGGTGCCCGAGGCGGAGAAGAAGCTGGGGGAGCAGACCACCGGCACCTTTGACCTGACCCAGGAGAGCATCACCGCGGTATATACCCCGGACTGAAGCGGAAAACTTGGAAAATCGATACAGGCCGCGCTTTTTCTCTTGACCTGTCAGAGAAAGCGCGATACAATAGAAAATAATAACGACTAAATGGCGGGGCGGGGCATATTTTCAGCGTTTTCAGCCGCTTCGACTTTTACATAGGAGGAACGACAATGGCCTTCGGATTGGATATGGGTCCTGACAACGTAGTAAACATCAAGGTGATCGGCGTAGGCGGCGGCGGCAACAACGTGGTCAACCGCATGGTGAAAACCGGCACCAAGGGCGTGGACTTTATTGCCGTGAACACGGATAAGCAGGCCCTGGGCGCGTCCAGCGCCACCTTTAAAATTCAGATCGGCGAAAAGCTGACCAACGGAAAGGGCGCGGGCTCTGACCCCGAGGTGGGCCGCAAGTCTGCCGAGGAGAACCGCACCCAGATCTCTAAGGCCCTGGAGGATGCGGACATGGTGTTCATCACCGCCGGTATGGGCGGCGGCACCGGCACCGGCGCGGCCCCCATCGTGGCCGACATCGCCAAGGAGCTGGGCATCCTCACCGTGGGCGTGGTCACCAAGCCCTTCCGGTTCGAGGGCATGCGCCGCATGAAGCAGGCCGAGGGCGGCATTGCCGAGCTGCGCAATAAAGTGGACTCCCTGGTCATCATCCCCAACGAGCGGCTGAAGCTGGCCACCGACCAGAAGATCACCATGGTCAACGCCTTTGAGATCGCCGACGACGTGCTTCAGCAGGCCGTCCAGTCCATCTCTGACCTCATTAAGAACACCGGCTTCATCAACCTGGACTTTGCCGACGTGTCCGCCGTCATGAAGGACGCGGGCCGGGCCCACATGGGTGTGGGCCGCGCCGCCGGGAAGAACAAGGCCGAGGAGGCCGCCCGCATGGCCATCTCCAGCCCCCTGCTGGAGACCTCCATCAACGGCGCCCGCGGCGTGCTGATCAACGTCACCGGCTCCATGGACATCGGCCTGGAGGAGGTGGAGACCGCCGCCAACCTGGTCCAGGAGGCCGCCCACCCCGACTGCAACATCATCTTCGGTGCCGCCTTCGACGAGACGCTGGAGGACGAGATCCGGGTCACCGTCATTGCCACCGGCTTTGACGAGAAGCCCGCCGAGCCTGTGGCCCCTGCGGCCCCCGCGCGTCAGGCGGCTCCCGCCCCTGCGCCCTCCGCTGCCGCCGACAACTTCTTCTCCGCCGCCGCTGCCGCTCCTGCCCAGCAGCAGCCCGCCGCCCCCGTGCCCCCCGCCCCTCCCGCCGATCCTGTGATCGCCGAGATGGACGACAAGGCTGCCGTGAGCAACGGCGACTGGGAGCTGCTGGAGCGCATCTTCAGCCGGAAGAAGTAAACCAGAATCCTTGAAAAACCAAAACCAGCTGTGAAGCGCGAAGCAACAAAACTTCGCTACTTGACAGCTGGTTTTCTTTTTGGTAAAAACAGATCAGGATCAGAATTAGGATCAGGAGGCGGTCATTTGGACCTGGAAAAGACGCGTGCATTTTACAGCCGGATAAGCAGCGGGGACGTGTGCGGCTGCGCCTATTGCCAAAACTACGTCCGCCAGATCAGGGCGGCCTACCCCCAGCTTGGGGACTATCTGTCCCGCCTGGGCGTGGACATGGAAAAGCCCCTGGAGACCATGCCCCTGGAACCGGACGAGACGGGACAGCTGGAATACGCCGGACCCCAATACATCGTCTGCGGCACACCGGATGGCTTTGTCGAGCCCCAGATCGGCTCCGTCCGCATAGAGATAGCGGCCTCCCATCCCACCACGGGAGTGGAGGAGCCAAACTTTGTGATAGAGTTGTATCCCATTCGACTGAAGTGGCGAGCGCAGCACAGAAAGAAAACGATGTAGAAAGAAATGGATTTCCTGTTAAAGAGGCGTGATACCCATGAAGATCAAGCAGCAAAAGCAAATCAAGGCGTTTTTGATCCAGGCGTTCGGCCCGGATAGGGGCAGGGCGCTGTTTGCCCGGCAGGAGGAGATTTTGACTGCCCTGGTGGAACAGGTGAACGACCCGTCTGAGCGTCGGCGGGAGACGCTGATCCAGACCATCCTGCCCCGCATCGCCCTGTACAAGGCTTTATTGGACGGCTGTTCGGAGGAAGAGACTTGCCGCCACATGCGGACCTATATGATGGAGGTAGTGGCGGCCCAGAAGCACGCCGCCACGGCCCGGATGGAGCTGGTGCCGGGGTTTTACGCCCTGTACAGCCGGGCCTTTTTGAGAATCATGGCCACCAGCGACCTGTGGGAGAGCGAATCCTTCCGGGGAAAAGATTCTTTCGGCGCGGACATCAAACAGTGCCTGTGGCACTCGGCCTGTGTGGAGAACGGCTGTCCGGGGCTGTGCCGCCTGTTCTGCGACGTGGACGACGTGACCTATGGCGGCCTGAAAAAGATGGGCTTTTCCCGCACCAAGACCCTGGGCTATGGCGGGGACTGCTGCGACTTCC
Source organism: Flintibacter sp. SJQ-8 (assembly GCF_054108085.1). Classification (NCBI taxonomy): domain Bacteria; kingdom Bacillati; phylum Bacillota; class Clostridia; order Eubacteriales; genus Flintibacter; species Flintibacter sp. SJQ-8. The sequence continues at coordinate 12,559 of NZ_JBPJWR010000015.1, forward strand.
GCTTTTTCAAGAAATAAGAAGAGACCCCGGCCTGCTTCCAACGAAACGGGCCGGGGCCTTTGCGTGTCTTGCTATCTTGTCTGGGTCAGAAAAACAGGACCAAAATAGAAGTCAGAATGCCGCAGATGCACAGGGAGACGGAGCTCATGGCCCCCTGCAAGGTGCCGATTTCCAGGGCCTTGGCGGTGCCCAGAGCGTGGCTGCACGCGCCGATGGCCACGCCCTCGGCCACCGGGTCGGTGATGCGGAACAGCTTGGCAAAGGTGGGGGCGAAGATGGCGCCCACCACGCCCGCAATGACCACGGCGGCGGCGGTGACGCCGGGGATGCCGCCCAGGTTTTCAGAGATGGCGATGGCAATGGCGGTGGTCACGCTTTTGGGCAGCAGGGCGGAGGTCATAGAGGCGTTCACCGCCATCAGCTTGCACAGCAGCAGCACAGAGCCCACGCTGGTCAGGGTGCCCACCAGACAGCCCACGATAACGGGCAGGAAGTATTCCCCCAGCAGCCTGCGCTGGTTATACACGTTCAGGGCCAGCACCGCCGTCACCGGACTGAGCATCAGGGTGAGCATGCTGCTGCCTTGGAGATAGTCGGCGTAGGGAATTCGGAACACTGCCAGCACCGCAACGACCACGATGGTGGCGATGAGCATGGGGTTACAGAGGAGAAAGCCCGTCTTCTTCTGAAGAAACACGCCCACGCACCAGGCCGCGCAGGTGAGCCCCAGGCCGAAGAAGGGGGAGGAGAGCATGGCTTCAAGCATGGTGAGACTCCTTTCTCCGCCGTGCCCGGAGCATCAGCTGGATGGACCAGGCGGTGGCGGCATAGACTAGAGGGGTGGTGAGAATGGCCGCACACAGAAAGGGCAGCAGGCAGGCCAGCAGGGACTCCACGTGCTCGATGATGCCCGCGCAGGGAGCCACGAAGAAAAAGGCCATGTTGGCCACCAGAAAGCGGCACACCCGGTCGATGTGCCGGGGCTTGACGATGCCCGCCATAAGCAGGGCCAGCAGCACCAGCATACTGATGACGCTGGCGGGCAGGGCGATGGGCAGCAGGGCGGAGATACCCTCGGACACCAGACAGATGCCGAAGATGATGGCCAGTTCGGCCATGATGTTCATATGGATCAACTCGCAATGCAAAAAGTCTCGCCTGTGAGCCAGGCGGAAATAAGGCCGCCGCGGGCGTTGCGTCTGCCCGCGGCGGCGTCGATCATAGGGAAAAGGGGACAGGCACTCAGTCCCAGATGGCGGTGGCGAAGTAGTCCTCGGGGGTCTCCGCCCGGCGGATCAGGCGGGTGGAGCCGTCGGCCTGGAGCAGCACCTCGGCAGAGCGCAGGCGGCCGTTGTACTGATAGCCCATGGCGTGGCCGTGGGCCCCGGTGTCGTGAATGACCAGCAGGTCGCCGATGTCGATCTTGGGCAGCATTCGGTCCACGGCGAACTTGTCGTTGTTCTCGCACAGGGCGCCGGTGACGTCGTACTGGTGGTCGCAGGGCTGGTCCTCCTTGCCCATGACGGTGATGTGGTGATAGGCCCCGTACATGGCCGGGCGCATCAGGTTGGCCGCGCAGGCGTCCACGCCGATATAATCTTTATAGGTCTGCTTCTCGTGGAGGACCCGGGTGACCAGATGGCCGTTGGGGGCCAGCATGAAGCGGCCCAGCTCGGTGCACAGGGACACGTCACCCATGCCGGCGGGGACTAGGATGTCCTCGTAGGCCCGGCGGACCCCCTCGCCGATGACGGCGATGTCGTTGGCGGGCTGGTCGGGGAGATAGGGCACACCCACGCCGCCGGACAGGTTGATGAAGGTGATGTGGCAGCCGGTCTCGTTTTTCAGCTCCACGGCCATCTGGAACAGGATGGCGGCCAGGGCGGGGTAATACTCGTTGGACAGGGTGTTGGAGGCCAAAAAGGCGTGGATGCCGAACTCCTCTGCCCCCAGCTCCTTCAGGCGGCGGAAGGCCTGGGTCATCTGGGGCCGGGTCATGCCGTATTTGGCCTGGCCGGGGTTGTCCATCACCTGAAAGCCCTCCTCAGATTCCCCCAGGGTGAAGGTGCCGCCGGGATTGAACCGGCAGGAGATGCGCTTGGGGATATAGCCGATGGTGTCCTTCAGAAAATCGATGTGGCTGATGTCGTCCAGGTTGATGGTGGCCCCCAGCTTGGCGGCCAG
>NZ_JBPJWR010000016.1:0-832472 GCF_054108085.1 Flintibacter sp. SJQ-8
GCTCCATCTCCTTTGTCAGCCAGCAGGGCAAGGGGACCACCTTTACCATCGTCCTGCCTTTCCTGCCCGACCCGGACAGCGCCGCTCCCGCCGCTCCCGTCCCGGTGGAGGAGCTGCCCTCCATCGCCGGGGCCCGGGTGCTGCTGGCGGAGGACAACGACATGAACCGGGAGATCACCCGCTTCGTCCTGGAAAAGCAGGGCGTCCAGGTGGTGGAGGCCCTGGACGGCCGGCAGGCGGTGGAGGCCTTCGCCCAGTCCGCCCCCGGCAGCTTTGACGTGGTGCTGATGGACGTGATGATGCCAGTGATGGACGGCCTGGAGTCCACCCGCCGCATCCGCTCCATGGACCGCCCCGACGCCAAGACCGTCCCCATCTTCGCCCTCACCGCCAACGCCTTCGTAGACGACCAGGTCCGCAGCCGCAAAGCCGGCATGAACGAGCACCTGCCCAAGCCCCTGGACGCACCAAAGCTGATTCTTTTGATACGGAAGTATTTGAGAGTCTAAGTTTTAGGAGGGAATATGAATATTATCGATATAACTCTTGAGCCTACTTACTATATTTCGATCAAGCTAAATTGGCTGGCGCTCCTTGTCCTGTGTGCAGCGCTGGTCGGTATCAGCTATCTGATCAAAAAAGTCATTCCAGTCTCAAGAAAACACGCCATCTCCGTCCAAGAGATAACGCTCGGGATTGGAAACAGCAGCATTACGGTACATTATGATAATCGTGACCTGGCTATTGCATATAAATTGTGGGTCGAACTCAACACACGGAAAATCGGATTGGAATTTGACCAGGAAAATGATGTGATCGTGGAAGTGTATGATTCGTGGTATGAGTATTTCCGCGTCGCCAGAGAATTGATAAAAGACCTGCCGATTGAGAAGATCGAATGTGCATCAGAATTGATAGAGTTGGCAACAAAGGTCCTCAATCAAGGTCTGCGTCCACATTTAACAAAGTGGCAAGCACGTTATCGCAAATGGTATGAGAGCAGCGTAAAAGAGAGCGACGCCAAACTTTCCCCGCAGGATATCCAGAAGCAGTATCCGCATTACGATGAACTTCTCTCTGATCTAATTGAAACCAGCAAGAGAATGATCGCATACAAAGAGCTAATGTATCAAATCGCCTTTCATAAAACTTGATTGACCAGGATCATCCTGTCAGAATGGAGGTCACCATGAAACGAACTGCCTCTCATTCCCGCCCTGTGTCTGCTTGCAGCTTTCGCGCTTTCCGCCTGCTCCCCCGCCGCTCCCGGTGATCAGGCGCTCAGAGGACTTCAGCTCTGCTGAAACGAGCACACCCGCGTCTCTCGATGACCTGGGCAAAACGCTTCGTGCGTCGGAAGACGCGCATCCTGACGGCGCGTGCGCTGCAAGTCTGGCCGGCTTCCCGGACTGGGCCGCCGCCTGCTATGCGGCCCCAGGTGCGGAATACGTCCCCATCTTCTTCGCTGGGCACAGCGGCGACTTTAAAAAGGCCATGACGGCATGCGAAGACCAGCTGAAATGCGCCGGGTTCTATTACCCGGGCAAAGTATCCTTTTCCCAGACATGGACGACGAGATGTCTTTTGAAGATCTCCTCTCCCTGATTGGCGTGGACGAGTATGAGTATTTCGGAGACGATGATGACACGATCACGGCGGCGGGCTGGTTGCGATTCCAGTATCGCGGCATGGAGGTGATGATAAACACAAACGAGGCCGACGCCGTCGGCGTGTACTCTGTGTTTACAGGCGCAGAACGCGTGAGATACGATGCTCCGGCGTCTATCGTGGATTTGGAACTGTTGGCGGCTGATCAGACATATGGTCGACACAGTCATGTTTGACTGAAGAACACAAAAGGGACCGTTCCCAAAATTCGAAAATATCCACCCTCTTCAGAGCAGCTGCGTTCCAAAGAGGGTGGATATTCTTTGTCTGTCCACAATTTATTTGCGTATGCCTTTGTCCCAACTTCGTTCACCTGGGATATTGCTTAATGTCGCGCTCCGTGGTAAAATAGTACGATATTATGCGCGCGTTTCTTGATGCGCCGTGTATTTAAAGGAGCCGACAACCATGGATGAAAAGAAAGTAATGCTCTCCGGCATCCAGCCCAGCGGCGATCTGCACCTGGGCAACTACCTGGGTGCCATCAAGCACTGGGGGGCCCTGGGCCGAGGAGTTCGACTGCTACTACTTTATGGCCGATATGCACACCATCACCGTCCGTCAGGAACCCGCCAAGCTGCGCCGCCGCACCCTGGAGCAGCTGGCCCAGTATATCGCCTGCGGTCTGGACCCGGAGAAGAACACCCTGTTCGTCCAGTCCCACGTCCCCGCCCATGCGGAGCTGGGCTGGGTGCTCAACTGCTACACCATGTTCGGTGAGCTGTCCCGCATGACTCAGTTCAAGGATAAGTCCGCCAAAAATGCCGACAATATCAACGGCGGCCTGTTCACCTATCCCGCCCTGATGGCGGCGGACATCCTGCTCTATCAGCCCGACTTCGTCCCCGTGGGCAACGACCAGAAGCAGCACGTGGAGCTGACCCGGGACATCGCCAAGCGCTTCAACGGCATCTATGGCGACGTGTTCAAGATCCCCGAGCCCTATATCCCCAAGACGGGCGCACGGATCATGGGTCTGTCCGACCCCACCTCTCAGATGTCCAAGTCCGCCCCCGAGGGCTGCGTCTTCCTGATGGAGAAGCCCGAGGAAATCCAGCGCAAGTTCAAGCGGGCTATCACCGACAGCGACACCGAGCACTGCGTCCGCTTTGACCCGGAGCACAAGCCCGGCGTGGCCAACCTGATGAGCATCTATGCCGCCGTCACCGGCAAGACCATGGAGGAGATCGAGCGGGAGTTCGACGGCCAGGGCTACGGCGCGTTCAAGCCCGCCGTGGGCGACGCGGTCATCGAGGCCCTGCGCCCCATCCGGGAGGAGGCCACCCGCATTCTGGCCGACAAGGCCTATCTGGAGTCTGTGTATAAGCAGGGCGCGGAGAAGGCCGGCTATGTGGCCAACAAGACCCTGCGGAAGGTCTATAAAAAGGTGGGCTTCCTGCCCCGCTGAACCCTTCCCCCGCAGATGAGGAATCTGGAACATAAAGAGGATCTATCATGACCATTGAACTTTCTGTTGTGGGCACTGCCGCTGCCGCCCTGCTGGCGGCGGCGGTGGTGGCCCTGATCTCCACGCCGGTGGTCCGCTCCCTGGCCTTTCGGGTGGCGCGCGGTGGACGTGCCCAAGGACGGCCGCCGGATGCACAATCACCCCATCCCCCGCATGGGCGGCCTGGCCATTTTCTTTGGCTTTCTGCTCAGCGTGCTGGTCTTCCGTCCTGTCCAAGCAATACCGGGGCATGCTGCTGGGGGCCGTTATCATTGTGATTTTGGGCATTTTCGACGATATCTATGCCCTGCCCGCCAAGCCCAAGTTTTTGGTGCAGATCGTGGCCGCCCTCATCGCGGTCCACGCGGGCTGCCGCATCTATATCCTGTCCAATATCAACATCTTCAGCAGCGACCCCTTCTGGGTGCTGGGCTGGCTGTCCATCCCCATCTCCGTGTTCTGGATCGTGGGCATCACCAACGCGGTGAACCTGATCGACGGACTGGACGGACTGGCCTGCGGCGTGTCCACCATCAGCTCTATGACCCTGCTGGTCATCGCCCTCACGGTGTCAGAGCCCGACGTGGCCGTGCTCACCGCCGCCCTGGCCGGGGCCTGCATCGGCTTTCTGCCCTATAACCTGAACCCGGCCAAGATCTTCATGGGGGACACGGGCTCCACCTTCCTGGGCTTCATCCTGGCCACCGTGTCCATCCAGGGGCTGTTCAAATTCTATACCATTATCTCCTTCGCCGTCCCCTTCCTGATGCTGGGCCTGCCCATCTTCGACACCAGCTTCGCCATTCTCCGCCGTCTGGCCAAGGGGCAGTCCCCCATGACCCCGGACCGGGGGCACATCCACCACCGGCTCATCGACATGGGCTTCTCTCAGAAGCAGGCGGTGGCCGTGCTGTATGTCATCAGCGCCATTCTGGGCCTGTCCGCCGTGGTCCTCACCACCAGCGGCGTGGTAAAGGCGACGCTGCTGCTGGTGGCCCTGTGCGTCACCGGCTGGATGGCCATCCGCATCTTCATCTCTCACAACAGCACCATTGAGGAGCACCTGCGCCAGCTGGAGGAGCAGGACGGTCAGGATGACCAGCCCCCCAAAACTTCTGACCAGAAGGAGGATACCACGCCATGAGCGATATCAAAGTGATGACCATCTTCGGCACCCGGCCCGAGGCCATTAAAATGGCCCCCCTGGCTCTGGAGCTTCAGCGCCGCCCGGGCATCCAGGCCCTGTGCTGCGTCACCGCCCAGCACCGGGAGATGCTGGACTCGGTGCTGAACATCTTCAAGCTGAAGCCCGACTATGACCTGAACATCATGGAGCCCCGGCAGACCCTGTCCACCATCACCTCCAAGTGCCTGCTGGGCATGGAGGGCGTGCTGGAGGAGGCCAAGCCCGACCTGGTCCTGGTCCACGGTGACACCTCCACCACCTTCGCCGGTGCCCTGGCCGCCTTCTATCACAAGATCCCCGTGGGCCATGTGGAGGCCGGTCTGCGCACCTATGACAAATGGTCCCCCTTCCCCGAGGAGATGAACCGGAAGATGGTGGGCGCCCTGGCCGACCTGCACTTCTGCCCCACCCCCGCCAACCGGGACAACCTGGCCCGGGAGAGCATCACCAAAAACGTCTTTCTCACCGGCAACACCGTCATCGACGCCCTCCAGACCACTGTCGTAAAGGATTTCACCTTTGCAGAGGACATTCTCAATCAGCTGGACTATCAGGGGAAAAAGATCATCCTGGTCACCTGCCACCGGCGGGAAAATTACGGCCAGCCCATGACCAACATCATGACCGCCCTGCGCCGGGTGGCCGACGCCTTCCCAGAGGTGGAGCTGGTCTATCCCGTCCACCTGTCCCCCGTGGTGCAGGAGGCCGCCCACAAGTATCTGGACGGCCACCCCCGCATCCATCTCATTGCCCCCCTGTCCGTGGACGAGATGCACAACCTGATGGCCCGGTGCTATCTGGTGATGACCGACTCCGGCGGCTTGCAGGAGGAGGCCCCCGCCCTGGGCCGCCCCGTGCTGGTACTGCGGAAGGAGACCGAGCGCCCCGAGGCCGTGGCCGCGGGCACCGTCCGCCTGGCCGGCGTGGAGGAGGAGGACATCTTCCGCATGGCAAGCGAGCTGCTGTCTGACCAGGCGGCCTATCACAAGATGGCCCACGCCGTCAACCCCTATGGAGACGGCCAGGCCTGCCGCCGCATCGTGGACGCCATCCAGTGGCACTTCGGCCAGCTGCCCCAGCCGCCGGAGCCCTTCGGCGTATAAACTATGGAACCGAAAAATCGGCTGCTGGTCACCCTGGCTGTGGTGGCTCTCATCGCCGGGGCCATGCTGGTTAGCTTTGGCCGCAATCTGGTGGCCCTGAACACCCCCCACGTGGTGCTGGCCGACGCCAGCGGCAGCGGCAGCAGCACCTCCGACGGCTCCCAGTCCGCTTCCAGCGCCTATCAGCGGGTGGAGATCACCCCCCGCACCGTCCAGAGCGTTATCGCCACCCTGGACCGGTCAGACAGCTATTATCGGGAGCTGACGGTGGAGTCCTTCTGGACCGGCGGCTCCTCCTCCACCGCCGTGCAGGTGTGGTGCGACGGGGACTGGTGCCACGTGCGTCAGACCCTGCCCTCCGGGGCGGTGCGCCACGATCTCACCGGCGGGGACAAGCTCTATTACTGGTACGACGGCTCCCAGCAGTATCAGACCGCCCCGGCGGACGGCCTGTCCGCCGACCTGGCCCAGCACATCCCCACCTATGAGACGGTGCTCCAGCTGCGGCAGAGCGCCATCGTCACCGCCGACTATCGCCAGCTGGAGGGCCTGTCCTGCATCTATGTGGAGGTCCGCCTGGACGACCCCCAGCGGACCGAGCGCTATTGGATCGGGCTGGACAGCGGCCTGCTGGTCCAGGCGGAGACGGAGGAGGAGGGCACGCTGACCTATCGCCTGTCCGCCCTCTCCCCCATCACCACGGCCTATGACGCCGCCGACGCCTTCTCCCTGCCAGACGGCACGTCCCTGCACAATGTAACGTAATTTCCAAACACCTACGGGGCGGCCACTGTGCCGCCCTGTGTGCTATTCTCCCTCTTCTCTTTCCCGCTGCCCAGACCCAGCACCAGGGTCAGCCCCAGGGCGATGACCAGGTCTAAGTCGTCCCCCTCCGCCAGGAGATAGAGGACGATGAGCAGCAGCAAAATGTCCCCCGCGTCCACGTTGTCCGGCAGCAGACGGCTCACCAGGCCCTCCGCCCCGGAAAACAGGCCGCCCAGGTTCCCAAGTCCCAGGGCGGACAGCACGGAGGAGCCGGGGGCGCTCTGTCCCCCTGCCCGATCTGCCCTCGGCGGGGACGGCGGTGGGTTTTCCGGCGGCGGGACCACGGGGATATAGTCCTCCTCCTGTGGGATATAGCGGTTATACACGGCCCTCCTCCCCCTTTCCGCCCATGGTGTCCAGGGCCGCCCGGATGATCCGCGTCACCCCCACGATCTGAAGGGCCCGGTCCAGCCCCGCCCGGCGCTCCTCCTTGAGAAAGGGCCGCAGGGCCCGCAGCAGGGCGGCGTTCCGGTCATCCCGCTCCTTGCAGTTTTTCAGCAGACTCAGCCCCATCTGCATCAGCCTGGGGTCCACCTGGCCCAGCAGGGCGGATAAATCGGGGACCTCCGGTTGAGACGCCGGGGGCGGCGGGGGAGTCTCTCCCGGCTCCGGCGGAGGTGAATTTGGCTCACCCGTGCCCCCTCCCCCGCCCAAGGAGCGGGCCAGAGCCATGATCTGCCCCATGGCGTTGGGGTCGCCCAAAATGGCATTCAGTTTTTCCTCCAGCTCCGCCACGGGCCAGCCACCCCCTCAGTCTGTTACTCCAGTCCCGCCTGCTTGGCCTGGGTCCCGATGCGGTCCACCAGCGCCGCCCCCTCCGGGGTGTGCATCAGGCGGTCCATCATGGCCATCAGGGCCGCCGGGTCCCCCGCCGCTGCGGCCTGGGCCGCCTGCTCCACACCGCCGCCCTGGCGCAGCAGCTCCATCAGCCGCTGGGCGTCCCCCGACTGGGCCAGCTTGCTGATGGCCGCCCGGTTCTGCTCCAGCGCCTGGGCCGGACCGCTCTGAGTCCCTTTTCCCTGCATAGGTATCCCTCCCAACACGATCTCAATCTAAGTATATGCGCCCCAGGCGCAGAGGTGACAGCTTTGAAAATTCTTGTTTTCTCCGATTCCCACCGGTCTGTGGCCGGAATGCTCTCCGCCGTGGCCGACGAGGCCCCCGACCAGATCATCCACCTGGGCGATCTGGAGGAGGACGCCGAGGCGGTGTCCTATGCCTATCCCCGCATCCCCGTGTGCATGGTCCCCGGCAACTGCGACGGCTGGACCACCCACGCTTTAAAGAAACAGATCACTCTGGACGGGGTGCGCATTCTCCTCTCCCACGGGCACCTGTGGGGGGTAAAGGGCGGCTATGACGCCGCCGTGGCCGACGCCCGGGCCTGCCAGGCGGACATTCTCCTCTTCGGCCACACCCACCGCCCCCTGTGCCAGCAGCTGGAGGACGGCCTGTGGATGCTCAACCCCGGCACCGCCCGGACCACCTATGGCGTGATTGAGCTGGACCGCGGCCACATCCACTGTTCCCTGCGCCAGATGCCCTGACGCCGCCCGCCCCAAAGGAGGTGCTTCCCCCTGAAAAAACTGTTCTATTTCCTGTTCCACCGCTCTGTGCTGGTGGCCGTCTCCCTGCTCATCCAGTTCGCCCTGCTGGCGGTGATGGTGTTTTCCTTTTCCGAGCACGTCGAGACGTTCTACTGGGTGTGTATTCTGATCAGCATCGCCGCCGCCCTGGCCATCGTGGGCAGCCGGATGGAACCGGCCTATAAGATCGCCTGGCTGCTGATCATCCTGCCCTTCCCGGTGTTCGGCGGCATCTTCTATCTGTTCATCGGCGGCGGGCGCGTCTCAAGCCGGCGGCAGCGCCGGATGCAGGGCATCTGGGACCGATCCATCAAGGCCCTGGCGCCCGACTTCAAGGCCGACGACCTGCTGCCCCTGGGAGGCGAGGCCGCCACCCAGGCCACCTATCTGGAGCAGCGGGCCGCCTGCCCCGCCTATACCAACACGGTGACGGAGTATTTCTCCCTGGGGGACCTGGCCTTCCCCCGGATGCTGGCAGAGCTGGAGAAGGCCCAGCGGTATATCTTTCTGGAATACTTCATCATCCAGCCCGGGGTGTTCTGGGACAGCATTCTGGACGTGCTGGAGCGGAAGGCCGCCCAGGGGGTGGAGGTGCGCCTGCTGTATGACGACATGGGCTGCATGTTCACCCTGCCCCAGCACTATGACCAGCAGATGATGGCCAAGGGCATCCAGTGCCGGGTGTTCAACCGCTTCCGCCCCGTCATGACCCCCCGGCTGAACAACCGGGACCACCGTAAGCTGATGATCATCGACGGGCAGGTGGGCTTTACCGGGGGCATCAACCTGGCCGACGAGTATATCAACCAGAAGGAGCGCTTTGGCCACTGGAAGGACAGCGCCATATTGCTGGAGGGGGACGCGGTGTGGTCCATGACGGTGATGTTCCTGTCCATGTGGGACCACTGTGCCGGGCTGGAGGAGAACTTTGACCGCTTCCGTCCCCCCGCCGCCCCGGTGCGCCCCTGGACGGGCTATGTCCAGCCCTATACCGACACCCCCCTGGACCAGGAGACGGTGGGCCAGTCGGTCTATCTGAACATGATTGCCCGGGCCAAAAAGTATATCTATATCACCACGCCCTACCTCATCGTGGACGTGGCCACCAACACCGCCCTGTGCAACGCCGCCAAGTCCGGCGTGGACGTGTATCTCATCACCCCCCACATCCCCGACAAGCGCTATGTGTTCGAGGTGACCCGCGCCCACTATCCCCCCCTGCTGGACGCCGGGGTCCACATCTATGAATACACCCCCGGCTTCATCCACGCCAAAAACTTTGTGGTGGATGGCCGCTTCGCCACGGTGGGCACGGTGAATCTGGACTACCGCAGCCTGTTCCTCCACTTTGAGGACGGCGTGTGGCTGTGCGACGCCCCCTGCATCCACGACATCGAGCGTGACTTTCAGGACACCCTGACGTTAAGCGAGCCCATCACCCTCCGCCGCTTCCGCCACCTGAATATCCTCTTACAGCTTTATCGAAGCATTTTACGCGTGTTTGCGCCGTTGATGTAAAGCAAGACCTGCCTGTTTTCCAGGCAGGTCTTTTTTAACGGGAACGGGCGGACGCAGAGGTCGGCCCCTACAAGAGCCATCGTAGCCTGGTGTAGGGGCGGACCTCTGTGTCCGCCCGCCGATAGCGCAAGCACCTCCGTGGCCACCCTCATCCGTCATGGCTGCGCCATGCCACCTTCCCCCTGGAATGGGGAAGGCTATTTTAACTCCTCTCTCATCCCTCCTAACTCCTAACTTCATCCTCCTCCCGTCAGAAACATGAAATTACCCTCTGAATTAGTGGGCTGATTTTTTGCAAATACCCATTGACTTTATAGGGAAAGTAGGTTATACTCTGTTCATCCTCAAGAACGAACCGACTGAAAGGAGGCCCCCAGCATGATCGCCGCGTTTGAAAAGCTGCTGCGCAGCAACTTCCGCTTTGGACGAATGTCCCCTTCCCGGACACAACTGCTGTGCGGGTCTTGTTCCTGTGCCCTTCTTCCCCTGGAATAAGGGTAAAGTGATTTTCCCTGTCAGTATTCTTGCGTCCGGGTGCTGTTTCCTTGTGTAACGGCTGCCCGGATTTTTTGCGCCATGAAAAGGAATGAGACCATTTGCTTGACCAGTATTCAAGGACCCAGCTGCTGCTGGGGAAGGACGGCATGGACCGTCTCCACAGCGCCCGGGTGGCCGTGTTCGGCATCGGCGGCGTGGGCGGCTATACCGTAGAGGCCCTGGCCCGCAGCGGCGTGGGGGCGCTGGACCTGATCGACGATGACCGGGTCTGCCTCACCAATCTGAACCGCCAGATCTTCGCCACCCGCAGCACGGTGGGCCAGTATAAGGTGGATGTGGCCGCCCAGCGCATCGCAGACATCGACCCCAAGATCGCCGTGACCACCTATAAGACCTTCTACTCCCCCGCCACCGCCGACCAGTTCGATTTCGCCGCCTATGACTATGTGGTGGACGCCATCGACACCGTCACCGGCAAGCTGGAGCTGATCCAGCAGGCCCACGACGCCGGGACCCCCATCATCAGCTGCATGGGGGCGGGGAACAAGCTGGACGCCGCCGCCTTTCAGGTGGCCGACATCTACAAGACCTCTGTCTGTCCCCTGGCCCGGGTGATGCGAAAGGAGCTGCGCAAGCGGGGCATCCGCCATCTGAAGGTGGTCTACTCCCAGGAGCAGGCTCTCACCCCCCTGGACGACATGGCCATCAGCTGCCGCAGCCACTGCATCTGTCCCCCCCGGCACCGCCCGGAAATGCACCCAGCGCCGCCAGGTCCCCGGCAGCACCGCCTTTGTCCCCGCCGCCGCCGGATTGATCCTGGCCGGTGAAGTGGTCCGGGACCTGTCCGCCGGGACCGCACCCAAACCGTAACAGACTTCACGTTCTTCTCCCCCCTGTGGGACCCAAATACAAAAATATTTAAATGAGGTGTTTACCCATGAGTAATTATAAGTTCGAGACCCTTCAGCTCCACGTTGGCCAGGAGCAGGCCGATCCCGCCACCGACTCCCGCGCCGTCCCTATCTATCAGACCACTTCTTACGTTTTCCATAATTCCGCCCATGCCGCCGCCCGGTTTGGTCTGGCTGACGCGGGCAACATCTATGGCCGTCTGACCAACTCCACCCAGGACGTGTTCGAAAAGCGCATTGCGGCCCTGGAGGGCGGCGTGGCCGCTCTGGCCGTGGCCTCCGGCGCCGCCGCCATCACCTATGCCATCCAGGCCCTGGCCGCCGACGGCGGTCACATCGTGGCCCAGAAGACCATCTACGGCGGCAGCTATAACCTGCTGGAGCACACCCTGCCCCACTTCGGCGTGTCCACCACCTTTGTAAACGCCCACGACCTGGCCGAGGTGGAGAACGCCATTCAGGACAACACCCGCGCCATCTATCTGGAGACCCTGGGCAACCCCAACAGCGACATCCCCGACATCGACGCCATCGCCGCCATCGCCCACAAGCACGGCCTGCCCCTGGTCATCGACAACACCTTCGGCACCCCCTATCTCATCCGGCCCATCGAGCACGGCGCTGACATCGTGGTCCACTCCGCCACCAAGTTCATCGGCGGCCACGGCACCTCCCTGGGCGGCGTGATCGTGGACTCCGGCAAGTTCGACTGGAAGGCCAGCGGCAAGTATCCCGCCATCGCCGACCCCAACCCCAGCTATCACGGTGTGTCCTTTGTGGACGCCGCCGGTCCCGCCGCCTTTGTCACCTACATCCGGGCCATCCTGCTGCGGGACACCGGCGCCTGCATCTCTCCCTTCAATGCTTTCCTGCTGCTCCAGGGCGTGGAGACCCTGTCCCTGCGTCTGGACCGCCACGCAGAGAACACCAAGAAGGTGGTGGAGTTCCTGGCCAACCACCCCCAGGTGGCCCATGTGAACCACCCCTCCCTGCCCGACCACCCCGATCACGCCCTGTATGAGAAGTACTTCCCCAACGGCGGCGCCAGCATCTTCACCTTCGAGATCAAGGGCGGCCAGGAGGAGGCCTTCCGCTTCATCGACAACCTGAAGATCTTCTCCCTGCTGGCCAACGTGGCCGACGTGAAGTCCCTGGTCATCCACCCCGCCACCACCACCCACTCCCAGCTGTCCGCCCAGGAGCTGGCTGACCAGGGCATCACCCCCGCCACCATCCGCCTGTCCATCGGCACCGAGCACATCGACGACATCCTGGCCGATCTGGAGCAGGGCTTCGCCGCCGCCAAGTAATCGCAGTCAATCAGCGGCTCGGTACCCCTATCTCACCTTTTCTTTCTTCTTTCTCCCTCTTCTAAAGTCATCCGGGAGGAGAGCACCCGCTCTCCTCCCGGATGGCTTTTTGCGTGTTTTGTCGTTTCCTGTCGAGCGAATTGTTTTGCATTATTTGTAAGCTTCTTCTATAATATGGTAGAAAAAGGGCTGATAATTTGCCTTATATGTACAAAGTTGAAAAAAGATCCTCATAGGCAGAAAAATAGCACTTTTCCTCACCAATCTACCACCCGGTCCACAATGGCCCGCTGCTCCGTGGCCGTCTTGCGCAGATAGATGCGGGTGGTCTCGATGCTCTCGTGGCCCATCAGGTCGGCCAGAAAGGCGATGTCCCCACAGCGGTCCAAAAAGCTCTTGGCAAACCGATGGCGAAAGGAGTGGGGATAGACCACGTCCGGGTCGATGCCATAGCGCACAGCCAGCTTTTTCAGCTGGGCGGACACCCCACGGGCGGTGATACGCTGGCCTTGCCGGTTGAGAAAGACAAAGCCGCTGGTCATTTTTTGTCCGGCCAGCCACTTGCCCGCCTCCTGCTGAAGAGCCTGGGGGATATAGATGCGCCGCAGCTTGCCCCCCTTGGTGTACAGGTCCAAATAGCCCAGGCGGATGTGCTCGGCCTTCAGCTGAAGCAGCTCGCTGATGCGGGCCCCGGTGGCCGCCAGGAACCGGACCACAAAATACCAGAAGAGCTCATCATCCTCCTTTAAGCGGGTCTTAAAATACTCATAATCTGCCTCGCTGATGACGTTTTCCAAAAAAGCCTTCTGCTGCACCCGCACAAAGGGCAGCCGCCACTTCTCCCGGCCCACGCTCTCCAGATAGCAGTTGATGGCCTGGAGCCGCAGGTTCACCGTCTGGGGCTTATAGCGCTCCATCAGCCAGCTCTTATACCGGCACAGGTTGGTCTGGGTCACCGCCCCATAGTGCTGGCGGAACTGCCGCAGGGCGAAGAGATAGGCCGTGATGGTGTTCTCCGAGAGATGCTTCTCCCGTAAATGTCTTTCGTACTGTTCTGTCATGATGAAAGACCTCCTTTCCCCGTCATTATACGATGTCCCTTTTTCCCCAATTTGCCTTTGCGTTTTGCGCCCTTCGTATAAGGCAAATTATCGGCACCGTCCGGCCCTGTCGAGGCACAAAAACGCCGCCGCTTTTGCAAGCGACGGCGTGACGCGGATTAGCGTTATCCCGGCCTTTTTATATGAGGTTCAAGCTATTCGCAGAAAAATATGCTAAAATTTGCAAGAAAGATACCCACTGTCGACACTATATGATATAATGGTATTAACCTGAAATTTATGGAGGAATCGGTCATGAAAAAAACCGTTGTATCATTGATCTTGTTGCTGACTTTGCTTTTATCCCTTTCCGTCCCGGCCTTGGCTGCGGCACCTACTGTGCAGTCGCATTTCACGGATGTCCCCACATCCCACTGGGCTTACACCCAAATCGAACGGGCCTATTCCGATGGTGTTATCGCTGGTACAGCAGGCAACGCAGCGAACTACACGGGTGTGTTCTCTCCCAGCGGAACCTTGACGGAGGCACAGTTCGTTACTATCATGACCCGCGCTTTCTTTAACGACGAGATCGAAGCGGCAAAGAAAGCCGTTGGCTCTAACGCAAAGTGGTACGCAGCCGCACAGAAAGTAGCAGAGGACAAACACTTGCTGACCTTCGTGCAGGGCAAGATGGATGCGCCTATCACTCGCTACGACATGGCAGCCATTATGACGAACATCATGGATGCAAAAGAATTTTCTGGACGCCCTGGTCTTGCTGAAACAGAAGCAACATTTGACAAGATTGCAGACTTTAAGAGTATCCCGAATTCTTATCAAATTAGTGTCGCTTCAGTCTTTGCTATGGGCCTGATTGCCGGTACTGATTCCAAGGGCACTTTCTCCGGCGCTTCCTATATGAATAGAGCACAGGCTGCTGTTGTGTATGGGCGCATGAAAGATGCCTTCCTCAATGCGGGTGATAGTAGCACGACAACGAAGCCGGATACAACGGAACCCACTCCGACACCGAGTACTCCCGGCGGAGTAGGG
This sequence comes from Flintibacter sp. SJQ-8, assembly GCF_054108085.1. Taxonomy (NCBI): domain Bacteria; kingdom Bacillati; phylum Bacillota; class Clostridia; order Eubacteriales; genus Flintibacter; species Flintibacter sp. SJQ-8. The sequence goes on from NZ_JBPJWR010000016.1 coordinate 14,149, forward strand.
GAGAGCAGTATTGTTGGTACTACCAGTTCTGAACCGGTCACGCTTTCCTATGCAACCCATAAGCCTGTCGATGACTACTGGTCCAAGCAGAGCGAGGAGGTCAAAGCAGCAACCGACAAGGATGCGTTCAACGCTGCGGTAAATACGCTCATTCACGCTGAAGAGATTTCAAAAAATAGCTCCGGTATGAAAATCAACCCGTACTTCAATTATGCTGTATATGCGGAGGGGAAAACTACCGCAAAAATGAATCAGACGACAGCTGCGTTTGGGTCAATCTATGCAAATGGGTGCAAATTTTTAGCAAAATCTGTCAATGGTATGAATGTGTGCAATGCATATAGAATTAGCGACGAAGAAGTACAGGCGGTATCTGAAGCTACGTCAAAGTTTACTGACGGAATGAGCGACAAGGAAAAAATCAAGATTTGTGTTGACCTAATCACTAAGAGATTTAGTTATGATGCAAATGGCAAGGGTTTCTATTGGACAGATAGGGGGACATCAGGAGTCTGTAATGACTTTGCAAGTGCCACTAATACAATCTTGGGCGTAGCGGGAATCCCTGTAGGGATGTTTTCAGGGACCGTTTCCAATGGTGCCCATGCTTGGAATATGGCCTATGCGGATGGCGAATGGATTATTGTCGATGCGACTGCTGCAGAATATGGATATCCTCAGTATATGTCTATGAGTGAACATGAAAAGTTGTATGGGTATAGTCACTCTCTTAACGATGGAATTAGAGCACAAATTTGGAAAGCACTCATCGTTGCAGCAGAAAGTGCTCGGAAGTAATCATGACAAACTCGTGAAAAGTGCAAAACCGATTGATTTAAAGAAAGGCCGCCGGAGTAATGCCGACGGCCTTTCTTACACTGCCAAAGACCGGCTATGCGTTATACGCAATACAGAGGCTTGGCTCAGGTGATGAACTGGGTGAAGCTTAAGTTTGCTGCCATGAACTTGAAAAAATTGGCCACATGGAAATGGAGGAATCTGTTGTCCTCGTTTCGCTTTGCTGTTTTTTCGCTCATATATGTTCGAGATCCAGTCTGTTCCTGAGTACAGACCGGGTTCCTCGACAGACTGACGCCGCCGCTTTTGCAAGCGACGGCGTATCTTTTCGGCTTAAAGCCACTTGTTTTTTCGGAAATACCACAGCAGCCACGCCACGATCAGCACGCTCAGGACGATGACCGCCGGATAGCCATAGCGCCAGCCCAGCTCCGGCATCCCCACAAAGTTCATTCCATACCACCCCGCCAGCAGGGACAGGGGCAGGAAGATCACCGTGACCACGGTGAACAGCTTCATCAGCTCGTTCTGCTGGATGGACAGCTGGGACTGATAGGCCTCCCGCAGCTGGGTCACCGACTCCTGCAGGTTCCGAACGGCGTTGAGATACCGGTCCATGCGCCCGCCCAGAATGGCCATGCGCCGGACGCTGGCGTGGGACAGCAGGCCGTTGTCGTTGGCGGTCAGCTCGTCGAAGATGGAGTCCAGCTGCTCGTAATACCGTTTTAGCCGCAGCAGCTCCCGCCGCCACTGGACGATGCGGTCCATGTCCTCCCGGTGGGTACCGGACAGGATGGCCGTCTCCCCCTCGCTGATGTCCGCCTCCAGCTGCTCCAGGTGGGACATATCCCCGTGGATGAGCCGCACGAAAAAGCGGTACAGCAGCTGCTGGTTCTCCAGCGGCCCGTCCGCCGTCACCTCGCGGAAAATGGCGTTGGCCTTGTCCTCCGCCGCCCGATCCTCGCAAAAGATAAACAGGTCCTCCCGATCCAGATACAGCAGCATCTGTTCATTCTGGGTGCGATCGCTGTGTACGTCATACCAGTCAAAGGCGATCAGGCTGAATTCTTCAAAGCTCTCAAAGCTCTCGATCTGCCCCTCGTTTAAATATTGCAGGGTCTTGGGGTCCATATGGGGCGCGGCCTCCCCCATGCGCTGCATGGACAATACCCTCTGCATAGCCGGGTCCTCCTTTCTCTCGGTTGCTCTTTTATTTTATAGCACGTTCCGCCGGAAATGTCACCCCCGCTTTTCTCTGTCTTGTCTTTTCCCGTAAATGGGGGTACACTAGGGAAAACGCAGAAAAGGAGCGTTCCCCATGAAATTGGTCACTGAAGAAGATTTCCGTGCCTATGCCAAAAGCAATCCCTTTATGGAATATAACCACATCTCCATCGTCTCCGTCTCCCCCGACCGCTGCGTGGTGAAGGTGGACCTGGCCCCGGAGTCCAAAAACCGCAACGGCTATGCCCACGGCGGCCTGCTGTACGCCATGGCCGACTGCGTGGCGGGCATCGTCTCCCGCACCGACGGGGCGGACTATGTCACCCAGAGCGCCCACATGAACTTTCTCCACAATGTACAGAGCGGCACGCTCTATGCTGCCGCCGAGACGGTGCGCCGGGGCCACAAGCTGGCCATCTTCCACGTCACCGTCACCGACGAAAAAGGCGATCTGCTCATCGACGGCGTGGTGGACATGTTCCGCATCACCCCTTGACCGGATTTGATGCAGTTTGACGCTGGATTTTTGGGCTGAATTGTTGTAAGATACAGTGTGTGTATGTCGCTGAATCCCTCAGTCATCGCCTGCGGCGATGCCAGCCCCCTTTCACAAGGGGGCCTAATGGAGCAAAAAACAGCCCCCCTTGTTAAAGGGGGGAGGGCCGCGAAGCGGCGGGGGGATTCCGTCATCGTAAAAAACCTAATACCCACCACTTCGTCTTACAAGGAGGACACTATCATGTCTGTTACCGTTGGTATGAAGGCCAAGGCCGAGGCCGTGGTCAACGACCAGAACACCGCCATCACCGCCGGGTCCGGCACCCTGCCCGTGTTCGCCACCCCCTGGATGTGCGCCCTGATGGAGCAGGCCGCCTGGACCGCCGTGGCCCCCGGCCTGGCCGAGGGTGAGAGCACCGTGGGCACCAAGCTAAACATCTCCCACGTCTCCGCCACCCCCGTGGGTCTGAAGGTGTGGGCCGAGAGCGAGGTCACCGTCGTGGACGGCAAGCGCCTGGAGTTCAAGGTGGCCGCCTATGACGAGAAGGGCCTGATCGGCGAGGGCACCCACGAGCGCTTCATCATCACCGACGAGCGCTTCCTGGGCAAGGCCGCCCGCAAGCTGGAGAAGTAAATCAAGCCCTAAAATATCCGGGACCGCAATCAAACGCGGCCCCGGATATTTTTTACCCCTCCTGACGCTCCTCCCACTTCCAGGCCCCTAAAACATGCAGACAGCGCAGGGCCCGGCAGTCATAGCGAGCCAAGGGACAAAAGTCCGTATCGTCGCTGTGGGCCGCCACCAGAATGTTATCCGGCGCAGCCGGGCTGCCCACCTCCACTACGATAGGTGTGTGCGCAAAGCGCTCCTTATCAAACCGCAGCTGAATAAAATCCCCCGGCTCCACCTCCTCCAGAGACACCTCCCGGGCAAAGGGCCCCGGGGACGGTTTGGACCGGACGAGGAAATTGCGGAAATAGGGCACCCCCGTCCAGGCCGGGGCCTTGTCGTTGGGATTTAAGTAGTACCAGCCGTAGATGGGCGTGAAGTTCATCACTCCCGTCCCCGCATACAGGCACTGGGAGGCGAAATTGGTGCAATCGCCCCCGATGTCGTCGTAATTATAATACCGCGGGTTGCGGCAATAGGCCCAGGCGTGGGCATACCGCACCGCCGCCCCCCGGTCATAGGCTATCTCCCTCAGCTGCTTCATGGATGCGCTCCCCCCTCTCCCCTGATGGTATGCGGGAGGGGGCAAAAAATTCCCCGACCCAAACGGATCGGGGAATTTTTCTTTTGATCCTTCCTGGTGTTTCCCGCCCCGCAGGGGCGGAAAACACAAACCCGGAAGAATTCTATGTTGCTTGAAGGGAAATGGCTCAGGCCTTGCCGGCGCAGCCCAGCACGTCGATCAGCTTGTGACGCACCAGCTCCTTGATGGCGGCACGGGCGGGCTTCAGATACTGACGGGGATCGAAGTCGCCGGGGTGCTGCACAAAGTGCTCGCGGATGGTGGCGGTCATGGCCAGGCGCAGATCGGAGTCGATGTTGATCTTGCACACGGACAGCTCGGCGGCGTGGCGCAGTTCGTCCTCGGGGATGCCGATGGCGTCGGGCATCTTGCCGCCGTTCTCGTTGATCATCTTCACGAAGTTCTGGGGCACGGAAGAGGAGCCGTGGAGCACGATGGGGAAGCCGGGCAGGCGCTTGGAGACCTCCTCCAGCACGTCGAAGCGCAGGGGCGGGGGAACCAGGATGCCCTGCTCGTTGCGGGTGCACTGGTCGGGGGTGAACTTATAGGCGCCGTGGCTGGTGCCGATGGCGATGGCCAGAGAGTCGCAGCCGGTCTTGGTGACGAACTCCTCCACCTCTTCGGGGCGGGTGTAGCTGGAATCCTCGGCCTTGACCTTCACCTCGTCCTCCACGCCGGCCAGGGTGCCCAGCTCGGCCTCGACCACCACGCCGTGGTCGTGGGCGTACTCCACGACCTTCTTGGTGATCTCGATGTTCTCGGCAAAGGGCTTGGAGCTGGCGTCGATCATGACGGAGGTGAAGCCGCCGTCGATGCAGGACTTGCAGGTCTCAAAGTCAGGACCGTGGTCCAGGTGCAGGGCGATGGGGATCTCGGGGCACTCGATGACAGCGGCCTCTACCAGCTTGACCAGATAGGTGTGGTTGGCATAGGCTCGGGCGCCCTTGGAGACCTGAAGAATCAGGGGCGCCTTCTCTTCCTTGGCGGCCTCGGTGATGCCCTGGACGATCTCCATGTTGTTGACGTTGAAAGCGCCGATGGCGTAACCGCCGTCATAAGCCTTCTTAAACATTTCGGTAGTAGTGACCAATGGCATTATTACCATCTCCTTCAAAGTTTTTACGACTCATATTGTACCATTAACGATTGCTAATTACAAGGGTTTGTGCTATCTTAATAAAGGAGAATTTCCGAGTTAAATCTATTTTTGAATTATCTATATCGTTTAAGGAGGACGCAAACATGGAGAAATTGACTGGAGCTTGTATCATTGGCCAGTCTGGCGGCCCCACCGCCGTGATTAACGCCAGCGCTCAGGGTGTGATCCAGACCGCTTTGAAGGCCGACTGCATCACCCGGGTGCTGGGCGCGGCCCACGGCATCAAGGGCGTTTTGGAGGACAAGCTGTATGACATGGGTCAGGAGGACCCCGCCGAGCTGGACCTGATGAAGTTCACCCCCTCCTCCGCCCTGGGTTCCTGCCGCTATAAGCTGGCCGACCCCGACCAGGACGACACCGATTATAAGCGCATCCTGGAGATCTTCAAGAAGTACAACGTGCGCTACTTCTTCTATAACGGCGGCAACGACTCCATGGACACCTGCAACAAGATCTCCAAGTACATGCAGAAGGTGGGCTATGAGTGCCGCATCATGGGCGTGCCCAAGACCATCGACAACGACCTGAACGGCACCGACCACTGCCCCGGCTTCGCCTCTGCCGCCAAGTACATCGCCACCTCCTGCGCCGAGGTGTGGCAGGACGCCCACGTGTATGACACCGGCATGGTCACCATCATCGAGATCATGGGCCGTCACGCCGGCTGGCTGGCCGGTTCCGCCGCCCTGGCCTCTCTCACCGGCTGCGGCCCCGACCTGGTCTATCTGCCCGAGACCGACTTTGACATGGACAAGTTCCTCGCCGACGTGAAGGCCGTGTACGAGAAGACCGGCAAGTGCATGGTGGCCGTGTCCGAGGGCATCCACTATGCCGACGGCACCTTCGTGTCCGAGGCCAAGACCTCCGCCACCGACGGCTTCGGTCACGCCCAGCTGGGCGGCCTGGCCGTGATGCTGGCCGACACCGTGAAGCAGGCCACCGGCGCCAAGGTCCGTGGCATCGAGCTGTCCCTGCTCCAGCGCTGCGGCTCTCACCTGGCCTCTAAGACCGACGTGGACGAGGCCTGGCTGGCCGGTTCCGCCGCCGTCGAGGCCGCTGTCAGCGGCACCACCGACAAGATGGTGGCCTTCCACTGCACCCGGGACAACGGCGAGTATCACTGCGAGATCGTCCTGGAGCCCCTGGACATCGTGGCCAACTTCGAGAAGAAGGTCCCCCGCGAGTGGATCAACAAAGAGGGCAACGGCGTGGAGCAGCCCTTCATCGACTATGTCCTGCCCCTCATCCAGGGCGAGACCGAGGCCGTGAAGGAGAGCGCCCTCCCCCGCTTCGCCCACCTGAAGAAGGTCCTGACCACCTCTATGAAGTAAGTTCTCTGAAAAAACATGACCGGCCTGCCCCAGTTTTGGGGCGGGCCGGTTTTGCTTGTAAAAAAGTTTCATTCTTCTGCTGACAAGCAGGACAGCAGCTTCACGTTTCCCTGCTGTTGGGCCAGTTCTACCAGCGCATCTGAAAATCCGGTCTCCGAGAAGATCACAAAGGTCTCCCGGCGGTCTGTATTTCCCCAGGATACGCTTTTCGCCTTTGCCTGGAGACTGGTCAGCACATCGGCTCCCACAGGGGCGGACTCGTAAAACTTGCACTCACCGAACAAAATATCGTTTCGGCTCACGGTATCCAGTGCAACGATATCGATCTCCACGTCCCGATTGCCCCACCAACGACCCACCCGGTTATAGAGCGCTGGAAATTCGCCTCGTCCAATGCGGTCCCAAACAGACTGGCGACAAATGTCTTCATAGACATAAGCCGTGTGGTTTTTGATCAGATTCGCCCGAATTCGGCTGGAGACGATCTCTGGATGTCCGCCCTCAATAAAACTTTGATAGGGAAACACGAACTGGAACCAAAAGGCCAGAAAGTTATCTTTGATCTTATATTGCCCCTGCTTACAGGTCTCCGGTTTTTCCTCGGTGACGGGGACTTCCCGCTCCAGAATATCCAGGTCCACCAGTGTTTTCAGCGGACGGGTCAGATTGGTGACCTTTGTTTCCAGAACACCGCCGATCTGGCCCAGTTTCCGATTTCCCGCGGCAATGGCTTTGATGATGGAAAAGTAAGTGCCCACCTCCTGAACTTCGTTCTGGAGCAAAAAGCGCGGTTCCTCATAGAGATAACTGTCCCGCCGCAGGATGTTTCTGTCAATGGCGTCATACACCGTACTGTGCGGGCGGAATAGCTCCACATACTTGGGAACGCCGCCCGTGACAGAGTAGTATTCGATCAACCGGCGGCCATCCATAGGCGCGGCATCCGCAAAAAACTCATGATAATAGGAGAACGGGATCTGCTGCAACTTAAATTGGGCCGTGCGCCGCCCGTATAGTGGGCTGCTATAGGACAGGGCCTGCTCCTCCATCATGGAGATCAGAGAACCGCAGAGGATCAGCATCACCCTTTTATTCCTGAGCTGGGTATCCCATGTCCGCTGCAAAATGGAGGGGAACGCTTTCTCTGCTTTCCCGAGATACTGGAATTCATCCAAGACGATGATGACCTTCTCATCGTCCGTTCCGGCCTGGGCCGTCTGCTCAAACAGAACGTCCCAGGAAAACTGATTTCCAGAACGCAAAAGCCCCTGCTGCGTAAATTCGGCCACAGCCAGCCGGAAAGAATTGCGGTTTTCTACAATACTTTCTTCGGTAGCAAGAAAATAGAGCGCCCGTTTGCCTTTGATAAACTCAGAGAGCAGTTCAGTTTTCCCGACGCGCCGACGACCATAGACCACTACCAGCGAGGCCTCCGGGCGGCGATATTCCTCATCGAGCGCTGAGAGTTCTTCGATGCGGTCAACAAATCGCTTCATTGCTATCCCTCCTCTTGATTTTATTATACACAAAAACATTATACTTTCAAGCATAATGTTTCTCCCCAAAATCAGGAATCACGAGGATGGCTCCCCCGATTACGCGAAACACCGGCGACAAAAATCCCGAAACCCTATTGACAGTCCCGCGGATTCTGCATATAGTATTGAAAGAAAACGTGCACCGCACATACGAAGGAGCAGCGAGTATGATCTTTGAAAAACTGAAATCGCTCATTGCCGAGCAGTTTAATGTGGACGAGGATTCCATCACCATGGAGACCTCCTTTGCCGATGACCTGAACGCCGACTCGGTGGACATCGTGGACCTGTCCATGGCCCTGGAAGAGGAGTTCGGCATTGACGAGCTCACCGAGGAGGAGACCTCCTCCATCAGCACCGTGGGCGACCTGGTCCGCTTTTTGCAGGGCAAAGTGGACTGAGCATACATAACACACGTCAAACACACGCGAAGCTCCGCCCCGGGCGGAGTTTTGCCATGTCTAAGGAGAGCTGCGCATGGAAACCTTGGAAAAAAAGCTGGGGTATACCTTTCAGGATAGATCCCTGCTGGAAAACGCGCTGACCCACAGCTCCTGTGCCAACGAGAGCAGAGGGCGGCTGCAAAGCAACGAGCGGCTGGAATTTTTAGGCGACTCCATTCTGGGCATGGTGGTGGCCGACCACCTGTACCGCAACCACCCCGACCTACCCGAGGGGGACCTGACCCGCACCCGGGCCGCCCTGGTCTGCGAGGAGAGCCTGGTGGTGGTGGCCGAGGAGCTGGGCCTGGGGGAGTATCTCCACCTGGGCCGGGGCGAGGAGGCCGGCGGCGGACGCCAGCGCCCCTCCATCCGGGCCGACGCGGTGGAGGCCGTGCTGGCCGCTGTCTATCTGGACGGGGGCATCGGCTCCGCCCGGAAGATCATCCAGAAATATATCCTCAGCCGTGAGGTGGCCGGGCTGACCAAGCCCCGGGACCACAAGACCGCCCTTCAGGAGCTGGTCCAGCGGCAGAGCGGCCAGGTGCTGCACTATCGCCTGGTGGGCGAGGAGGGCCCCGACCACGACAAGCGCTTCTTCATGGAGGTGGACCTGAACGGCACCCCCGTGGGCGCTGGCAGCGGCCGCAGCAAGAAAGAGGCCGAGCAGATGGCCGCCAAGGCTGCCATCGAGAAGCTGGAAAAGCAGAACGGCTGACGCGCCCCTCTCCCCTTCCCCCACACAAAAAACTCCCTGACAGGCTTTCTACGGGCCGTCAGGGAGTTTTTCTATGTATCGGGATCAGTCATCCTGTCCCCGATGGAACAGGTTCTTCAGGGGGTTGCGGCTGCGCTTTTTCTCCAGACGCTCCAGGGCCTGGACGGCCTCCTGGCTGCCCCCCTCCGCCGCCTGGTGATAGCACTCTATGGCGGCCTTCCGGTCCCGGGGCAGGCCATAGCCGTGCTCCAGGCACTCCCCCAGCCAATACTGTCCCCGGGGATAGCCCTGGCGGGCGGACTTGCCGAACCACTCCGCCGCCAGCACCCGGTCCTGCTTCACGGCCACGCCGCGGTAATAGAAGTACCCCAGGCAGCACTGGGCCCGGGCGTCCCCCTGCTCCGCCGCCTGGCGATAGAGCTTGGCGGCCTGGACCTTGTCCTGCTCCACCCCGGCGCCCATCTCATAGCACAGGGCCAGGGAGCAGGTGGCGGGGGCATAGCCCAGCTCGTGGGCGGACCGATAGAGCTCCGCCGCCTTTTTCTCGTCCTTTTTCACGCCGTAGCCCAGGTCATAGCACTCCCCCAGCAGGCTTATGGCCCTGGGGTGGCCCTGGTGGGCGGACTTGGCAAACCACTCCGCCGCCTTGTCGTTGTCCTCGTCCACGCCGATGCCCCGGTAATAGCAATAGCCCAGGTTGCACTGGGACCGGGCGTCCCCCTGCTCCGCCGCCTGGCGATAGAGCGCCACGGCCCGGGCCTTGTCCTCGTCCACGCCCCGGCCCAGCTCATAGCACAGGCCCAGCATACAGGTGGCGGGGGGATAGTTCCCCCGGTGGGCGGCCTCATACAGCCCCGCCGCCCGCTTCAGGTCGGGCTCCACGCCATAGCCCTGGTCATAGCACTGCCCCAGCAGGAACTCCGCCCGGTGGCTGCCCGCGGCCACGGCCTTCTGAAACCACTCCACGGCGGTCTCGTTGCTCTCCTCCACGCCGATGCCCTGGTAATAGCAGTAGCCCAGGTTGCACAGGGCCCGAGCGTCCCCCTGCTCCGCCGCCTGGCGGTAGAGCTCCAGGGCCTTGTCCATGTCCCGGTCTACCCCCCGGCCCAGCTCGTAGCACAGACCGAGGGAGCAGGTCCCGGCCACCTCGCCCCGCTGGCTGGCTGCCTGGAACAGGCCCACGGCACGCACCAGATCCTGCTCCACGCCAAAGCCCCGGTCATAGCACTCCCCCAGCAGGTTCAGCGCCCGGGGATAGCCCTTTTGGGCCGCCTGGGCAAACCAATGGGCGGCTTTTTTGTTGTCCTCATCCACGCCGATGCCCATGTAATAGCAAAAACCCAGGTTGCAGGCGGCGGGGGGATAACCCACGTCCGCCCCCACCTGATAGAGCTCCACTGCGTGGGCCTTGTCCTGCTCCACGCCCACGCCCATCTCATAGCACAGCCCTAAGGCACAGGAGGCGGGAACAAAACCCTGGACATAGGCCCGGCGATAGCACTCCGCCGCCTTCTGGCTGTCCTGGTCCGTCCCCCGGCCCATCTCGCAGCAGATGCCATAGAGATACAGCCCCCGGGCGCTGCTCTGCTCCGCCGCCTGGCGATAGAGCTGAGCGGCCTTGGCAGGATCGGCCTCCACGCCGATGCCCTGGTCATAGCACTCCCCCAGGGAGCAGGTCGCCTCGTCATACCCCTGGCGGTGGGCCTCCTCAAAGAGCTTGAAGGCCTTTACCGGGTCGGCCTCCACCCCGTGGCCGTTCTCATAGCACTCCCCCAGCAGGGCCTGGGCCCGGGGATAGCCCTGCTCTCGCCGCCAGAGCAAACAGGCGGGCGGCCTCCTCATTGTTCTCCGCCACGGCGATGCCGTGGTAATAGAAAAAGCCCAGCCGGCACTGGGCGGGGGCAAACCCCTGTTCCGCCGCCGTGCGATAGAGTTCCAGGGCCTTGTCCTTGTCCCGGGGCACGCCCCGGCCCATCTCATAGCACAGCCCCAGCTCGCACATGGCGGGGACATACTCCTGCTCCGCCGCCGCCAGATACAGCTCGGCGGCCTTGTCAAAGTCCTGGCGGGTGCCCACGCCTGCGGCCCAGCACAGACCGGCCCCATACTGGGCGGCGATGTGGCCCCCCTCGGCGGCCTGGTCCAGCCAGTAAAAGGCCTGCTGGTCGTTCTGCTCCGCCCCGCCGCTGCCCTCGTAATAGCTCATGCCCAGGCGGTACTCCGCCTCCAGGTCGCCGCTCTCCGCCGCGCTCTGGAGCTCCCGCAGGCCCGCCTGCTTTCTGGCCGCTGCGGCGGCCATGCTGTGGATCACGTTGGGGTCGATGTACACCATCATCCCGTCCTGCTCCGCCCCGTCCCGGGGCACGCGCTCCTCGTCCATAGCATTCCGCTCCTTTCTCTGCTTTCCGATCCATCCTGAAAAAAATCGCCGCTGCAAGCAGCCTTTCTACTTACAGCGACGAAGTATGATCCGATTTCCAGAATACGCCTGCCGGTCACTTCTTGCCGGTCCATTATAACATAGCCGGCCCGGGTCTGCAACGCCATGTCATTGCGGCAGGGTATCTTTATACTGCTGATAATCCCCCTCTGTCACCAGCTTTGTATATGCGCGATAGGCATCCTGAAGCGTCTTGTACTGGTTGGCGGAGGAGCAATATTTTTTATAGCCATAGAGGCCCATGTGTTCTGCGATCGCAACGTAATTTCCCGCCTTGTTGGTCCGCACCGCAGTGGTCGTCTCTGAGACATAGTATCTTCCGTCCCCGGTCTGGATGATCACCCGGGATATTCTGTCCGGCCCCAACCGCATCGGTGTTCACGGATGTCCAGAACAGATAGCGGTTAGCCGCATCGGTGGAACTGCCCAGATAGGCCCAGGTCCCCTGCTTCATCAGGCTGTTCTCTCCGATCCCGGCCTGGACCTTGGGCAGCATGTCGGACCGGGTGCAGCGGGAGTCGATCTCAAAATTCACGCCCGGCGCCAGATCGTTCAATACGCCGCTGTCCGTCAGGGCCTTGTGCATGTCCTCCTTCAGGTCGACCCGGTGCCCCGTTTTTCCGCCCCTCCAGTTGAACACAGCGCCGTCTTTCAGGCTGAACGACACCTCGCACTCCCCACCGGCCACGGGGTCACCCTTCCAGTGTTCGGTGTCCCCCTGGCCGTTGGTGTGGGTGATCCCGGCGATGGTCACGGTGTCTGCGTTCTGCCAGCCGTCCTTCTTCTGCTTCAGGGAGACCACCTTCACCGCGCGCTCCGTGTCCCCAACGCTCACCGCCACAGCCACTTCGGAATAGGCCGAGCGCACGTTGGCCAGGTCCACCGCCTCCCGGCTCTTCTCCAGATAGCCCGAAAAAACCGGTATAATAATAGCAATCAGCACGGCAAGAATGGCGATCACCGTCAAAAGCTCCATCATGGTAAAACCTCTGCTTCGGTTTTGCATCTTTCTTCACCTCTTGGCGAAAAATATATCTGCCCTTGCAAAAAAAGTCGGAGCAAACAACGATACTGTCTGCTCCGATATGGTACGGGTAGTGGGACTCGAACCCACACGCGGAAAGCACGAGAACCTAAATCTCGCATGTCTACCAATTCCATCATACCCGCATCATGAGCGGCAGGGTCTCCCCTGCCGCTGTTTATTCCGGTTTAGTCCTGCTCCCAGTTGTGGTACACGTTCTGCACATCGTCGTTGTCCTCCAGGGCGTCGATGAGCTTCTCCATGTTCTTGATGTCCTCTTCGTCGGTGAGCTTGACGTAGTTCTGGGGGACCATCTGCACGTCGGCCTCCAGGAAGGTGTAGCCCTTGCCCTCCAGGGCGGCCACCACGTCGTTGAAGGCGTCGGGGTCGGTGTAGATCTCGAACACGTCGTCAGATGCCTGCATGTCCTCGGCGCCGGCCTCCAGGGCGTCCATCATCACGGTGTCCTCGTCCAGGTCCTCGGCGTCCAGGACCAGCACGCCCTTCTTGTCGAAGGACCAGGACACGCAACCGGTGGCGCCCAGGCCCTTGCCGAACTTGTCCAGCAGGTGCCGGACCTCGGGGGCGGTGCGCTGGCGGTTGTCGGTGAGGGCCTCCACAATGACGGCCACGCCGTTGGGGCCATAGCCCTCGTAGACCACGCTCTCGAAGTTGTCGGTGTTCCCGGCGCCCAGAGCCTTGTCGATGGTACGCTTGATGTTGTCGTTGGGCATATTGGCGGCCTTGGCCTTGGCGATGACGGCGGCCAGGCGGGAGTTATTGGCGGGGTCGCCGCTGCCGCCGGTCTTGACGGCCACGATCATCTCGCGGGCGATCTTGGTGAAAATCTGAGAGCGCTTGGCGTCGGCCGCGCCCTTGGTCTTTTGTATGTTATGCCACTTGGAATGTCCAGACATGGTGCTCTTCCCTTCTGTGTGTTATGAAAAATCGGTGGTATTATACCACTTTTCCCCGTCCTTGGCAAGTCGTTCTCCGCAGATTCTGCATCTTTTTGGGAGAGGTCGGCGAAAAGACCGGGAGAAACTCTCACGGAAAGGCCGCCGCCCGGGGTGGGCGGCGGCCTGAGAGGCTTTAGTTGGGGTTGACGGTGTAGTTGGGAGCTTCCTTGGTGATATAGATATCGTGGGGGTGAGACTCCCGCAGACCGGCGGCGGTGATCTGGATGAACTGGGCCTTCTCGTGCAGCTCCTCCACAGTGTGGCAGCCGGTGTAGCCCATACCGGCCCGCAGGCCGCCCATCAGCTGATAGATGGTCTCGCCAGCCAGTCCCTTATAGGGCACCCGGCCTTCCACGCCTTCGGGGACCAGCTTCTTGTTGTTCTGCTGGAAGTAGCGGTCCTTGGAGCCCTGGTTCATAGCGGCCAGAGAGCCCATGCCACGGTAGACCTTGAACTGACGGCCCTGGAACACCTCGGTGTCCCCGGGGGACTCCTCGCACCCGGCCAGCAGGGAGCCCAGCATGACCACGCTGGCACCGGCGGCCAGAGCCTTGGCGATGTCGCCGGAATACTTCACGCCGCCGTCGGCGATGATGGGGACGTCATACTCCGCCGCCACACGGGCCGCGTCGTACACGGCGGTGATCTGAGGCACGCCGATACCGGCCACCACGCGGGTGGTGCAGATGGAGCCGGGGCCGATGCCGATCTTCACGCAGTCAGCGCCCGCCTCGATGAGGGCGCGGGTGCCCTCGGCGGTAGCCACGTTGCCGGCGATGAGCTGCACGTCGGGATACAGGGCCTTGATGCGCTTGACGCAGTTGAGGATGTTCTGGGAGTGGCCGTGGGCAGAATCCAGGGCCAGCACGTCGGCACCGGCCTCCACCAGGGCGGCCACGCGGTCCAGCACGTCGGCAGTGACGCCGATGGCGGCACCCACCAGCAGGCGGCCCTTCTCGTCACGGGCGGAGTTGGGGTACACGGCGGCCTTCTCGATGTCCTTGATGGTAATCAGGCCCTTCAGGCGGAAGTTCTCGTCCACGATGGGCAGCTTCTCGATCTTGTGCTGGCGCAGGATCTCACGGGCCTCGGCCAGGGTGGTGCCCTCGGGGGCGGTGACCAGGTTCTCCCGGGTCATCACGTTGTCGATGAGCTGGTTCATGTCGGTCTCGAACTTCATATCACGGTTGGTGATGATGCCGATCAGACGGCCGTTGTCGCAGATGGGCACGCCGGAGATGCGGTATTTGGCCATCAGCTCGTCGGCCTCGGCCAGGGTGTGGCCCGGCCCAAGCCAGAAGGGATTGGTGATAACGCCGTTTTCAGAGCGCTTGACCATGTCCACCTGCTCGGCCTGCTGGCTGATGGACATATTCTTGTGGATGATGCCGATGCCGCCCTCTCTGGCGATGGCGATGGCCATGCGATACTCGGTAACGGTGTCCATGGCGGCGCTGATGAGGGGGATGTTCAGATGCACCTTCCGGGTCAGGCGGGTGTGCAGATCAATGTCCGCAGGCAGCACATCGCTGGCGGCGGGGATGAGCAGCACGTCGTCAAAGGTGAGGCCCTGTTTCACAAACTTCTGGGCGGCGTCCTGATTGACCATATACTACAACTCCTTTTCTCCTTCCCGGCGTATCCGGGACAGTTCTTTGGTACCACGGCGGCATAAACCGCCGATAAAACGATATTAGATTAAGTCTAACGCAGCGGGTTTAGAATGTCAAGAATCAAGTTGTTTAAAAATCATGGCGGTTTCAAAGCGGGCTTTGCCGTTCTGGTCCAGTCCGTGGACATAGCAGCCCCCGTCCAGGCTCCCGGCCTCCAGGTCCAGGATCTCCCCCGGGCGGCACTCGGCCAGATAGCCGATCTGCATCTCGGTCAAGAACTGGTCTTCCGGCAGCCTGTCCAGCTCCACCGCGTCGCAGGCGAAGTCGGCGTAGCGGGTGTTGTTCACGTGACCATTCACGTCGGTGTCGCTGTAGTGCATCTTCCGCCGTTCCAGCAGCTTCAGGTCCTTGGGGGCGCGGAGCTTGTTCAGGGTGCGGGTCTTGCACAGCTCCTCTCCCCCGGTGCCCGCCAGCTCCTGAATGTCCGCCAGGCGCATGATCTTTCGGCTTTCTAAATTGGCCAGCACCCAGCCGGACACCGACTCCCCCACCAACTCCCCGTTGGCATAGATGTCATAGTCCCGGTACATCATGGCGGCCTTGCCGCCCCGGTGCCAGGTGCGGATGGTCAGCCGGTCCTCCCACCGCAGGGGGCGGTCCAGGTGGAACCAGGACCGGGCCAGCATCCAAAAGGCCCCGTATTTCTCCACCAGGGTCTCCCGGCCAAAGCCCCCCTCCTCCGCGGCAAAGCCTGCAGCGATCTGAAGGTGGTCCAGCAGGGCGGATGGCTTGCAGATGCCCCGCCCGTCGGCGTCCATGCCGGTCAGGCGGATGGTCTGTTCATAAAATTGGCTCATGTGTCCTGTTTCCCCCGTATCACGATGTTGGTCTTGCAGCAGATGTCGTCGATGTCGTCCGCCGTGGCGGCGGGGATGCGCACCTGGGCCCCGCACTGGGTGCAGATCAGGTCCACCGAGCTGTAGTTCACCTGAAAGGTCCACTTCTTGCTGCCGCAGGTGCAGGAGATGCCGTCCCGCTTGGCGATGTCCCGGATCTCAGACAGGACCTCCTCCATGACGATCTCGTCCAGAAAGGGCTTGTCCTCCCCCTCCTGTCCGGCGGCCTTGGCAGACTCCAGCTTGTCCAGGGCCTGCTCTAACCGGGCGGTGGCGGCGTACACCGGCCCCTCCTCCCCCACATAGCAGCAGTCCAGGCCGGAGGCGGCGCAGGAGAAAGCCAGGGCCCGCTCCCGCACAAAGGCGTGGGTGGAGCAGGACACCTGGTGCTCCCGCCCGCAGAACAGGCAGGGCACGGTGAGATGGACCCGATTGGGCTGAAAGTCCACCGTCAGCTCCGACTTGCCGCAGGGGCACTTGATGTGGGCGGTGGAGGCGGCCAGAGAGAACAGGTCCCGCTCCACGATCACCGACTGGCGGCACCGGGGGCAGATATAGGAAAGATAGCGCTTGGTATCCTGTTGCATGGGCTTCTCCTTTGTGTTTTTCTTCTTTCAGTTCCCGCCCCCTCCGGGGACGGGACGCAGGTCTTACTTCTTGCGGCTGAACCGGTTGTTGTTCCGATAGGCGGGCTTTTGGGTGGGCTGGCCCGGCTTCTTCTCGGCGGGCTGGCCGGGGGCGGCCTTGTTGTTTTCAAAGGCGGTGATGATCTTACCCACCAGCTTGTGCCGCACCACGTCCGCCCCGGTGAGACGGATCACTTCGATGTCGTCGATGCCCTCCAGAATGTCGGCGCACCGCTCCAGGCCAGAGTCCTGGGGAGAGGGCAGGTCGATCTGGGTCACGTCGCCGGTGAGCACCATCTTGGACCCCTCGCCCAGACGGGTGAGGATCATCAGGTGCTGGGCGATGGACATGTTCTGGCACTCGTCACACAGCAGGAACATGGATTTCAGCGTCCGGCCGCGCATATAGGCCAGGGGCGCGATCTCGATGATGCGCTTTTCCATATAGCTCTGCACCGTCTCCGGCCCCAGCATCTCGTCCAGGGCGTCGTACAGGGGGCGGAGATAGGGGTCCACCTTGTTTTGCAGGTCGCCGGGGAGGAAACCCAGCTTCTCCCCCGCCTCCACCGCCGGGCGGCACATGACGATCTTGTTTACCTTCTTGTCTTTTAAAGCCCGCACCGCCTCGGCCACGGCCAGATAGGTCTTGCCCGTTCCGGCGGGACCGATGGCGATGGTCACGGTGTTCTCCTCAATGGCCTTGATATACTTCCGCTGACCCAGGGTGCGGCGACTTCACCGGGGCCCCGTTATAGGTGTAGGCCACCACGCCCTTCATGGCGGTGACGGTCTCCTCCACCCGGCCCTCCCGGACCGAGGCCAAGGCGCGGCTGACGGCGAACTCGTCGATCTGCTCCCCCAAGGAGCGCATCCGATCCAGCATCTGCAGGGTCTGCACCGCCAAGGCCAGCGCGTCCGCCGACTCGCTCACCGCCACGGCCTGGCCGTCCCGGGTGATGAGGGACACGCCCAGCTCCCGCTCCAGCAGCTTCAGGTTGGCGTCCGCCACCCCGAACAGGTCCTGCATGGTCAGCACGTCTAATTCGATCTTTTCTGAAGCCAACTTGTTTGTCCTCGCTTCCATGGTGCTTTTTCCGTCCGCAGACGGTATACAAGTTAAGTATATGCTCTTTTTCTTCTGTTTTCAAGTGCTTTTGCCCGGGTCATCCCGTTTTGGTCCCCTCATCCGGCTCCGGCCCGTTAGAGATGGCCCGGGTCTCCCGTTCCTTTCCGATCTCCTCCCGGCACTCGGCCACCAGGGTCACCTCCAGACTGTCCCCCTGGATCTGGGCAGAGTAGTCCGTGGTCACCACCTCCCCCTCGGGGCCGATGGCCTGTTCCAGATAAATGCGCAGCCGATCTTGAAGCAGGTTCTGGGCGGCCTCCCGGTTCAGGGGGACGGAGGTCAGGTCATACTCCCGCCACACCTCCCGGCGGAGGGTGATGGGCAGTCTGCCCACTCCGGGCAGGGCCGCCTGGTGGGCGCTGGAGCTTTTCTCCCACCGGCCCTCTGGCTCACGGCCCCACAGGCGCAGCCGCCGCCCCGCCGCCGTCAGGCTCCACCCCGTCTTCTCCTTTCCGGTGTAGTCCTTCCCCTGGGCCGTCAGGGGGATGACCGCCGTCATGGTCCGCCAGGTCCTGGCCCACACCCGGCCCCGGGCGTGGGTGGGGTAATAGCGGGTGGGCAGGTCGCTGTACTCCGGCGGCTCCATGGCCACGTTTCCGGCAATGAGCACCTCCCCCGCTGCCACCGTGTCCCCCTCGATCACCTTGGCCTGGCCCCGCTCCGCCTCCACATGGGTGATCAGCCCCGCCGTCTTGGCTACCACATCCCAGCAGCCCGACTCGTCCACCCCCTCCGCCGGGGGGATGGTCTCCCGCACGCTCACCTCTAACCGGGTACCGTGGAGGTTGATCCCCATCCAGGCCAGGTCGTCCAGGGCCAGCTGGGCCTCCTGGGCCACCTGCTGCCGGTCGATCCCCGGGCCGTATACCCCGGGATACACCCCCAGCTGCCGCAGCTGGCTTAAAATCACCGCCGTGGGCAGGCGCTCATTCCCGCTGACCTGGATGGTCAGCACAAAGCGGGACAAAAATGCCACCGCCCCCAGAGCCAGGGCCAGCCCCGCCAGAAAGGCGTACCGGGCCCGAAAGCGCAGCAGAAAGTCGGGCAATCCCCGGCGCTGCTCCACTTCCACCCGGCAGTCCACCCGCTCCGCCAGCGCCTCCAGCCGCCTGAATTGACTGCGGCGGGCGGTGAAGCGGACGGTGTGGTCGTCCAGCCACTCCAAGCGCCAAAAGTCCAGCCGGTGCTGGGCGCACAGGTTCAGCAGCCGCTCCGGGAACGGCCCCGTGACGCACAGGGCTACCGTGCCCCGCAGCAGATTCATCAGCCGTTTCACGCCGCCTCTCCCCTTTCAGTGCAGCTGGATGCTGTCGATCCGCCCGGTGATGAGCAGCTCCAGCCCGGTCATGGCCCGCAGTTCTAAGCCGCTGCCCCTGATCTGGATGAGGAACACCCCGCCGCTGACCTGGATCTCCTCATCTCCATAGGCCAGGATGCCCTTGTGGTTCTCCACCCGCAGCTCCCCGTCCCCCACCAGCTCCAGCCGGGGCACCCCGGCCAGGGCGTCGGCGGGCAGGTCCAGCAGCTGGGCCGTCCGCTCCAGCAGCCCGGGCCGCCGTTTTTCCCCCATAACGCAATTCACCTCCCCCCATGTCTATGACGGGGGGAGGTGATGTATGTTCAGCGCAGCACGACGGCGTAGCGCTTCAGCTCCTGGCGCAGCTGCCGCCACTGGGGCATCAGGGCGTCCATCACGGCGTAAAAGCCCGGGCCGTGGTCGTGGTGGAGAAAGTGGACCAGCTCGTGGAGGGCCACATAGTCCCGCAGCAGGGGCGGGCAGCGGACCAGGGCGGTGTTCAGGGTGATATAGCCCTGCATCCAGTGGCAGTTGCCCCACTGGCTGCGCATGGCCCGGATCTTCAGCTGTGGATAGGCCACCCCCAGGGGCTCCGTCAGGGGATAGACCCGGTCCAGGGACTGGCGCAGCTGGGCCAGGCAGTCGGGCCGGGACAGCTCAGGCAGCAGCTCCGGCGGCGGGGCCTGCCGCCGCTCCAACCCTCGCCGCAGCCAGGGCCACTTGTCCCGCACCAGCCGGTCGGCCTGCTCCGGGGGGCAGTTCCAGGGGATGGACACGTGGATCTCTCCCCCGCTGTCCAGGCGCAGATTCAGATTTCGCACCCGCTTTCGGGTCAGCCAATAGCGGATGGTCCCATCAGGCCCCTCCACCTGGCGCAGCTGTTCCATAAAAACGCTCCTTTTCTCGTCCTCCGTCCCGAGGGACAGGCAAGTTTTTCTTTCGCGGCACATATGCTTCAGTCACAGTTTTTTCTTGGGAGGTGGGTCTATGGGCCGTCTGCTGGCAAAGCCCCGGCTGCGCACGGCGCTGGTGGGGCTGGGGCTGCTGTGCGCCGCTCTGGCGCTCATCGCCTGGCCCGCCCAGTCCGCCGCCGCGGTGCGGGAGGGTATGGCCCTGTGCGCCAACGTGGTGGTCCCCTCCCTGTTCCCCTTCTTCGTGCTGGCCTCTCTGGTGGTGGAACTGGGTCTGTCCCGGTGCCTGGGGCGGCTGCTCCATCCCATCATGGCACCCCTGTTCCGGGTGAACGGCGCCTGTGCCGCCGCCCTGGCCCTGGGCTTTGTGGGGGGCTATCCCGTGGGGGCCCGCACCGCCATTCAACTCTATCAGCAGGGGCAGTGCTCCAAGACCGAGGCCGAGCGGCTGCTGGCCTTCTGCAACAACAGCGGCCCCGCCTTTATTCTGGGGGCGGTGGGGGCCGGGGTGTTCGGCAGCGGCAGAGCGGGGCTGGCCCTCTATCTGTGCCACATGGCCGCCTCTCTGATGGTGGGGCTGCTCTTCCGGTTCTATCGCCCCGGGGAGGGGCCCTCCTCCCCCCGCCGGATGGGGGAGCGGTTTCAGGCGGTCTCTTTTTCCGCCGCCTTCCCCCGATCGGTCACGGGGGCCATGACGTCCAGCCTGAACATCTGCGCCTTCATCCTGTGCTTTTCGGTAGTGGTGCGGCTGCTCACCCTGTCCGGCCTGCTGGGTGCGGCGGCTCAGCTGCTGTCCAGCCTCCCCCCTCCCCTAGCGCTGCCCCCGGCGTGGTCCCGGCGGCTGTTGGTGGGGGCGCTGGAGCTGTCCTCCGGGGTGTACTCCCTCACCGACGGCAGTCTCACCGGGCGGCTGTCCATGGCCGCCTTTATGCTGGGCTGGGCGGGGGTATCCGTCCATCTCCAGGTGCTGGCCTTTCTGGGGGACAGCGGCCTGTCTATGCGGACCTATCTCACGGGCAAGCTGCTCCACGGCGGGCTGTCCGCCCTGCTCATGGGGGCGCTGGCCCCCCGGCTGGCCCCCACCCTGTCCGTCTCCGCCTGTCTGGCCCAGCAGACCGAGGCCATCGCCGGGCAGGACGCCCTCCGCGCTCTGGCCCTGTCCGCCGCCGCGGCCTGGGGGCTGTGGCTGTGCTTTTTGGCTCTGGCGGTATTTCCCGGGAAAAAGCAGTGGAAAAGCCAAAAAGATTGCGCTATAATAGATAGCACGAAATAAAAAGAGAAGGCATGTCACCACATACCGCCATCGGATGGGAGTATCGCAATGAACCTGTTTCAACGAAAGATCGAACCACGCTGCGCCTACTGCGCCCACGGAAAGCCCCTGGGCGAGGACCAGATCGTCTGCCCCAAAAAGGGCGTAATGTCCGCCGGGTCCCATTGCCGCTCCTTCCGCTATGACCCCCTGCTGCGTACCCCGCCCCGCCCGGCGAAGATGGCCGGGCTGAATCTGGACGACGAGGACTTCAGCCTTTAACCAACCATTTGCGTTTTTGTGTTTCCCGCCCCCTGCGGGGGCGGGAAACACAAAAAAGAATTGGGAATTATTTTTGAGAAAGCGCCGCCGCATGGTCTGTTCCATGCGGCGGCGCTGTTTTTCTGTGGCTTAAGCGGAAGATCAGCCCTTCTGCTTGATGTACTCGTCAATGGACTTGGCGGCGTGCTTGCCCGCGCCCATGGCCAGGATAACGGTGGCCGCGCCGGTGGCCGCGTCGCCGCCGGCAAAGATGCCGGGGCAGGAGGTGCAGCCCTTCTCGTCAGCGGCCACACAGCCCTTCCGGGTCTTCTCCAGGCCGGGGGTGCCGTCGTAACTCATCTGGTTGGCCTGGGTGCCCAGGGCCATAATGACCGCGTCCACTTCGGTCTCAAACTCGCTGCCCTTCACGGGGACGGGGCGGCGGCGGCCGGACTCGTCAGGCTCACCCAGCTCCATGCGGATGCAGGTGATGGCCTTCACGTGGTTCTGCTCGTCCCCCTCGATGGCGATGGGGTTGGTCAGCAGGTCAAAAATGATGCCCTCCTCCTTGGCGTGGTGGACCTCCTCGGCACGGGCGGGCAGCTCGGCCTCAGACCGGCGGTAGATGATGTGGACCTCGGCCCCCAGGCGCTTGGCACACCGGGCGGCGTCCATGGCCACGTTGCCGCCGCCCACCACGGCCACCTTCTTGTTGTGGAGGATGGGGGTCTCGGCATCGGGCTTATAGGCCTTCATCAGGTTGATGCGGGTGAGATACTCGTTGGCGGAATACACGCCCACCAGGGACTCGCCGGGGATCTTCATGAACATGGGCAGACCGGCGCCGGAGGCGATGAACACGGACTCATAGCCCCGCTCAAACAGCTCCGTGATGGTCAGCACCTTGCCGATGACCATGTTCAGCTCGATGTCCACGCCCATCTTCTTCAGGTTTTCTACCTCACGCTGGACGATGGCCTTGGGCAGACGGAACTCGGGGATGCCATAGCTGAGCACGCCGCCGGGGGTGTGGAAGGCCTCGAACACCGAGACGGAGTAGCCCATGCGGGCCAGCTCCCCGGCGCAGGTCAGACCGGCGGGGCCGGAGCCGATGACGGCCACCTTGTGCCCGTTGGCGGGGGCGGTGGCCAGGTTGGACACCCCGTGCTCGGCGGCCCAGTCGGCCACAAAGCGCTCCACCCGGCCAATGGCCACGGGCTCGCCCTTGATGCCCCGGACGCACTTGCCCTCGCACTGGTTCTCCTGGGGGCAGACGCGGCCAGAGATGGCGGGCAGGGCGTTGGCGTTGGACAGGATCTCATAGGCGGCGGCGATGTCCCCCTCGGCCACCTTGGCCAGGAAGTCGGGGATGGGGATGCCCACGGGGCAGCCGGTGACGCAGGCGGGGTTCTTGCAGTGGATGCAGCGCTTGGCCTCGTTCACGGCCTCGTCCAGGGTATAGCCCAGGGCCACCTCCAGGAAGTTGGCGTTGCGCACATTGGGGTCCTGCTCCTTCATGGGAGTCTTGTTCATCTGCATATTAGCCATTCATGGAACCTCCTCCCAGGCGGCAGAGATGCCGCTCCTTGGCCTTGGCCTCGAACTCTTTATAGGTGGCGTTGCGGGCGATGACCTCGTCGAAGTCCACCTTGTGACCGTCGAAATCGGGGCCGTCCACACAGGCGAACTTCACCTCGCCGCCCACGGTCAGGCGGCAGCAGCCGCACATGCCGGTGCCGTCGATCATGATGGGGTTCATGCTCACGGTGGTGGGAATATTATACTTCTCGGTGAGCTTGCAGGCAAACTTCATCATCATCAGGGGGCCGATGGCGAACACGTGGTCAAACTTCACGCCGCTGGCGATCAGCTCCTCCAGCTTGCCGGTGACAAAGCCGTGGTAGCCATAGGTGCCGTCATCGGTGCAGATGTGCAGGTCGGTGCAGGCCTTGCCCATTTCTTCCTCCAGGATGACGATGTCCTTGGTCTTAAAGCCGCCGATCAGGTCCACCTGGTTGCCCGCCTGATGCAGAGCGCGGGCCACGGGCAGAGCGATGGCGCAGCCCAGGCCGCCGCCCAGCACGGCCACCCGGCCCAGGTCCTCCACCTCGGTGGGGACGCCCAGGGGGCCCACGAAATCGTGGAGACAGTCCCCCTCGTTCAGCTCATCCAGGGCCAGGGTGGTGCCGCCGATCTTCTGATAGATCACCGTCACCAGGTCGTTCTCCGCGTTGGAGATGGTCAGGGGGATGCGCTCCCCCTCCTCGCTCACCCGCAGGATGATGAACTGGCCCGCCTTGGCCTTGGCGGCCACCAGCGGCGCGTACACCGAGATCTGGGTGATCTCCGGCGTCAGCGGCTTTTTCTGCGCGATCTGATACTTGTTCACTGCTGTTCCTCCTCGTCGATCATTTCCGGTCCCACCGGTATCCCTTTTTCCCGCCCGGCCCTTCCAAAACCGGGCGGTGCAAACCGTGGAGCGAAGCGCTCCCCGGCTCTTCCTGATGTTACGCGGCCCTCAGCCGATGAGCGAGAGCAGATATTTCCCGTACCGGGTCATGCTCAGCTCCTTGCCCATGGTCCGCACCTGGTCCTCGGTGATCCAGCCCTCATACAGACCCAGCTCCTCCAGGCAGCCCACATAGTGGCCGCTGGTGTCCTGGATGTGCTTGACGGTGGTCCCCGCCTCCAGCAGGCTGTCCGCGGTCCCGGCGTCCAGCCAGACGAAATTCCGCTCCAGGGGCACCACCTGAAGCTGGCCCCGGCGGAGATACTCCAGATTTACGTCGGTGATCTCCAGCTCTCCCCGGGCGGAGGGCTTTAGATTCCGGGCGATGTCCATGACCTGGTGGTCATAGAAATAGAGGCCGGGGACGATGTAGTTGGATTTGGGGTAGCGGGGCTTCTCCTCGATGGAGATGGCCTTGCCCTTTTCGTCGAACTCCACCACGCCGAAGGGCCTGGGGTCCTCCACCCAATAGCCGAACACGGTGGCCCCCTCCGCTCTTCTCACGGCCCGCTTCAGGGTGGCGCCCAGGGTGGGGGCGTAGAAGATGTTGTCCCCCAGCACCAGGCACACCTGGTCGTCCCCCACAAAGTCGCTGCCGATGAGCAGGGCGTCGGCGATGCCCCGGGCCACCGGCTGCTCGGCATAGGAGATGTGCAGCCCGAACTGGCTGCCGTCCCCCAGCAGAGCGGCAAAGGTGTCCGTCTCGTCCGGGGGCACGATGATAAGGATATCAGAGATCCCCGCCTGCATCAGAATGGCGATGGGATAATAGATCAAAGGCTTGTCGTAAACGGGCAGCAGCGGCTTGCACACCGGCTTGGTCATGGGATACAGGCGCGTTCCCTTTCCGGCCGCCAGAATGATTCCTTTCATTGGTCGCTCCTTCCGCGCTTTTGTCCAGCGCTGTACTGTTTTGAACGGGACCATTGTAACATGAATGGCGCCGCTTTACAAGGGTCCTTTAGTCGGCTTCCACAATTTTTCGGTGCGGCTTCTGTCTATTATGCGAAAAGCCGGACAGAGCGGGTGCTCTGTCCGGCTAAAATGGGACTTATATGGGGTCGTCAGGCCTTAGCCCAGGACCACCAGCTGATCGTCGGTGTTCACGGTGGTGCCCACAACGGCGGGCACGGCCTTCACGGTGCCGTCCACGGGGGCGGAGACCTCGATCTCCATCTTCATGGCCTCCAGCACCACCAGGGTGTCGCCGGCCTTCACGGTGTCGCCCACCTTGCACTCGACCTTGAACACGTTGCCGGGCATGGGGCTGTTCACAGAGGTCTCACCGGCGGCCACAGCAGCGGCGGGGGCGGCGGCAGGAGCGGGAGCCGCAGGGGCGGCAGCGGGGGCAGGGGCAGCGGCGGGCGCGGGAGCCGCAGCGGGAGCAGGAGCGGCCACGGGGGCAGCAGCCACAGGGGCGGCGGCCACGGGGGTCTCGGGGGCCTTCTCCACACAGACCTGATAGGGCTTACCGTCGATGGTGATGGTGAAGGTGCCGGTGCAGTCAATGCCGGTGTCCATCTTCAGATAGGCGGGCCGGTAAGAGGCGGCGAAGGGCTCGATCACGCGGCTGGTGTAGCCGGGGGCAGCGGGAGCCTGCACGTGGGAGTAGTACACGTGGCCCTGCCAGGCGGGCAGAGGAGCCAGGTCGGACTCCTTCTTGGCGGCAGGAGCGGCCTTGGGAGCCTCCTTCTTGGGGAAGCCGGCGGCGCGGTCCTTGAAGAAGGCGGTGGCCACCTGGGGGAAGGCGATGTAGGACAGCACGTCCTCGTCGCTCTTGGCCACGCCGGTCAGCTCCTTCTTGGTCTTCTCAAACTCGGGCTCCAGGGTGTCGGCAAAGCGGCCCTCCACCACGGGGGTGTCGCCCAGGATCTTCTTGCGGATGGCGGGGTCGATGGGGGCGGGGGTGCGGCCATACTCACCGCGGCAATAGGCCTTGATCTCCTTGCCCACGACCTTATAGCGCTCGCCGGCCAGCACGTTCTGCACGGCCTGAGAGCCCACCATCTGGCTGGTGGGGGTGACCAGAGGAGGATAGCCCAGGTCGGCGCGGACCTTGGGGGTCTCGGCCAGGGCCTCGTCCAGCTTGTCGATGGCGTTCATGCTCTTCAGCTGAGAGATCAGGTTAGACAGCATACCGCCGGGGATCTGATAGTTCAGGCACTGGGTGTCGGTGGCCATGGAGATGGGGTCCAGGGTGCCGTCCTTCAGGAAGTCGGCCCGGACGCCCTTGAAGAAGTCGGCCATCTTGATCAGGGCCTTGTCGTCCAGGTCCACCTGATAGCCCAGGCTGCGCAGGGCATAGGCCAGGGTCTCGGTGGCTGGCTGAGAGGTGCCGCCGGACATGGGGGAGATGGCGGTATCGATCACGTCGGCGCCGGCCTCCACGGCCTTCAGGTCGGTCATAAAGGCCAGACCGGTGGTGCAGTGGGTGTGGACCACCAGGGGCAGCTCGGGCACGGCGTCCTTGATGGCGGACACCAGGTCATAGGCCTCCTTGGGGCCCATGATACCGGCCATGTCCTTGATGCAGATGGACTTCACGCCCATCTCCTTGAGCTCCTTGACCATCTTCACGTTCTTCTCCAGGGTGTGGACAGGGCTGGTGGTGAAGCAGATGGTGCCGGAGGCGTGAGCGCCTTGCTTCACGGTCTCCTCAATGGCGACCTGAAGGTTGCGCACGTCGTTCAGCGCGTCGAAAATGCGGATGATGTCGATGCCGTTCTTCACGGAATACTCCACGAACTTGCGCACCACGTCGTCGGGATAGTGCTTATAGCCCAGGATGTTCTGGCCCCGCAGCAGCATCTGCAGCTTGGTGTTGGGCATCTTGGCGCGGATCTTGCGCAGTCTCTCCCAGGGGTCCTCCTGCAAATAGCGCAGGCACACATCAAAGGTAGCGCCGCCCCAGACCTCGGCGGAATAATAACCGGCCTTGTCGATGGTCTCCAGAATGGGCTCAAACTTGCTGTACGGCAGACGGGTGGCGATCAGCGACTGGTTCGCGTCACGCAGCACGGTCTCCGTAAAGTTGATTTTTCTCATTATTGATCTACCTCCGTATTACTCGAATGGAGCATTTCTCATGATGATCCGTCGGCGGCAGCCAGGCACACTGCCGCATAGTCGCTTGTTGTTATTCTAGTATAATTTGCTCCATAACGCAAGTCCTCCAGCGGAAGAATTGATGCTTTTTTCTGCACTATCTTGACCTGTTCCCCTCCCCCGTCCCCTTTTCGCCGGGGTCTCGCCGGGTCCAGAACATAGAAAAACACCGCAGCGGCTCCCCCACGGGAAGGCTGCGGTGTTTTACTTAGGCGACTTGTCCTCTTCGGCGCCGGGCCGGGCGCGTTTCATCGCTCGCTGCACGTGGATTCCTCGCTGCCGCTCTTGGCCCCAAAGATCATATCGTCGATATCGGCGTCCGCCTGGACCCAGATATTGTTCTTCTCGCGCTTGGTCATGGTCATAAATCAATACATCCTTTCTGGCATTTCTAGCGTTTAAAAATAAAAATGCCACCGTCTGCTTTTTCACTTGCAAACAGTGGAGGAAACGGTTTTGTCTTGTCGCGCTGGCGGTGACTAGGCTTTGCATTCCCTCGCTGCACTTTGTGCCATACAGAACACGCTCCTTCTGTAAGTTTTAAGCTATTATAGCGCTGTCACTTTCATTTGTCAAGTTTCTTTTTTGAAAAATGAATTTTGTTCAGAGCGTTGATTCACTTGCACTTCCCTGTCCGTCTTGTTTCCGCTCTGGACGCCCCTGTTCGTCAGGAATCTTCAGGGTGCCATCACATGCAAAATCCCACACAAAGTGGGGTCGCCCCTCCACCCGCTCCACCCGGGCCAGGCAGGCCGCCCCCGCTAGGGGCATGGGGCAGTCCGGGCGCACCGGGGCAGCCAGCTGAAAGCCCTCTCTCCCCCGGCGGCACAACATGGACCCCGGGGCCTGCTCCTTCAAAACCGGGTCGCGCAGCATCTGCCCCGGGCAACTCTGGCAGTACCAGCCGCCCGTCTGGCCAAAGGAGAAGGCCAGCTTGCTCTCCGCCCCGGTCACGGGCCAGCAGCCCGCCATCTCCAGCTGGGTCCGGGACAGGTTCCGCCGCAGCCGCAGCCCCTCCCCCTCCGGGGCCAGGGTGCCCAGCAGAAAGCGCCCGCCCCCCTGGCCGGTGAGCCACACCTTATATAATCCCAGCCCGTCCGGCTCCCGCCGGGCCTCCAGATACACCCGCAGGCCGTCCTCCCGAACAGAGAGCGTCCCGCCGCCTGACATGTCCAGTGTCATGGTCCTCCCTCCTCTCCTTCCCTAGATATATATGCAAGCTGGTCGGGATTAGGACGAGGGGATGTTTCGCCCCCGGGCGAGGTACTTTCCAGCGAAGGAAAGTACCCAAAGTTCGCCGGGGCTGCGGCCCCGGTCCCCATTGGGACGCATTCCGGAGACCTTTCCCAGACCTGTTCGGCGCGGGAAAAGACTTAGATGTCCGGTCCTACCCCCGCCCGCTGCCGCTCCGCTCAGAAAAATCAGCCCCTGCTTTGGTGGCAAAAGCGACGCGCCTCTGCTCCCGGGAAGCCCGGCCTGCCTGTAACGGGGTGCCCGAGGGCGAAACAACCCCCCGTCCCCAAAAATAAAACTAAAAATACCGTGTGAGCCTTGATCGACCCACACGGTATTTTATGCTCTTTAATTGATTTAATTTCTCCTCTTCCCCACATACCGCAGCAGATACAGGAACAGATTCAAAAAGTCCAGATACAACTGAAGGGCGGAGAAGACGGAGGCTTTCTCCAGCATGTCGGGGTATCCGGCGTAGTAGCTGTACATGGCGCGGATCTTCTGGGTGTCATAGGCGGTGAATGCCAGGAAGATGGCGATGCCCGCGATGCACACCAGCCGGTCCAGCATGACCAGGCCGGGGGCAAACAGCAGAATGACGCCGCAGATGATGAGGAAGATCAGCCCCACCGTCAGGATGCTGCCGATGCTGGACAGGTCCCGGTGGGTCAGCCAGCCATAGGCGGACAGGGCGGCGAAGTAGACCGCCGTGGCCAGGAAGACGAAGATCAGGCTGGGCAGCTCATAGAGATACAGATAGCAGGACATGGTAAAGCCAAACAGCACGGAATAGGCCAGGAACACGCCCCGTGCCGCGCCCACCGACATGCGCTCGATGCGGCTGACCATAGTAAAAGCCATGATCAGGGTGACCACCAGCACGATCAGGTGGAAGCCGGGTACGTGATACAGAAGCCACAAGGTGGCGTTGGTCATCCAGCCCAGCACCGCCAGGCCGAAGGTGATCATCAGGCCCAGCACCATCCACAGGAAGGTCCGGGTCATATACTCGTTCAGGGACTCCACCTGGCCCTGGGCGTAGTAGCTGCGCTCCTCTTCATAAGGTGTTCGCATGAAAAAACACATCCTTTCCCGATCCGGCGCGTTCCACCGGATCACGGTTATGATACCACGCAGCGGGGAAAAAATCAATCTTCCCGGTTTTCTCCCTGGTTGGAGGTAATGTACCGGGGCAGCAGACTGTAAAAATCGTGCTCCACGATCAGGGGCGTGCTGTCCAGCAGATAGCCCACCCGCTTTTTCGTGGCCGCCACATAGGCCGCCTGCTCCTCCGCCGTCATCTCCACCCCGGGGGCGGGGGTGAAGGACCGGGCATAACGGTCATAGAACCCCCGGTCCGACCTCCAGCTGCGGGAGGAGAACACCACCAGCCCCTCGCTGTCAGACAGAACGTCCCGCCCGGCCAGCATCCGGGAGTCGTATGGCAGCCCCAGCAGATTGGACAGGGTGGGCAGAATGTCCACCTGGCAGCACACCTTGTCCACCGGGACCGGCTGGGTCATGCTGGCCGACCACAGGATCAGGGTGTTTTTATATACGTCAAAGTCGATGGCCGACTCGTTCAGGGCCTGGATGGCGTCGGAGCTGCCGAACTTCTTCCCGGCCAGTTCCTCCAGCACGTCGATGTTGAAATAGGGGATGTGGTCCCCGGTGACTGCGATCAGCGTCCGGTCCAGCTTGCCCGCCGCCTCCAGCTTGTCCAGCAGGCATTTTAAAGCCCGGTCCGCCTCCATCACCGTGGCCACATAGTTCTGGGTGACGGCGCTGTAGGGCAGGGCGCGGACGATATCCCGATAGGGGGCCACCACCCGGTTGTCGGAATAGGGCATGTGGCCGCTGATGGTGAGATAGTAGACGTGGAAAGGCCGGTGGCTGTTGACGAAATCGTCGGTGCTGGCCTCCACCACATAGCTGTCCCGCTGGGGCCAGGCGGGCTGATCCCCCTGCATCTCCAGTTCCAGACCGGACTGATACTGCCGCCAGTCATAGCCCAGGTTGGTGTGGGAGGTCAGGCGGCCATACATATCATAGTTGCCGTGGTAGCCCAGGGTGAGATAGCCCACCCGCCCCAGCTGCTGGGCCAGGGTGAAGGGCAGGCTGGTCCCCAGCTGGCCGGTGCGTTTCATGGTGATGGGGTTGCCGCTTTTGGGGTAGAGCCCCAGCAGGGTCTGGCACTCCCCGTTGGAGGTGCTGGTATAGTGCAGGGTGGTGTAATAATTGGAAAACACAAAGCCCTGGGTAGACAGTTTATATAAGGTAGGGGTCAGCTCCGGGTCGATGGCATAGCCGGAGAAGCCCTCCAGCACGATCTGAATGACGTTGTACCCGGCGAACATGCCGGTGTACTCGTTCTTTTTCGTGGGGGCGGCGCTGGCAAAGTAGTCCGCCAGCCACTTGATCTCCTCGTCCCCGCTCTCCTCTCCCAGGGCGGCCAGGTCCACGTCCAGGACGTTGGGAGAGGTGTCGATCTGCGGCTCCCCCGGGCCCTCCTCTCCCCCGCCTTGGGGCTGGGAGGAGGAGCCGTCCGGCTCCGGCTCTATGGGGGCCATCACTTCAAAATCCCGGTCTGGGGTGATCTTGGGCGGGAGAAACAGGTGCTTGATGTCCAGCCGCAGGGTGGTGAACAGCCCCAGCTGCTCCACCTGGTCATCCGTCTCTGTGTCCATCTGGTATAGCCGCCCCGGGGTCATATCCCCCTGCCAGGG
Organism: Flintibacter sp. SJQ-8; assembly: GCF_054108085.1. NCBI lineage: Bacteria > Bacillati > Bacillota > Clostridia > Eubacteriales > Flintibacter > Flintibacter sp. SJQ-8. The sequence goes on from NZ_JBPJWR010000016.1 coordinate 45,086, forward strand.
CAGGGCCAGCGCCCCCAGGCCCAGCAGGTGGAGGGCCGCCGCCGTCAGCAGCACCGCCGCCAGATACCGGCCCCGGCGGGGCGCGAAGTCTATGAGCCGCCCGGCGAACAAACTCAGCAGCAGTCCGGGTAAAATCAGCGCCGCCAGAACAGCCCAGTTCTCCCCCATGGCGGTGAGGATGACCCCGCTGTAGTCCCCCAGGCGGTTGTCCGCCGCAGTGGCTAAAGTCGTCAGTGGGTAATAGGTCTGCAAGATCTGCTTGGCCAGCAGCTCCCCGGCGTAAACCAGGCACAGCAGCAGCGCCAGCAGGCGGAATAAGATCCCGTTCCCCCGCCGGGGGAACACCGCCGTCAGTCCGGCCAGCAGGGACCCGCCGGACAGGGCAAAGGGCAGGACCACCGGCAGATAATCCGGGCGCAGGCCCATGTACAGCCGCAGGACCAGCTCCAAATAAACCAGCAGGACCGGGAAGCTCAGCAGGCGGAGGGCGGTCCGGCCATGGCGCAGTTTTGTCTTCGGCTCTTGTGCAAGTTCCACAGGCTCCATGTGCTTCTCCCCTCCCCCGTTGTCCGGTTTCGCCGTGTCTCACCTCATTTGTACCATGTCTCGCCCGCCCCGTCAAGGGAAACGGGTCGTTTTTCGGAAATTTATGTAAAAGGCCCTCCGCCGTATCCAAAACACGACGGAGGGTCTAAGTCCTGTCATTGCGAGGCGGCCCAGCGGGCCGACGCGGCAATCCGTAAACTTGGAATGACAGGTATCAAAACATAGAAAACAAATTCATCTGGCTGGTCTCGGGTAGGTCGCCGAAGGTCCCGGCCTCCTTCAGCAGCTGGATGTGGGTCTTGGAGACCTTGGGGCAGGCGGCGGACACCTCCTCCACGGAGATGAACTGCCGGCCCTTCCGGGCCTCGGCCAGGGACAGGGCCGCCGTCTCCCCCAGTCCGGCCACGGACACGAAGGGGGGCCGCAGGGCCTTATGCTCCTCGTCCACGGTGAAGCGGATGGCCTCGGACTGATAGAGGTCCATGCGCTGGAAGGTGAAGCCCCGGAGATAGAACTCATAGCACACCTCCAGGGTGGTGAGCATGTCCTGCTCCACGGCGGTGGCCTCCTTGTCCTTGGCGATGATCTGGCGCATCTTCTGCTGGCACACATCCATGCCCCGGCACATAAAGGCCTCGTCAAAGGCCTTGGCCCGGATGGAGAAATAGGCCGCGTAGAAGGCCAGGGGCCGGTGGACCTTGAACCAGGCGATCCTGAAAGCCATCATCACGTAGGCCACGGCGTGGGCCTTGGGGAACAGATAGGCGATCTTTTTGCAGGAGCCGATGTACCACTCGGGCACGCCAGCCGCCCGCATCTCGTCCTCCGCCCCGGGGGGCAGGCCACGGCCCTTTCGCACCGCCTCCATGATCTTGAAGGAGCGCTGGGGGGGCATCCCCTTGGAGATGAGGAAGAGCATGATATCGTCCCGGCAGCCGATGGCCTCGCTGACCTTGGCCGTGCCCGAGGTGATCAGGTCCTTCGCGTTGCCCAGCCACACGTCGGTGCCGTGGGAGAAGCCGGACAGACGGACCAGAATATCGAACTGGTTGGGCTGGGTGTCCTCCAGCATCCCCCGGACGAAGGTGGTGCCGAACTCTGGGATGGCGGTGCCGCCGGTGGGGCCCAGCACCTTGTCGTTCTCATAGCCCAGGACCTTGGAGGACTGGAAGATGGACATGGTGTCCCTGTCGTCCAGGGGGATCTGGCGGGCGTTCACCCCGGTCAGGTCCTCCAGCATACGGATCATGGTGGGGTCATCGTGGCCCAGCATGTCCAGCTTCAGCAGGTTAGACTCCATGGAGTGATATTCAAAGTGGGTGGTGACGATCTCGCTGTTGGGGTCGTCGGCGGGGTGCTGCACGGGGCAGAAGTCGTAGATCTCGTTGTCCTGGGGGATGACCACCATGCCGCCAGGGTGCTGGCCGGTGGTGCGCTTCACGCCGGTGCAGCCCAGGGCCAGGCGGCTCTCCTCCGCCTTGGACACCACCAGGCCCCGCTCGTCCAGATAGTGCTTCACATAGCCATAGGCCGTCTTTTCCGCCACCGCGCCGATGGTCCCGGCCCGGAACACGTGGGTCTGGCCGAACAGCTCGAAGGTATACTTGTGGGCGCTGGACTGATACTCGCCGGAGAAGTTCAGGTCAATATCGGGGACCTTGTCGCCGCCAAAGCCCAAAAACGTCTCGAAGGGGATGTTAAAGCCGTCCTTTACATAGGGCGTCCCACACACGGGACAGACGGCGTCGGGCATGTCCGCGCCGCAGCCATAGGGGTGGGCCAGGTCCTGGGCATAGTCAAAGTCGGTGTGCTTGCACTTGGGGCAGCGATAGTGGGCGGGCAGGGAATTTACCTCTGTGATGCCCGACATAAAGGCCACCAGGGATGAACCCACGGAGCCGCGGGAGCCAACCAGATAGCTGTGCTCCAGGGAGTTCTGCACCAGCTTTTGGGCGGACATATAGATGACGTCATACTTGCAGCGGATGATGTCATAGAGTTCGGCGTTGATGCGGTCCACCACGATCTGGGGCGGCTCCTCGCCATACAGCTCGTGGGCCTTACCCCACACCAGGCGCTTCAGCTCCCCGTCAGAGTCCTCCAGCTTGGGGGCGAACAGACCCTGGGGCAGGGGCTCGATGGGGTCGCAGCAGTCGGCGATGAAGTTGGTGTTCTTCACCACCACCTCATAGGCCTTCTCCTTGCCCAGGTAGGAGAACTCCTTCAGCATCTCGTCGGTGGTCTTGAAATAGATGGGCAGGGGCGAGTCCGCGTCGTCAAAGCCCTTGGACGCCAGCAAAATGTGGCGGTATACCTCGTCCTCCGGGTCCAGAAAGTGGACGTCGCCGGTGGCGCACACCGGTTTGCCCAGCTCCTCCCCCAGGCGGACGATGGTGCGGTTAAAGTCCCGCAGCTCCTCCTCTGACCGGACCATGCCCTTGCGCAGCATGAACATGTTGTTGCAGATGGGCTGGATCTCCAGATAGTCATACCAGGCGGCGATGCGCTTCAGCTCCGCCCAGTCCTTGCCATCCACCACCGCCCGGAACAGCTCCCCCGCCTCGCAGGCCGAGCCGATGATCAGCCCCTCCCGGTTCTCGTTGATGAGGGACTTGGGCATGATGGGATAGCGCTTGAAGTGCTCCAGCTGGGACAGGGAGATGAGCTTATACAGGTTGCGCAGACCGGTGTTGTTCTTGGCCAGCACGATCAGGTGCTTGGGCTGCCGCCGGGCCTTGCCGCCACGGCGGAGCTTGGGCATATAGGGGTTGATGTCTTTTAAGTTGTGCAGCCCCAGCTGCTCCATTTTGCGGAAGAAGTGGGGCAGCATATAGGCCACGGTGGCCGCATCGTCGCTGGCCCGGTGGTGGTTGAAGGCGGGCAGCTGAAGGTGCTCGGCCACGATGTCCAGCTTATACTTGCCCAGGTCGGGCAGCAGATTCTGGGCCAGGATCAGGCTGTCGATGGAGGGATTCTCAAAGGGGATGCCGTATTTCCGGCACCCGGCGGAGATAAAGCCCATGTCAAAGTCCGCATTGTGGGCGGCCAGGGGCCGGTCCCCCACAAAGTCCAGAAAGGCCCGCAGGGCCTCCTCCTGGCTGGGGGCTCCCTCCAGCATCTCATCGGTGATGCCGGTGAGCTGAATGATCTTCGGGTCCAGGATGCGCCCGGGGGCGACAAAGGTGTTGAACCGCTCCCCCACCTCTCCATGCTTCAGCACCACTGCGCCGATCTCGATGATGACCTCCCGCCGCCGGTCCAGGCCGGTGGTCTCGATGTCAAAACAGACGATCTCGTCGTCAAAGGGCTGATCGGGCTGGCCGTGGACCACCACCCGGTCGTCCACGTCGTTGATATAATAGGCCTCCACGCCGAACAATATCTTGATGTTCTTGGCCGAGTGCTTGGCGTTGGGGAAGGCGTGGGCCACGCCGTGGTCGGTGATGGCGATGGCGGGGTGGCCCCACCGCTCCGCCCGCTTGACCACGTTCTTGTCCGAGCCGATGACCGAGTCGGTCTTAAAGCCCACCGCCGTCAGGGCATCCATGGCGGACATGTTGGTGTGCAGATGCAGCTCCACCCGCTTCTCCGGGGCGGTGTCCTGGCGCTGCTCCTGGGGGGCGGTGGTGATGGCCATGGGCTCCAGCACCATGTCGCCATAGAAGCGGTCCATGTTCAGCCGCCCCTGGACCTTCAGGTGCATCCCCTTCTTCACCCCGTCCACGATGGGCTTGCCCTCGTCCCCTGGGAAGAACTTGTTCACCCGGATGGACCCGGTGTAGTCGGTCAGGTCAAAGGCCACCACCCAGGCCCCCCGCTTTTTCAGCTCCTTGTGGTCCACGGCGAACACATCGCCCTCCACCACCACCACGCCCATGTCCAGCTCCAGCTCGTTCATGGGGGTGGGCCGTTTGGTCACCGCCCGGCCAAAGATGGCCTCGCCTTTGCTCTTCCGCTCGGCGTGGGCGGCGGGGCGGACGGAGGAGCGCTCCATGGCCGCCCGGCGGATGGCCTCGCTGCGGGCGAAGGGGTCCCCCTGCTCCGGTTTCGGCTCCGCTTTTGCTTTCGGCTCCACTTTTGTTTTTGGCTCCGCCTGGGGTTTGGGCGCGGGCGCAGCTTTCGCAGGCTCCTGGGCCTTGGGCGCGGCGGGCCGCTCCAGCTGGGGCGCGGGCTGGGTGCAGGAGATCTTCACGCTGTTCATGGCATAGGCCCGGCAGATGGTCTCCTCCGCCTCCCGCACCAGGTTGGGTCCGGCCCCCGCCGCGCCGGAGACCCGGATATCGGCGCTGCGCTGGGCGCGACTCAGCACCACGGAGGTGATCTGCCAGGGCTCCACGGCATTGGCCAGCTCCGTCCACCGCCGCAGGGCGGAGAACATCTCTAAAAATGGGATCACTTTGGACATGGTGTCCCTCCTTGTGGATGCAGTGTGTTACAGGGTGTCGATCAGGCGGAACAGCTCGTCCACCAACTGGTCCTGGGGGACCTTTTTGATGATCTGGCCCTTTTTGAACAGCAGGCCCTCCCCCACGCCCCCGGCGATGCCGCAGTCGGCGGCGGAGGCCTCCCCGGGGCCGTTGACCACGCAGCCCATCACGGCCACGGTGATGGGCTTGTCCACCGTCTTCAGCCGCTGCTCCACCTCGTTGGCCAGGGAGATGAGGTCGATACGGGTGCGCCCGCAGGTGGGGCAGGACACCAGCTCCGCCCCGTCCTTGCGGATACCGGCGGCCTTGAGAATGTCCCGGGCGGCATAGACCTCCTCCACCGGGTCAGCGGACAGGGACACCCGCATGGTGTCCCCCACCCCCAGGGCCAGCAGGCCGCCGATGCCCACGGCGGATTTCAGCGTCCCCATGCGCACGGTGCCCGCCTCGGTCACGCCGATATGTAAAGGATAATCACTTTCTCGGCTCATCAGCTGATAGGCTTTCATGGTGATGGGCACGCTGGAGGACTTCAAGGACACGCAGATGTCGTCAAAGTCGAACTTGTTCAGCAGGCGGATGTGGCCAAAGGCGGACTCCACCATGGCCTCTGGGCAGACGTGGCCGTATTTGGCCAGAATGTCCTTCTCCAATGAGCCGCCGTTCACGCCGATGCGGATGGGGATGCCCCGCTGCCGGCAGGCGTCGGCCACCGCCTTCACCCGGTCCTCCCCGCCGATGTTGCCCGGATTGATGCGGACCTTGTCCGCCCCGGCGGCGATGGCCTCCAGGGCCAGCTTATAGTCAAAGTGGATATCCACCACCACGGGCAGGGGACTCTCCTCCTTGATCTTGGCCACGGCCCGGGCGGCGGCCATGTCGGGCACGGCCACCCGGATGATGTCGCACCCGGCGGCGGCCAGGGTGCGAATCTGCTTTAAGGTCGCCTGGACGTCGTCGGTGCGGGTGTTGGTCATAGACTGGATGGACACTGGGGCCCCTCCGCCCACCGCCACCTTGCCCACGTGAATTTGCTTTGTCATGGTCACACGCTCCCTTTTCTTCTCTTCAAGGCCGCTGCCCGCAGACCCGGAGGCCTGCGGACAGCGGCAAGTGTTCAGCGGCCCAGCAGCTTGCCCACATCGCTGAGGGTGACTACCACCATCAGCGCCATCAGGGCGGCCAGACCGGCCATATGCACATATCCCTCATACTGAGGGGGGATCTTCTTGCGGAACAGCCCGTACAGCACACCGTTCAGCACCAAAAACAGCACCCGTCCCCCGTCCAGGGCGGGCAGGGGCAGCAGGTTCATCACCGCCAGGTTGGCGGCAATCAGGGCGGTGAAATAGGTCAGGGTGTAGAAGGCGGCGTAGGGGGTCTGGGCCGAGGAGCCCGCCTCCGTCATGGTGTCCACGATGCCCACCGGGCCGGACAGGTCCCGCAGGCCCACCGCGCCCCGGACCAGGTCGCCCAGGCTCAGCCACACCAGACGGACAAAGTCCATCCCCGTGTTCCAGGCATAGACCACCCGGCCAGGCAGGTTCAGAGGCTCCACCTCCCGGCTCATGGTGATGCCCCGGAGATTGGTCACGTTGCCCTTCTCGTCGGTGCGCTGCTGCCGTGGCAGCGCCACCCCGTCCAGCCGGACCTTTTCCCCATTGCGCTCCACCACAAAGTCCACCGTATCCCCCGCCCGGTCCAGATAGAGCCGGGCGTTGCCGTACACCAGCACGGCGTGGCCGTCCACCTTCAAAAACCGGTCCCCCGGCTCCAGGCCGCAGCTCTCCGTGCCATAGCCGTCGATGGGCCCGCCATAGGTCTCCACCACCTTCCCCTGCTGGGGCAGGTACAAAATCAGCACCAGCAGCAGAGCGGTGAGGAAGTTCATGGCCGCCCCGGCACACAGGATGACGATCTTCTTCCAGGTGGCGGCCCGGCCAAAGGCCCGGGGGTCCGCCGAGTCGTCGTCCTCCCCCTCCATGGCGCAGTAGCCGCCCACAGGCAGCAGGCGAAGGCTGTAAAGGGTTTCCCCTTTCTCCCACTTGAAAATGGCGGGACCCATGCCGATGGAGAACTCGTTCACCTTCACCCCCAGCAGCTTGGCGGTGGCAAAGTGCCCCAGCTCGTGGGTGGCGATGAGAACGCCGAAAATGAGGATGGCGAGAATGATATAAAACATAGTACCTCCAGTGAAAAAGGGCCGGTGGGCTTACCGGGCGGCCTCCCGGGCGGCGGCGTCCGCCTCCAGCACGTCGGTGAGGCTGGGGTCCTGAATCACCGGGACGGTCTCCATGGCCCGCTGCACCTTGTCGGCGATCTCCAGGAAGCGGATCTTGCCCGCCAGGAACTGGGCCACCGCCGCCTCGTTGGCACCGTTGAGGATGGCCCCCGCCGTGCCCCCGGTCCTGGCCGCGTCCAGGGCCAGCTTCAGGCATCGGAAGGTGTCCAGATCCGGGTGGGCAAAGGTCAGCGGCCCGCAGTTCCACAGGTCCAGCTCCTTGGCCGGACCGGGCACCCGCCGGGGCCAGGTGAGGGCATACTGGATGGGCAGGCGCATGTCCGCCGAGCCCAGCTGGGCGATCATGGCATTATCACAGTATTCCACCAGGGAGTGAATGATACTCTCCCGGTGGACCACGATAGAAACTTTTTCTGCCGGCATGTGATAGAGGTGCATGGCCTCGATGACCTCCAGCCCCTTGTTCATCAGACTGGCGGAGTCCACGGTGATCTTGGCCCCCATGGACCAGTTAGGGTTGTGTAAGGCGTCCTCCCTTGTCACACGCTGCAATTCCTCAGTTGTCTTTCCGAAGAAGGGCCCGCCGGAGCAGGTGAGGATCAGGCGCTTCACCTGACCCCGGTCCCGGTTGCCCTCCAGAGACTGAAACAGGGCCGAGTGCTCGGAATCCACGGGGAGGATCTCCGCGCCGAAGTCGTGGGCCTCCTCCATCACCAGGTCGCCGGCGCACACCAGGGTCTCTTTATTCGCCAGGGCGATGCGCTTGCCCTCCCGGATGGCGGCCAGGGTGGGCCGCAGACCTACCATGCCGACAACAGCGGTGAGCACCGTGTCCGCGCTGGGCAGGGCGGCGGCCTCCAGCAGGCCGTCCATGCCGGAGAGCACCTTCACCGGGGTGTCGGCCAGGCGCACCTTCAGGTCGTCGGCGGCCTTCTCGTCCATGAGCACCGCCAGTTCCGGGTGATAGCGCCGGGCCTGCTCCTCCAGCCGGTCCACGCTGGAGTTGGCCGTGATGGCAGCCACCTCCATGCCGCAGGCGTCGATAACGTCCAGGGTCTGCCGCCCGATGGAGCCGGTGGACCCTAACAGTGAAATTCGTTTTGACATAGTAAACTCCTTCTGCCCCGCCGTTTCTGCGCCGTTAAAAAGCGGGGATGATCTCTACCAACAGCAGCAGCATGGGCGCGGCAAACGTCATAGAGTCGAACCGGTCCAGCATCCCGCCGTGGCCGGGCAGCAGATGGCCGTAATCTTTAATGCCATACTGCCGCTTGATGAGGGAGAAGGACAGGTCCCCCAGTTCGGTGACGGCGCTGCCCAGCAGGCCGTACAGAGCCAGAACGGGCAGGGACACCGTCAGCCCAGCGAAGCGCTGCAGGGCCAGGCCGTACAGCAGCAGGAACACCGCCCCGGACAGAATGCCGCCGATATAGCCCTCCAGAGACTTGTTGGGGCTGACCCGGGTGATGCCCCGGTGGCGGCCCAGGAACACCCCGGCGAAATAGGCCCCCGCATCGGTGAGAAAGGCGCAGATGACGGGCAGCAGCACCAGCCACCGGCCATGCTCCATCCCCCGCAGCACGATGAGGGAGGACAGGAACATGGGAATCAGCAGTCCGCCGAACATGCACACCATCACCTGCTCCAGCCCCAGGGGCTTCTCCTCGTCATACCGGAGGATGGCCACAAAGAACAGGGCGCTCATCAGCATCAGGGCCACAGCCCGGGTGACCAGGCTGCCATAGCCGGACCAATAGCCCAGGGGGACGACCACCGCCGCCAGGGCGGTAAAGACATACATCAGGTTGTGGTGGGCCACCTGGGTGGCCTTCAGCAGCTCATAGCTGGCCAGGGCGCAAATAACAGACATGAGCAGGGCCAGGCACAGGGTGGGCGGGGCCAGAAGCACCCAGAAAAAGAATGGGGCCAGCACCACCGCCACAATGATCCGCGTCAGCATGGCTCACACACCTCCAAACCGCCGCTTGCGGCCCTGAAAATCGGCGATGGCCCGCAGCAGCTCCTCGTTGGAGAAGTCGGGCCACAGCACGTCGGTGAAATAGAACTCCGCATAGGCCGCCTGCCACAGCAGGAAGTTAGAAAGGCGCAGCTCCCCGCTGGGGCGGATGATCAGGTCCGGGTCGGGCACCCCTTTAGAAAAGAGCTTTCCCGAAAACTGCTCCTCCGTCAGGCTGTCCGGGTCGGCCTTCCCCTGGGCGCAGTCCCGGGCAAAGTCCCGGGCGGCCCGCAGGATCTCGTCCCGCCCGCCGTAGTTCAGGCAGATGTTCACCTGGCAGCCCTCGTAGTGCCTGGAGATCTCCCGGGTGCGCTCGATCAGCTCCCGCAGCTCCGGCGTCAGGGGGGACAGGTCCCCGAAGAACTCCATCTTCACCCGGTCCCGCTCCATCTTGCCGATGGCCTCCAGCAGATACTTTTTCAGCAGACCCATGATGGCGGAGACCTCCTCCGCCGGGCGCTTCCAGTTCTCGGTGGAAAAGGCGTACACGGTGAGATAGTCCAGGCCGATCTCCTTGCAATAGGTGGCCACCCGGCGGAAGGTCTCCGCCCCGGCGGCGTGCCCGGCGGTGCGGGGCAGTCCCCGGCGCTTGGCCCACCGGCCATTTCCGTCCATGATGATGGCCACATGGCGGGGCAGGTGTTCAAAATCTACCTTTGGCCCCTGCTCCTCTTTTGATTTAAAAAATGGCATATGTCTCCGACATCCTCTTCAATTTAATAGACAGAAAGGATGCAGAACACAGAGCCACCCCCGCATTCTGCACCCCTCTTCCCCCTTGGGGGAAGCTTGTCATTCGGTCAGACCGCCATCAGTTCCTTGTCCTTCTTGGCCGTCAGCTCGTCGATCTCCTTGCACCGCTTGTCGGTCAGGTCCTGAAGCTCCTTCTCCAGGTTCTTCTGGTCGTCCTCGGTGATCTCAGACTTCTTGGTCTTCTTCTTGATCTCGTCCATGGCGTCCCGGCGGATGTTCCGCACGGCGACTTTGCCCTCCTCGCCATACTTCTTCACCTGCTTGGTCAGCTCCTTGCGGCGCTCCTCGGTGAGCTGGGGGAAGGCCAGGCGCAGCACACGGCCGTCGTTCTGAGGGTTGATGCCCAGGTCAGAGGTCTGGATGGCCTTCTCGATGGCCTTCAGCAGAGAACCGTCCCAGGGCTGGATGACCAGGGTGCGGGGGTCGGGGGAGCTGACGGCGGCCACCTGGTTCAGGGGAGTGGGAGTGCCGTAATACTCCACGGTGATGCGATCCAGCACGCCGGCGTTGGCACGGCCCGCCCGGACGGAGGCGAAGTTGGCCTTGACCACCTCGATGGTCTTCAGCATTTTCTCATCATAATTCTTGATCTCAGGACTCATGGTCTCGACTTCCTTTCTTCTATCCCAGGCCGCGCCTGGAACTTTTAAAATGGGCGTCAGCCGCCCACCACCGTGCCGATCTTCTCGCCCATCACGGCCCGCAGGATGTTCTCCGGGTCCTTCAGCGCGAACAGCAGCACAGGGATCTTGTTGTCCATGGACAGGGAGGTGGCGGTGGAGTCCATCACCTTCAGGTGCTGGGCCAGCACGTCGTCATAGGTGATGGTCTCATACTTCACGGCGGCGGGGTCCACCTTGGGGTCGGCGGAGTAGACACCGTCGATGTTCTTGGCCAGCAGGATCACGTCCGCGTCGATCTCGGCGGCCCGCAGCACGGCGGCGGTGTCGGTGGAGAAGAAGGGGTTTCCGGTGCCGCAGCCGAAGATGACCACGCGGCCCTTCTCCAGGTGCCGGATGGCACGGGAGCGGATATAGGGCTCGGCCATGGCCCGCATCTCGATGGCGGTCTGTACCCGGACCTCCACGCCCTTCTGCTCCAGCACGTCGGCCACGGCCAGGGCGTTGATGGCGGTGGCCAGCATGCCCATGTGGTCGGCCCGGACCCGCTCCATCTGGTCGCCGCCGTCCTTCACGCCCCGCCAGAAGTTGCCGCCGCCTACGACCACGCCCACCTGAACGCCCAGCTCTACGCAGCGCTTGACGACGTCGCACACCTGGCCGATCACATGAAAGTCCAGCCCACGGGAGGCGTCGCCCGCCAGGGCCTCGCCGCTGATCTTCAGCAGCACTCGTTTATACTTAGGTTGCTCCATTGGAACCACTCCTGTCTGTTTTCTTACGGTCTATTCTAATATAATTCTATCCGTTTGCATAGGGGGAATCACAAAATTTTTCATTTTATTCCGCCGGAACCTGTTTTGCCGGACGAAATCGGGCTTGCCATTTTCTCCGTTTCACGCCATAATGGTAGTTGAGGTGAACCATGTGACAAGCTTATTCCGATGCCCCCTGTGCTCCGCCCCCCTGACGCGGGAGGAGCAGGGCTATCTCTGCCCCGGCGGCCACTGCTTCGACGTGGCCGCGGCCGGCTATACCCATCTGCTCCCCGCCAACCGAAAGCACTCCAAAAATCCCGGGGATGACAAGGCCATGGTGGCCGCCCGCTCCGCCTTTCTGGACCGGGGCTACTACGCCCCTTTGCGGGATGCCCTGTGTGCCCGGGTGGCGGAGGAGTGCAAGGCCCTCCCCTCCCCCGCTCTGCTGGACAGCGGCTGCGGCGAGGGGTACTACACCGCCGGGCTGTATCAGGCCCTGACCGCCGCCGGGTGTGTGCCCAGGCTCGCCGGAGTAGATATCTCTAAATTCGCCCTGCGCCGGGCGGCCAAGCGCCTGCCCCAGGGGGAATTCGCCGTGGCCTCCGTCTATCACCTGCCCCTGGCCGACGAGAGCGTGGACGCCCTGGTGAACGTGTTCTCCCCACTGGCCCCGACGGAGTTTTTCCGGGTGCTGCGCCCCGGCGGGCTGTTCTGCTATGTGGTGCCCTCCGCCCGGCACCTGTGGGAGATGAAGCAGGTGCTCTATGCCAGGCCCTATGAGAACCCGGTGAAGCGGGAGGACTACCCCGGCTTTGTCTGGCAGGGGGCGGACCAGGTCCGCTGCACCCTGTCCCTCTCCTCCAATCAGGACATCATGGCCCTGTTCGGCATGACCCCCTACGCCTGGAAGACCCCAAAAGAGGGCGTAGACCGTCTGTCCGCTCTGGAGCAGTTGGACTGCCAGGCGGGATTTGATATCCACGTATATCGAAAACAGTAAGAAACGGATTGCCGCGTCGCTGCGCTCCTCGCAATGACAAAAAATCGGCTGCTGCGTCAAAACAGCACCGTCCCGAAAACCTGTCATTGCGAGGAGGCGCAAAGCGCCGACGCGGCAATCCGTCTTTTTACAAAACCCTCGCTGCCGCAAAATTTTGGCGACAGCGAGGGTTTTTCTCTCTTAAATTTACTTCAGCTTCTCCAGCCCCAGCTCCAGGCGCTTCAGGGTCTCCTCCCGGCCCAGGATGCGGCAGATCTCCACCGCGCCGCCGGGGGTGACGGCCTTGCCCGCAGCGGCGATGCGCACGGGCCACATCAGGGTGGCGTTCTTTACCTCCAGCTGGGCGGCCAGGTCCACCAGTCCGTCGTGGATGGCGTCCTGGGTCCAGTCGGGCAGCTGGCGCAGCATGGGAATGGCCGCCTCCAGCATCCGCTTGGACACCTCGGGGTTGGTCTTGGACTTCTTGTTGGTGAACAGCTCCGCGTCATACTCGGGCAGGGCCTGGAAGAAGTCCACCTTCTCGGGGATGTCGGTGAGCTTCTCGCACCGGGCCTGGAGCAGGGCGGCGATGTCGTCGACGGAGATGTCCTCCCGCTGCACCGCCTGGCGGATATAGGGCCGGGCCGCGTCGGCAAAGGCCTCCGGGGTCATGGCCCGGAGATAGATGGCGTTGAAGTGGGTCAGCTTCTCGATGTCGAAGATGGCGGGGGACTTGGACATGCCCGCCAGGTCAAAGGCCTTGGCCAGCTCCTGGAGGGAGAACACCTCCTGCTCCGCGATGTCGCCCCGGGGGGACCAGCCCAGCAGGGCCACATAGTTCAAAATGGCCTCGGTGAGGAAGCCCTGGGCCCGCAGGTCCTCGTAAGAGGGGTCGCCGTGGCGCTTGGACATCTTGTTCTGAGCGTCCCGCATGACGGGAGAGCAGTGGACGTACACGGGCACGTCCCAGCCGAAGGCCCGATACAGCAGGTCATACTTGGGGGCGGAGGACAGATACTCGCTGCCCCGGACCACATGGGTGATGCCCATCAGGTGGTCGTCGATGACGTTGGCAAAGTTATAGGTGGGCAGGCCGTCCCGCTTGAGCAGCACCTGGTCGTCCAGGGTCTTATTCTCCACGGTGATGTCCCCGAAGATGGCGTCGTGGAAGGTGGTGGAGCCCTCCTGGGGAATTTTCTGGCGGATGACATAGGGCTCCCCCGCCTCCACGCGGGCCAGGGCCTCCTCCAAAGGCAGGTCCCGGCAGGGGTCGGCAGCGCGGGCAAAGTCGCCGGAGTCCTCCTCCGACTCGCACTTCTCGCAGAAGCAGTAGTAGGCGTGGCCCTTCTCCGCCAGCAGCTTGGCGTACTTGCCATAGGTGTCCCGGCGCTGAGACTGGATATAGGGGGCCACGGGGCCGCCCACATCGGGACCCTCGTCGTGGTCCAGGCCGCACTCGGCCAGGGTGCGGTAGATCACGTCGGTGGCGCCCTCCACCAGCCGGCCCTGGTCGGTGTCCTCGATGCGCAGGATAAAGGTGCCCCCGGCGTTCCGGGCGATAAGCCAGGTATACAGGGCGGTGCGCAGATTGCCCACGTGCATATATCCCGTGGGAGAGGGGGCAAAGCGGGTGCGCACCTTCCCCTTGGGGATCTTGGCCTCCATCTCCTCAAAATACTTCTGATCCAGCATATTGTTTCCTCCGTTACTGCGGCCCAGCCGCATGATCTCATTCTAGTCCCATATTATAGAGGAAATCCCCCCGTTTGGCAAGGGCGCTTTGCCGCCCCGTCCAAACTTCCTGTTGCCCGCCCCTCGGCCCCCATGATATAATCAAGAAAAAGAGACCACCCACATCTGGAAAGGAGCCGACCATGACTTCCGCCACCGGTCTGTTTCAGCTTCTCCTCTCCCCGCTCCTCAGCCGGAGCGCCATGGCATTCTTCCTGCTGCTGTTTTTCCTCTGCACGGTCCTGTTTTTCAAAAGCAGGGGCCGCCCTACCCTGCACCTGGTCAGCGGCCTGCTGGCCCTGGTCTGCCTGATCTATGGCCTGTTCATCCTCTTCTTGGTCTTCGCCTTTGGACACTCTGACGGCAGTCTGACTGAATTGTCCGGCGAGGTGGTGGAGTGGAGCACGGACGGGGACACCAGTCTCTCCTCCTTTGTGGTGCAGACGGAGGAGGGAGACCGCTTCGGCGTCCTGATGACCGGACAGGCCATCGTCCTGCCCAGCGACACCCTGTCGGCGGAGGACTTCCTGCGCCAGCCGCCGGAGGGCGTGGTGGTCTCCGTCTTCTGCCAAAGGGGCCGCCAGACCCTCACCGCCCAGGATGGCAGAACGCTGGCCGCTTTTTCCGCAGATCAGATCTCCATCATCGGCCAAGTGACGCAGAATGTCTTTGCTCTGTCCGACGGGACGGAGATCGACCTGATACAGTATGACAGCAGTCCCTTCGCCTCCAACATCTACCGCCTGCGGGACGGGAAGCAGCTGCTGCGGGAGCTCCCGCCCTCCGGCCCGGAAAACGTGTCCGTTGGCGGGGTGGCCAGCTTCGATGATCTCAGCCCGGCGGCCCAGGAGGCGGTCTCCGCCTACTATGACCGGCAGGGTCTGCTGTACGACATAAAGCAGCAGGTGGAGACGGCCTATCAGGACTATCGGACGAACCCGGACTTCCGTCCCTTCTATGTGGAGCGGACTGTCTCCCCCAGCGCCGCCAGCAGCCGGGTCATATATTTCCTCACCACCGTGACCCTGTTGAGCAATGACGGCTCCGGAACAGAGCTGCGCCTGGGGGACGCCTTTGACCGGGAGACCGGGGCGCGGCTGGACCCCCTCTCCCTGTTCTCCATTTCGCCGGAGCAGGTGCCGGAGGCCCTGGTCTCCCTGTCCAAACCCGAGAGCCCTACCCTGAAGGCTGAAATGATCGCGGCGTTTCAGCCGGACCATCTGGTCTTTCTCCCGGATGGTCTGGAGATAAATTTCCCCCTGGGGACCCTGCCCAGTCAGGAGTATGACTATATTGCAGCGCTGGACTACACCCCCCAGCTCACCGCCCTGCTGCAAAGCTGGGCCATCCCGCTAGACAACTGACAAAATTCCCGGGCGGGTCCTGTATGGCCCGCCCGGTTTGCTTTTTTCGGAAAAATCGTGTATCCTAATATAGCATCTATCCACCCACGTTAAAGGAGGTCTATTTTGTCACACAATCGAATACGCCTGCCCAAAAGCCGGTTTGGGCGCACCCTGCTCAGCCTGGCGGTGACGGCGGCGGTGGGCTTTGGGTACTTCTATGTCACCCTGCCCGCCCTGAACCCCCACGCCGGGGAGTTCTACAGCTTTCTCGGCCTGCTGTGCGCCGTATACGTCGTCTGCGTCTTTCTCCTGTCCGGCGCACCCCACGACAACGTGATCCGCACCCCCAAGGAGAAGCTCCGCGAGTGGCTGAAATTCATCAAGAGCCGCTGTCTGCCGGTGGGACTACTGTTTGTGGCGGTGGTCGTGATAGCCGCTGTGGGCAACGTCGTCTCCATGCCCCTGCTCCGGGCGGCGGCCTATCGGGACCTGCTGACGGTGCAGACCGGGGACTTTGCCTCTGACGTGGCCCAGATCTCCTTCAACGAGATCCCCACCCTGGACCGCACCTCCGCCGAATTCCTGGGGGATCGGCAGATGGGCACCCTCAGCGACATGGTCAGCCAGTTCGAGTACTCCGGCGACTCCACCCAGATCAACTATCAGGGCCGTCCGGTGCGGGTGGCTCCCATCGCCTATGCCGACCTGTTCAAGTGGCTGACCAACCGCGGCCAGGGCCTGCCCGCCTATGTGGTGGTGGACATGGTCACCCAGGAGGCCACCGTCACCCGCCTGCCCCAGGGGATGAAATACTCCTTCTCCGAGCCGCTGAACCGGAACATCGTCCGGCACCTGCGCTTCCACTACCCCACCATGATGTTCTCCACCCCGGAGTTTGAGATCGACGAGAGCGGCCACCCCTGGTGGATCGCCCCCCGGGTGGTGAAGACCATCGGCCTGTTCGGGGGCACGGACATCCAGGGCGCGGTGCTGGTGGACGCCATCACCGGCCAGTGCCAGTATTACAAGGAGGTCCCCACCTGGGTGGACACCCTGTATGTGCCCGAGCTCATCATGCAGCAGTATGACTACCACGGCACCCTGATCCACGGCTTTATCAACTCCCTGCTGGGCCAGCGGGACGTGACCATCACCACCGACGGCTATAACTACATCGCCATGAACGACGATGTATACGCCTACACCGGTGTGACCTCCGCCAACGCCGACCAGTCCAACCTGGGCTTTTTGCTGTGCAACATGCGCACCAAAGAGACCCACTTCTACGAGGCCCCCGGCGCGACGGAGGCGGCGGCCCGGGCCTCTGCCGAGGGCGTGGTCCAGGACCTGGGCTATGTGTCCACCTTCCCCCTGCTGCTGAACATCGCCGGGGAGCCCACCTATTTCATCCCCCTGCTGGACAACACCAATCTGGTGAAGAGCTACGCCATGGTCAACGTGGCCCAGTATCAGCTGGTGGCCACCGGGGCCACCGTCTCCGCCTGCGAGCAGACCTATATCCAGATGCTCTCTGACAAGGGGGTCACCACCCCGGAGGAGCTGCCCAAGACCCAGGCCAGCGGCGCCATCGCCGAGATCCGCTCCGCCGTTTTAAGCGGCAGCACCTATTACTTCCTTCGCCTGGAGGGCGAGACCGTGTTCTATGCCCTCTCCGCCGCCCAGGACCGCCAGGCCGTCACCCTGAATATCGGGGACCGGATCACCCTGGACCACGCCCTGCCCGGCGAGGAGGAGACCGACATTCTGGACGCCTACGCTTTGACCATCGACGGGCGGGCTTCCATCCAGAGCGTTTCTCCTGACACCGCTGAGGGCTGACTGCCCTCTCAGTCACGGCTCACGCCGTGCCAGCTCTCCCACAGGGAGAGCCAAGTACGCACCTCTCCCCTCCTTGCCTCCCCCTTTGGGGGAGGTGGCCAGTGCGCACACTGGACGGAGAGGGTCTCTTTATCACAAAAAAATTCCGTCTGCCTTGAGCAGACGGAATTTTTTATGGAGTATTGACTTTTTACTCGTTGGCGGGCACGTGGATGACGCCCACGGGGCACTCCTTCACGCACAGCTGGCAGCCCACGCACTTGTCCTGGTCGATGTGGGCCAGGTTGTTCTCCACGGTGATGGCCTCCTTGGGGCAGGCCTTGGCGCACTTCATGCAGCCGATGCAGCCCGCAGTGCAGGCCTTGCGGGTGTCGCCGCCCTTGTCCTTGTTCTGGCACAGGACCACGGGCTTGCGCTTGTGCTCGGGAATGACGGAGATGACGGAGTTGGGGCACACCGCAGCGCACGCGCCGCAGCCCACGCACTTGGCCCGGTCCACCTTGGCGATGCCGTCCACGATGTGGATGGCGTCGAAGGGGCAGGCCTTCACGCAGTCGCCATAGCCCAGGCATCCGTACTTGCACATGCCGTCGCCGCTGTACAGGCCCTTCACGGCCTGGCAGCTGTGGATGCCCTCAAACTCGAACTGCTTGCCGGTCTTCTCACAGGTGCCGGAGCAGCCCACCACGGCCTTCATGGCCACGGAGGCGCCGGCCTCCACACCCATGATCTCGGCGATGGCGGCAGCGGCCTTGGCCCCGCCGGGGACGCACTTATTTACGGGCGCGCCCTCTTCCACCACGCACTTGGCGTAGTCGGCGCAGCCGGCGCAGCCGCAGGCGCCGCAGTTGGCGCCGGGCAGAGCGGCGGTGATCTTCTCCACCCGCTCGTCCACGGGCACATACATGAAGATAGAGGCGGCCACCAGGATCACCGCGCCTACCAGGCCGATGACGGTGACAACGATAATTGCCATTAAAATAGGACTCATACTACTAACTCCCCCTCCCTATCACACACCGAAGATGGCTTCCACAATGCCGCCGAAGCCCATGAAGGACAGAGACGTCATAGCGGCGGCCACCAGGGTAATGGGCAGGCCCTTGAAGCACTCGGGCACGATGGCCTGCTCCACCTTGCGGCGCACGCCGGAGAACAGGACCATGGCCACCAGGAAGCCGATACCGGCGCCGGCGGCACAGACGATGCTCTCGGGGAAGGAATAGCCGTTGTCCAGGTTCAGGATGGTCACGCCCAGGATGGTGCAGTTGGTGGTGATCAGGGGCAGATACACGCCCAGGGACTTATACAGGGCGGGGATGAACTTCTTCAAGAAGTTCTCCAGCAGCTGTACCAGGATGGCGATGACCAGGATGAAGACGATGGTCTGTAAATACTCCAGGCCGTTGGGAGCCAGGATGCCCATGTACAGGGGCCAGGTGGCGGCGGTGGCCATGACCATGACGAAGGTGACGGCCAGGGACATGCCCACGGCGCTGTCCAACTTCTTGGACACGCCCAGGAAAGGACAGATACCCAGGAACTTGGCAAGGACGTAGTTGTCCACCAAGATCATGGTGAAGAAAATGCTGGCGAGCTTAATGGCCATTACGCATTACCTCCTTCCGCAGCGGGGGCGCTCTTCTTGGGGCGGGTGGTCAGCCAGGTGGCGCCGGCCATCATCACGCCGAACACGAAGAAGCCGCCGGGGGCGCTGGTCATCAGAAGAAGGAGTCGATGGACTCGGGGATGACGCGGATGGCGAAGTCAGAGCCCAGAGCGGGGATCAGGCTGCCCAGGCCGGACATCCAGGTGCCGGAGCCCAGGATCTCGCGGATGCTGCCCATGATGGTCAGGGTGATGGTAAAGCCGATGCCCATGCCGATGCCGTCCAGGGCGGAGTCCACGATGCCGTGCTTAGAGGCGAACATCTCGGCGCGGCCCAGGATGATACAGTTCACCACGATCAGGGGCAGGTACACGCCCAGGGCGGTGTCCAGATCGGGCACATAGGCCTTCACCAGCATCTGCACCAGGCTGACGAAGCCGGCGATGACGGTGATGAAGCAGGGAATACGCACCTGGTCGGGGATGATCTTCCGCAGGGCGGAGATGGCCACGTTGGAGCACAGCAGCACGAAGGTGGCTGCCAGGCCCATGCCGATGCCGTTGGACGCCATGGTCGTCACGGCCAAGGTGGGACAGGTGCCCAGCACCAGGCGGAGCACCGGGTTCTCATTCAGAATACCGTTGGTAAGAATGCTCAGTTTGCTATTATTACTCATCTTGACTCACCTGCCTTTAAGGAATCTGGTTGTAGGCTTCGATGGCGGAGTTCACGGCAGTCAGCACAGCGCGGCTGGAGATGGTGGCCCCGGAGTAGGCGTCGATGTCCTGGTTCAGGACCAGCGCCTGGGCGGCGGACACGCCCTCATACCGCTCCCAATAGGAGGGGGTGGCCACCACGTTGCTGCCGATACCCTTGGTCTCGGACTGCTCGGTGACCTTGATCTGCTTGATGTTTCCGTCGGGGGTGATGGCGGTCATGACCACCACGTCGCCGCCGTAGCCCTTGGCGCTGCTGGTAATGACCACGCCCACGTCGTTGGTGGTGCGGTACACATCGCTGACGTTGGCCACGTCGATGCCCTCTACCTTTTCAAAGCCCTGGGCGTCAGGCAGCAGCTCGGTACGGGCCGCCTCCTGGGCCGCCAGGGTGGCCGCCTCGATGATGGGGGCGGTCATGCCGTTGGTGGCCGCCAGCGCGCCGGTGACCACGATGCAGATGACGCACAAAACCACGATGGGCTTAAAGATCTTGTTCCAGTTGCTCATTTCGCTGCACCCTCCTTCTTGGCCTTGGCCTTGGCAATGCCCAGCCGGTCCTGACGGGTGAGGATCTCGATGTAAGGCACCAGCAGATTCATCAGCAGGATGGCAAAGGACACGCCCTCGTTCATGGTGCCCAGGAACCGGATGGCGCAGGTAATGATGCCCAGGCCGATGCCGAACACCAGCTTGCCCTTGTTGGTGGTGGGCGAGGTGACATAGTCGGTGGCCATGAAGAAGGCGCCCAGCATCAGGCCGCCGGAGAGCAGCTGCACGATGGGGTCATGGCCGGAGACGGCGCTGAGCACCGCCACGGTGGCCAGATAGGTCACGGGGATCACAGGGCTGATGACCTTGGTGGCGATCAGATAGATGCCGCCCAGCAGCAGGGTGATGGCGCAGGTCTCGCCCAGCACGCCGCCGTGGTTGCCCAGCAGCAGGGTCACATAGTTGGCCGCGCCCAAATCGCCGCTGACGGCCAGAGGGGTGGCGGAAGCCAGGGCGTCGATGCCGTTGGCGGGGTGAGGATAGTTGGCCATGCGGCTGGCAAAGCCCATGGCCAGGGCGATGCGGGCCACGATGGCGGGGTTGGCCACGTTATAGCCCAGGCCGCCGAACAGCTGCTTGACGATGACGATGGCGATGAACGCGCCCACGATGGCCATCCACCAGGGCAGGGTGGCGGGCAGGTTAAAGGCCAGCAGCACGCCGGTGACGGCGGCGGAGAAGTCGCCCACGGGGACCTCACGGCCTGTCAGCTTGCAATAGCCCCACTCGAAGAACACACAGGCGGCCACCGAAATGACCGTGAGGATCAGGGAGTTAAAGCCGAAAATAAGGATGGAAGCGATCAGAGTGGGCAGCAGGGCGATACACACCCGCTGCATGATCTTCTGCGTGGTGTCCGGCCCGGTGATGTGGGGCGCGGCGGTAACGATGAGTTTGTTGCCCATTACTTTTTCCCTCCGTTCTTCATCATGATCTTAGCCAGGGCGATGGAGGGGGCCAGAGGCCGCTTGGCCGGGCAGACGAAGGAGCAGGTGCCGCAACTCATACACAGGTCGGCGTTGAGCTCCTTCAGCAGGTCCACGTTCCCGTCCTGATAGGCCTGGACGATCTCCTTGGCGGACAGGCCCAGGGGGCAGGCGTTGGTGCACCGGCCGCAGTGGATACAGTTGGTCTGCTTGGGCAGATGGGCCCACTTCTTGGAGAAGGCCATCACCGCGTTGGTGTTCTTCAGCACGGGCTGGGACAGGTCGGCGATACAGGCGCCCATCATGGGGCCGCCGTAGAGCACCTTGCCCGGCTCGTCGGTGAGGCCGCCGCAGAAGTCCAGCAGCTCCTGAACGGGGGTGCCGATAATGACCTCTACGTTCTTGGCCTCCTTAATAATGTCGCCCTCCACAGTCAGGCGCTTGGTGGTCAGGGGCATACCGGTCTCCAGGTACTTGCCCACAAAGGCCACGGAGGTGATGTTCATCACGATGACCCCCACGTCAGAGGGCAGACCGGGGAAGGGAACTTCCCGCCCAGTGCAGTTCTCGATGAGCACCTTCTCAGCACCCTGGGGGTAACGGCAGGCCAGGGTCTTGACCTCGATGCCCGGGGCGTCGATGGCATCCTTCATCTTGGCGATGGCCTCGGGCTTGTTGCCCTCGATGCCGATGACGCACTTGGGGATGTTCAGATACTTCATCACGGCCTTGATGCCGCTGAAGATGAAGTGGGTGTCCTCGATCATGCAGCGGTTGTCAGAGGTGATATAGGGCTCGCACTCTGCGCCGTTGATGACCAGCGTGTCGATCTCGTCCAGGTTCTTGGGGGCCAGCTTCACCGCCGTGGGGAAGCCTGCGCCGCCCAGACCCACCAGACCGCTGGCACGCACCGCGTCCTGGAAGGACTTCAGGTCCGTGACCTCAGGTGGGGCCACGGCGGGGTCGGGGGTCTGCTCCCCGTCGGGGATGATGACCACCGCGGTCTGCTTGGACCCGTTGGACCCGATGATGGTAGTGATGCCATCCACCTTGCCGGACACGCCGGAGTGGATGTCAGAGGAGACAAAGCCGCCGGCCTTGCCCACCACTGTGCCCACATAGACCTGATCTCCCTTTTTCACCGTGGGCGCGGCGGGCGCTCCGATGTGCTGGGACATGGACAGGACAATCTTGGAGGGCAGAGGCATCACTACTGTCTCCAGATTGGAAGTCCGCTTCTCATGTGGGACCGCCGCACCGTGTGCGGCTCGCTTGAGAAAATTGCTCATTCAGATTTCGACCTCCCTATGACTGCAATCGCGCTGACCGGAAGATACTTGCCTTTCGTCTGCGGTCCTCCGGTGCTCACCTGTGTGTGCTTGGGCGCTTTGGATATGCCCGGAACTGCTTTCTGGATGCGCTTCGTATCTCCGTTCGTCCGCCCTGGCATGGGAACGGGCGCACGACAAAACCCGCCGGTCCGCCCCTGCGTCTAATTTTTTGTCAAAATCCCGGACGCAGAACAAAAGACCGTCGGCTTTCTTCACAGGGTATATCATACACCTCTTTTGTGAAAAATGCAAGATTGAATTCTATTCCGCCCAACCGAAGCTCGTCCCATTTCCGGGGGATTTTTCCGGTTTTCCGGGGAGAAATTCCGGCTTTTCCCCGCTGTGCCGTCCCCACGCCCCAAAACGGCTTTCGTTTATTTTGCATGGTTTCGTGCATCCTGCGCAATTTTAGGTGGTACGCTGTTCTTCATTTCGAAACATTGTGCTTTCCTTTTCCAGAAAACGCCGAAAATGCAGCCTCCCCTCCCCCCACCCCGCCATTTTCTTTTTCATGCTGCGGCAACAGTAAATCGACGAGGGCGTTCGGTGGGAAAATGGTCAGAGGGACGGTTCTCTGATTATAAGAACCGTCCCCGTGATTATGATTATTGAATATCAATTTGCGTATTTCCGATTTGAATTGCAGCTACCTCGTCGATGTTAATAGGGATTCTCCATTGATATGAACAAGCTAGTGTAACATCATCTGCAAGAACATAGCCGCTCCCGCTGCTGCAATCGACCGTTATTCCGTTATCCAAAATAGCTGTGATCGGCTCAGGTGGATCAATCTCTCCGTTATGATAATCATACTGAAAACGGATCTCTGTGCAGGTCAATTCGATGTTTGTAATTGTAACGGACGCATCTTCTTGTTTATAAGGATCATAGACCTGCATTTCGGCATCAGGTAATTTTGCAGTTTGAGGAAATTGGCTGCGGTCAAGCGTGAATGTAAAATCCCATGTTCCCTCTGCCAGCACTTTATCTACTTTTACATTTTTGTTTCGGACAAAGTTTGTCAACCTCAAAGTTATCTCTAAAGGGCTGTTATCTTGCTCGGTATCATTGTGACCCACATATTCATGCTTGAATAGCATCAAGGCCGTTCCGTCATTGTCAAGCCCCAAATATTGAGTTCCAAACCCTCCCACGCCGGAAGCGGCTGTAAAGGGATCTGGTTCAATTTTCGAGTCAAAGTCCTCAAATCCATAATCGTACTTTTCGGATAATTCCACGCCAGACACGCGTAACAGCAAATAGAAGCAGTCGTTGCCAACTGTCGCAGAATCCACACGAACCGTGACGCCTTCTGCAGATCGACTCATACCAATGTTCTGACTCAGATGGTCAATGATTGCAGCCTGATCGTTGCTCATAGGCTGTCCGGTAAGTGCCTCCCATTGGCTGGCAAACCAGCTTTGAATATCAGAGCCATAGATGGCCGCAGCTGCAGCCACTCCCATCAAAAGGACTGCAATTATAGCTGCGATCAAGGCTGTTGGAATACGCCGAAAATGGTGAACGCCTGTGTCTCGATATGCTTTAGCATCCTGTACGGCCTCATCATTGATTCCGCCGATGGCATCAAGAATCTTCTCATTTGTCATTACAAAAACGCCTCTCTTTCTAAAATAGATTGTAGTTTCTGTCTCTGCCTATGTAATATCATTTTCACCTTGCTCTGCGAAAAGCCAAACTGCTCGGCAATCGCTGAAATTGGGTCAAGATACCAATAGCGGCAGATAAAAACTCGTCGCTCCATAAGGGGCAAACTCATTACAAAATCATTGATTATCGTTTCCAATGTTGCGGCTTCTACTTCGCGTTCTACGCTATGGTCGGACGGAACACATTCCGCCAATTCATCAAGTGCCAACACAATTTCGCTGCCGCCACGCTTATCTGCGGTACGCCCCCGCCATTTATCAATGGATACTCTGCGGGTGATTTTTCCCAAGAATGTAGAGAGAATAGACGGACGGTGCGGCGGCATATTATGCCAAGCGTCAAGGTAGGTATCATTCACGCTTTCCTCCGCGTCCTCTGCATTTGAAAGAATATGATAGGCGATGGCATAGCAGTATTTCCCGTACTTTTCCGAGGTTTCTGTGATCGCATCTTCTGAGCGCGCCCAATAGAGGTCAATAATGTGATCGTCCTCCATCTTCATTTCTCCTCTCGTTGTGATAGAGCCTCTTCACCTATCTACTCGATAAATTTTCGTTTTGGTCACAGGTTTTTTCAAAAATTTTTGATAATGCAAAAGACGCGGACCCGCAGGCCCGCGTCTTCTGCCAAGTATTTGTTTAGCAGCAGCCGTTGTTGCAGCCACAGCCATTGTTGCAGCCGTTGTTGCACCCGCAGCCGCCCCAACCGCCGCCGCAGCAGCAGCACAGGATGATGATGAGGACGATGATCCACAGACAGCCTCCGCCGCCCCAACCGTTATTGCAGCACCCCATATGAGTACCTCCCGTTATGAAAGTTTTGAGATGGCTGTTTGCCGCTCTCAATCCTATCATATGCGCCGGGGGCAAATGGGTTCTGGCCGGTCAGGCCCTCTCAGACTATCTCAGGCCATCTTTTCGGAGAATGCCCGGAGCATGGCGGCCACCTCCGCCCGGCTGGCGCTCTTCTGGGGGCTGAGAGTCAGCCTGTCGCTGGAGGAGCTGCCCATGATCCCCGTGCCCACCGCCCAGGACAGGGCCTCTCTGGCCCAGTCGCTGGCCTGGTTCAGGTCGCTGTAGCCAGACAGGTCGGCCCGCTGGTCGGTCTGCTTGCCCAGATAGTTCCCCGCAAAGCTGTACAGCAGCACCGCCACCTGCTGGCGGGTCACCTGCTGCTCCGGGGCAAAGGTGTCCGGGCTGGTGCCCGCGGTGATCTTCTGGGCCGCCGCCCACTTCACATAGGGGGCGTACCAGGCCGAGTCGGCCACATCCCGGAAGGACACGTCGGCGCTCTGCAGCTGCCCCGAGGGGGAGCCGCCCATGCGGTAGAGCACCGTCATCAGCATGGCCCGGTTCATGGCCCCGTTGGGGCTGAAATGGTGGTCGTCCATGCCGGAGAACAGGTTTTTCTCATACACATACCGCACCGGCTCATAGTACCAGTCGGCGCTGCTCACGTCGTAAAACGGGGTGGCGGCGGTGCCGCCCTTGGTGGAGGTATAGCTGCCCTGCACCCCCATGCTGGCCCCGCCGGACAGAACGGTGAACTGGGCGGAGGTGTCCTCCCCCACCAGATAGCGGTGGTTCGTTTTCAGCGTCTGGCCGGAGGCCACCTCTCCCCCGGCGGTGACGTCCACCACCGCCCCGGCGTGCGTCACCCGCACGGTGCCCTCCAGCAGCAGGACCCCGCTGCCCGTGGGCAGGGTGACGGCGTCCCCCTCCCCCCAGCTCTTGGGGGCCAGGGTGGCGCTCTCCTCCTGCTTGCTCCCGCCGGAGGTGTTCTTCCCCGCCAAAGAATCTAACGTGGCCTTGGCGCTGTCATAGGTTTGCTGCAGCTTGTTATAGGCCGCCGTTGTCCCCTTCTCCACGGCGGAGGGGATGAACGTATTGTTCAGATAGCTCAAGCTCACCAGCCCGTCCGGGGAGGTGAGGGCCCAGGCCCCGCAGGCCATGGCCGCCAGCACCCCGGCGGCGCACAGCAACCGGATCATTCGTTTTTTCATTGGGGCTCCTCCTCCGGCGGTTCGTTCTCCTTCTCCGACTGGGAGATCATATAGCTCAGGGCCAGCAGACTATCGGAGAAGTGGACCGACTCCACCACCACGCCGCTGTCCTGGGGGATGTTCAGTTCGTAATTGGTGAAGTTCCAAAGGCCCTTCACCCCGGCGGCGGCCAGCCGGTCCCCCGCCTCCTGGGCGGCGGCCATGGGCACGGTGAGCAGGCCCACGTGGACCTGGTGCCCGGCCAGAAATTCCTCCAGCCGGTCCATGTGATACACGGGCACCCCCGCGATCTGGGTCCCCACCACCTTGGGGTCTACGTCAAAGGCGGCCAGCAGCTGAAAGCCGTTGCTGGAAAACTTAAAGTTTTTGATGAGGGCACGGCCCAAGTTGCCCGCCCCCAGCACCACAAGGGTGTGGCCCTGGTTGATGCCTAAGATCTCCCCGATCTTCCCCTTCAGGCTGTCCACTTTATAGCCATAGCCCTGCTGGCCGAAGCCGCCGAAGCAGAACAGGTCCTGGCGGATCTGAGAGGCCGTCAGGCCCATGGACTTACCCAAGGCGCTGGAGGAGATGCGCACCACCCCCGCCTCCTGCAATTCCGACAGCTGGCGGTAGTACCGGGGCAGACGGCGGATCACCGCCGTGGAAACTTTCGTATTTCGTTTCATGGCTCTGTCACTCACGCACCTTAAAACAGCGAGATTTTATGTTCAGTTTACTCTATCTCCCCGCCGGTGTCAAACCTTTTCCCGATAAACTCGTCCCGGCAGATGCAGCAGACCGTCCGCCGTGCTATGGGGCAGCGTGTCAATAAACCCGTTTCTGTCATTCCGAGGAGCGCAGCACCCGCAAGGGGTACGCCCCCCTCGTTCCCTTGGCTCCCCCTGTGGGGGAGCTGGCACGGCGTGAGCCGTGACTGAGAGGGCAGCCTCCCTTGTCAAAGGCCGATTCCCCTTATCAAGGGGAAATGTCCCGAAGGGACAAAAGGGATAGGGCTAGGTGGCACGGCGAAGCACCCGCAAGGGGTACGCCGCATCCGTAAGGCAGCAGAGCTGCCAACGGCTGCGCAGCCCGTGACGGAAGGATTCCGACCCTCGGAAAGCTATCCTAAAACCGGAATCCCTCAGTCAGCTTCGCTGACAGCCCCCTTTCACAAGGGGGCCAAGGGACGGGGGGTTACGGATTGCCACGTCGGGCTTTGCCCTCCTCGCAATGACAGGCTTTTTTGACACTCTCACCATGGGGATGGATGCGCCCCGCTCTGCCGGCACTGCACCCGGCACGGGCTGTTTCGACAGACTTTGTGAAAAAACGGCCCATCCGGTCAATCTTTCCCTTGTGTTACCGGGGAAAACGCAGTAAAATAAAAAGACTATTGATTCGTTAGGAGTATTCAGATATGCGGCAAAACGCCAGGTTCATTCGCAAACTGCCCATCCCCATGGAGATCAAAAAGGAGTTTCCCCTGTCTGAACGGGTCTCCGCCACGCGCCTGGCCCGGGTGGAGGAGATGCGCGCCATTCTGGACGGCCGGGACAGACGGCTGATGCTGATCATCGGCCCCTGCTCCGCCGACCGTGAGGACAGTGTGATGGACTACGTCCACCGCCTGGTCCCCGTGCAGGAGCAGGTGAAGGACAAACTCCTCATCGTCCCCCGGGTCTACACCAACAAGCCCCGCACCAACGGCGCCGGCTATAAGGGGATGCTCCACCAGCCCGACCCCAGCAAAAAGCCGGACATGCTGGCTGGCATTATCGCCATCCGCCGTCTCCATACCCGGGTGGTGGAGGAGACCGGTTTCGCCTGTGCCGACGAGATGCTCTACCCCGAGGACCACCGCTACCTGTCCGACATCCTGGGCTATGTGGCCGTGGGTGCCCGCTCGGTGGAGAACCAGCAGCACCGCCTGGTGGCCAGCGGACTGGACGTCCCCGTGGGCATGAAGAACCCCACCGGCGGCGACCTGAGCGTGATGATGAACTCCATCTATGCCGCCATGGGCGACCACATGTTTCTCTATCGCGGCTGGGAGGTGGAGACCTATGGCAACCCCTACGCCCATGCCATCCTGCGCGGCTGCGTAAACGAGCGGGGGGAGAGCCGTCCACAACTACCACTACGAGGACCTGGTCCAGCTGTACAAGCTGTATACGGATCGAGCCATCAAAAACCCCGCCTGCATCGTGGACTGCAACCACGCCAACTCCGGCAAGCAGTATCTGGAGCAGACCCGCATCGCCAAGGAAGTGATGCACTCCAAGCGGTACTCCGCCGACATCAACGCCCTGGTCAAGGGCCTGATGATCGAGAGCTATATCCAGGACGGCAGCCAGAAGATCACCGAGTGCACCTACGGCAAGAGTATCACCGACGCCTGTCTCGGCTGGGAAAAGACCCGGCAGCTGATCTTTGATCTGGCCGAGCTGCTGTAAGTCTCTCCCCCAAAATCTCACACAAAGCACAGGAAGCAGGAGCCGCCCGGCCCCTGCTTCCTCTTTTCACATCATTCTGACCAGTTCTTTTTTCAGCCGGGCTATAATTCGTTTTTCCAGGCGGGAGATATAGGACTGGGAGATCCCCAGCCGGTCGGCCACCTCTTTCTGGGTGCGCTCCCGGCGGCCATCCAGACCGAAGCGCATGGTGATGATCCGCCGCTCTCTGGGGGACAGGCGGGACATGGCCTGGCGGAGCAGCTGCCGGTCCACATCCGCCTCGATGGGCTTCATAACTAAATCCCCCTCGGTGCCCAGCACGTCAGACAGCAGCAGCTCGTTCCCGTCCCAGTCGGTGTTCAGCGGCTCGTCAAAGGACAGCTCCGTCTTCTGGTTGGCCGTCTTGCGCAGGTGCATCAAAATCTCGTTTTCAATGCATCGGCTGGCGTAGGTGGCCAGCTTGATGCTCTTGGCGGGTTGATAGGTCCCCACCGCCTTGATGAGGCCGATGGTGCCGATGGAGATGAGGTCCTCGATGTTGATGCCCGTGTTCTCAAACCGCCGGGCGATGTAGGCCACCAGGCGCAGATTGTGCTCGATGAGCAGATTCCGGGCCTGGTCGTCCCCCTGCTTCAGGCGGGCGATGAGGGCCCCTTCCTCCTCCCGGCTCAGGGGGGCTGGCAGGGTGTCGCTGCCCCCGATATACATGATCTTTCCCGGCTGCGCCAACCCCAGCCGGGCCAGCAGCGCCGCCAGCCGCTCTCTCAGCCCCCGTAGGAACCTGTTCATCCTCCATCCGTCCTTTCCATCATAAAGGGGCGATCAGCGCCCCATAGCCGCCCCCGTCCGACACCGGCGTGGGGGACAATGCCACCAGCAGCGGCCCCCTGTCCTCCCCCGCCAGCTGGATCTGGTCCACCCGCACCGCCAACAGCAGGCCACGGCTCACCCCCACCGCCCGATAGGGCAGCAGAGAGAACCGCCCCCGCCACGCGCCCCGGCCCAGCCGCACCAGGCCGGAGGTGGGGTCCTCCAGGTCATCCCGCTCCGGGCGGCACTCTTTGGGGAACAGAGCCGTCAGCCTGTCCCCCTCCGCCACCATCACCGGGCGGCCCGATGCCGGGTCGGTGAGGGTGTTCCCCGTGTCTACCAGGGCCACCAGCTCCGCCGTCCGCTCCCCTATGGTCAGCCGCACCGGCAGCAGCTCCCCGGAGGCGGCGGTGTGCCGCCCCACCCGGCTGAACACCATGGTCAGCGCCCCATAGCACCCCGCCGCCGACAGCAGCACCAGCTTCAGGTCCAAGGGGGAGTAAATGACCCCGCTGCGCCCCAGAGCCAGACCCTGGCCGCCCATCAGCCCCACCGCCAGCACACCCCCGGCAAAGGCGCAGGACAATGCCAGAAAGATGACCCCCTGGCGGACCAGACGGCGGCTGCCCCCATAGGCCGCCAGCAGCATCAGCACCGCCGCCGCCCCCCGGCACAGAGGATGGCGGAGAAAGGCCAGCCCCGGCAGGAAAATGGCCACCGCGTACCCCCCGCCCAACAGGGCGCCCAGCAGAAAGCGCAGCCGGGCCAGCGGCTCCCCCGCCAGCCGGGCCGCCGCCAGCAGCAGCAGATAGTCCACCATGGCGTTGAGCAGAAACAGGGTGTCCACATAGATCACCGTCATACCTGTCCCCCCTGTCGTGCCCTCTATTATACCGGCCAGGCCGGGAGAAAGCGGTCGCAATGGGGCATAGAAAAGGCCGCCTGCATTTTTAGCAGACGGCCTTTTTTCAAAATCAGACTTTTACGAAAGCCCCAGCAGCTCTCTTGCCTCCTCTCGGCTGTAACAGCCGTTTAAGACGTTCAGCAGGGCGTTGGCGCTCATGTGTTCGGGCAGCTCCAGCCGCTTCAGCAGCGCCAGACGGCGGGCGGCGCTGTCCGGTCTGCCGGTGAGCCCGGCGGAAAACAGGTCGGCCTTGGTCAGGGCGGGGGCGGTCTTTGCGTCCTGTCCGGGGGCTTCATCTAAAACGGTGGCCCCGGCCCGGCGGAGCACCTGCTCCAGTACGGCGGGGGTCATGCCCTCCACCCCCAGCTTGCCCTCTTTCCCCTGCTGGCGCTTGCGGCGTTCCTTGCCGTAGACGTCGGGGATGTAGGCGTGCTTCACCTGGCTCTGGGGCACCGCCCCCCGGATGCGGTTGCGGATGACAAAGCCCGCCCCGTCTGAATCGGTGAGGACGATGAGGCCCCGGCGCTGGGCCGCACGGCGCAGCAGGGCCATCTGCTCCGGGTCCTTGAAGATGTGAAAGCCCCCTGTCTCTAAGATCAGGGTGTCCACCACCTGGGACAGGGTGTTTTTGTCATAGCGGCCCTCCACCACAATGGCCTCTTTGATGCGCAGCATAGGTACTCTCCCATTCTAATTCTAATTTCGTGACCGTAGGGGCCGCTGTCCCCAGCGGCCCATTTTACGGTCTGGTTTCGGGCCGATGAGGACATCGGCCCCTACGGTCAGGTGGGGTTGGCCAGTTCCAGCATCAGGCCGGTGAGCAGCTCTTTTCCGTCCTGGCCGGAGGACTTCATGGCCAGGTCGATCTGGCCGCAGCGCACCACCGCCCGGCGGCACCACTTCAGGCTGAACCGCTTGGCGCTGCGCATCAGCTTCTCCGAGGGATAGGGCTTGATGCCCCACAGCTGGGCGACGTAGGCCGGTCCCCTGCCCTGCTCCAGGGCCAGGCGGGCGGAGTACAGCTGCCGCATCTGCCGCCCCACCGACCACATGATCTTGATGGGCGGCTCCTGCATTTGATATAGCTCCCCCAACACGGACATGGCCTGGTCGAACTTCCCCTCGCCGATGGCGTCGGTCATGCGGAAGACCACCGCGTCCAGCTGGGGGGTGGCCACCGCCTGGATGTCCCCCATGGTGATGTGCTTCTGCCGGGCGTATGCCCCCACTTTCTCGATCTCCCCGATGAGGTTGGTCATCAGGTCGCCGCACAGAAAGATCATGTCCAGGGCCAGGCGGGAGTCGATGTCCTTGCCCAGCGCCCGGAACCGGCGGCGCACCCAGTCCACCAAGTCCCCCTGATCCTGGCGGACGAAGTTGGCCACCGTGCCATGCTCTTTGATGGCGGCGGCCAGCTTGGTCCGGGCGTCCCCCTTATAGTCGATGAGATCATAGACAAAGACCACGCACACATAGTCGGGCAGCTGAGAAAACAGCTTGATATAGCCCTCCCGGTCCTTCTCCCCGCACTTGAACAGGTCGAAGTCGGTCACCTGGACCATGGTCCGCTCCCCCATCATGGGCAGGCAGTCGATGGCCTCCTCCAGGGCGTGGGGGGACATGTCCTTTGGTTCGATCTGGTGGAAGTTGAAGGTCCCCATGCCCCCGGTGAGCAGCTGCTCCCGCAGGCGGCCCAGGTAATAGTCCCGGAGATAGGTCTCCTCCCCGTGGAGGATATACAGCTGCCCCGGGCGCTGGTCCGCCAGGTCCTTTTTCAGTTTTTGATATCCGGCGGTGTCCGGCTTCTTCTTGGGCGGCATGGCTGCCCCTCCTCGCTTTTTGGTTTAGTCTGCCCCGCTGCGGACGGTGACCGTCCCCTGTAGGTCGGTGCGGTAGATGTTGGTCCCGGCCAGGGCCAGCCGCTCCAGTGTCTCCTGGGCGGGGTGGCCATAGCGGTTGTTTTTGCCCACGGAGATGATGGCCGTCTCCGGCTGTATTCATCCAGCAGGGGCTGGGTGGTGGAGGTGGCCGAGCCGTGGTGTCCCGCCACCAGCACCTCGATCTTGGGCAGCTGAGTGTGGGCGAGCAGCCGCGCCTCCCCCTGGCCGCTCATGTCCCCGGGGACGAGCGCATCAAAATCCCCGGCGGAGGCCAGCACGCACAGCCCCAGTTCGTTGGTCTCCCCCGCCGACTGCAAAGGTGGGAAGACGGTCAAACTTTGGCCGCCGGGGAAGTCCAGCCGGGTGTCCGAGTGAACGAACCGGACCTCCACGCCCCGCTCTGCCGCCAGAGTTAGTATCTCCTCCCGCAGGGGGTCGCCCTCCTCCACGTCGGGCAGGAGGAGCAGATCCACCTCCACCCGGCGCAGCAGCTCGGGCACACCGTTGGCGTGGTCGCTGTGGTAGTGAGAGACCACCAGCGCGTCCAGCTTGTCCCCGCCCCGGGTCTGGAGATAGTCCGCCGCCGTGTCCCCCGCGTCCTGTACTCCGTCGCCGCCGCAGTCCACCAGCACCAGGCGGCTGTCCAGCCGGAGGAGGACGCTCTGCCCCTGACCCACATCCAGCACCGCTGCCGTCAGCCCACCGGACTGAAAGCTCAAGGCGGTGAACCAGAAGCAGGCGGTCAGCGCCGTCACGGCTGCGCAGCCGGGGATGATCCACCCCTTCTGTCCCCGCACCAGGGCCGCCAGGGCCAGCAGCAGGCACAGATAGACGACCCACGCCTTGTAATAGAAGGAATTCAGGGGCAGCGCGGCCAGCGGCATCCGCCCCAGGCTCTGCACCACCCAGTTCAGATAGTGCCCCAACAGTGTAAAGGGAAAAGCCAGCACAGCCGCCGGTCCAGGCAGCACGCAGGCCACCAGGCCCACGCACAGGCCGCCCAGAAATAGTCCCGCCACCGCCCACAGGGTGAGCAGGTTGGACAGGGGCGACACCAACGACACCAGGCCGAAGTGCAGGGCCGCCAGGGGCACCGTCAGCACCGACGCGCCCAGGGTGGCCGACAGGGTGGCCACCAAAAACCGGGGCACGGCCAGGGCCAGCCGGACCACCAGGCTCTTTCTGGGCCGGTCCAGGTGAAAGAAATCGATCATGGCATCCTGCACCCGGTCCGACACCAGCAGAATACCCGCCACCGCCCCGAAGGACAGCTGCAAGCCCACGTGGGCGGCGGAGAAGGGGTTCCACAGCAGCAGCACCGCCAGGGCGAAGGCCAGGGCCGTGAAGCTGTCCCGCTCCCGGCCCAGCAGCGGGGCGATCTGGAGCAGGGCCAGCATCATCGCCGCCCGGCTCACCGAGGGGGTCCCTCCGGCCACACCCCAGAACAGCACAGCCAGGATCAACGTACACACGGCCCCGCTCCGCTTGCCCCGGCCCAAAAGCAGGGTCACCGCCCCTGCCAGAAAGGCCAGGTGCATCCCGGACACCGCCACCGTGTGAGACAGTCCCGTGCGCTGGAGGGAGCTGGTGAAGGTATCGCTGAGATTTTCCCGCCCGCCGGTGACGATGCCCTGGACCACCGGGGCCACGTCCGCCGGAAAGGCCCGGTCAATGCCCCCTTTCAGCGTTCGGGACAGATAGGCGGGCCAGTACTGCCAGGAGGGCTCCGCCCCCGGCTCCACTTCCAGCTTGCCGTATAGATCCGCCTGGAGAAAGATGCCCTTGGCGGTATAGTAGGTGATGTCCTCCCCCGTGCGGGTGTGGGTGGCGGCGGTGCAGTGGGCCACCCCTGTCACCCGGTCCCCCGGACGCAAACTAGCCCCCTGGTCATCGGTGAACAGCAGGGCGGACAGGGCTTTTTCGCCCTCCTCCCCGCCCTCCACGGGGACCTGCCAGCGGCCATGGTCCCGGCTGACGGGCCACTCCCGGACCACGGCCTCGAACCGCACCGTCCGCCCGTCCAGGGCCTGGACCGGGGTCAGAACGACTTGGCGATAGCCCACTGTGTACAGCAGGCCCAACGCCGCGCCGCCGCAGATGAGAGCCGCCCGAAGGAAGTTCCGGCGGCGTTTTGCCTCTGTTTTCGCCGTACACCGGCGCAGGAGGGCGCACAGGGTCATACCCGCCAGGGCGGCCAGGCCCATGGGGAGCCAGCTGCCCTCCGGCAGGACCAGGGTGCTGAACACAGCGGCGGCAAAGGCAAAGGCCGCCGTGGCCAGAATACGCACAGGCTCCCTCCTCTCTCGCCGGGTCATACCAGGAATTTACGGTTTTGTCTGATCCAGGTCTTTAGGCTTTTTGATCTCCTCCCAATACCGCCGGGCCGCTTGCTCCGTCTTGTTGGGGCCAAAGTGGTAATACTGGGTCCCCGCCAGCTCGTCGGGCAGGTATTGCTGCTGCACCCAGTGGTTGGGGAAGTCGTGGGGATAGAGATAGCCCTGCTCCCGCTCCATCCCGGAGGAGTCGGCGTGGACATTCTGCAAGTGCCGGGGGATGTCCCCGGTCTTGCCGTGGCGGATGTCCGCCATGGCGGCGGCCAGACCCTCGTACACCGAGTTGGACTTGGGGGCGGTGGCCAGCAGCACCGCCGCCTGGGCCAGGGGCAGCCGTGCCTCGGGCAGACCCAACTGCAACGCGTTGTCCACGCAGGCTTTCACAATGGGCACCGCCATGGGATAGGCCATGCCAACGTCCTCGCTGGCCGAGCACAGCAGCCGCCGGATGGCGGTGAGCATATCTCCCGCCTCCAGCAGCCGGGCCAGATAGTGCAATGCCGCGTCCGGGTCAGAGCCCCGCAGGGACTTCATCAGGGCGGAGGCGATGTCGAAATGGGCGTCTCCCTCCCGGTCATAGCGCATGGCCGACTTCTGGGCCACCGTCTCCGCGTCGCTCAGAGTGACAAGGAGTTTTCCTTGCTGGCGCTTGGCGGCACTGAGCAGAAGCTCCACCGCGTTCATGGCCTTTCGGATGTCGCCGCCGCAGGCCTGGGCGATGTATTCCTTCACCCCCGGCTCGCACTGGGCCTGGGCCCCCAGGCGCTGCTCCATAATGGAAAAGCCCCGCTCCACGGCGGGCAGGGCGTCCTGGGCGGTGATCTGCTTGAACTCGAACACCGTGGCCCGGGACAGCACCGCTCCGAACACGGCGAAGAAGGGGTTCTCCGTGGTGGAGGCGATGAGGGTGATGCGCCCGTCCTCCATGAACTCCAGCAGGGACTGCTGCTGCTTTTTGTTGAAATACTGGATCTCGTCCAGATAGAGCAGCACCCCCTCCGGGGCCAGCAGGGTGCCCACCTGGCCCATGATCTCCTTGATGTCAGAGATGGCGGCGGTGGTGGCGTTCAGCCGGTGGAGGGGCCGCCGGGTGCGCTGGGCGATGATGTTGGCCACGGTGGTCTTCCCCGTGCCCGAGGGGCCATAGAAGATCAGGTTGGGCACGTCGCCCCCCTCGATGATGCGGCGGAGCAGGCCGTCTTTGCCCAAAATGTGCCCCTGTCCCACCACGTCGTCCAGGGAGCTGGGGCGGATCTCATCCGCCAGAGGGCGGTATGCCATTTGCGTACTTCCTTTCTGAAAAAGCGGCGGTTTTTAAGCCATCCCCGCCGCGCGGCACATTTTTTCCTTAAAAAAGTGGTTCACCAGGGAAATGGCCCGGCCCACGAACAGCATGGCCAGCACCGTGCCCAGGCCCACCGCCGTGATCTTGCCCAGCGTCGCCAGGCTGAGGATCACCGTGAGGACCACGCACACCAGGTCGAAGCAGTTCTTGGCAAAGCCCTGGTCCCGGCCAATGAGATCGGCGATGGCCTGGACGATGCCGTCCCCGGGGTTGGGCACCAGGCGCATGTTCACCGTCATGGCCACGCCGATGCCGGTGACGATGATGGCCAGGGCCAGACAGACCAGGTTAGAGGGCAGGCCGTGCTTGGCCGGGTCATAGGTGATGAAGCGGTCATACAGATTCAACACCCGGCTGAACACCAGACTCAGGGGCAGCTGCAGCAGGTCATACCACTGCCGGTGCTTGCCCCGGATGATGAGCTGGGCGATCACGAAGATGGTATACAGCACGAAAGTGGCGTCCCCCAGGTTCACGCCCCAGATCTGGGTGCTGCAATAAGCCAGGGACAGAATGGGGGACACCCCCAGCCCCGTCTTGGTGTTCAGGGTCAGTCCCAGGGCCAGCACCAGCATCCCCAGCACATAGATGGCCCAGCGGCTCATCGTCTGTTTCTTTGTTCTCGTCTCTGTTCTCTCAGTCAATGTAAAGTTCAAGTCCTTTCCGCCTTTTCCCGTTCAAAGCCCAGGTATCTTGTCCCCTGGAAGGTCAGCTTGCCCCGGTCCCCTTCGGCCAAAAGGCCGTATTCCTGGCCGCTGACGGAGAACTCCATCCGGTCCCCGCTGTCCACCTGGAAGGTCACATAATAGGTGGTGCTGCTGCTGGTGTGGCACATGTCGGTCCCGTTGTGGCCGCCGTGGTGAAAGGTGGACACCTCAGTGCGGCGGCTCACCAGCTCGGCCTCCACCGTCAGCCGGGGAGACTGATTGTTCCGGTGCCATTGGGCCGTGCCCCGCACCGCCATGACGATGAACGAACCGATGACCACGATCACGAGGACGATGGCAAACGTGTTCTCAAAGGAGCTGAAACCAAAGCCGGGGTCCATCATCATGGAGTCTCCTCCTCTCCGTTTTTCATGAAGTAGTCGCACCAGGGCCGCAGGGTGCAGCTCTGGCACTGGGGCCGCCGGGCGATGCACACCGCCCGGCCATGGAGGACCATCCGGTGGCAGAAGTTGTTGGACTCCTCCGGGGGCAGCACCCGGCGCAGCTGCTGCTCCACCTTCCCCGGGTCCTTGGACCCGTCGGTGAGGCCCAGCAGCCCGGTAATGCGGATGCAGTGGGTGTCCGCCACCACCACCCCGGGCACGTGATACACGTCGCCCAGGATCAGGTTAGCCGTTTTCCGCCCCACCCCGGGCAGCTTTAACAGCTCCTCCATGGTGTCGGGCACCCGGCCCCCATACGTCCCGCAGCAGCATCTGGGCCGACAGGACGATGTCCCGGGCCTTGGCCCGGAAGAAGCCGGTGGAGTGGACCAAGCCCTCCACCTCCGCCACGTCCGCCTGGGCCAGGGCCTCCAGGGTGGGGAACCGGGCGTACAGGGCGGGAGTGACCTTATTCACCCGCTCGTCGGTACACTGGGCGGCCAGGCGCACGGCAAACAGCAGTTCATAATCCTTTTCATATTGCAGGGAACACAGGCTGTCTGGATAGAGGACCTTCAGCTCCTCCACAATGGCCCGCACCTGCTCCGGCGTTTTCCTCACGATGGCAGCGACTCCTTCTCATTTTTCGTTAAAATAAATCATACCATATCCGCCGCCGTTTTTCGAGCCTTTTTTCAAGCCGGGCAGAAATAATCATAGGGACGGTTCTTGTGATTAGTGCCTAATCAGAAGTCCCCGTGATTACCGATGCATTTCCAGGCACTGAAACAGCGTGCGAAATATTTCAAAGAAGAGCCGAAAGGAGTTGGGACTATGTGCCGAGCAGTGGAAGACCTTGTTAAGAAGGAAGTCGATAGAACTGTTGAAGATATTGTCAAGAAGCAACTCAACGAAGCGTTCCTTCAGTTTATCCAGAGCATGAGCGAACAGAAATTTTCACTTGCGCAGATGACCACATTGTCCAAACGCAGCGAGGACGAGGTCATTTCAGCGCTAAAGAAACTGGGGCTTCCTATCCCCGAGTAAAAATAGTCATAATCAGGGGGACGGTTCCTGTGATGAAAACCAATCACAGGAACCGTCCCCCGACTTTTGCTTAAATTGCTTAATTCACCTGAATGATCTTGATCTGGTCGGCGGTGAAGCCTGCGGTCTGGTTCACCACATCTACCAGCTTGGCGGTGTCCGCCTCGGTCAGGCCGCTCTCCGGCGCGGCCACCGCCAGACTGAGGGAGTCCTCCCCGATGAAGGCCACGCAGTCGGCATATCCCTTGGCCAGCACCAGATTTTCGATCTGGGCCTCGGTGACGGTATAGTCGGCCATGGTCTGGATGGCGGTGTTCACCTGGTCCTTCACCGTCTGGTCCGCGTCCTCCCGCCCCGCTGCGTCCTGGAGCAGAGACAGGGCGCTGTCCCGGGCCTGCTGGCGGTTCAGGCGGGCGGCGGCAAAGTAGTCCCCGCTGGCGCTGCCCGGCTCCGCCGTCTCCTGGGCGGGGGCGGAGGTGGAGGTGTCCCCGGCGGAGGCGTCCGTCTCCTGAGAGAGCAGGGGGTCCTGGCTCTGGCCCCCCACCATGGTGGACTGTCCCAGGGTCTTGCCCGCCTGGGCCTGCTGGTCATAGCTCCAGTTTAAGTATACCGCCGCGCAGACGAACAGGGCGATGGCCGCCACCACCGCGTTGCGCTTCCACAGCTGCACCCAGTTCGTCCCCTTTTTTCCCGTTCTCATGTTCATTCCTCCCGCTTGTTAATTTGTCCCCTGACAAATGGATATCCTGTCGCTGCCTAAGCCCGTGAGGGCGGCCACCGCCTGGCTCAGCCGCAGCCGCACCAGCGGGTCTCCGCCCCCGGGGCACACCACCAGCGCCCCCCGAAAGCTGGGGGTGAGGGTCTGCACCGGCACCACGCTCTGGTTCCCGGAGCCCCGGCCCACGGTGACCACGGTGGAGCTGCCGCTGCCGTCGCCATCTGTCTGGCTATCCCGGGCCAGCACGCTCCGGGCGCCCCCGTCCAGGGTGAGCACCACCCGGGTCTCCCCCGCCCCCTCCACCCGGGACAGGGCCTCCGCCAGCCGAGTCTCAAAGCCCTCCAGGTCAAAGTCCTCCGCCGCCCCGGCGCTGACCTCTGCTGACGCCTCACCGGCGTTTCTCCCGCTCCCGGTGGGCAGGGCCATGAGCAGCGCCCCCACCGCCACCACGATCAGCGCCCAGCGATAAGTGCCCAGCAGCTCCCGCCATCGCTGGTCCAGCCGGTTCAGAAGTTTGCTTTCCGGCTCCTTCACGGCGCGCCCTCCTCCCGAAACTCCTGCCGCTCCGGGGGCACGCCCAGTTCCTCCTCCAGGCAGCGGCGCAGCCCGTCCCAGTCCCCCTGGGACAGGTCCCCCGTCACCTGCACCCGGTCCGGCACATATATCTCTCCCTCCTCCCGGCAGTCCACCTGGGCCTGACAGTTCAGCCCCAGCTGCGCCCCTTTGTCCTCAATGTATGCCCGGTATTTCTCCCCTATGACGGCCATTTGGATTTCCTCCCCCTGCTCCGCCAGGGCCGCCCGGCTGTCCGCCAGGGTCGCCCGATAGTTGGTCAGCCATTGGCTCCCCGCCGCCATGTCCAGCGTCTTCACCGGGGAGAGCACCACGCACAGCAGCACCATGGCGCACACCAGCCGCCCCACCTGCTTCACGCTGCCTTTTGGGGACAGGTCCTGGGCGATGGTACACAAGATGGCCGCCGCGATGACCCGCATCAGCCACGTTTTCATCCTATCCACCTCCCACCGCCGTCAGGGCGGAGGCCACACTGACCAGCAGCACCAGCGCCCCCGCCCCCGTCATGCCCAGTACCATGCCGAAGGCCCCGCCCAACGCATCGATCAGGCCGCTGAGCCTGGGCTGGGCGATCAAAGCGCACAGAGCCGCTGCGGCCTTGTATACCAGATAGTGCAGCCCCAGGTGGAGGAAGGGGGTCAGACAGATGGCCAGCACCACCAGCATCCCCGCCGTCCCCACCGTGCCCCGCAGGACCCCCGCCCCGGCCAGCACCGTCTCTGACGCGTCGGCCAGAATCCCCCCCACCACGGGGATGGCCCGGGAGATGGCCAGCTTGGCCGTTTTCACCGCGGCGGCATCCACGCTGCCCGCAATGGCCCCGCTGGCGGTGAGATAGCCCACAAAGGCCAGCAGCAGCCCCGTTAAAATCAGGGCGGCGGCCCCCTTCATCAGCTCCCCCAGCTTTTTCAGCCCCGGACTGTCCACCGCCGCCCAGGCGCAGCTGACGGCCACATAGCCGTCGATGAGGGGGATGAGCAGGCCATCCATGGCGTCTAACAGCAGCTGGGAGAAGAGCACCGTCACCCCCTGGCCCACCGCCGCGCCGGACACCCGGCCTGTGGCGGCGGTGAGGGCGGCCATCACCGGCAGCAGAGCCTGGGCGAAGTCGTCCATCCGCCTCAGGGTCTCCCGCCCTAAGCCGATCATGGCGGCCACGTCGGTCATGGTCAGGGCGGTGATGGCCAGCGCTCCCGCCAGCTCTGCCGCCTGGACTCCCTCCTGCTGCCCCGGCAGGGCGGCGCTCTGAGCCAGGCCGCACACCAGCACCACCGCCAGCAGCTTCACTCCCGTGGCGATGCTCCGCCCCGCCAACGCTTTCAACTGCTCCAAACCCTGGACGACCAGTTGAGATAAGCCGCCCTCCAGTCCTGTGTCCTGGGACACGCCATAGTCCTCCGCCTGGTCCCACAGCCCATCCCAGCCGGGGACAGTCTCCCCGTCCAGCGCCGCCGCAGGGATAATACACAGCACCAGCGTCAATACAAATATCACCCATCGTCTCATATCAGCATCTCCGCCAGCAGGACCGTCACCGCCCGGGCCAGGGGCAGGGCTGCCCCCAGGGCCAGGATCGTCCCCGCCGTCTCCACAAAGGCGGCCAACCCTCCCTCGCCGGAGGAGCGGCACACCTCCGCCGTCAAACGGGTGAGGATGGACAGCGCCACCGTTTTCACCACCGGCTCCAGCAGGGCCTCGTCCAGCCCCGCCAGACCGGCCAGTTCCTCCATCAGGGCCACCGCCGCCCCCAGGCTGTCCGCCGCAGAGAGGAGCATCCAGGCTCCGGCGCACAGCACCAATACCAGGGAGAACTCCGGCGCGCCCCGGCGGAGCACCCCCGCCAGCAGGGCCGCCGTCACCCCCACGGCGGCCACCTGGACCATGCCGTCCATCACAGGTGGAACAAGGTCTTCACCAGGTCGAACAGGTCGGCGATCTCCCGCACCACCATCATCAGCACCACCACCAGCCCCGCCAGGGTGGTCATCATGGCCTGTTCCTCCCGGCCCGCCCGGCTGAGCACCTGGTTGAGCACCGCCACCAGAATGCCCACGGCGGCGATCTTAAAAATAAGGTCCACGTCCATTTCCGTCCCCCTCTTTCGTATCCCCGCCGCCTTTACAGCAGGAGAATGACCAAAAACGACCCTCCGGCGGCCCCCAGCGCCCGGCAGACCTTCCCCTGCCGCCGCTGCTCCTCCTCCGCCTGGGCGCGGAGGGTCTCGATGCGGCCCCGGACGGCGGCCACCCGGCGCTGCTGCTCCTGCCAATCGCACCGGCCCAGGGTGTCCCCCAGGGGACTTAAAGCCCGGCGGGCCTCTTCGTCCAGGCCGGGCAGGGTCTCCGTCAGCCTGCGCCAGCTCTGTGAGAAGGGCTCCCGGCTCAGACGATCCAGGCTCTCCCGGCAGCCCTGGAACAGCGCTCGGGCGGGGCCTGCGCTGCGGGAAATGAGCCGCTCCATCAGCTCGGGCAGGGGCGGGCTGTCCAGCTCCAGCTCCTGCTCCAGCAGGGACAGACCGTCCACCAGGGCATCCAGCGCCCGGACGCGGCGTTTTAATCCCTCCGCCGCGGACAGTCCCGCCCAGGCCGCACCCCCGGCCACCAGCACCGCACCCAGCAGACGCACCATGTCAGTTCAGCTCCTCCACCACGTATTCCCGTCCCGTCTGTCCCCGGCGGATGGTCACCAGGCGGCGGAACAGGCCCCGCTCCCACAGGGGGGCATACACCGCCCGCCGGAGCAGGTCCTCCCGGTTTTCCCCGTGGGCGGTGGCCAGCACCGTCACCCCGCAGCCCGCCGCTGCGCACAGGGCAGCCACGTCCTCCGGGGCGGTGATCTCGTCCACCGCCAGCACCTGGGGGTTCATGGCCCGCAGCAGCAGCATCAGCCCCTGGGCCTTGGGGCAGCCGTCCAGCACGTCGGTGTGCGCCCCCACGTCCAGCTGGGGCAGCCCCTGATACAGGGCGGCCACCTCCCCCCGCTCGTCCGCCAGGGCCACCCGCAGGGGTTCGCAGTCTGTCCCGTCGGACACCTGGCGGATCAGGTCCCGCAGAAGCGTCGTCTTGCCCAGCCCCGGGGGCGCTAAGATCAGGGTGTCCGTCAGCCGTCCCCCCTGGCACAGCCGGGGCAGCAGGCCGTCCGCCGCTCCCTTCACCTGCCGGGCGATGCGGACC
This sequence comes from Flintibacter sp. SJQ-8, assembly GCF_054108085.1. NCBI lineage: Bacteria > Bacillati > Bacillota > Clostridia > Eubacteriales > Flintibacter > Flintibacter sp. SJQ-8. The sequence continues at coordinate 87,462 of NZ_JBPJWR010000016.1, forward strand.
GACGCGGAGGACAGGTTCCGCAGCTGGACGATCTCCCCCTCCCGCATCACCGCCGTGCCGCACAGGCCGATACGATGGCCCCCCTCTATGGTGAGAAAGCCCCGGCGCAGCTGGGGCAGGGCCGCGTGGACCGAGGCCCGGGTGGCCAGCTCCAGCAGCTGCTCCAGCTCTCGTGGCTCCACCGGCGGCCCACCCAGGCTCCGCTCTCCCGTTGGAAATACCACCGACAGGGGCTGTCCCGCCCGCAGCCGCAGCTCCTCCGCCCAGGCCCGCTCCCCCGGGGGCAGGGTCAGGGCCAGCCGCCGCAGCCGCTGGGGTAGCGCCCCCGCCGCCTGGTCAAAGGCCCAAGTCCGTTTTTCCGTCTCCATGCCTGTCCCCTCCTTTGCCCCCATCCTATGCCTGTCCCCCTTAGACTAGAACCAAAAACGGACCCGCCGCGGTTCAATCTCCCGCGACGGGTCCGTTTTACATCTTGTCATTGCGAAGAAGGGCGCAGCCCTGACGCGGCAATCCGTTCCTCTCGTCCAAAAGGACGGATTCCCACGTCGCTGCGCAGCCGTTGGCAGCTTTGCTGCCTTACGGATGCGGCGTACCCCTTGCGGGTGCTTCGCTCCTCGGAATGACATCACTCAGTTCTCTTGTTGTGCTTTCAGCATCTCCTGCTGCCGCTGCCGTCTGCGCCAGCTGACAAAGCCATATAGATCGTTGCAGAAAAACATGGCAAAGCAGATGGCCATGGACCAGTTGGCCGGGTCGTTCCGGGCGGCCAGCACCCACAGGCCGATGAGCACCAGGTCGTTGGCGGCGTAGGCCACGGCATACATGCTGCTGCGAAACAGCATGAGGTACGATGCCAAAAAGCTGGTGGTGACGGACAGGGTGCTCAGGGGCAGCTGAGCGGTATGGAAGTATTTTAAAATGTAGTAAAAGGCCCAGGTGGTCACCGCCGCGCTGACCGCCATGATCCGGCGCAGCCGTGGGGACAGGCGGGCTGCCTCCACCTGATTTTCCTCCTGACTGGGGTGGCGCAGCCAGGTGACCACCGTCATGGCGGAGATGGGCCCGGTCATGCCCATATAGGTGACCATCTCCCCATAATACTGGCACTGAAAGGACAGATAACCATAGACCAGGCTGAACACCACCATCAGCACCTGGCCCAGCACCGCCCCCCGGGCGATGTAAATGAGGGCCGTCACCCCGATGACGGGGCCCAGCACCCCCGCCGCCGTGGTCTGGCCCCCCAGCACACTGGCCAGAGCCACCACAGCCACCGAGAAAAGCCACAGCCCCCGCTCCCCGGGCGACAGGGCAAACCATTCTTTTTTCACGCCTTCGTCCTCCCCGTCAGAACAGAATGTCTTCCGGGGCGATCTTGTCCTCCGGGGTGATGGCCCGAATAACCCGGCAGGGCGCGCCTGCGGCGATGACCCCGGCGGGGATATCGTGGGTGACCACGCTGCCCGCGCCGATGACCGAGCCTGCGCCGATGGTCACGCCGCCGCACACTGTGGCGTTGGCCCCGATCCACACGTTCTCCTCCAGGGTGATGGGGGCGGAGGTGCCCACGCCCTGCCCCCGCTGCTCCGGGTCGATGGAGTGGCCGGAGCAGGCCAGACAGACCCCCGGGGCGATGAAGGCTCCCCCGCCGATGTGGACCGGGGAGGTATCTAAGATCACGCAGTTATAATTGATGACGGCCAGGCCGTGGAGGTGGATGTTAAAGCCATAGTCACAGTGGAAGTCCGGCTCGATGCCGGTCATAGGGCCGCAGGTGCCCAGCAGCTGCTTTAATATCTCCCGGCGCTTCTCCTCCTCGTCCGGGGCGGTGCGGTTATACTCCCAGCACAGGCGCTTTGCCCGGCGCTGCTGGGCCACGGGGGTGTTCTCATATCCGCTGGCATAGCCCGCGCTCCCCTTCATGATGTCCAATATGTCCATGTTCTGCTCCCTTCGGTGCGGTTTTGCCCGTATTATACCACATGTTCCGCCCCGACGCAAAGCAGCTCTGTCACCGCAGCAGCGGCAGGTTCCCTGTCAGCTTGTTCACCTTTTTCTTCGCCCCGCAGATGGCGACGCCGAAATAGCCCAGGTCGGTCTCCGGCGTCTGGCTCATCTTCCCTATGAACTCGTCATAGGTCTTGCAGCCCTGGGCCAGGTCGGAAAAATCCACCACGGTCAAATCGGAGAAGTCCGGGTCATAGAGCTTCTCCCGGATCTCCTTTAAGCGCTCCCCGCTCCCTTTCAAAATGGGCACGGGGAACTCGATGATCCCCAGGTGCTCGTTTCCTGTCTGGTCGGTCACATCCGCCCCCACCACCTGGGGCAGCTTCTTCCCCAGGGTGATGCCCATGATGGCTGCCGTGTTGGCGATCAGCCCCAGGGGCAAACGCTCGTCCATCACCATGACGCATTTTTCATTTTGTATATCCATGTCAGTCATCCTTTCTCTTCTGTTTGTGCTCTGTTGAAAAACATCTCCCGATATACGCCGGGGGCCAGGCCGATGAAGCGGCTGAAGTAGTTGGTGAAATGGCTCTGGTCGGAAAATCCCGTCCGGGCGGCGGCCTCGATGGGCGGGACGCCCTGCTCCAGCAGCGCCTTTGCCCGGTTGATGCGCACGGTCTCTAAATATCGGTACGGGGTAACGCCCTTTGCCCTGGTAAACGCCCGGAGGAGCGCAGACTTGCTCAGCCCCCCATGGCGGCATATCTGGTCTAAGCTGATCCGCCGGTCAAAGTTCTGCTCCATAAACGCACATGCCCGTTCGATCTCCCGGGTACACTCCGGCGCGCAGTCTTCAAAGGGCTGCCCATACTTCTGGATCAGGGCGGAGACCAGAAGCAGCAGGTTTTCCTCCGCACCAACGTCGGAGACGCCCTCCATCACCAGCTGGTGGAGGGAGCGCAGACAGCAGACGATCTCCTCGTCCCGGATGACGTTTTTACAAAAGCCGGGCAGTTCCCGCCGCCCCGTCACCTCCTCCGCCAGGGCCAGCATCACGTCCTTGGCGATATGAAAGCCCCGATAGTCAAACGTCCCGCCGCCCAGCTGGGCGCAGCCGTGGTCATCGCCCGGATCGAATAAAACGATGTCCCCCGGGGCGATGGAATACTCCCGATTTTTGCAGCTCAGCGTCCGCTGCCCGTCCTCCACAAGACCGATCACATAGTGCTCGTGAAAGTGGTTGGGAAAGGGCTGGGCAAAGCCCTGAAAGCGATAGGCTTCGATGTGCAGCGCGTCGTCATAGACCGCCGTCCGCTCCTCTTTTCTCATGCTTCTCCCCTCCTTTCCGGGCCCTATTTTAGCGCCGGAACATCCAAAAGTCTTGTAAAATATCTTCAATTTTATATCTGCCCACGACAAAGGGCCCCGCACGTGGCGGAGCCCTTCGGCAGCTTATTTCAGTATCCCATAGACGCACTCCAGCAGGGTCAGGGCCAGCAGGATGTTCACCGGCCTGTAGTGGGCCCGATAGAACCGCTGGATCAGCATGCCTGCGGCGATCCAGGTGCCGGTGGCGACAGTCCCGATGGTGGCGATCATCCCCTCGAAAAACAGCAGGGCGGGCAGGGCCGAAGTATAGGGCACGATATAGCCCGTCAGAGGGCCGTGATCCCGAACATATAGATCTTCACGTTGACGAACTGGAGCACAAAGCCCTTCCAAAAGGAGGCCGACTGCTCCCCCTGGTCCAGGTCGGGGCGGCTGAGGGCGATGTGGACGGCCAGCCACAGGATATAGGCCGCCCCCGCATACCTGATGACACCCATCACCCCGGGCAGCATGGCGTTCACCCCATACACCACCAGGGCGCACAAGAACTGCACGGCATAGTACCCGGCGAATATCCCGAAGAACAGCGGCTTTCCCTTTTCCAGCCATAGTTGGTCACCGTGTTCAGGGCCAGGATGTTCCCCGGCCCCGGCGTGAAGGAGTTCACCAGACAATAGATCAAAAAATTTACAAGGGCATAGGCGGGCATTCCCATCATCCTCTCTCTGTCCGGCATTATACCAGACGGAGAGTGCCCATACATAATTCCTATTCTTTATACAATTTCATAGTTTTTCCCTATAGCCATCCAGGGCATACCGTCTCATGGCGTCCACATACGCCTGCCCCAGGGGGCTGAGCTCCTGCTTCTCCGGCAGGACATAGCCGATCTGCATCCGGGCCTGCTCCGCCAGGGGCACCGCCACGATGCGCTCCCCGTTCAGATACTTGGGAAAGATGCCGCTGGAGATGGTGTAGGCATTCAGGCCCAGCATGAAATTGACCACGGCCCCCCGGTCATTCACCCGGATCTCTCGATCTGCGGGAACCGCGCTGAACAGCTCCTCGGCGTAATACACCGCCTCGTATGCCCCCTGCACAAAGTTCAGCCGGGGGTAAGGGGCCAGGTCGTCCAGCGTCACCCGGGCCTTGCCCGCCAGAGGGTGGTCCTTTTGCAGGAACACGTGGGGCCGGGCATAGAACATGGGCACAAAGACCAGGCCGTATTCCTCCAGCACCTTTCCAAGGGCGGCCTCGTTCTCCGCTGAGAGATAGATGACCCCCAGCTCGCAGATGCGGTTTTTCACGTCCTCTAAGATCTGATGGGTCCCCGTGGCGTTATAATAGAATTCATACCGATCCTGACCATACTCTTTTACCAGCTCCACAAAGGCGTTCTCCGCAAAGGTATAGTGCTGGGCGGACACGCCGAAGCGGACCTTTTCCGGGCGCTTGGCCACATAGCGGTCCTCCAGCACCTCCATCTGCCGCAGCACCTGGCGGGCATAGCCCAAAAACTCCATGCCCTCCCGGGTCAGGGTGATGCCCGTGCGCCCCCGCAGAAACAGGGGCCGCCCGATCTCCCCCTCCAGCTCTTTTATGGCGCTGGACAGGCTGGGCTGGGAGAGGAACAGCTGCCGGGCCGCCTCGGTGATGGACCCGGCCTCGGCCACCGCCACCACATATCTCAGCTGCTGCACCGTCATGTCTGCCCGCCCCTTTCTCGTCCATGTCTTATCCTGTTTATTTTATCATGCCGCGCCCGCCCCGCAAAGGGTAAAAAGCGCAATTCCGGGATTGTTTTTCTCCCCCGGGCTATGTATAATAAAATGAAGTATTGTTTGATACTGAAACACTCAAATGAGAACGGAGGAATCCACATGGATAAGCTGTTGGAGCTGTTGGAGCAGGATTGTTCCATGACCACAGAGCAGTTGGCGACCATCGCGGGGATGTCTGAGGCAGACGTGAAGGCAGCCATTCACAAATATGAGGAAGAGCGGGTCATTCTGGGCTATAAGGCCATCATCGACTGGGACCGGGTCCACAAGGAGGCCGTCACCGCCCTGATCGAGGTGAACGTGGTCCCCCAGTCCGCCGACGGCTTTGACCGCATCGCCGAGCGCATCTATCAGTATGACGAGGTAGAGAGCATGTATCTCATGAGCGGTGCCTTCGACCTGACCGTCATCATCTCCGGCCGCACCCTGCGGGAGGTGGCCCTGTTCGTCAGCGAGCGGCTGTCTACCATCCAGGGCGTCACCGGCACGGCCACCCACTTCATTTTGAAAAAATATAAGGAAAAGCACCTGGTGTTCCGCCCCCAGGACCCTGAGGAAAGGGAGTATATCTTCGTATGAACTATGAAAACATCCTGAACCAGCGCATCCAGGGGGTCAAGCCCTCGGGCATCCGCAAGTTCTTTGACATTCTGGAGGAGATGACCGACGCCATCTCCCTGGGCATCGGCGAGCCCGACTTCGTCACTCCCTGGCACATCCGGGACGCGGGCATCTACTCTCTGGAGCGGGGCCACACCAAGTACACCTCCAACGCCGGTCTGCTCCAGCTCCGCCGGGAGATCGCCGCCTATCTCAACCGCCGCTTCGACCTGCAATATGACTACGCCCACCAGATCGTGGTCACCGTGGGCGGCAGCGAGGGCATCGACCTGACCCTGCGCTGTCTGCTCAACCCGGGGGACGAGGTCATCATCCCCACCCCCTCCTTCGTGTGCTACGGTCCCCTGACCGAGATGGCCGGGGGCGTGCCCAAGTATCTGGAGCTGAAGGTGGAGAACAAGTTCCGCCTGACCCCCGAGGAGCTGCGCGCCGCCATCACCCCCAAAACGAAGGTGCTGGTGCTGCCCTTCCCCTGCAACCCCACCGGCGGCACTATGGACCGCCAGGACTTAGAGGCCATCGCCCAGGTGCTGGAGGGCACGGACATCATGGTCCTGTCCGACGAGATCTATGCCGAGCTGACCTATGGCCAGCGCCACGTCTCCCCCGCCAACCTCACCAGCCTGAAGGACCGGACCATCGTGGTCAACGGCTTCTCCAAGAGCCACGCCATGACCGGCTGGCGCATGGGCTATGTGTGCGGGCCGGAGCCCGTTATCCAGCAGATGCTGAAGCTGCACCAGTTCGGCATCATGTCCGCCCCCACCACCAGCCAGTATGCCGCCGTGGAGGCCATGCGCAACGGCGACCCCGACATCGAGCACATGCGGGAGGAGTATGACCGCCGCCGCCGGTATCTGGTGGAAAATCTCAACCGCATCGGCCTGTCCTGCTTCGAGCCCAAGGGCGCCTTCTATGTCTTCCCCGACATCCGCTCCACCGGTCTGAGCAGCGAGGAGTTCTGCGAGCGCTTCCTTATGGAGGAGAAGGTGGCCGTCATCCCCGGCAATGCCTTCGGCCCCGGCGGCGAGGGCTTCGTCCGCGCCTGCTACGCCGCCTCCATGAAGGACATCGCCGAGTCCATCGCCCGCATGGACAACTTCCTCACCAACCTGCGCCGCAAGCAGGGACGCAGTGAGGGATGAGTTAGGAGTTAGGAGTGATGAGTTAAATCACTCCTATCTCATCACTCCTAACTTATCACTAAATTAAATTTACAACGAAAGGGTGTTTACAATGAATGTTGTCTGTTTGGATATGGAGGGCGTGCTGGTCCCCGAAATTTGGATCGCCTTTGCCGAGGCCAGCGGCATCCCCGAGCTGAAGCGCACCACCCGGGACGAGCCCGACTATAACAAGCTTATGAACTGGCGGCTGGGCGTGCTGAAGGAGCACGGCCTGGGGCTGAAGGAGATCCAGGCCACCATCGCCACCATCGATCCCCTGCCCGGCGCCCGGGAGTTTCTGGACGCCCTGCGGGAGGAGACCCAGGTCATCATCCTCAGCGACACCTTTGAGCAGTTCGCCAAGCCCCTGATGAAGAAGCTGAACTGGCCCACCCTGTTCTGCAACACCCTGGAGGTGGCCCCCAGCGGCGAGATCACCGGCTTCCAGATGCGCTGCCCCCAGTCCAAGCTGACCACCGTGAAGGCCCTTCAGTCCTGCGGCTTCGAGACCATCGCCGCCGGGGACAGCTTCAACGACCTGGGCATGATCCAGGCCAGCAAGGCGGGCTTCCTGTTCAAGAGCACCGCCGCCATCAAGGCCGACCACCCCGAGCTGCTCGCCTTTGAGGAGTTTGGCGACCTGCTCGCCGCCATCAAGGCCGCCCTGTAAAACCGTTGTTTTCCCGCCCCTTCGGGGCGGGAAAACAAGAATTTGTGAGAACGAGGCGTATACCATGACTTACGAAGAACTTCCCTTCCGCCCGGCGGATATTCTGCTGCCCCAGGACTGCGACCTGTCCCTGTGGAGCGTGGTGGCCTGCGACCAGTATACTTCCCAGCCGGAATATTGGCAGCGGGTGGAGGAGCGGGTAGGCTCCGCCCCCTCCTCCCTGCGGCTCATCCTGCCCGAGAGCTGCCTAGAGGGTCCCAACGTGGAGACCGACATCACCGAAATCAACAACACCATGAGCCGCTATCTGCGGGATGGCCGCTTCGCCCTCTATCCCGGCAGCCTGTTCTATGTGGAGCGTACCCTCAGCAGCGGCAAGACCCGCCGGGGCCTCATTGGCATGGTGGACCTGGAGCAGTATGACTACGAACCCGGCTCCTCCGCCCCCATCCGGGCCACCGAGGGGACGGTCCTCTCCCGCATCCCGCCCCGGGTGGCCGTGCGGAAGAACGCCCCCATCGAGCTGCCCCACGTCATGCTGCTGGCCGATGACCCGGACAAGACGGTCATCGAGCCTCTGTCCGCCCACACCGGGGACATGACCCCCCTCTATGACTTTGAGCTGATGGAGCACGGCGGCCACATCCGGGGCTGGCAGCTGTCCCAGACCCAGATGACCCAGGTGGCCGACGCCCTGTGCCGTCTGGCCGACCCGGAGGCCTTCCGCGCCCGGTATCACACCGCCCCCGACGCCAGCGTGCTGCTGTTCGCCGTGGGCGACGGCAACCACTCCCTGGCCACCGCGAAGGAGTGCTATCAGCGTCAGAAGAAGCTCACCCCCCCGGAGCAGTGGGCCAGTCTCCCCGCCCGGTATGCCCTGGTGGAGCTGAACAACCTCCACGACGAATCCCTGGAGTTCGAGCCCATCCACCGGGTGGTCTTCGGCGTGGAGCCGGAGGACCTGCTGGCTGCTCTGAAAGAGTATTACCCCGGCGTTCACGCTGGCAAGGGCGAGGGCCACGTCTTCACCGCAGTGTACCAGGGCCATGAGCAGGACTACACCGTCCCCCACCCCGCCGCCCAGCTGGCCGTGGGCACCCTCCAGGCCTTCCTGGATGACTATCTGAAGGCTCATCCCGCCGCAAGGGTGGACTACATCCACGGGGACGACGTGGTGCGCCAGCTGTCCCAGCAGCCGGGGGCCATGGGCTTCCTGCTGCCCGCCATGGCCAAGGAGTCCCTCTTCCCCACGGTGATCTTCGACGGGGTGCTGCCCCGGAAGACCTTCTCCATGGGCGAGGCCCAGGACAAGCGGTTCTATCTGGAAGCCAGGAAGATCCGGCTGTAAGAAGGAGGTCCCGTCATGGATGAGATCACCGTTCAGGCCCCCGCCAAGCTGAACCTCACCCTGGACGTGCTGGGCCGCCGGGCGGACGGCTATCACGACCTGAAAATGGTCATGCAGTCCATCACCCTGGCCGACCGGCTCACCCTGCGCCCAGGCCAGACCCCCGGCATCCAGGTCAGCAGCAGCTTCCACTTCCTGCCCACCGGGGAGAAGAACCTGGCGGGCAAGGCGGCGGTGTGCTTCTATCAGGCCCTGGGCCGCCCCGCCCGTGACCTGGACATCGCCATCACCAAACACGTGCCCGTGTGCGCCGGAATGGCCGGGGGCAGCAGCGACGCCGCCGCCGTCCTCCGGGCTTTGAATCAACTGGAGGGCAGCCCCTTCTCCCCGGAGGAACTGGCCCATGTGGGCGAGGGTGTTGGCTCTGACGTGCCCTACTGCGTGCTGGGCTGCACCGCTCTGGCCCAGGGCCGGGGCGAGGTGCTCACCCCCCTGTCCCCCCGTGCCCCACTGCTGGGTGGTGGCCTGCAAGCCCGACTTCCCCGTGTCCACCCCGGAGCTGTTCGCCCGCATCGACAGCTGCCGCATCCGCCGCCGCCCCGACGCCGACGGCCTGATGGCCGCTCTGGACCAGGGGGACCTGATGGAGGTGGCCCGGCGGATGTACAACGTGTTCGAGGACGTGCTCCCCGAGCGGCAGTTTGCCCGGGTGGCCGACATCAAAAACACCCTGATCCAGCAGGGCGCTCTGGGGGCCAACATGAGCGGCACCGGCCCCACCGCCTTCGGCCTGTTTGCCAGCCAGACCCAGGCCCAAGCCGCCTACGACGCTCTGAAGCAGCGCTATCAAGAGGTTTTTCTGTGCCGAGACCGTTTAATCTTCCCACTTTCCGCCCATACTGTAAGCAAATTACTTACGGTATGGGCGGTTTTTTGCCGCCGGGAGGGATTTTTATGGATTGCAAACTGAGACGCTGGGAGTTGGCCCTGATGCTGGGGGTAACCCTCGCTCTGGTGCTGGGGGCCTGGCTGGGGGGCGAGCAGCGGGCTTTGGCCGGGCGGGTGGTCCGGCTCCACGTCATCGCCAACTCAGATTCGGCGGAGGACCAGGCTCTGAAGCTGGCGGTGCGGGACGGGGTGCTCTCCCAGGCGGAGGCCCTCTATCCCCCCGACGCCACCCTGGACCAGGCCCGGGCCGCCCTGGCGGATCATCTGGATGAGCTGGCGGCGGCGGGCCAGGCGGTGGTGGACGCCCACGGCGGCACAGACCGGGTCACCGCCCAGCTCACCCGCTGCTGGTTCCCCACCAAGACCTATGACGGCTTCGCCCTCCCAGCCGGGGAATATGAAGCCCTGCGGGTGGTCATCGGCAGCGGCCAGGGGCAGAACTGGTGGTGCGTGGCCTATCCTCCCCTGTGCCTGGGCGCGGCCAGCGAGACGGTAGACGACGCCGCCCAGGCCGGCCAGTTCACCTCCGGCCAGGCCAAGCTGGTGGCAGGCGACTCCGGGCCTTATGTGTTGAAATTCAAGGGCATGGAGCTGCTGGGGAAGCTGGAGGGGTGGTTTTCCTGAAAACCCCCGGCGGCCAGAGACGAAAATACTCTGGCCGCTGGGGTGCGTATGGATAAGCGGTCAACTTTTTTCATTCCCTCATCATCCTACTAAATTTTATCATTGACTTTATCATTGGCAAGGCCCCGTCCCCGGAGACATCCGGCGCCGGGGCCTTTCGTCATTTTATCGACACATTTTTTCTATTCTGATATTATCTTGTGCAACTATGCCAATTTCAGGTCACTATTCCCCGCTGGTTTCCCCGCTTTGCCCCGGTTCCATAGCCGTTTCCCAATTATAAATTGAAAGGAGCGTCCCTATGAATCTCCCTGTGAAGCCGTATATCAAAAACAAACTGAAAACCAGCTATGCCGTGGAGGGTCCCGAGACCCAGTATACCATCGACTGCGGCGACGGCGTGAACGTCCACACCGTCTCGGAAAAGGCCCGGCAGGCCCTTCAGCACCTGGACCACTCCCTGGCCCAGAACTATCCCCACACCGTGGTCATGAAGGAGAGCATCCAGCGCTATTGGCAGGACATCGTCCCCCTGGCCCCGGAGCGCATCTTCCTGGGGGAGGGCTCCCAAAGTCTGCTGTATGACGTGTGCCGCTTATTTTTAGAGCCTGGGGACCGTGTCACGGGCATCGGACCCTGCTACGCGGAGTTTGCCAGCGACGTGGGCATGTGGGGGGCGGAATATGACTTCGTCCCCCTGCGCCCGGAGAACCGGTTCCGCTTTGACCCGGAGGAGATGCTGGCCCACATCGGCCAGCAGCACAAGCTGGTGTACATCGACTCCCCCAACAACCCCACCGGCCAGGCCATCCCCCTGGCCGACATCCGCCGGGTGGTGGCCCTGGCGGCCCAGCTGTCCATCCCCGTCATCATCGACGAGGCCTATGGGGACTATCTGCCCCGGGAGGAGTCGGCCATCGGCCTGACGGATACCTTTGAAAATCTGGTGGTGCTGCGCAGCTTCTCCAAGGCCCACGGTCTGGCGGGCATCCGGGCAGGCTATGGCATCCTGCCGCCCCAGCTCATCGTACCCCTGGACAACATCACCCACCCCTACATCTGCTCCTGCCCCGCCCGGGCGGTGGCCCAGGCCGCCTTAGAAGACGAGGGGTTCTTAGACCACACCCGCCAGGTGACCGCCCAGCTGAAGGCCCCCTTCTTGACCGAGCAGTGGGACACCCTCACCCTCTCCTACACCCGCCCGGAGACCCCCATTTTCCTCCTCACCCACCCGGACCCCGCCGTGGACCTGAAGGCCTGCTTCGACCCCTTCCACATCAAGGTGGTGTCGGGCCGCTCCTTTGTGGGACTGGGCCAGAACTCGGCCCGGCTGCGGGTGCCCCTGCCCCAGGACCAGGAGGCCGTGCTGGAAGCTATCCGGCAGATCGACCAGCAGCTCAGTGAAAAGCGCTGACCTTCGTCAAATCCCGGCGGCGGCGAGGGCCCCTTTTTGTGTAGTTTTTCTCTTTTTCTCCCCCGTTTTTTGTCGTACACTGAGATGACGAGATAAACTGTTAGGAGGTCATTCCATGGACGTGAAAACCATCACCCTGGCGTCAGGCGCCACCGTCCCCGCCCTGGGACAGGGCACCTGGTATCTGGGGGACGACCCGGCTGCCCGGGCGCGGGAGATCTCAGCCCTGCGCACCGGCGTGGGCGCGGGGATGCGCCTGATCGACACGGCGGAGATGTACGGCGGCGGACGCAGCGAAAAGCTGGTGGGCGAGGCCATCGCCAACACCCCCCGGGAGGAGTTGTTCCTGGTGTCTAAGGTCCTGCCGGAGAACGCCGGAGAGAAGCATATCTTCCAGTGCTGCGACGCCACCATGAAGCGCATGGGCGTGGACTATCTGGACCTGTATCTCCTCCACTGGCGGGGCAGCGTGCCCCTGGCGGAGACCGTCCGCTGTCTGGAACAGCTGAAGGAGATGGGCAAGATCAAAAATTGGGGCGTGTCCAACTTCGACATCGACGACATGGAGGAGCTGTGGCGCATCCCCCAGGGCCGCAACTGCCAGGTGAACCAGGTGCTCTATCACATGGGCTCCCGTGGCATCGAATATAGCCTGCTGCCCTGGATGCGGGAGCACCAGGTAGCCCTGATGGCCTACTGCCCCCTGGCCCAGGGCGGCTCCCTCCGCCGGGGGCTGCTGAATGACCCCGCCGTGCTGACCATCGCCGAAAAGCACCACGCCACCCCCATCCAGGTGCTGCTGGCCTGGTGCGTCCGGGACGGGCACACCATCGCCATCCCCCGCACCGGTCACCCGGACCACACCCTGGAAAACGCCGGGGCCAACGCCCTGACTCTGGACGAGGAGGACCTGGCCCGCATCGACCGGCAGTACGCGCCCCCCACCCACAAGATGTATCTGGACATCCAGTGACGAAACGCTGCAAAAGCCGCCCCCCGGTAAGCCCGGGGAGCGACTTTTTTCTGTTAGGCTATTTTGCTTTACAATTGCAGCAGTATCTCGCTTAAGCGTTTTCCCGCCGAGCCGCCGAAGTCCTCTGCCCGGCGGATGCGCAGGAAGGCGGAGCCATAGATCATCCGCTCGTTTTCCAGCTCGTCGTCGTCCCCCAGAAAGATGCCCAGGACATAGGCCCCAGCCCGGCGCAGCTTGCGCACCTGAAAGCAGGTGTCCCGCACGGCCTCCTCCCCCACATACTTTTTGGGTTTGCCCGCCCGGACCCGCCCGCTGACCATGTCGTTGGGCAGGCCGTCGCTGAAGACGATGAGGATCTTGTGGTCCTCCCGCCGACGCATCAGGTCCACCCCGGCAGCGGCCAGGGCTAACCCGTCCCGGTTGTTGGACGTGGCCCGATACTCCAATATCTTTCGGTCCGCCGCCGGGCCGTCGTCATAGTCCCGGAAGCGGCGCAGCACCGTGTGATCCCCATAGGTGCAGTAGCTCATCACCCGGTGGGGGATGTGGATGGCACTGAGGGCGGCGCTGAACAGATAGCTCTGCATGGCCACCATGGCCTGGCGGACAGACTGCGAGCCGCTGGCGTCGATGAGCAGCTCCACCGCCACGGTGGAGTCATCCTGGCGGAACACCTTTTCAAACAGCTTGGGGTCCCGGCACCGGCCCGCCTTCCACAGGTCCCGGCTGACCAGGGCGCCCCAGCTTGCCCGATAGGTCTCCGGCTCGTTTTTCAGGTTCAGGGCGTTGCGAAAGGCCTGCTCGATACTGCGGATGCCCTGGCGGACGGAGCTCTCGTGCGCCTCCACCATCTTCCGGTTGCCCGCCCGGCTGGCCCGCAGATTCTCCGCCCGGGCGGAGGTGCCCTCATAGGCGCTCTCGGGCAGGCCGTCGGTGAAGAGCAGCTTGCGGTTTTCGTGGATGTCCACGCACACCGTCCGCTCCATCTCCTCCAGGGCCTGGGCCGTCTGATAGCTGGGGCCGAAGTTCTTCTCCAGGCTCTCCGGGATGGCCGCCAGGGCGTTCTCCGGCAGCTCGATGCCGTCGGTGAGCACATTCCCCGCCTTTTCATAGCTCAGTTCCGCCTGCTGTAGGTCGGGCTCCGGCGGCTCCCCCTCGTCCAGGGGCTGGGCCAGGGGGTCTGGCCTGCCCATATTCTCGGGCACCGGGTCCTGGTCGTGGTCGGGGGCAAAATAGCGGGTGAATATCTTTTTATACAGCAGCACCGCCCGCTCCACCAGGGCCTGGGCGGTCTGGCATTGGGTGCTCTCCTCCGTCATGGAGACGAAGCGCTCCACCACATCCTCAAACCCCTTGAGGTTCTGGAGGATGAGCTGGCTGTCACGGTCCGCCGCCTGGGGGAACTGGCGGACCATCCAGCAGATATACATCCAGTTCCGGGCGGTGGCGCGCAGGCGCAGGGGGTCGCCCTCCAGCAACTGCCGGGCGGCCTGCTGGGCCATGGTCTGGACGCCGGGGCGCTCCGCCCGAATGTGCAGGCGCACGGCATACTCCAGACACATGTGGGCAATGGGCAGCAGCACCTCCATGTTATAGTCGGCGTAGCGGTGCCGCCGCAGCCACACATTCAGCTCGTCCAGGCCGAACAGCTTGTCCGCCCCGCCTAAGATCACGCCCTCATAGGCCGCCGCCATGCCCCCCAGCTGGCGCACCGGGTCGCTCATCTTCTTCACATACTCCGGGATGGGCCGCTGCCGGTGGTCCTCTGACACCGTCAGGAACAGGCTTTCCTCTCTGTCAATGCTCACGATGCGCTCCCGTCACACAAATCTGGTCATGACAACGTCCTGGACCAGCTGATGCTCATACTCGTCAAAGCACTTATTTGTAATGCCCAGGGCGATGGCGTCCTTGGCGTCCATGCCGTCGGTCATCATCCGCAGGGCGGCCACCATGCCCCGCATGTCCACGGGCCGGGTGGAGATCTCCCCGTTTATCGCCTTCTCGTTCAGGTCCAGGAACAGACCCACACAGCGCTTCACGTCCTCCTCTGAGGCCCCGGGGGCGTCGGCCAGCAGCAGGCGGCGCAGCTGCCCCTCCTCCAGGGCGGGCATACGGATGACCACAAAACGGGAGACCAGGGCCTCGTTCAGCTCCCGGGTCCCGGCGTAGCCATAGTTCATGGTGGCGATGAACCGGGTGGCCGGGTGCATGGGGATGGGCTGATAGCCGGGCACGTCGATGAGACGGCGATAGTCCAGCACCGAGTGCATCACGGCCATGGCCTCGTTTTTTGCCATGTTGATCTCGTCCAGGATGCAGAAGCCGCCCTCCTCCGCCGCCTGGGCCACCGGGCCCCGGCGCAGCCGCACCTCGCCGCCGGTAAAGGTGTCTGTGCCGATGAGGGTGCTGCTGTCTGTGTTCACGTGGAAGGAGATATTATAGCTGGGCCGGCCAAACAGCCAGGCCAGATTATCCGCCAGAATGTTCTTGCCCGTGGCCTTCTCGCCGCACAGCAGGATATTTTCTCCCTGCAAAAGGGCGGCCACGGCCAGATCTAAGACCTCCTCGCCGATAAAGTCCACCGGCGGCTTGGCAATGCGCCCCCGGACCGCCGGGTCCACGGGATAGCGGGCCTTGAATCGCTCCAGTTCTGTCTTCAATTCTTCTCTCATAACGCGCTCCGTCTCTGCGCTCCGGCAAGAAAAAAGCGCCGGAGCAGCTGTTTTTGCAAGTTTGATTATAGCTTTGGGGCAAATGGTTGTCAATGGAGGGGTCTCGGCAGGAAATGTGAAGTCTTCTTGGTATTCGACAAACCAGCATTTACAGAATGCCCCAATTATGTTATACTGATATCATTCTATAATCTGAAAAGGAGGGATATCCGTGTCTGTTGTCTTGAAAACAGAGAAAATACGGCTGGAAAATTACGCGATGAAGATGCGGCTCTACCCCTCCCCCGCTCAGAAGGAACAACTGGACAAGATGTTTTGGGCTCTCCGTCTGGCCTATAACATGACCTTTCACGAGGTGTTCCAGCAGAACCCCGCCGTGTGCGGTGAGCCAGACGAAAACGGGAACGTCTGGCCCAGCTATAAAAAGATGGCGAACAAGGCCTGGCGAAAGACGCTCATCGACCAAAACCCGGCTATCGCTGATGCCCCTGCGGCTGCGATCACCACCAACAATGGCCTGTTCCTGTCTGACGGGCAAAAGGCCTGGAAAACCGGGATGCACAATCTTCCGGCCAACAAAGCTGACCGCAAAGACTTCCGTTTTTACAGTGCGTCCAAGCCTAGGCGAAGTTTTTTGGTCCAGATCCGCCCAGGGCATATTGTTCCCTCTGATACCAATCCAAAGGTCGCCAGGATCAAGCTGCCGAAAATAGACGGTGCCATCAAGGCCCGGGGATTCAACCGGAAAATATGGTTTGGCCCTGACGGAAAGCACACCTACGAGGAAGCGCTGGCCGCCCACGAGCTGTCAAATGACCTCACTGTAAGGGTCTCCAAAGACACCTGCGGAGATTATTTCATCTGCGTCACCTTCTCCCAGGGTAAGGTAAAAGACGACCAGCCAACGTGGGAATTTTATCAGGAAGTGCGGGTATCCCCCACCCCGGAGCCCGTCGGCCTTGACGTGGGTGTCAAAGACATCGCAATTTTGAACACCGGAACAAAATATGAAAACAAGCAATTCAAGCGGAACAGGACCGCCACGTTAAAGAAAATGTCCCGCCAGCTATCCCGCAGATGGGGTCCGGCAAATTTGGCTTTCCGGGATTACAACAAAAACATCCGGGCCGAAAACCGGGCGCTGGAAAAAGCACAGCAGGAGTTGGAGACTTCCGGCGCCGACCAGAAAGCTCCAGTGCTCAAATCTGTGGCACAGCCCAGCCGCCGGTATCTGACGATACAAAGAAACCGAGCAAAGCTGGAGCGGAAGATCGCCCGGCGGCGGGACACCTATTATCACCAGATCACAGCAGAGGTGGTCGGAAAGTCAAGTTTGCTTGCGGTGGAGACCTTACGGGTCAAAAATATGCTGCAAAATCACAGACTCGCCTTTGCACTGAGCGACGCCGCCATGAGCGATTTTATCTCTAAACTGAAATATAAGGCCCATCGCGTTCAGGTCCCCCTGGTCGCCATCGGTACATTCCAGCCCAGCAGTCAGACGTGCAGCGTCTGCGGCAGCATCAACCCAGCTGTAAAAAATTTAAGCATCCGAGCGTGGACCTGTTCCAGCTGCGGAACACGCCATGACCGGGACATCAACGCCGCAAAAAACATTCTGGCCATCGCCCAAAACATGCTGGAAAAGAAGGTCCCCTTTGCAGACGAGGCGCTTCCAGACGAAAAGCCGCCTGGCGCTCCGGCCAAAAAGGCCGCCCGAAAACCGAGGGACGCCGTGTTCCCGGACCACCCCGACCTGGTGATCCGATTCAGCAAAGAATTGACCCGGCTGAACGACCCCCGCTATGTGATCGTAAACAAGACAACAAATCAAATCGTTGACAACGCCCAGGGCGCTGGATATCGCAGCGCCGCCAAAGCAAAGAACTGTTACAAAGCAAAGCTGGCCTGGTCCAGCAAGACAAACAAATAAGCAGATATCAAATTTTAAAGTGGTGGGAGGTCTGTCCCCACCACGGGGTGCGAACCTTGTATGCTCATCATTGCCGTGAACGTTCGCACATCTGAACGACCATATCATCGCTGCCCTGCGACCATTCAGCGGCAATCGGGACGCAGGCACGATATGTAACCGTGCATTTCTGTGAACTGCTTCCAAACCGCACTGCTTCATTATGATCCTCCCTGTGCAGTCCTGCCGAAGCACTTCACAGAAGTGCATGGAGCAGAAGTATAGTATCAAGATAAGGTAGGAAGCCGAAAACGGAAGCACTTCACAGAAGTGCATGGAGCAGAAGGAAAACATCCCTGATAAGGTGATGCTCCGGGATCACGAAGCACTTCACAGAAGTGCATGGAGCAGAAGAACAAAGTACTCCCGGCAGAACTTGCGGTCATGGGAAGCACTTCACAGAAGTGCATGGAGCAGAAGGAGCAGGACTGTTGGCAGATTGCGCTGGCCCGGTAGAAGCACTTCACAGAAGTGCATGGAGCAGAAGATCGATATGCTGGCCGCATATCTCCGCACCTAATGAAACACTTTTCAAATCTTTCAGTACAAACTCCTCCAGCTTTGCGGCTGGGGGAGTTTTTTATTCTTCCCCTTGACAACTATCTTCTACGCTTGTAGAATATAATCAAGCTACAACTGTAGAACATTTTCATAGAAGGGAGGATAAAACTATGACCCGTGACACGCGGCGGCTGCCGGACGCGGAGCTGGCGGTGATGCAGGCTCTTTGGGCCTGCCAGACCCCGGCGGGGCGGAGCGACCTGGAGGGCGTTTTGCAGAGCACCCACCCCATGTCCGCCACCACCCTGCTCACCCTGCTGTCCCGGCTGGGGGACAAGGGCTTTGTCCGCAGCGAGAAGGTCGGGCGCAGCGCCCGATACACCCCCCTGGTCTCTCAGGAGGACTATCTGGCCGGGCAGAGCCGCCGGTTTTTGGACCAGCTGTGCGGCGGCAGCCTGTCCACCTTTGCCAACGCCCTGTGCAGCAGCGGGCTCACCCGCCAGGAGCTGGATGAGCTGCGCGACCTGTTGAATGGAGGGAAGTTATGAGCCTCACCGATAACCACAGCTTTCGCCTTTTCACTTTCGTGTTTCTCAGCCTGTTTGTGGGCTTTCTTTTGCTCTACCGGTGCAATGACGACGGGCCCCGCTCCCGCCAGGACTCCACCCACCGCTATCAGCCGCTGATGAACGCCGATCTGCTACCCCTTATGGTCTTCTTTTTGCTGCCCCTGGGGCTGCTGTTCGTGGGGCCGGGCCGCATGGCACAGCTTGCGCTGTCCGTGCTCTTCCAGTGCTTTCTTCACCTGGCCGTATACTATGCCCTGCTCCTGCCCCTCACGCCCCTGCTCCGCCGGTTCATCAGCGCCCGGGGCTGCGCCATGCTGTGGCTCCTCCCCAATTTTCTCTATCTGTGCTTCAATTCCGGTCTGATGCCCGACGCCCCCGCTTTCGTCCTGCGCACCCGGGGAAACTGGATCTGGCTGGTCCTGGGGCTGTGGCTGGTGGGGACCATTTCCGTGTTCGGGTGGAACACCCTGTCCCACCTGCACTTCCGGCGGCAGCTGCTGGAAGGAGCATGGCCCATCACGGACGAGGAAGTCTTGGACATCTGGCAGGAGGAGATGGACCAGGCCCAGATGGAGCCTCTCTCCTGCCCCCTGGTGATCTCCCCCCACACCTCCACCCCCCTGACGGTTGGCCTGTTCCGCTGGACCTTGCAGGTGGTGCTGCCCCTGCGGGCCTATACCCCCGACGAGCTGCACCTGGTCTTCCGCCACGAGATCGTCCATATCTGCCGCCGGGACAGCTGGAACAAGTTCTTTCTCATGTTCTGCACCGCCCTGTGCTGGTTCGACCCCCTCATGTGGATGGCCATGCGCCGCAGCGCCGAGGACACGGAGCTCAGCTGTGACGAGACCGTCCTCCTGGACGCGGACGAGGCCACCCGGCGGCAGTATGCCCAGCTGCTGCTCACCACCGCCGGGGACGGACGGGGATACACCACCTGTCTCTCCCCCGTAGCCGCCTCCCTGCGCTATCGCCTGCGCAGCGTGGTCGCCCCCCGCCGCCGGGTGGCGGGCGGCATTCTGGTGGGGCTGACCCTGTTTCTCCTTATGTCCTCCTTCGGCTATGTGGCCCTGTCCTTTGACGAGCGCCCGGGGGCTGAAGTTCTCTTCGGCGGCGACCCGGCGGGCTATACCCTCCACTCCGTCCGGCGGGACGGGGAGCTGCTGGACTGCTCTGACCCGGAGGCCCTGATGGACTACCTCTCCGCCCTGCCCCTGGCCCACCTCACCGGGGACTATGACTATGAGGACCAGGACCAGGCCACCTATGTGCTCTACTTCGACGCCCCCAAAGAAGTGACCAGGAACCTGTGCGTGGTTCTCTCCGGCCGGCAGTGCAAGATGGACCCCTCCAATGGCCGCGCCTTCCAGCCCTACTATCTGCCGGAGGGTGTGGATATTGAACAGCTGGATAGTCTGTTGACGTCTTAAATAAATATCTTTACAAAATGGCATCTGCAGACCGATATTCCGTCTGCGGATGCCATCTTCCATTCTTATTCCTTTCCCCGATATCCATATCGCTCTGCATTTCCCAGCAAATACAGAAAGGCAAAAGCCGGAATGCGGATCAGTTCTTTTCCATTTGGCGCATGATGTGTTCCGTAATCATCTGGCCGCTTTGTCACAATGATGGCGGCGCTGGCCTCGTCACTCAGGGTACAAATCGCAGAGTCGTCTGGAATGGGAGCCTGTTCCCGGTATTTCACTTCGATCAGAATGTTCTTGATGTTTGGGTAGTCCACCACCACATCAATTTCTTTATTCTTGCGTCCGCCCCGGTAATACCCTACCCTGGTCGCCTGTTGATAATAAAACGCCGCGACGTGCTTATAGACGGCCGTTTCTACCATTTTTCCAAGCTCAATGGGGTTTGTCAGCACGTCATCATCCATCAAAACGGCATTTCGGATCGCCGCATCCGCAATATAGATTTTCGGCTGGGCCTTCAGCACCTTGCGTCCGCCCATCTCCACCGGCCAGCTCTGATAGATCAAATTTGCGCTCTCCAAATAATTGATATAGCTCTCCACCGTCGGCCTGCTGACGCCGCTCAGTTCCTTTGCTATGGCTGTGAAGGAAACGATCTCAGAAGAGACATTGCAGAGGTATAAGAATATCCGCTCCAGCTCTGTCGCGCTGCGTATTTTGTAAAGAGAAGGCAGGTCCCGCTTCAGAACCTTATCTACCACATCCTCCCGCATGATCTGCTGGGCCATCAGGTCGTTCGAAGCCAGCGCCAATTCAGGGAAACCGCCCACTTGCAGATAGCGGGAAAAGTGGTTCTGTATTCCGTCCAGCTTCATCATCACACTGGTGCGCTCCTGCTGCGTCATTTTCAAGAACGCGGTGGGCCGTATATCCGGGCCAAGCTCCGGGGTGTCGACGCCAATCAGCGCGCAATATTCAAAAAAGGACAAGGTCGGGACCTGGATAACGCTCCACCGCCCCGCGCCGCTCTCTGTGCTTCCCTTTATCAGCGCCGGACTGGCCGACCCCGTTGCGACCATCTGCGTGGATGGCTGCAAATCATAAATCGTTTTCATCCACTTGTCCCACTCGCTGGCATACTGCACTTCGTCGAAGAAGTAATAGCAGTCTTTATCTGCCCACACGTTGGCGTGGTAGCAATCCAGAATATCATCCAGGCCGCTGAGCTTGAGCATGGGGTGGTCCAGGGAAATGAACACGATGCGCTGTGGCGGCACCCCTCGCTTCAACAGGGTGTCGATCATCTGATATTGAATGGTGGTCTTTCCCACACGCCGGGTCCCAGTCAGGACGACTGTTCGCCGCAGATCCCGCTGCTCCAGGCGTTTCATCGCTTCATAATAGGCAAAACGGCGATAGTGCTTTGTAAAGTCAGGGTGGACCGCGCCTGTGACCCACCAGGGATTAAACGCCTTTAAAACCTTTAATATCTGCGCCTGCGTCGCAATGGCCATCTCCATCACCTCGTCAATATTTTATTGCCTATTTTCCATTTTGTCAACATGATATTAAAGTATACTTATATTATTTGCTTCATGATATGATATTTTCGTAAAATAAAGCACACGCGCATACCGTTTTCGATATGCGCGTGTGCTGTTTCATCAGAACTTAACCCGCCACAAAGCGGATGACCATGCCGTTTTCTTTGCAGAAGGTCTGGAAGCGCTCGGTGCTGTTTTCGCCGCCGAACTCCTCCAGCAGCAGCTCGCCCAGGTCCTTCTCCAGGCCGTGCTTCCGGCGCAGCTGGACCAGCAGATGCCGTCCGGCCTCCTCGCCCATGTTGCAGCGGAAGGGATAGGGGTCCTTGCCGTGGGCGGCCTGGCTGGCGGGGCCACGGTCCTCGCCCACAAAGACCACGCTGTCGTCGGTCAGGCGGATGGCCCGGCTGCCCGCCTCAGAGGCGAACAGGCCATACTCCCCGTCCTCCAGGTCCCGGTCGATCTGCTTCCAGAATGGGGCGTTCCACCGGTCCTCCAGGCGCTCGGCCTCCTTCCGGGGCAGAGCCCGGACCTGCTGGGGCAGGGCCTCCTTCATGGGCACCCACTGGGGGTCGCCCTTGGTCAGCACGGTGCGGCTGCCGTCGGCGCCCATCTGATACAGGTGCTGCTCACCCTCGTCCATAGCATAGGTGACGAACAGGTCCTTCACCAGGCCGTTCATCTCCTGATAGGCGTTGGCCGTCTCGGTGTGGCCCTTCATGGGGGCCAGGGCGGCCAGCAGGCGGCCATAGTACCAGGCCTGCATGTGCTTGGGGGCGTTGAAGCGCTGCCACAGCTTGTCCCCCACCTTCCGGCGGTCATTGTACATGCTGTGCAGGTTGGCCAGCTTGTCGGCCAGGATCAGCTTCTTCTCCCGCAGCCCGGCGTCGGTGGCCTGGGCGATGGCCTGGAGCTTGCGCTGATACCACACCCGGCGCTTGTCCTCGGTGTGGGCGTTGATCTGGGTGGCCACATCCACGCCGAAGCGCTCGTAGATATCCAGCAGGGTGGCCTGGGTGTCCTCCAGCACATCGTGGAGAGCTCCGGCGGCCAGCAGATCAAAGTCGGCGTCCATGCCGTCCAGGGCGGCCACCGTGGCCACCGGGTGAAGGACATAGGGCCGGTCAGAGCCCTTGCGGGCGGCCCCGCTGTGGCAGGCAGCGGCATACTGGATGGCCCGCTCCACCACGTCCGCCTGGCCCTGGGCGGCGGCCTGGGTCTTCCAGTCCTTCTGACTGCCGTTCCAGATGGTCTGATACTGGGCGGTGGTCTCCTGGTCAAAGCAGGCAAACAGGATGCGCATGCCATACTTGGGGTTGATCTGCATCCAGTCGAAGGCGGTCTTCAGGGCGATCTGGGTGGCCTCCTCCTTGGGATAGCCATAGGCCCCGGTGGAGATGGCGGGGAAGGCGATGCTGTGCAGACCGTTCTGCCGGGCCAGCTCCAGGCTGTTCCAATAGCACCGGCGCAGCAGAGCGGCGTCCTCCTCCTTGCCAGAGTAGACGGGGCCCACGGTGTGGATGACGTGCTTGGCCTTTAAATTATAGCCCCCGGTGATCTTGGCCTGGCCGGTGGGGCAGCCCTTCAGCTTGCGGCACTCCTCCAGCAGCTTGGGCCCGGCGGCGCGGTGGATGGCCCCGTCCACGCCGCCCCCGCCCAGCAGGGTCTCGTTGGCGGCGTTGACGATGCAGTCGGTCTCCGCCTGGGTGATGTCCATGGTGGCAAAGCCCACGGTGTTCTCCCCGGGCTGGGGCAGGTCTTTGATGAAGATGCCCTGGATCAGGGGCTTAGACAGGAAAAAGGACTGGCCCCAGGGGTTGAGCAGGATGCCCGCCAGCTGAGGGTTCATCAGGGCCTTTTGCAGATAGGTGTCGATGGTCTCGGTGACGGTGGAGCTGCGCTGGCCCTTGTCCGCCTCCTCGGGGCTGGTAAAGGCGGCGTATACCATGGCGCCGCTCTTCAGGTTCAGGGTGCGGATCTTGCAGCGGAAGTCCGCCGGGAAGGGGACGGTGTCCCCGGTCTTGGTGCCCTCAGACACCAGCTTGTCCGCGGCCTCCTTGGGGATCTCCACCGGCACGGTGAGCCGGTCTCCCCGGGCCATGGCGTTCTGAACGGCCTCCAGCACGCCGGCGGCCAGCTTCTCCTTGGGCTGCTCCTCGTTGTCATACACCTGGGAGACGGCCTGCTCCACGCCCTCCATGGCCTGGGTCCGCTCCTGGCGGTTGATGTGAATGATAAAGTCTTGGTCCATTGGGTCTTTCCTCCTTCAATGGGTCCTCCGCCGGGGCGGATGATAGTTGGGTCCCCGGGGGGACAGTATCAGTTTACCAGATACGGCGGAAAAAATCTACTGCTTCCGGCCAATTCATTCCAAAAGCGTAAAAAACGGCGGTCCCGTCTCTTCTCCGGGACCGCCGTTTCAGCATTTTTCAGCCCTCTTCGCCCTTCAGCGCCCGGTCAAAGCGCTCCATCATCCACCGGGCCTGGCGGGACAGGGGGACGTCCGGGTCGCAGACATAGCCCGCCTGCATCAGGGTGTCCTCCCCCAGGATGGGCACCCGGCGGATCTCCGGGCTGCTGTAGGGGGAGCAGACGTCCATCACCCCCAGGCAGCACACGTCGGTGCGGGCCAGCATACTGGCGGCCAGGTGGTCGCTGTTGGTATACACCCAGTGGTCCAGCTCCTGGGCGTCCACCGCCCCCACGCTCACCGTCTCCAGGTGGTGCTCCACCGAGAAGAAGTCCCGCACGCCCCGGAGGAACTTCAGCTTAGACAGCTGGTCCACGTCCACCGTCTCCGCCTCATACAGGGGGTGCCTGGGCCCCACATAGAGACACAGCCGCTTTCCGCCCCGTGGCAGAAACTTCAGCCGCTTATAGCTGACGATGTTCCGAAAGACCTCCAGCCGCTTTTGGGCAACGAAAACGATGCCCAGCTCTGAAATACCCTGGTGGACCTGGTCCACGATCTCCTCCACGCTGCCCTGGTGATACTCGATGTGGGCGTCCTCCCCCCAGGCCTGATAGAAATCCACCAGCAGTTGGGGGATCATCTGGCTGGGATAGGCGGACAGGCGCAGGCTGTTCTCCCCCTCGGGCACGGCCAGAGAGGCCAGCTTTTCCGCGGCCTTGCGCATGATCATGGCATATTCCAGCACCGCCCGGCCAAAGGCGGTGGGCTGGACGCCCTTGCCGCTGCGCACCAGCAGCGGGCGGCCCAGCTCCTCCTCCAGGGCCCGGATGTTCTTGCTCACGTTGGGCTGAGAGGTGTTCAGACACTCGGCGGCCCGGGACAGGCTGCCCTTTTCATAGGCGGTCACAAATATCTCCAGCTGGCGCAGATCCACGCGTCTTCCCCTCTTTCCCTGTCGGTTTTACGGCTTGCTTCCAGTATAGCCAAAAATTTCAGGGTCGGCAAGGGCTGAACATTAGAAAATACAGCGAAAATAGTTAAAATATTTCACCTCCACGTAAAACACGCCGGATTTTCCAACTATTTCTAGTATTTTTCATCTTGTGGAAAATGCCGGTCACATCATGCTCCGCCCCAGCTGCGCCTCGGCGGTGTTCACCAGCTCCCCGCTGCGGACCATCTGGAACAGGGCCTCGATGTCGGGCTGGAAGAACCGGTCCTCCTTGG
This sequence comes from Flintibacter sp. SJQ-8, assembly GCF_054108085.1. Taxonomy (NCBI): domain Bacteria; kingdom Bacillati; phylum Bacillota; class Clostridia; order Eubacteriales; genus Flintibacter; species Flintibacter sp. SJQ-8. The sequence goes on from NZ_JBPJWR010000016.1 coordinate 112,611, forward strand.
CATAGGCCACCTGCTGCCGCACCTGGTCGTGAAGACGGGCAGTCACGGGGGACTGCTTCTCCGGCAGCATGTCGATGGCCTGGAGGGCCACCATGATCTCGATGGCGATGACGTAATCCAGCTTGCGCACCGCCTGGCAGGCCCGGCGGGCGGCGTTATAGGACATGGACACCGGGTCCTCCTGCCCGGCGCAGGTGGGGATGGAGTCGATGCTGGCGGGGATGGCCAGCAGCTTGATCTCGTTCACCAGTCCGGCGGCCACATACTGGGGGATCATCATGCCGTTGTTCAGGCCCGGCTCAGCCACCAAAAAGGCGGGCAGGCCGTCGTTCAGGTTCCGGTCCACCATGCGGGAGATGCTCCGCTCCGTCTCCTTGCCCGCGATGGCGCAGGCCATGCCGATGATGTCCGCGTGGGAGCCCACGAAGGTCCCGTCGAAGTTGCCGCACATCAGGGCCACCCCGTCCCCGTCCTCGGTGCCGAAGATCTCCGGGTTGTCGCTGATGGAGTGCATCTCCTCCACAATGGCCGTCTGGGCCTCGCCCACTAAGCGGCGGATAGAGGCGTGGACCTGGGGCATGGCCCGCAGCAGGCAGGAGTCCTGGACCTTGTCCCCCGCGTGCTTCTCGCACAGCTCGCTGCCCGCGAGCATGTCCCGCATGAGCTGGGCGGCCTGCTGCTGCTCCGGGTGGGCCTTGGCGGCGTGGATGCGCTCATCCAGGGCCTTGGGGGTGCCCCGCAGGGCCTCGTAGCACAGCACTCCGGCGATCTCCGCATTCTTGGCCGCCAGGATCGAGTCGTAGCTGGCCAGCAGGCCGAAGGCGGTGACGGAGATGGTGCCGTTGAGCATGGACAGGCCCTCCTTGCACTCCAGCTCCAGGGGCTCCAGGCCCTCCCGCTCCAGCACCTGGGCGGTGGGCACCTTCTGGCCCTTCTCCAGGATATGGCCCTCGCCGATGTAGGCCAGGGCCAGGTGGGCCTCCACGCTGAGATAGGCCACCGAGCCCTCTCCGGGGGCATAGGGGGTGATGTCCCGGTTCAGGAACTGGCGGATGCGCTCCAGGGTCTCCAGGCGGATGCCGGAGTGGGCCTTGCCCGCGTTCAGAATGGTCATCAGCATGACGGCCCGGGCCTCCTCCTCCGTCAGCGGCTCGCCCACGGCGCAGGCGTGGGAGCGGACGATGTTCCGCTGGAGGGTCTTGGCCTCCTCCGGGGGAATGACATAGCGCACGTTCTCCCCAAAGCCAGTGGTCACGCCATAGATAGCCCGGTTCTCCGCCAGAAAGCGGTCAATGAGCCGCCGGTTGGCCCGGATGTTCTCGCAGAACTCCGGGGAGAAGATCAGCTCGGCGTGATAGCGGACCACCGCCATGAACTCCTCCAGGGTGTTCTTGCAGTCGGTGAGACAGACCTGCTTGATGCCGGCCGGATCTTGATTCAAAAGCGTATTCATAAAGGAAAGCTCCCCTTTCTATTTCATGCGTGCCTGCTTCCAGGCCGCCGTTTGTTCTTACGCTTTTATAAATAGCAAATCCCGTGCCAAGCACTCCCCTTTTGAAAAATTTATTTTCCCGTCAGAAAATAAGCGCTATTTTTACTGAGACACCGGGGTTTCTTTCGTTTTTTCTGCCCCGATGTTTCGGCGTTTGGGACGCTCCGGTCCCATTCCGCTTCAAATATACTGCAAATTTTTTTGTCATGTGCATAGAAATATTGCATCTCGTCCTTTTAAGCGGCGGACATTTTCTCCCTTTGCAAACAGGTCTGACTATGATAAAATAAACTGTCAAACAACAAAATTCCCGCTTGAGCGGCGTATCATTGCGAGGCTAACACACCATGATCCAAGACATATTTCCCCATGTATTTCACAACGAATTTCACGAGCGCGAGAGTCTTCCCGGCGATTTTGTCGCCGTTTTCTCCGGCGGGAAGACCTATCTGAGCCAGGGCGGCGCTCTTCCCACCGCGGCGGAGATAAAGGCCCTGGGGGTGAAAGAACACGAGCTGGTCTATCTCTTTGAGATCGATCAGACGGCCTTCTTCCTCCTCTGGACGGTGCCTGATGCCGTAAAAACGGCGCTGGTGGAGCAGGGCACCGGCATATTTCGCAATATGAAACCTACTTATCTGGCTCTGGCCGGGTCCACGGCCCTGCACCTGTCCGCCTGGTATCGCTCCAACCGGTTCTGTGGTCGGTGCGGCGCCGCCATGGAACGGGACAAGGTGGAGCGGGCCATGCGCTGCCCCAGCTGCGAACAGGTGGTCTATCCCCGCATCAACCCGGCGGTCCTGGCGGCGGTGCGCCACCGGGACAAGCTGCTGCTGACCCACTATGCCAACCGGCCCAACGCCACCCGCTATGCCCTGGTGGCCGGCTTCACCGAGATCGGCGAGACCCTGGAGGACACCGTCCGGCGGGAGGTCATGGAGGAGGTCCATCTGCCCATCAAGAACATCCGCTATCACGGCAGCCAGCCCTGGGGCTTTGCCGGGAACATCATGGTGGGCTTTTGGGCGGACCTGGACAGCGAGGACGAGACGGTGATCTTAGACCGCAGCGAGCTGGACGAGGGCGTGTGGCTCTCCCGGGAGGAAATTCCCGTGGACGAGAACCCCGCCTCCCTCACCCACACCATGATCCAGCTGTTCCGCCAGGGGAAGGACCCCAAGTAATTTCTGCAACACATAACGATATACAAACACACAATACAAACACACAAAAGCAGCCCCTTGGGCTGGCATACTTACGGATAGGAGGAATTTTCAATGGACTTTATGGAAACCGTCAAGAACCGCTATTCCTGCAAAAAATTTGATGGCCGCCCGGTGCCCCAGGACAAGCTGGACGCCATTTTAGAGGCCGGACGCCTGGCCCCCACGGCCAAGAATTTGCAGGAGCAGCACATCTATGTGGCCCAGACCCCCCAGGCCCTGGCCAAGATCGACGGGGTCACCCCCTGCCGCTATGGCGCGTCCACGGTGCTGGTGGTGGCCTTTGACCGGAACAACGTGTTCACCTATCCCGGGGAGCAGCGGGACTCCGGCGTGGAGGACGCCTCCATCGTGGCCACCCACCTGATGCTGGCCGCCGCCGCTCTGGGGGTGGACAGCTGCTGGATCAACTTCTTCGACCCGGCGGTGCTGGCCCGTGACCTTGGCCTGCCGGAGCAGGAGGAAATTCTCATGCTTCTGGACCTGGGCTATGCCGCCCCCGGCTTCAAGCCCCTGCCCAACCACACCAGCCGCAAGCCCCTCTCCGACACTGTGAGCTATCTATGAACACCCTGATCGAACTGTACGACGAGCGGGCCATTGAGAACATCCTCGCCCCGGACATGTTCCGCCCCCAGCGCATCGTCTATCTCTGCCCCGGGGAGATCGTCCGGGACCACACCCGCCAGGCCAAGCTGGCCGACTTTTTCCGGCGGCGGGGCTGGGAGCCGGAGCTTGTCTTTGTGGAGGCCAGCCTGTTTAAATCAGACCGCATCCTGCGCCAGCTGATCTCCATCGGGGAGAAGTATCCCGACTGCGCCCTGGACGTTACCGGCGGCAGCGACGCGGCCCTGTTCGCGGCAGGGATGTTCGCCGCCCAGCGGGGCGTGCCCGCCTTTACTTACTCCCGGAAGAAGAACCGCTTCTATAACATCTCCGGCGCGGCCTTTGCCGACGACCTGACCTGTCCCCTCGCCTATTCCATTGAGGAATTCTTCCTCATGGCCGGAGGGACGCTGCTGCCCGGGCGGGTGGACAACCACATCCTGTCCCGGTATCTGCCCGACTTCGACGCCCTCTTCGCCTGCTTTCTCCAGTTCCGCCGGGAGTGGAGCGATATCGTCGCCTACATCCAGCGCATCTCCCCCGGGGAGTACGGCCAGACCCCGCCCCTGTCCATCTGCGGCGGCTATACGGTAAAGGGCGACCACGGGACCCGGAACACCGCCAACGAGGCGGCCTTGCAGGCCCTGGCCCAGATCGATTTCATCCGGGACCTGCACATCGTCCCCGGGGAGCAGGTGTCCTTCTCCTTCCGGGACCTGCACGCCCGCGCCTGGCTGCGGGATGTGGGCAGCGCCCTGGAGCTGTACGCCTATAAGGCCTGCGTCGACTCCGGCATCTTCCACGACGTCATCAGCAGCGCCGTGGTGCGCTGGGACGAGGTGCTGGGCCACAGCAGCGTCTCCAACGAGATCGACGTGATGGCCGCCCGGGGCGTGATCCCGCTGTTTCTCAGCTGCAAGGCCTGCGACGTGAAGACGGAGGCCCTGAACGAGCTGGCCATCCTCCGGGACCGCTTCGGCGGAAAGGGAGCCAAGGCGGCCATCGTCACCACCGAGCCCTGCCACGCCGCCGCCCGCCACCGGGCCGCCCAGCTGGGTATCGCCGTCATTGATTTAGAAGAGCTGAAAACCGGCCAGCTGGTCCACCGGCTGAAGGTCATTATGAAAGTGGAATAAGAGAAAACTAATGCCCCATGACGTGTGGATTTTTACTCACAAAGTCACTAGCAAGAGCTATTTCAACCGGCCTTATCTATTACTTAAAAGCTGATTTCAAATTATATCAGAAGGCCCGCTATTTATGCGAAAATAAACTATTTTCGTCATAAATAGCGGGCTTTTTGCAAAACAGAAATATTTATCAATTAAATATTTCTGTTTTTTCCATAGAAAATTCTGCCCTGTTCCAGATTCTTCTTATATGCGCAGGCAGCAGCCATGATTGGGTCAGGATGGATACACTTTTTAGCATCGCTGCATGCTTCATATCTCCCACAGCAACCAAAACTTTCACTTGCAATCACAATTTCTGCTTCAGCAATTACAGATATGATAGATGCAAGTCCCAGTACATCATTAAAGTTTTTCACAATAATCCTGCTAAGGCCATTGTTAATATGTTCAATCTTATAGTCGGGGAACTTCTCGTCATAAATGCTCTTGTACTCGATGCGGATACCGCTTTTTTTGGAATCGACCTTTACAGCCAACAAATTTTTAGCTTTAACCGCGATGTAATTTTTATTTTGGATTACTTCAATAAATTGGCTATGCTGTTCTTTATCACAAATTTCTCTTTGCACAGCTTCATTTAGCTGCTCAGCTTCCGTTTTAATAATTGTATCAAAAGAAACCTGTCCGTTTTCCACTTCTACACCTCATTTGATAAAATAATCGCTTTCTCTCAAAATAGTAACTGGAATACCTTTTTCCTGTAACGACATGGCTTTTTTAACTTTAGTTCCATAGTTCCCTGCTATCCAAGCGGAACTGCCTTCATCGCCAACCAAAAGAATATTCGTTTTACTCGTTACTGATTTTTGAATTTTTGCACCACGCTCAATCAATATAGATTCTACTTTAGATTTACTTCCTATAGAAAATTCCCCAGAAAGAACAACATTCTTCCCTTTGACTTCTATAACACTACCGCTACAGGAACAATTAGTCCCCACAGGATCAAGTACTTTGTCACAGGCTTCTAAAAGTTTGCCATATTCATCATTTCCAATAATTCCATTTTCAAGTATTGACCCAATTCGGTGTGAAATCATATTACACGGATAGGTCTCTGACATTTCTGCATGTTCTTCTATCCAATTATGTAACTCCAACAATCTACTCGGCTCGATCTTGTCATCGCCAGTAATCGTAGCAAGGATGGTCTTCAACTCTAAAAGCGCACGTGTTTCCGACGAACATGTTCTCTTCCTCACTTTAACATCTGCTTTACAATCGCACTCGTTTAGAGAATACGGACGAATAAACTCCTTAACATTCAATCCTTTACTGCACATATCTAAAAACAGTTCTGCTGTTGCTCTGCAATCACTTCCAGAATTATGATGCTCTAGTTCAAAGCCTAAATAGTTGCATAATGTATTGAGCTTGTAATTTGGCAATTCTGGATAAATACAGCGTGCAGCTTTAACTGTATCAAGATAATGTATCTCTTTTTCTTCTATCCCATATGCAGCAAGCGTTTTTCGCAACACGGACAGGTCAAAAGGCGCATTGTGGGCAATTATTACGCGGTCTAAAAACAAGGGTCGCAGCTTAGGCCAGATATATAAAAACGTCTCCGCATCAATAACATCGCGCTCGCTGATTCCGTGAATATGGATATTAAACGAATCAAATTCACACTCTGGATTTACAAAAATGTTTTGGCTTTCTATAATCATTCCATTTTCAATTTCGGAAATGCCGATTGAGCAAATCCTATCGTTCGCACCATTCGGGGTCTCAACATCAAATACAGTGTATTTCTCTTCCATACGCGCATTTTCCTTCATAATGATGTATGAATAATTTTATCACTATCAATCATTTATTTCAAGTTTTTGTCTTATTCTGACGTGAACTGTGCATCTAAGCAAAAGCAGACGCTCACAAATCTGAAGTGACCCCCAAAAGTTAGACAATATTTTGAAGTAAAAATTGTTCAAGCAGCCGAAAGGGCTTGCTGTCTGTGAATTGCAGGCGGCAAGCCCTTTAGCTTTGCCTTGATGCGGCGGTTGTTGTAGTAATCCAGATATTCGATCAGTTCCAGTTTGAAGTGTTCCATGGAGCGGAACTCCTGCAAATACAGCAGTTCACTTTTGAGTAAGCCGAAGAAATTCTCTATCACGGCGTTGTCCAGACAGTTTCCTTTCCGGCTCATGCTCTGGCGAACACCTTTCTCCCGGAGCATCTGTTGGTATTGTTTGTGTTGGTACTGCCAGCCCTGGTCAGAATGGAGAATCAGGTTTGTTCCGGCCGGGATCTTTGCAAACGCCTCGTCCAGCATGGTGGTTACCATGCTGAGTACAGGACGATCCGATATGGTGTAACTGACCAGATCGCTGCTGCACAGATCGAGAATCGGGGACAGATAGAGCTTCTCTCCAAACAGGCTGAACTCCGTCACATCCGTGACCCATTTCTGATTCGGCTTTTCGACATGAAAATCCCGATTTAGCAAATTTGGTGCAATTTTGCCTACTTCTCCCTTGTAGGAACGATATTTTTTCATCCTGACACGACAAACTAAGCCCAGCTTCTTCATGAGCCGCTGGACAGTCTTGTGGTTCACAGAGAATTTACGCTTGCGAAGTTCTGCCGTGATCCGGCGATAGCCGTACCGGCCCCTGTTTTCGTGGTAAATTGCTGCGATTTCTTCCTTAACAGATGCATATTTGTCTTCTCTCTGCATCTGCTTCAAATGATAGTAGAAAGTTGCACGGGGCAGCTGAGCGATTGAGAGCAGAATACTGAGTGCGTGTTTTTGCCTTAGCTTCTGAACTACCAGCGTTTTCTGCGCTGGCGTCGCTCGTCTTCCAAAACCAAGGCTTGCAAGTTTTTTAGGTAATCGTTCTCCGCACGCAGTCGCTGCACTTCGGCCAGCAGATCTTCTTCCACCTGCTTCGGCAGCTGCTTTGGCGGACGACCCTTACTGCTGCGGCCACGCCGTTCGATGGCTAACCCTTCCGGCCCTTCTTCCAGGTAGATTCGCTCCCATGATTTGATTCGATCTCTACTGTTTACCTCAAATCTACGGCAGGTTTCGCTGTAACTCAATTTCTCTTTCTGCATGGTTTCAATCACCAGTTTTTTGAATTCCGGCGTATATCGTTTGTTTGGTACTCCTTTTGGCATAGCAAAACACCCCACTTGTTAGATAGTATACCATACTGTCTAACAAATGGGGTGCAGTTCAATCCGTGGGCGTCTGCTTTTCTGTGTTCTTCTATTTAATGGCGGCCATATTTTTGGGCCAGCTGGGCCATCAGCTCCTCCATGGTGGGGGCAGTTTTTTCTTCCGGCGGCTTCGCCAGTTCCCCCTCATCCGCCCGGAAGTCGGCCACGGTGGGCAGAGGCTGGCGGACGTTTTTATACTCCTCCAGGGCCATATAGCCCGCCCTCTCCCCTGGCTGGATTTGGCGGCGGAGATAAAAAAAGTCCTTTATCTCCGCCCGGCTGCGGATGGACGGCTGCTTCAGCCGCAACCTGTCTGCGGCATAGCGGTCATAGGCGCGGATGTAGTCCTCCACCCGGTCCGTCCGGTCCGCCCCTGCCGGGCCGCATAGATTTTCAGGGCTGTACAGCTCTGTCGGGTCCGTCTCCACCAGCCGGTCGATGTGCAGTTCCATCCGGCCCAGGCCCAGGGGCTTGCCCATGCCCAGGCTCTGATAGCAGCCCTGGTCCAGCCGCAGGCACCACAACAGCAGGCCCAGCTCGTCCTCGTGGAGGTTCTGAAAGCGAATGACCCCCCGGAACCGGGTCCCCTTGGGCAGGGGCCGCAGCGTGGACTGGACCTTCTCTTTTCCCGCCGGGACCTTTCCCGGCTCTTTCAGCCAATATTGCTTATAGCCCCGCAGGCAGAAGCCCTCCTGGGCATAGTTTTTCCCCTCCGCCACATAGCCGGGGTAATAGCTGGGCTTGGGTCCCGCCAGCACCGCCCCCAGGGGCGGCTCCGGCTTCACCTGGCCCAGGGCGGGAAGATCGCCGAAAGACACCCTTGAGCGATAGGCCCCCTCCGGCCCCGCAAAGCCCAATATCCCGTGGGGATAGTCCACCCCCGGCTCGGCCTGGGCGTCCCGGTGCCGCTGGGGCAGGCCCTGGGACAGGGCGCTGCCATAGCCGATGCGCAGAAACAGGCTCATACCGAAGTAGGTGTGCCCCTCATGGCGGAGGTAGAAGACGGGCTTCTCCTCCCCCGCTCGGGGCAAGGCCCAAAAGTTTGCCCGGCCCAGCACATTTTTCCGGTTCTCCCAGTCCTCCTGATAGGACAGCACGTCCTGGTCGCTCAGCTCCAACGCCGGTTTGTCCTCGTCCGCCTGGGGGAAGAGATACAGGTGGTTGGGCCTGCCCACCGGCCTGCCCGTGACCAGCAGCATCCCCCGCTCCATGCCGGGGACGGGGGCGGCGCTGCGGCGGAGGGCCGTGACCCGCTCCCCCGCCGCCTGATAGGCCACCGGCAGGGCCTGGGCCGGGTCCAGACCCAGGGCCGCCGCGTCCGGGTGCTTTCTGGACACCCGGAGATAGGTCCCGGCCACCGGCTGGATGATGTATCCCTTGTCGGTGCTGCGCAGATAGCCCGCCCGGACCTTGGTGGGGACGGAAACAGACCGCCCCCGGTCAACCTTCCGGGTCTCCACCCCCAGGGCCGCCTGGTAATACGCTTTCAGGGCGCCCCCGGCGCTCCCCCGGGCCGCCGCCATCTCCCGGAAGTAGATCTGCACGTCCTCAAAGTCCTCCCCCGGATGGACGCACCCGAAGCCCAGGATCTGCATGTTCTCCCGCACCATGCCCCGGATGGTGGAGCCGGGCAGGGCGTATTGACCGTTAGGGGCACGGAAAAAGTTGTCTCTCCCGTCTGAGACGAACACCGGGGTATCCGCCGTCATGGTCACGTGGATCTCGCCGCTTTTCAGGGCCGGGTCCATCCGATCGTGGCGGGGCAGCTCCTCCGGCCCGGCGTAGCGCAGCAGGACCTTGTTGGCGAAGGGCACAAAGTTATAGGGGGCGCGGACCTTTGATTGAAACTGCTCACGCATCTGCCTTGCCCTCCTTCCAGCCGCTCAGCCGGGTGGCCGCAATATAAGCCTGGCCGTCCTCGTCCCAGTCCATGACACGGGTGACGGTGATGGACCTGCCGAACTGCGGATTTTCGACAGGATATTCCTCTTCGATGACGTGGTCCTCCGGCTCCCCTGTCAGTTCCACGGCCCTCAGGCCGTCCTCCCCGGGGAAAATTCGGATCTCCCGGTCCCGGCTGAAAAAGCGGGCCTCCAGCAGCTCCTCCAGGTCCACCGCCAGGGGCGTCCGGCCCAGGGCCACCTGGCTGAGGGAGCGGACCCAGGCGAAGGGCAGCTTCTGCCCCGCTTCCAGGGCCGCCTGAAGGCTTATTGTCTCCTGTCTCATGTCCGTTCCTCCTCCAGCGCGCTCAGCCAGGTCTTGAAGATATCCTCCGGGTCCTCCGCCGTGCAGCGCCGCTCCCGGTCAAAGGTCAGCGACGCCCGCCTGCCGTCTGACAGGGTGGCGGTGAGCCGGTCCACCTGGACATAGCCCCGGCCAATGGCGCCGCCGCTGCCCAGGTTATACAGCCCCGCCCCCAGGTCCCGCAGGGCGTACAGCAGCAGGCCGCAGTCCGCCGGGGCGTCTGGGGCAGAGATGCGCAGTTCTAAGTCGCAGCGCAGCGGCTCCTCGGTGAACAGCCCGCCCCGGATCACGCCGCCGGTAAAGCGGTTGATGCGGATGCGGCTGATCTGCTTTTTCTGGGGCTGGGTGATAACGCCGTCCTCAAAAAATACCTGTCCGGGCAGACCGTTGTCCTCCGCCCCGGCCCCCCGGCCAAACAGGGCCTCTGTCCGCCCTTTGGACAGGACCAGCGCCGCCGCGATCTGCTCCGCCCTGGCCCGCACTGCCCCCTTTATGGAGGAGCCGGGGAGCACGGGCCGCCCGTTCTCCGTCAGGTTGGGGGTGTAGGCCCCCCGCCGCTTTTCCGTCTCCAGGGGCGCGCCGGAGCGAATGAGCAGGCTGTCCGCCCGTCCGGTGAGGACAAAGGTCACCCGCCCCCCTCCGGTCTCCTTGGGCAGGGTCAAAAGCTCTGTGGCGGGCTGGTCCGCTAGCCACGCTGTTCGGTCTGCCGGGTCCGTCAGGTCAAAGCACCGGCGGCGGACGGTCAGGCTCACCCGGCCAAAGCCGCCGCTCTTCTGTCCGCCCAGGCGGATCTGGCCGCTGTGCAGGGCCGCCAGCAGTCCTTCCACCGCCCGCAGTTCCCCCTCGTCCCGTGTCAGGTCCAGCCAGGTCAATGTAAAGGAAAACCGGCTGTCAGCGGCGAGGTGGGCCACGTCGAATTTTCCGCCCGCTGCCGCTGTCCCGGTGGCCCGGTCTATACGCAACCGGGACCGGGTCTGGCACTGGGCGTCGGCGTCGAACACCCCGTCGGACACGATCAGCCGCCCACTCTGTTTTTGGCTGCCGAACAGTTTCTCGGCCATGTCCGGATCCAAAGCCGCCAGGTGCTCCCGCAGGGCCCCGGCGATGGAGCTGCCCTGGAGCAGGGCGGTCCCGTCCCAGCTCCGCAAGATCTGTTCCGTGTCCCCGTCGCTCCCGCCGGTGCGCAGGGGCGTGGAGCAGCGGGCCTGGGCCTCATACCGGGCCGCGTAAGTATAGGTCGCCGCCATGTTATCCCTCCTCCCCGCCGTCCCGTTTCCGGCTATAATCAAACAGCATGTCCAAAAGCTCCAGCCGCCGGTCCGGGCAGTCCGCCAAACCCAAGGTCCGCGCCAGAGGGCGGTCCAGCACCTGGTGGACCAGGGCGGCCATCTCCTCAAATTTTCTGCCGTGGCGCATCCCCCGGTCATGCAGATTCTTGTCCAAATGGGCGTACAGCGCCCCGGCGTCCCCGCCGTGGGAGAGCGCCTGCTGGCACAGGGCCTGGAGGGTGCCGATCTGGCTGCGGGACAGCCCGCACTGCCGGACCTTGTCGGCGTGGTCCATGACCCAGCGGTATTCTCCGTCCCGGACGCTCCGGTTCTCCCGGCCCTGAACGGGGCGCTCCACGCTGGCCTTGTTTCGCAAATTCTCAAAGCGCTCCGGGGACAGGAACAGCACCTGGCCAAAGCCCTCCCCCCGGCGGACGCCCAGGCCCTCCCGCTCTATGGCACGGAGTCGTTCCGGGGCGGGCGCTTCGGAGCAGACCAAGTGGAACAGGCTCCCCCGGTCATACATGGTCACGGCGGGGGCGCGGCATTTCCAGGTGCGGTTATAGCCGCCGAATTCCGCCAGCGCCGTGCCGCAGAAGGGGGCCTCCACCCGCTCCACCCCCAGCTTGTCCGCCAGGGCCGCCAGATTCAGGCCGCAGGGCTCCCCCGTCTCCCCCAGCATGGTCAGGGGGGACACGGCCAGCAGATAAAGTTCTTCTCCCGGCTGTTCGATGGCATAGCCCTCCGCCCAGTCCGGGCCGGGCACCGATTGCAGTTCGGTCACGCTACACTTGCCAAAGCCCTCGAACCGGTCCGCTCCCAGCCAGACTGTGCCATTCAAGATGGCGCCGATCTGCTCCGACAGCCCCTCGTCCTCCAGGGCGATATAGCCCCGAAAAACTTGTCCGGCACTAAGATATCGGGTCTGGAAGGGACGGGGGTCCTCCCCCGTCGCCACATTGCGCTGGATGCGCATGGTCCCGTCGGTCCGGGCGCTCCAGAACCGGATGGTCCCCCCCTCCAACGTGCAGAAGGAGCCCAGCCGGGCCCGTTTCTTTCCCGGGGTAAACGCGCCGTTTACCACCACGCTCTCCAGCCCCGTCTCCTCCTTGGTCTCGTAAAAGCCCCGGATGGCGGGCAGCACGGGGCCGTCCACGGGGGCGGGCACCGCGTCCAGGAAGCGGATGCCGTCAGACAGCAATGCCCGGCGATTGGCCTGGAACCACTCCGGCTGCTGGGCGGCCAGGGCGCTCATCACCATGCCCCGGACGGCGGAGCCGGGGATATAGCCCCGGGTCTCATAGCTGTTCTCCCCGCTGCGGCTCAGGTCGGTGATGAGCACCGGTGTCTGGGTGGTCAGGGTATAGCGGTGCCACCGGCCCCTCACCTGGGGGCGCTCCCCCTCGGGCTGAGCCAGCCGCACTCCCCGGAGCCGCACCCGGCCAAAGCCCCGGCTGCGCAGGGTGCCCGCCCACTTGACGCCCGCCAGGGCGTCCAGCAGCAAAGCCTCGTCCTCTTCGGCGCAGGTCAGCTGGCCGGAGAAGCGCAGCCCCCGGCGGATGCAGGCCGCCATGCGCAGAGAGCCGGTCTTCACCACGCCCCCCTCTAAGCTGGTAAAGGTCCTGGTGGAGTAGCAGTCCTCCGGGTCCGCCGGGGGCTGCTCCAAAGTCAGGGCGGTGAGATGGACCCGGCGGGCCTCCTCCGTGCCGTCCCAGCCGGACTGCCCCAGCATGGCGTCGGCGTCCTGGGTGCCCCGTCCGGTCCAGGCCGCCAGGTTCTCCAGGCTCTCCCGCAGCAGGCCCTTCAGGGTGCTGCCCTTGAAATAGGGATAGCCCCCCTCGTCCCGGCACACGGCCACGTCCTCCCCACCGGGGATGCTGTAGCCCGAGCCGAAGATGGCGTCGGACAGCAGCTCCATGGTCACCTGTATGGTCACGCTCATGCCTGCACCTCCTCAAGGTCCACCCCGTGGTCGATGAGCTCCACCCCGTCGAAGAACAGGCAGCGGTCCACCCCGTCGATTTTCTGGAACAGGCCCTTCTCCAGGCCGTTCCCACTCTCTAATGCGGCCTGATAGACCCGCTTGCGCTCCTCCTCCGTCTGATACCGGGCGGCAAAGCTGTGGTAGAGCAGGTCGCTCAGCTCCCGGCTGCCCAGGTAGAAGGCCGCCGCCGTCTTTCCCTGCTTCACGGCGGTGCGCAGACCCTTCAGCTTGGCCCGGGCCGTCTGGCCATACTCCCCCCGCAGCAAGCGGTGCATGGCCTGGAAAAAGGCATAGGTGCGCACGCCGCCGGTCTTCTCCGCCAGTTTGGCCCGGTCCACCCCCTCCGGGGCCAGGACCACTACCGGGCGCAGCTCCATGCGGCAGCCGTCCTCCGTCTCATAGTCCTCCCGCTGGGTGGCCAGGCCGTCCTTCAGCTGGCCGAACTCGATGTGCCAGTCCATGGCGGACACCCGGCCCTGGTCGTCGATCTCCGCCCCAAAACGCTTGGCGCTGGCGCACAGCTCCTCCGCCAGGTCATAGGCCCGATGGAAGGGATACTTCTTGTGGACCATGGCCACCCCGGCGCAGGCGGCATAGGGCTGCCCCGGCTGACGGCAGTTCTCCAGGGCGGACAGCTTCTGCAAAAACACCCGGGCGCACTCCAGGCCGATGTTCCCGGCGGTGACAAAGCACACGTCGTCCCCCGCCAGCACCACCGGGCGGATGGGCAGCCTGTCCGGGGCATAGCCGCTGGCGATCACCGTCTCCACCGTCTGGCGGAAGGCCGTCTCAAAGTCGGCCTGGATGCCTTGGCTGAAGTCCTGCAAGGCCCGGCGGCAGTCCTCCCAATGGGTGCAGCTTTCATAGATGCGCTCCACCCGTCTGCCCATGCCGTTGCCGTCGGCGTGGACCACAGCGATGAAGTTGTCTGCTCCGGCCAGTTCCTCAAACTGGGCGGGAAAGCACCAGTGCTCCGGCACTTCGATCCCCCCGGCCACCCGGCCCGGGGGCACGGTCTCCCCCTGCGCCTGCTCCACGCCGAAGGTCGGGCGGCGGAAGGACGCCCGCCGCAGGGCTTTCTTCCCCTCCAGCGCGGCGGAGAGGGCCTTTAGGTTCTCCCCGGGGGTCTTGTTCTCGTCATAGTCCAGCTGCTTCACAAACAGCTCCAGCCCGGGGAACTGGACCATGGCCGTCTCGGTCACCGCACGGGCAAAGGCGTCGGCCCGCTCCCGGCTGTCAAATTGCAGCACCGTGTGGCCGCCCCCGGCATAGACCAGGTCCTCCTCTTCCCGATACAGCGGCCCCGCCGCCCGCTGGAAAAACCGGCTCTCGGTCACATATCGGATATCCTCTGAGCGGGCGGCATTCTCCCGCAGCCTGCGGCTGGCGAAAATATACGCCTGCTTTTGCGACACTTCCAAGATCATCAGCCGTCTCACGCCGTGATCCCTCCTTTTTTCAAAAAGGTCCCCTCCATTGTAACATATTCCCCAGCATTCGCCAAATTCTTTTCTTTCCGTAAAATTCCCTCTGGCGTCGCTCGAACATTTGTGTTAGACTATAGTCAGACAGAATTTTCTTGGAGGTGTGACCTATGACCTGTACCCAGCATTACGACTCCCCCCTAGGCGGGATGCTCCTGGCCGCTGACGAGGTCGGGCTTACCGGCCTCTGGTTCGAGGGGCAAAAGTATTTCGCCGATACCCTCCCCCAGGAGCACGTCCAGCGGGAGACTCCCGTCTTAGCGGAGACCCGGCGCTGGCTGGACGTCTATTTCTCCGGGCGCGAACCCGATTTTCTCCCCCCGCTCCACCCCCTGGGTTCCCCCTTCCGTCAGGCGGTGTGGGAATTGCTGCTGCAAATTCCCTACGGCCGCACCGTCACCTATGGGGACCTGGCCCGGCAGCTGGCGGAGCGGCAGGGGCTGCCCCACATGTCCGCCCAGGCCGTGGGCGGCGCGGTGGGGCACAACCACATCTCCATCCTCATTCCCTGCCACCGGGTGGTGGGGTCCGGCGGCAGCCTCACTGGCTACGCCGGGGGGATTGATAAGAAGATCCGCCTGCTGGAGCTGGAGGGGGCAGACATGACCGGTCTGTTCCGCCCCAAGCGCGGCGCCGCCCTCTGAGCTCAAAATAGAAACAGGCCCCGCTTTCCGAAAGCACTGTGCTCTCTGCAAAGCGGGGCCTGTTTTTTACTCGTTTGATCTCTCGTTATTTCTCGATGACCGTGAGGGCCTCTTCGATGTTCTTCACGCTCACCGGCTTGGGGATGTAGCCG
The DNA here is from genome assembly GCF_054108085.1 of Flintibacter sp. SJQ-8. Classification (NCBI taxonomy): domain Bacteria; kingdom Bacillati; phylum Bacillota; class Clostridia; order Eubacteriales; genus Flintibacter; species Flintibacter sp. SJQ-8. Next base: position 128,066 of record NZ_JBPJWR010000016.1, read on the forward strand.
TTCATGCCCGCCTCCCGGCATCTGCGCCGGTCGCTGGCAAAGGTGTTGGCCGTCATGGCGAAGATGGGGATGTCGTGGTCGGGGCGGCTGCTCTGGCGGATGAGCCGGGTGGCGGTCACGCCGTCCATCACGGGCATCTGCATGTCCATGAACACGGCGAAATACTCGTCCGGGGCCGAGGCCTCATAGCGCTGGATGCCGACCTTTCCGTTTTCGGCCCACTCCACCCGCAGGCCCACCATCTCCAGCAGCTCGGTGGCGATCTCGGCGTTCAGGGCGTTGTCCTCCACCAGCAGGACCTTTCGGCCCACATACTCGTGGCCCAGCTCCTCCCGCTCCTGGCGGGGGCGGAGAACGGTCTTGCGCTCCTCCTCCGTGGCCGCCGGGAAGGGGATCTCCACGGTGAAGGTGGAGCCCTCCCCCAGCTTGCTCTGGATGGACAGGGCGCCGCCCATCAGCTCGGTAAAGCCCTTCACCACCGACATGCCCAGGCCCGTGCCCTGGGTCTTGGACACCCGGCTGTCCTCCGCCCGGGCATAGTCCTCGCAGATGTGCCGGACAAACTCCTCTGTCATGCCGATGCCGTCGTCCCGGCAGGTGAAGCGATAGCGATTTTCCGGCAGCTCGTCCAGGCGCAGGTCGATGTGGCCGCCCGCCTCGGTATACTTGATGGCGTTGGAGATGATGTTGATCAGGATCTGTTTCAGGCGGTTGGCGTCGCCCACCACCACCCGGTCCTTGCAGCCGCACTGGACGGTGAGGTGCTGCTCCTTCTTGCCAAACAGGGGCCGCAGAATGTCCACGCTCTCCCGCAGGCAGGCCGCCGGGTCAAAGGGCTCCCGAACCAGCTCGATGGCCCCGTGCTCCAGCTGGTTCACGTCCAGGATGGAGTTGATGAGCACCAGCAGATAGTTGCCCTCCTTGGTGATGTTGGCCAGGGCGTTGTCCAGCTTTGCCCCGTCGTTTTTATACTTCTGGGCCACCTGGGTCATGCCCAGCACCACGTTCAGGGGGGGTGCGGATGTCGTGGCTCATGTTGGACAGGAAGGTGGTCTTGGCCTCGTTGGCGTCCCGGGCGATCTGAAGGGCCTGGCTGAGCTGGCGGTTGTGGACGGCCTGCATCTTCGCCCGCTGCCGGGAGGCCCGCAGGAGCAGGCACACCACGATAGCGGCCACCAGGGCCGTCACCGCCGTCACGGCCATCATGGCCTGCACCGGGTACCGCCGGGCAAACAGCAGCACAGAGCTGGAATCCGGGTGGAGGTTCCCCGTGCTGAGATAGCCCGCCAGCTCGTCCTCAGAGATGCTGTAGATATAGTTGTTCATGGCGGCCAGCAGCTGGGTGTCGCAGTCCCGGGACACGGCGATGTCCGCGTCCATGTTCTGCCCCGGCAGCAGACTGGTGACCAGGGTGCTGCCCGTCTCATAGATGTAATACTCCAGCCCGGCCCAGGTCCCGGCGGCCACGTCGGCCTTGCCGGCCTCCACCGCCTCCACGCACGCCTTGGAGTTGTCACACAGGAGCACCGTGCCGTATTCCTCCGTGGGGATCTGCTCCTCCAGCCCCTTCACCATGGCGATGGTCTGCTGACCGGGGTCGCCGCCGCTCTTGGTGGGGTGCTGGGCATAGGCCAGGCCCGCCTGGATGGCCGGGGCGCTGTTGATAAAGCCCAGCCCCGCGCACATGCCAGAGGTGAGGGGCGCGCCGATGAAGGCGTCGTAATGCCCGTCGGCGATCATCTTCTGGGCGCTCTCCCGGTCGGGGCAAAGGTGTATTCCAGCTTCAGCCCCGCCTTTTCGGCAAAGTTGTTCAGGATGGACACCAGCATCCCGGCGGGGGCCTCCCCGGTCCGATAGGCATAGGGGGCCGCGTTCTCTGTACACAGCACCCGCAGGGTCCCCATGTCCGCCAGGGCCGCCTTCTGGGCGTCAGTGAGATAGAAGGCGTCGTTGACCACCCGGAAATAGTTGTCATAGAGACTGTCCTGCAAATTGGGCTCCACCAGGTCGATGCGCCGGATGGTCTCGTCCAGCTGGTCGATCAGCGCCGCGTTTCCCTTGGTGGAGACGAAGTAATAGGGCCGGGGGGCGAACTGGGCCACGATGCGGGTGTTGGCCACCGGGGACAGAGACACGCTGGAGATCACGTCCACCGCCCCGCCCACCAGGGCCTGCTGCTGCTCCGCCGCCGTGTCGTAATAGACGATCTCATAGGGCAGGTTCTCCGACTTTAAATAGGTGAGCACCTCGCCGTTGCGGGTCTCCGCCGTCTGCCAAAGGCCCACCCGCAGCACGTCCCGGTCCCGCAGGTTGTTTTCCCGCAGACTGCCCGCGGCCTCGTTGCCATCGGCGCTGCCATAGGGGACATACTCCATCTTTAATCATACTACGGCGGCGCAAAAAAGCCATACGAACTTTTCGTTTTTGCCGTTGGCAAAGTGTACAATTTCATTCTGTACCTTTTGTGCCTTTTACCGTTTCCAATAAAGAAACACCCCCGGCTGCCGCCGGGGGAATGATCGACTTAATATTCCTGTTTTCGGTTCGTCCGCCCCGCCAGATAGTCCAGCGACACGTGATAGAAGTCCGCCAATTGAATGGCTAGCTTTAACGGCAGGTCCCGCTCGCCTCGCTCATACTTGGAATAGAGGGACTGGTCGCAGAAGAGCAGCTCCGCCACCTGCTTCTGCGTCAGGTCGGCATCCTCCCGCAGGTCACGAATCCTCAGCTTTGTGTGTGACATCAAATTGGCTCTCTCCTGTCGCTGACGCCTAAGATATAATCGGTGCTGGTGTGATAGAACTTGGCCAGCTTAATGAGGACCTGTGTGGGGATGTCGTTTTCCTCTGTCTCATACTTGGAATAGCCGGTCTGAGACATCCCTAAAAATTTGGCCACCTGGGTCTGATTCAGGTCCGCGTCCTCTCTCAAATCCCGCAGTCTGTTCATGGCGCTCACCTCGAACAGAGTATGTCATAACCTGAAACAGGGTATTTACTTTTAACCTGTTTCAGGTTAAAATGGCCATGAGGTGATCCTATGCCGGACTATAAAGCAATGTATCTCTCTTTATTTCATGCCACCGAGCAGGCCATTGATACGCTCATCGCCGCCCAGCGGGAATGCGAGGAGCTGTATCTGAATGCCCCGGACGAGGCGCTGACCCTTCTCCCCCAGGAACCCGAGGAGCCGTCATGATCTGTTTGCTGCCACAAAAATAGCCGCTGCGCGATGCAGCGGCTATTTTTGTGATCTTATTCCCCAATGATCGTCGCCCGGCTCTGGCCGGTCTGGTCTTTTTTCACCACGATCTGGCGGTCAATTTTTTCTTTCAGTTCTGCCACGTGGGAGATGACCCCCACCAGGCGGTTGCCCTGGGTGAGACCGGCCAGGGTGAGATAGGCCTTGTTCAGGGCCTCGGAGTCCAGGGAGCCAAAGCCCTCGTCCACGAACAGGGTGTCCAGGTGGATGCCGGTGGACATCTGCACCTCGTCGGACAGCCCCAGTGCCAGGGCCAGGGAGGCCAGAAAGGCCTCGCCGCCGGACAGGGTGTTCACGCTGCGGCGGGTGGTGTTGATGTGGTCGATGATGTCCAGTTCTAACCCGCTCTGGCTGCGCTGGTCACTGGCGTTTTTCCGCCGCTCCAGATCATACTGCCCGCCGGACATCTTCCGCAGGCGCAGGTTGGCCCGGTCCAGGATGCGGTCAAAATAGGCCGCCTGGATATAGGTCTCCAGCATGACCTTGTCCTTTCCGGACAGGGTGCCGTTGGCCGTGTCGGACAGGGCCTTCATCCAGGCATATTGGGCGTCCAGGGCCGACAGGGCCTGCTCTTTCCTGGCGATGCCCTCCCGGGCGGCGGCGTTGGCCGTCAGGCGGGCGTGGACCGTTTTGGCCTGGGCACTGAGATCGGCCCGGCGCTGGAGCAGCTCCCCCCTCTGCCGGGCCAGGGCCTCCCCGTCCGTCTCCGGGGTATCCGCCAGCTGCCCTTTCAGCTGTTCCATGGCGGAGCGCACCGCCGTCAGATGCTCTTTCCCGGCGTTATAGGCCGTCTCGGCCTGGGCCTGGGCATTTTTCAGCCCCGCCAGCCGCTGACGGCGGACCTGGATCTCCCGGTTCAGGGTCGGCTTGTCGGGATAACCCAGCTTCTCCTCCATGGCGGCCACCTGGTCAGCCAGCTCCCAGGCCGCGGCGGTGAGGGCCGATATCTGGTTCTGGGCCTGGGCCAAGGTCCCGTCCGCGTCGGCCAGGGCCTTCTCCCGGGCGGGGAGGAGCTTATCCAGCTGGTCCCTTCTGGCCGCCCGGCGCCCCATCTGGGCGATCTGCCCCGCCAGCGCCTGTAATTGGGCCTCTAGCTGCTGCTTCTCTGCCGCTCCGGCGGCAGGCGCCTGCTCTACAGGCAGGTCTCCGAACAGGGCGGCGCTCTTCTCCCGAAAGGCCCTCTCCGCCGCCATGACAGAACCCCGCTGGGCGCTGGCATTGGCGCTGGCCTGCTCCGTCTGCTTCTGGGCCGCCTCATAGTTCTCTTGGCCCCCTTCACGTCGGCCTCGGTGGGTGCCTGCTGAGAGATGGCGGCCAGCCGGGGGTGATGCACAGACCCGCACACCGGGCAGGGCGTCCCCGGCTGCAATCCGGCGGCCAGAATGCCCGCCTGCTCGTCCAGAAAGGCCCGCTGCATCCCGTCATACCGCTGCCACAGCTGGGCTGACCGGTCTGCGGCGGCCCGATAGGTCTGCTGCAGCTGCCCCAGCCACTGCTGGGCCTGGGCCAGGGCACTCCCGTCCCCCATCAGCTGGAGCACCTGCTCCCGGCGCTGGTTCAGCCACTGGCGCTGGTTTTCCAGTCGCTCCCGCTCCGCGTCGGCCCCCTCCAGCCCTTTCCGCTCCTGGGTCATGGCCTCCAGCTCCCCGGCCAGGGCGGCCCGGTGCTGCTGCCAGCTCTGCTGGGCGTTTTTGGCCGCCGCCAGGGTCTGCTCCTTCTCCTTCAGGCTCCGGCGCTTCTGCTCCAGGGCGTCATAGTCGGGCTGCATGGCCTCTAACGCGGCGATCTGACGGGTGAGCTGCTCCTGTTCCGGGAGCGTGGCCCGGGCCTGCTCCAGAGACGCCGTCAGCTGGGCCAGATAGGCCGTCCACTGACCCTCCTCCTGGTTTCTGGCCGCCAGGGCCTGCTGCGCCCGCTGGCGGGTCTGGGCCTGGGTCAGTCCGGCCACCACCCGCTCCATCTCCCGGTCAGTCTGCTGGCTCTGACCGGTCAGCTCCTCCTGCCGGGCCGTGTCCTGGGCCAGCAGCTTTTCCAGCAGACGGGCCACCTCCGCTGTGGGCAGCGACCCGCCCCAGGCGCGGGCCACCTCCATCGCCAGAGGGTCCTCCCCGTCGCAGACGATGCTCTCCACAAACTGCCGGATGCCTGCGGCGGCCTGGTCCCGCCGGAGCTTCACCTGGGCGGCGCGTTCCTTCAGTTCCTCCTGCAAAGACACATACAGCCCCGTGCCGAAGATGTCCCGAAAGATCTTCTGCCGCTGCTTGGTGTCCGCCTGGAGCAGCTGGCGGAAGCTGCCCTGGGAGATCATGGCCACCTGGGCAAACTGCTCCCTTGACACGCCGATGATGTCCCGGACGGCCCGGTCCACCTCCTTCAGCTTGGTCACCACCCGGCCATCGGGATAGGTGAGCTGGGCGTCCGCCGCCTGGCGGGTGATCCCCACGCCCCGGGCCTTCTTCCGCTCATACTCCGGGCTGCGGCGGACGGTGTACTCCTTCCCGTCATAGGCAAAGGTCAGCTCCACATAGGTGGGGGCGTCCAGCCCGGCGTATTTGGAGCGGAGCATGTCCGCGCTCCGGTCCCCGCCGCTGGCCTCCCCGAACAGGGCGAAGGTGATGGCATCGAAGATGGTCGTCTTCCCCGCCCCGGTGTCCCCGGTGATGAGGTATAGGCCCCGCTGGCCCAGCTTTGTAAAGTCCAACTCCTGTACATCGGCATAGGGGCCGAAGCCGGCGATGGTCAAGTTCAGCGGTCTCATGCGTCCTCCTCCCTCAGCTGCTCGATGAGCCGTTGTGCAAAGTCCCGCTGCTCCTGGCTCATGGGCTGGTTGTTCTGGGTCTCATACAGTTCCTCGAACAGCTCCAGCGGCGACTTCTGCGCCACGCGCTGTGCCCGGTCCACGCTCTGGCTGGTCCGGGTGCGGGTGTTGTCATAGCTGAGCTTTAAAATGTTGGGGTAGACGAGCCGCAGGCGGCCCAGGGCCTCGGGCACATCCTCCTCGTCGGTGAGGATGATGTGGAGATAGTCCTCCCGCTCCCCGGCGGCGTCGCTGTTTTCAGCCGTGAGCTGGGCGAAGGTCCCCTGGATCACCCGCATGTCATGCCGGGGCGTGAGGGGGACGGTGTGCAGCGTTAAATCGCCCTTCTCCCCCAGCTCTGCCACGGTGACGCTCTTATATTGGCTTGCTTCCGAAAAGCTGTATTTCAGGGGCGTGCCGCAGTAGCGGATGCGGCTGGAGCCCACGTTCTGGGGCCCGTGGAGATGCCCCAGGGCCACATAGTCAAAGCCATCGAACACGGCGGCATCCACGTTGTCCGTGCCGCCCACGATAAGCTCCTCCGACTCGCAGGTGGCCGCCCCGGTGACGAACTGGTGGCACAGCAGCACGTTCCGGCGGCTGGGGTCGATATTCATATGGGCGATGGCCGCCCCCACGGCGTCGGTGTAACTGTCGATGGTTTCCTCCGGGTAGAAGCGCCGCAGGTGGGCGGGCTTTAAAAAGGGCAGCAGCCAGAAGTCCACGGGGCCGTGTTCATCTGTCAGGGTGATCGGCTTTACATTCCCATCGTACACAGGGGACAGATGCACCCCCGCCCCCTCCATCAGCCGGGAGCCGAAGGCCAGCCGCTCCGGGGAGTCGTGGTTGCCGCTGATGACCAGCACGGGCAGCTTCCGCCGGGCCAGGCGGCAGAGGAAGTCGTCAAACAGGGTCACCGCCTCGGCAGAGGGCACGCTCTTGTCATACACGTCCCCGGCGATGAGCAGGGCGTCCGGCCCCGCCCCGTCCACGATGTCCAGAACCCGGTCCAGGATATAGGCCTGGTCCTCCAGCATGGACACCTCGCCGACCCGCTTGCCCAGGTGCAGGTCGGATAAATGGATGAGCTTCATGTTCTCTAACCTCCTGTGTTACAGATATCGCCCCGTGATGCTGTCCGGGTCGGCCTGAACTTCCTCCGGGGTGCCGCTGGCGACGATTCGTCCCCCCTGCTCCCCGCCGCCGGGGCCCATGTCCAGAATAAAATCCGCGTTGCGGATGACGTCCAGGTCGTGCTCGATGACGATGACGGTGGCCCCGTTGTCCAGCAGGGCCTGGAACACCCCCAGCAGCACCTGGACATCCAAGGGGTGCAGGCCGATGGACGGCTCGTCAAAGACGAACACCGTGTCCGTCTGGCTCCGCCCGATCTCGCTGGCCAGCTTCAGCCGCTGGGCCTCGCCGCCGGACAGGCTGGGGGTCTCCTCCCCCAGGGTGAGGTAGCCCAGGCCAAGCTGCTTCAGCGTCTCCAGCTTCTGGCGCACCGTCTTTCTGTCCTGACAGAAGTCCAGGGCGGCGGTCACGTCCATGTCCATCAGTTCGGGCAGCGAGGCGGCCTGTCCGGCCTTGTTCACCAGCTTCACCTCCCCGGCCTGACGGCCATAGCGGGAGCCACGGCAGTCCGGGCAGGGGATGGTCACGTCGGGCAAAAACTGCACATCCAGGCTGACCACCCCCGTGCCGTCGCAGCCGGGACAGCGGAGCCTGCCCGTGTTATAGGAGAAGTCCCCGTTTTTATAGCCCCGCTCCTTGGCCTCCGGCGTTCTGGCGAAGAGCTTGCGCAGCTCGTCGTGGACCCCGGCGTAGGTGGCCACGGTAGAGCGGACGTTGACCCCGATGGGGGTGGCGTCGATGAGCTTCACGTGGGCGATGCCAGGGGCGTCCACTCCCCGGATGTGCTCCGGCAGAGGCCTGTCCCCGATTTTGGCCTCCAGGGCGGGGATCAGGCTCTCCAGCACCATAGTGGTCTTTCCGGAGCCGGACACTCCTGTGACCACGGTGAGTCGCCCCTTGGGGATGTCCACTTCCAGGGGCTTTACCGTGTGAACCTGATCTGTGGACAGGTGGATGGTGCCAAGGGCAAACAGGTCCTCTTTGGCTGCCCGGGGACGCCGGGTCTCCGCCCGTCCCGCCAGGAAGGGGCCGATCTGAGAGACGGGGTCGGCCTTGATCTGGGGGATGGTCCCCTGGGCGATGACGTGGCCGCCCCCGGCCCCAGCCTCCGGGCCCATCTCCACCACCCAGTCCGCTTCTTTCAAAATCTGCGTGTCGTGGTCCACCAGAATAACGGAGTTGCCGTCGGCCACTAAATCGTGCATCACCCCCGTCAGCCCCACGATGTTGGCCGGGTGCAGGCCGATAGACGGCTCGTCCAGCACATACAGCACCCCGGTGGTGCGGTTGCGCACCGCCCGGGCCAGCTGCATCCGCTGCCGCTCCCCGGTGGACAGGGTGGCGGCGGAGCGGTCCAGGGTGAGATAGCCCAGCCCCAGGTCCAGCAGCCGCCGGGCCGTGCCGGTAAATGCCTCGCAGATGCTCGCTGCCATGGGGCGCAGCTCCTCCGGCAGGCTGGCGGGGACGCCCCCCACCCAGTCGTTCAGGGCGGACAGGGTCATGGTGCAGGCCGCGTCCAGGGTGATGCCCCGCAGCTTGGGCGCTCTCGCGGCGGCGGACAGGCGGGTGCCATGACAGGCCGGACAGACCTCCTCCTTTAAAAACTTCTCCACCCGCTTCATGCCCTTCTCGTCCTTCACCTTGGACAGGGCGTTTTCCACGGTGTACACCGCGTTGAAATAAGTAAAGTCCAGCTCTCCCGCCTGGTTGGAACCCTTGGCGTGATAGAAAATGTGCTTCTTCTCCGCCGGGCCGTGGAACACGATGTCTTTTTCCCGCTCCGTCAGCTCCCGGAAGGGCACGTCGGTGCGCACCCCCATCTCCCGGCACACGTCGGTCATCAGGGACCACATTAGGCTGTTCCAGGGGGCCACCGCCCCGCCGTCGATGGTCAGGGAGTCGTCAGGCACCAGGGAGTCCAGATTTACCGTGCGGACCGTCCCCGTGCCTCCGCACTTCTCGCAGGCCCCCTGGGAGTTAAAGGCCAGTTCCTCGGCAGAGGGTGCCCAGAAGGCCGCGCCGCAGGTGGGACAGATCAGCTCCTTCCCGGCGGCCACCGCCAGGGTGGGCGGCACATAGTGGCCGTTGGGACAGCAGTGGCTGGCCAGGCGGGAGAACATCAGCCGCAGGCTGTTCAAAAGCTCCGTCCCCGTGCCGAAGGTGCTGCGGATGCCGGGCACTCCTGGCCGCTGGTGCAAGGCCAGGGCGGCGGGGACATACAGCACCTCTTCCACAGAAGCCCGGGCCGCCTGGGTCATCCGGCGGCGGGTATAGGTGGACAGGGCCTCCAGATACCGCCGGGAGCCCTCGGCATACAGCACCCCCAGGGCCAGGGAGGACTTCCCCGAGCCGGACACCCCGGCGACGCCCACGATCCTATTCAGCGGGATGTCCACGTCCACATTCTTCAAATTGTGGACCCGCGCCCCCCGCACCAGCATCTTGTCGATCATCGTGTTCACTCCAATATTCTCTAAGCCCGTCGGGCCGTTCTCTTCCCTTTCAGTATAGTCAAAATATCCCGGACGGGCAAGCGTCATAAAACTTCAATCGCAGGTCCGCCCCATATCCGCCTTCAATTCATTTAAGAAAAACAGAAAATAGATACGAATAACAATCAAAGCATCTGTTACCATGTCCAGCTCCATGCCAAATCTCACCAATATTTTTTCAAAAGCCGCTGGATATCTTCTGTCCGTGTGCTATAATAAAGATATCCGCCGGTCACGGACAGATCGACCCCGGTCCGGCGAGAGACGATCAGACCCGTCTGGGGACAGGCGCTTCCTGACCATTTAGGAGGGTCATTTTTGAATAAACAGACCATAAAAAAGCTCGTTCCTGCCGTCCTGTCGGTTTTGACTGCGGCGGGTATTTTGTGCGCCTGCCAGCAGTCCGCGCCGCCGGACGCCCAGGCCGGCCAGGGCGAACAGTCCCTCCCGGTGCTGAAGATCGGCGTGGACACCCTGCGGCCTTTTTTCTACATCGATGAAAACGGGAACTGCGCCGGGATCGACGCGGAGATCGCCGCCGAGGCCTGCCGCAGGGCCGGATATCAGCCCGACTTCATCCAGATCTCCTGGACGGACCGGGATGAGGACCTTCAGAACGGGACGGTGGACTGTCTCTGGAGCGCCTTCATCAAGAACGGCCGGGAGGACGACTACCGCTGGACGGACGCCTATCTGCAAAGCGACCTGCGGGCCATCGTGGACGTCAAAAGCCCCGACCAGGACTTAAACGAACTGAACGCTGGCCCTGGCATGGCGGTCCGGGCCGGTTCCAAGATCGAAGAGCTGCTGCTCAGCCGCGCCGACAGCCGCCCCACCCTGCATATCTACGCCTGCGGGACGTTTGAGATGGCGGAGACCGCCTTTGTCAAGGGCTATACCGGGGCCCTGGGCGGCCACGAGGCCGTGTTGCAGTAGGTATTGACCAGCTTATCCGGGGCAATATCGCTTTCTGGACGGCTCTATGCTCACCGCCGACCTGGCCGTGGCCTTCCGCCTGGACGACGACACCACCCACTGCCAGGACATCGACGCCGCTATTTAGGAGATGAAGGCCGACGGCACCATCGACACGATCTATCAGCGGTATACGTCCGCAGGAGAGGAGGCCGCCCATGTGCATCATTAAGCGCGCAGCTTCCCGGTGGCTCCAGTTGGCCGTGGGCGTCTTCCTGGTGGTCAGCATTTTCGTCTTTGTCGCCGTGGGGGTCATGGTCCAGTATCAGGACCTGGCGGAGACCTATAAAATGGCGGAGGAGACCACCGCCTTTGTCCAGGCCGAGTGCGAAAAGTTCGACAACTACACCCGGGGCAGCTCCGCCCGGGCCCTCCAGGACCTGCTGGATAAGGCGGACGGGCTGAAAAAGTTCATCTCCCCCCAGCAGCTGACCGACCCCGCCTTTTTAAAGGAGTTTATCTACACCGAACATGTGGGCGGCATCGTCATCCTGGACCAGGACCTCCAGCCCATCGCTCAGGCCGACATGGACCACCAGAACACCCTGTCCCTGTGGACCGAGACCACGGCGAAAAAGAACATGCAGGACATTCTGGCCCACCCGGAGAAGACCTATGTGGACCACATGACCCTGAACGATGTCCCCTATGACATGGCGGCCACCGCCACCGACGACGGAAGCCGCCTGATCCTGTGCTATGCCTCCACGGAGAAGCCGGCCTCCGACCCATACGAGCTGACCATCCGCAGCATCCTGACCAACAACAGCTTTGACAAAAATCCCACCCTGGTCATCACCGACGGGACCCAGGTCCTGTCCACCAACAGCGCCATCGTGGACGAGCTGGGCACCACCCAGTATCACCAGCTGGCCTCCACCATCCAGTGGAAGGACGGGGCCTTTACCAAATTTGAGTATCAGCACACCACCTACTATGGTCTGCGCCGGGTGTACAGCAGCTATTATGTCTATGCCGTCTACGCGGCGGAGGACATCTTTACCCACCGCACCGCCTATCTGGCCTTCGGCTTTATGGCCTATCTGGGGGTGGGCATCATCATCCTGGCCATCCAGCGCCACTATGACAAGCTGAGCATGAACAAGATGGAAAAGCAACTGCGCATCATCAACGCCATCAGCACCGCCTATAACTCCACCTTCCTGCTCCACACGGACAACATGACCCTGGAGCCCATCCGCCTGTCCGGGCGGCTGAAGGCCATCTTCAAAAAGCACCGGGACCCATACGACTTTCTCTTCGCCGTGTGCAAGACAGAGGTAAAAGCGGACTACTACCCCACCGTGATGCACTTTTTGGACCTGGACACCATGCCGGAGCGCCTGAAAGGCAAGCCGTTTTTGGGCTGCGAGGTAAAGGACTGCCACGACGCCTGGTTCTCCGTCATGCTCATCCCCCAAAAGTTCGACGGCTATGGCAACATCCAGGCTCTGCTCATCACCACCCGGGATATCACCTCGGTGAAGCAGACGGAGGAGCTGTCCTTTAAAGATAAGCTCACCGGCCTGCACAACCGCAACTATATGGAGTCCCGCAGCAAGCGCTTCGTCCGCGCCGGGGACCTGCCTGTCAGCCTCATCATGGCCGACTGCAACTATTTAAAGCGGACCAACGACACCCTGGGCCACGAGTATGGCGACCTGCTGTTGCAGCGGGTGGCCAATGTCATCCAGGAGTCGGTCTCCCCCAACGACGTCGCCATGCGGGTGGGCGGGGACGAGTTTTTGATCCTGTGTACCCACTGCCCCAACGACCAGGCCCACGCCCTGGTGGACCGCATCCGCCAAAAGCTCTCCCAGCACAGCGACGAGCACCTGACCCTCAGCGTCTCCTTCGGCGTCTCCACCGTGGAAGGCGGCGAGTTCTCCTTTGACCAGGCCTATGAACAGGCCGACCAGGAGATGTATCGGGATAAACAGGCGTCCAGGGTACAGCGGTAGGCCTGGTTTCAACCCAATAAGCCCAGAAAACCGGCAAGGCAGGGATGTTACCCGCCTTGCCGTTTTGTTTACCATCACTTCTCCATCCCCGGCAGCACCATCTGAACAGGCCCGCTCTTTTCTTTGACCCGCTGCGGGACGATGCGCTTGGGGTCGAGGGCGGCCTGGATGGTCTCCAGGTCGATGGGGTCCTCCTTGTCGCGTCTGCTCTCCAGGATCTGTGCGGCGCGAAGTTTCACCCGGCTCAGCAATTCAGAGGCGTCTTGTCCGCCTGTACCGCTGTCTTCGGCGGCTTCCGGCTCGATGCCAAAGGCCGCAAGCTGGGAGATGACCCGCTCCATCGTCTTCTCCGGCGCGCGGTAATATTCGCTGCCGCGGATGCGGATGAAGCGCCAGCCCAGCCGCTCCAAGATCGTCTGCCGCTCCATGTCCTCCCGGACCTTCTCCGCGCCGCTGTGCCAGCGCTCCCCGTCGCACTCAATGGCCGCCATCTTTTTGCCGCACAGGGCGACCATATCCAGGCGGTAGGCCCCCACCGCCCACTGCTGGACCAGGTGATATCCCCGGTCGGCGAGGTCCTCCGCCACGGCCCGCTCGAAGGGTGACTCCGCATGCGCTTTGATCTCCCCGTGCTGTACCTCCGCCGCGTGAGGGTCCGCCGCATAGTCGATCAGGCGCTTTCGCATGTCCCCCGGCTTCAGATCGTTGGCCGCGTCCAGGGAATGCACCACCCACAGCTGATCCTTCGCCCGGCTGGCGGCAACATTATAGCGTTTCCGCATGGCGTTGTCCACGCCGAAGCCCATCATGGGCAGAGGGCCGGTCCCGTCGCCGCTGTCCACCAGGCTGAGGAAGATCACGTCCCGCTCGTCCCCCTGGAAATTCGCCGAATTTCCGCAGAGGATGTTCCTGGCGACGATCTCTTTGGCGTCAATCTCCCCCTCGATCTCCCGCTGGATGACCTTGACCTGCTCATCCCCCAGCAGAGAGATGACGCCGAAGGTCTTCCCCCGGTACTCCTCCTGCTCCAGGCAGGCCTTCAGCAGGGCGACGACGGCCTCGGCCTCCTTGGGATTGGTCTTCAGCCGCCCCATGCGCTGACCGTCGGCCACCCGATAGCTGACCACCGCCGGAAGGAGGGCGCTGCTGCTGGCGTCCCGCAGGGGCTTGATCTTATAGTCATAGGAGAGCATGTTGCTGAACCCGATGATCTCGGGCACACAGCGGAAGTGCTCCCGGAGCATCAGCGGCTGGAACGTGGTAGCCGCAATGTCATAGATGGACGTCTTCGCGTTGTACAGGTGGGAATTTGGAATTTTGTCCTTCAGATACATCTGCTCCAGGGCGCTCATTTTGTCCGTGTCCGTGCCCACGGCCATGGGGCTGACCTGTTTGTCATCGCCGACGATGATGAGCTTTTTGCCCATGTACAAAATGGCAAGGGAGGAGATGTCCGACTGGCTGGCCTCGTCGATGACGACGATATCGAACCGGTTCTCTTTGGGGTCCAGACTCTCCAGCGCGCGGCTGATGGGCATGATCCAGCAGGGCACCGCCGACTGGCACCGTGCCATCAGCTCCCGCGCCTTGGCCTTCAGGGCCGGAGCGGTCTTGCCCGTGCCCTTGCCGATGCGCTTGACGGTCTGCTTCCAGCCCTGGAGGGCCTGCTTCATGTCAATGTCGGCCTCTGTTCTGCGCAGAAGGTGATACCAGCCGCACGTCTCCGCATACTCCGCCGTGACGGCCCGATATTCCCGGCTGAGCCGCAGGCTGTCCGCCTGAAGTTGCTCAAAGGGTTCCCGTGTGATCTCGTCGATCCTGCCGGAGAGCTGCTTCCACTTCCACGCGTCCTCGATGGTATCCGGGACGGTATCCCCTCCGTGGACCCCCTCCCGGTTCTGGATCGCGTCGGCCCACTGGGGCGCGATGGGCTTTAAGATGCTCAGCAGCTCCGTGCGCTCCCGCTGCAACGCATACTTTCCATGCGTCTCTTCCAGGGAGGAGAACGCGTCCCCATATCTTTGCGTGTCGCCCGCTGAGACCGCCTCTGCCAGCGCGGTGCAAAGAGCGCTATTCACACGTTTCCCCGAAAGCAGCGTATCTCCGGTCCGCCGGAGGACGGCCTCCCGCTCGTCCAGGTCAAGGACGAGGGCGATGGCCTCGCACAGCCTAGGAATGGTGTGCTCCACGGCACTCAGAATTTTATCCGTGGCGGACAGGTCGGAGTCCATCGGACTGACGCCAAACAGCCGGTCAGCGGGGACGCCCGCCGCCGTCAGCTTCTCACGCAGCTGCGCATAGTCCTGCTGATACCAGTTCAGATATTTCTGGATGTGAGGGACCCAGTTGCGGGCGATGCGTTCGGGAGAGACCGCGTCCAGTTCCAGGAACTTCGGAACGCCGTGGCTCCCCAGCAGCTCGTCCCAGTAGGCGGCGCATTTCCGGCGCGCCTCTTTCAGTTCGATCACGTGGAGCACCAGGTCGCAGTCCGCCGCCGACTGGGCCAGCTTGCCGTTGATCGTGACGCTCTCGTGGGCGGCCACATAGTCCTTGTGGAACATCCGGGTGAGGGCCGGGATCTTCCCGTTGGGACCCAGCACAGTTTTCAGGGCCTGGAAGGCCGATTTTAAGTCGCCTGCGCGGTCGGGCTGCGCAAAGACGATCTCCACGCCGAACTGCTCCTCCACCAGCGCCTCTCCACAGCGGCAGGTCCCTTCGATCTGTTCGATGAGCAGCTCCCAGCGGCGGAGATAAGGGCCGCCGTTTTTGCCGTCCACCGCGGCGGCCCGCATCCACGGGTCGATGGAGGAAAATCCGCGCACGTACTCGGAAAGCTCTTGCAAGGCGTCCCGCTGGGGATAATGGATCGTGATTTTTCCGTTCAGGCCGTCCAGGCCGTCAACGTCCAGCTGCTGTTCCAGCGGGCGGTCATCGATCGTCCACACTTTCGTCTGCTCGATCTCTTTCAGCCGGTCCTGCATGGAACGAAGTTCCGCCTGGATGCGCTGGAACTCCGCCGGGTGCGGCAGGTCGGCGGGGTCGGGCAGATCCACCGCAAGCTCCGCTTCGTCCAATTTGGACACCAACCGGTTGCTCCGATAGAGCTCCGTCAGCTGCTGAAATGTCAGGGGCAAAGGGGCGTCCAGGCGGACCCGGCCCTGGATATAGGACAGGTCGCCCTCGTGGGCCAGCACGAACGCCGCGGCCCTGGACGGGGAGATTTCTTCCCCGTTGTACACCATGCAGCTGCACTCCCGGTTCAAACTCGCGAAGATCTTCCGCCGGACAGCGGCAAGCCGGGCGATGATGTCCCTGCGCTCCCCGGCAAGGCGGTCCATCTCCCGCTGCATCTCGTGGGCGGTGGTCTTGGACATCTGATCGGTGATGCCATCCACCGAGCGCTCCATGTCCAGATTGGAATCGTCCAAAACGGACACGCACAGGCTCCGCAGCCCCGGCGCGACCTTTTCCTTCAGGACGCTCAGCGCCTTTTTCGTGTGGCTCGTCACCAGGACGCTCTTCCCCTGGGCGAGAAAATGACCCATCAGGTTGGCGATGGTGTGGGTCTTGCCCGTGCCCGGGGGGCCCTGCACCAGGACCGCGTTATACTGCTCGATGCGGTGGGCGATCTCCAGCTGTTCTTTGTTGGCCTCTTTGGACAGCAGCACGTCCACGCTCTCGCCGCCCACGGCGGCCAGCTGCTCTTCAATGGACCACTCGCCGTCGTCCTCCGGCAGATCAATCTTGCCCCCGCTGACCAGGTCGGCGATGGGCGCGGGCACGATCCCGGTCTGCTGGATGTTCTCAATGATCTTCTCGATGGCCTTGGGGGTCCCGTCCAGCCGCTTGCGGACGATGTAGCATGGCTCCAGATACAGCAGCAGGCGGTTTTTCTTGCTCCACCCCTCCGGGACCCCCGCCGGGGAGAACATACTGTCGGCGGAGAGCTGACGCACCAGCGCTTTCAGAAAGTCCGGTGTGCCGATCCTGTCCAGGGGATGATAGTCGTTGGTGCGCAGGTCGTCATTCAGGCGGTTGATGGCGTCCAGATTGACGCCATCCATCATCTGAAACAGCACGGAGTAAAGCTCGGAGGCGCTCTCTGTGTCGTGGACGGAAATGACGTTTTCCATGGCGTCATACGCCAGCTGCACCCGGTGGGTCAGCACGGGATGCGCCACGCCGGGGGTCTTCACGTCCCGCAGGATGCCGTTGGCCACGATGATCTCCTCGGTCTCCGACTCCCGCTGTAGCTGGAAATAGAGCTGATACAGGTCGGTAAACAGTTCCCGCGTCTTTTCGATGACCCCCTGTCTGTCCGCCCACGCCGTGCGCAGCGCCTGCCACCCCTGATAGGCCGCCACCCGCTCAGGGCTGTCCTCAAACCGTTCCACGGCGGTGTCTTCCTCTGGAGCCTCTCCCCCATCCTGATCTTCAGCGGGAATATTTCGCTCCAAGATCACCTCCGCGTCCCCGTGATGATCGTCCCAGCCGGGGGCCAGCCAGTGGGAGAAGCAGTCATCGGGAGCCGGGCACTCCTCAAACTCCGGCTTGCGGACGGAGAGCAGCAGATCGTCCGCCGTCTCGCTCTCTTCCTCCACCCGGTCCCGATAGCAGACCTTGATGTACTCTGGAAAAACGGGGATGTCAGAAAGGGCCACGTGCCACGGATAGTCCCTGAGGTTCAAAACGACCTTGTGCTTGAGCTTGTTCAGCTCTTTGATGAACTCAAACAGCGAGATGGTCTTTTCCTGTTCCGACAACGTCTGGACCGCCTTGTCTGCCAATACGATCACCTCCGAATATCTGTGCAGTTTTCTTAAAATCAGTATAGTGTTTTTGTCAGAATCAGTCAATAAAAATCCAGTTTTAATATGTTTTCAGGCATGAAAAACCCGGCGGCTCCTCAGAACCGTCGGGTTTTCTTAGTCTAAAAGGGATTTACTTCTCCAGCAGCTTGGCAAACTGCATGAGCATCACGGACATCTCGGCGCGGGTGGCCCTGGCTGTGGGGTCCACGGTGCCGTCGCTGCGGCCGGAGATGATGCCGGCGTAAGCGGCCCAGGACACGGCCTCGCTGGCCCAGGTGGAGATGCTGTCAGCGTCGCTGAACTTGGACAGGGACATGCCGTTGGGGATGACCTCCAAGCCCTTCAGCTTGGCATAGCTATAGAGCATGGTGGCCAGCTGTTCCCGGGTGATGTTCACCTCGGGCATGGTGCCGTCGGACACGCCGCTCTGGGTGGCCCAGGTCATGGCCTTGTCATACCAGGGGGAGGCGCCGGACACGTCCTGACCGTCCAGGCGGGCCAGCACGGTCCACATCATGGCCCGGGTGGTCTGGGCGTCGGGGGCGAAGGTGCGGGGCGCGGTGCCGCTCATCAGGCCCTTGTCCACCACATAGTTCACGGCCTCGGCATACCAGCTTCCGGACACCACGTCGTCAAAGGAGACGGCAGGCTTGCTCTGGGTGGAGGAGGAACCGCCGCCACCGCCGCCGCCGGAGGGCGCGGTGTAGGTGAACTCATATTCGCCGTTCTCGTTCTTCACGGTGGTGTTGCTGCCGGCCTTGACCTCGCCGTTGAACTGGAACTCGCCCTTGTCCAGGGTGAACTTCACGGTGCGGTCAACGGTGACGGTCTCGTCGTTGTCAGCCAGCAGGACGATGGTCTCGCCGTTCTTCACAGCGGCCACGGCGTCAGCCAGGGCGGCGTAATAGGTGTCGCCGATCTTGGCGGCGGCAGTGGAGGTCACTACGAAGGTAGAAAAGCCGTTGGGGTTTGTGAAGACAGCGGTCTTGCCGTCCTCAGAGACCTTGGCTTCGTAGATGTAATTGGGGGTGGTGGTTTTATTGTCATCCTTGAAGTGCTGGACATAGATGGTCTTATCACTGGGAACGGGGAAGCCGTCGGGCAGGGCGATGGTGATGTCCACGGGGGTGGTGACGGTCATGGGCTGGGCTTCCTTGACGATGACGGCATTGGCCGCGCCCTCGTTATCAGTCGGCAGCTTGATATCGTCGGCGTTGTCAGCCGTGGTGGCAACCACGTTGTACTTGGCGGAGATATCCAGGGTCAGGGTGTTCTTCTCCTTGTCGGCACTCTTCACCGCAACATCCAAATAGGGCTGGACGAACACGGTGATGTCAGTGCTTTCGGTCACAGTCACGCTGGCCTTTGTCAGAGCGTCTGCAGCGTCCTTCCTGTCGCCCACGACCTTATCGTCGTTTGTCATACCGGCAGAAGCGGCGGCCTCGGTCAGATCAGAAGCGGACTTGGCGGCGGCTTCTTTCACATCGTCCGCAGTCAGCTGAATATCAGTGGGGACTGTGACCGTTGGCTCGCCAGCCGCCACGGCGGTGTCCACGTCGATATCCTGGGCCCTGTCGCCGACCTTATAGGCATACCCAGCCTTGTCACTGGCCACCAGGGCCTTGTTGGGACCAAAGTAGGCGGAGGGGTCAGTGGTGAAGTAACCGCCGAGAATGGCGATCTGAGCGCCCTCATTGGCGGCTTTCACATGACCGTTAAGCATGAAGAGATCGGAGATGTTCAGCTTGCCCTCATCAGCACCACCGGAGATATACGCAGCGGCAATATTTCCATAAACAGTGCCGCCGCTGATAGAGGCTTTGTTGAAGTTATAGATGCACCAATAATTGCTGACAGGCTGGGTAAAGGTCCCAGCGGTCATGGTAACGGAGCCATAGTCGTCGTTCTTCAGGGTGATCACGCCGCCGGTGAAGCTGCCGCCGCTGATGTTCAGGACGGACTCGACCTTGTTGGTGTTCTTGCTGCCGTCATACCAGCCATTGTGGATTAGGGAAGAGAAGAGGCCGGTGTTGGCATCGGAGAACTTGAAGGTACCGTCGGCAATGGTCATCGTGCCCTGGTTTTCGATAACGTAGTAGGAATTGTTGCCGGAGTTTTTATCGGAGGTGCTGGCCTCGGCGCTGCGGGTATAGCTGCCGCCGTTGATGGTGACGGTGCCGCCCACATTGTTCAGCACAGCGGCCTTCTGGTGGCTCACGTTGTCGACCGTGCCGCCGCCGTTGATGGTCAGGGTGCCGTTATTGGTGATGGTGTGGCCCTTCGCGTTGGTCAGGGTCTTATCATTCAGGTCCAGAACGGTGGTCTTGTCAGGGGGGATGACCACGTCCTCGGCTGTGTTTTGCAGCAGTTTGATGTCGGCAGCGCCGTCAGCCAGGGCATCAGCGATGGACAGGTACAGCTTCTCGCCGGACTGGGCAACCGCGGCTTCTTCCAGAGACTTGACCGTATAGGTGTTGCCGTTCTGGATGGAAACATAGCCGTCCTCGCAGAAATTGGTGCCCTCCCCCTCGGCCTTGCAGTTTGCCGGGTCAAAATTTACAAACGTGCCGCCGGTAACAAACATTTTGGCGGTCCCGTTTGCGCGATTTTCGTCGTACAGGTTCAATACAAACTCATATGCTCTATCGGCATTGGGATACGTCTGCTGGATCGAGTAAGTGCCGCCTTGAATATAGGCGACGCCGATATTAACATACACAGCATGAATGTTGCCGATGAAAGTGCCGTTTTTAATGGTGACCGCCGCGTTGTCGCCCTGCACGTCAACGGCGTAACAGTCGTTTTCTTTGGCGGCCAGCTTACCGCTGCCGGTGATGGTCAGGTCTCCGTTCTCGCGGACCGAGATCAGCGACCAGTCATTTTTACCGCCCCTGGTCCAGATGTCATCTGAATTGCTCAGCGTATGACCGTCCAGGTCCAGGGTGAGTTCTTTGGTGATAACGAGGGTCTGGGCAACATCGATGTCGTCCGTCAGTGTGATGGTGCTGCCGCTCTCAGCGGCGTTTACGGCCTTGGCCAGGGTCTCAAACTGTGTGCCGTCTTCCGTCTCGGCCACATAGGTGGTCTGCGGCGCTTCGGCGGTCTCTGTGTCCGCTTCTGCTTGCGCAGTCTGTTCAACCGCAGACGGCTGTTCTTCGTCTGTGCCCTCCGCAAACGCTGCTGTGGGGAGCAGGGATACCACCATTGCCGCGGACAACAGACAGGCCAAAAGTTTTCGTTTCATCGTGTCTGATTCCTCCTATCGTGTCTATCGTGTGTGTTGGGGAACGAACTCCGGCCACGAGACAGTTCATCCGCTCCCGGCGGCGCGGACCGGCGGGACGCCCTGGGTCAGGGGGGCGGACGGCTGGGACAAGCTGACCTCCTTTCTGCTTCGTGCTACAGCTCCATTGTAGCAGAAGAAAATTTAAATATCAACTAATATGCATAGTAAACATTTCTAACGGAAATATTTTGCCATGTATAGTAGTAACGTAGTAATAAGGGGGGATGGCCACATGGTGGAGTTTTCACAGCGGCTGAAGCAGCTGCGCAAGGACAAACATCTGACGCAGGCCCAGGTGGCCAAGCGCATCGGCGTGACGGCGTCTATGGTCTCGTCTTACGAGACGGACATCCGTCTGCCCTCCTATGAGGTGATGGTGCGCATCGCCGACGTGTTCGGCGTGACGGTGGACTATCTCCTCTGCCGCCAGCCCCGGCGCTTTCTGGATATCTCCGAGCTGAACGAGGAAGAGGCCGCCGTGGTGTGCAGCATGGTGGAGCTGCTGAAACGAAAATAAAAAACGCCCTGCGGTACACAGATTGATCTGCGTGCTGCACGGGCGCTTTTTTATGGTGCGGTATAACTGAAAGGCTCAATCAAGCAGCAACTCACAAAATTGGAACGAACAGGATATATTTTCGGATTTTTTCTTCAAATTCACCTGGATTATAACACGTTTATAGGGAAATACAAGAGGGCCGCGAGAAAATGTAACGAAAGCAAAGAAAATTGTGCTATTTTCTATAAAGAAACAGGGCTTGCAGATATACTCCTGGGGGAGTATAGACATGTAGTCTTATGTCAACCTCAGTTGTATTGGTTTTGAAAAGCGGCAGTCCTGTCCGCCCCCTCCCCCGCATATCCTCTTGGGGAGGGGGCGGTTTTGTGCTGGGGCAGCTGGTGTTTGACGGAGGGCGGGGCGGGCCGCGGCGGGCTTTGCTGTATGGGCTGCCGGTGCTCCGGTGTCAGGCCGACCCGGAGGGCTTTTGGGGGGAGCGGCGGCTGAAACGGGCGGGCCGCAGTCTGTGCGCCGGGGGCGCGGTCCGGGCACTGGTCCCGGCGGGCTTTGACCGCTGGCCCCTGCTGTTGAAGCTGGGACTGCGTCCGGTGGACCCGGGGGCTTTTCTCCGGGCCCAGGCGGCCCCTCTGGCGGCATCCCTGCTGGAGCGGCAGGGGCGGGCCCCGGACCGGGCCACGGTGGCCCTGCGGGGCCGTCGGGCGGACGGGGAGATGCTCCGGGCCGCCCTGGCCCTGTGCCCCCGGGTGCGGCGGCTGACCATCTCCGCCCCCCAGGGCGGGGAGGAACTGGCGGCCTGGCTGCGGCGGGAGTACGGCCTGCCCATTCTCCCGGCGGACGCCCCCGCCCAGGCGGCCCTCCTGCTCCAGCCCGGAACAGAACCGGAGGATGCTAACCCCTGCCCCGCCCTCACCCTGTTCGGCCCCGAGCCCGATCTGGCGGGACTGCGCTTTTCCGCGCCTGATCTGGCCCCAACGGACCGGGAGGACCTGCCCCTGCTGTCCGCCCTGTGGGAGGGCGGGCGATTGGGACCTGAGCAGCTGAAAATCACTTGACTTGATACTTGACATCCCGGCCAGAAACTTCTATACTAAGTGATACTGCGTTATTATGCCCAAAATTTTTGGGTCATCTGCCGCCGGGGGCATTTCCGGCGGCCATATAGAAAGGTGTGCGACGAACATGGCGAAGGAATACAAACTCAGCCCCCAGCGTCTGAAGGCTCTTCAGGACGAGATGAACTATCTGAAGACCGTCCGGGAGAAGGAGGTGGCCGAGCTCATCAAGGAGGCCCGCTCCTTCGGCGACCTGTCTGAGAACAGCGAGTATGACGAGGCCAAGAACGAGCAGGGCAAGCTCTACTCCCGCATGGCCGAGCTGGAGGACATCCTCTCCAACTATGTGGTCATCGAGGAGGAGGAGAAGGAGGGCGACTTCATCCGCCTGGGCTCCACCGTCACCGTGCTGGACAAGGAATTCAACGAGGAGGAGACCTATAAGCTGGTTGGCTCTCAGGAGGCCGACCCCGCCAAGGGCACCATCTCCGAGGACTCCCCCTTCGGCAAGGCCCTGCTGGGCCACAACGAGGGCGAGGACATCACCGTGGACGCCCCCGGCGGCCCCGTGGAGTATAAGATCCTCAAGGTGGAGCGGTAATTTCACCCAATGCGGCCATTGCGGCCGAGACACGATATAGATAGGAGTGGCAACATGGCCGAAAAGAATCAGGAGAATCAGGAGAACCTGTCCCAGCTGTTACAGATCCGCCGGGACAAGCTGAAGGAGCTTCAGGAGAGCGGAAACGACCCCTTCCAGATCACCAAATACGACGTGGACAACACCGCCGCCAACATCAAGGAGAACTTCGACGCCCTGGAGGGCCAGGAGGTCTCTGTGGCTGGCCGTCTGATGAGCAAGCGGGGCATGGGCAAGGTGTCCTTCTGCGACATGCAGGATAAGTCCGGCCGCATCCAGCTCTATGCCCGCAAGGACGAGATGGACGAGGCGGAGTATGCCCGCTTTAAGAAGTATGACATCGGCGACATCGTGGGCGTGAAGGGCATCGTGTTCCGCACCCAGCGGGGCGAGATGTCTGTGCGGGTGGTCACCTGCACCCTGCTGAGCAAGTCCCTCCTCCCCCTGCCCGAGAAGTTCCACGGCCTGACCAGCACCGAGCTGCGCTATCGTCAGCGCTATGTGGACCTGATCGTCAACCCCGAGGTGAAGCGGAACTTTGTCATCCGCTCTCAGTTCATCAAGCACCTGCGGGATTATCTGGACAACATGGGCTATATCGAGGTGGAGACCCCCGTTCTGAACACCATCGCCGGCGGTGCCGCCGCCCGGCCCTTTGTCACCCACCACAACACCCTGGACATCGACATGTACATGCGCATCGCCACCGAGCTGCCCCTGAAGCGGCTGATCGTGGGCGGCATGGACCGGGTGTATGAGGTCGGGCGCATCTTCCGCAACGAGGGCATGGACCCCAAGCACAACCCCGAGTTCACCACCGTGGAGCTGTATCAGGCCTATGCCGATTTCCACGACATGATGGACATCGCTGAGGGCGTGTACACCACCTTCGCCCAGAAGTATCTGGGCACCTATGAGTTGGAATGGATGGGCGAGAAGATCGACCTGACCCCCGGCTGGCCCCGCATGACCATGGTGGAGGCCGTGAAGAAGTATGTGGGCATTGACTTCGACGCCATCTCCGACGATGCCGAGGCCGTGGCCGCCGCCAAGGCCAAGGGCATCGAGTTGGCCGACGCCGCCGAGAAGACCTGGGGCAACGCCCTGTACGCCTGCTTCGATCAGAAGGTGGAGGAACAGCTGATCCAGCCCACCTTCATCACCATGTACCCCGTGGAGGTCAGCCCCCTGACCAAGCGCAGCCCCAAGGACCCCCGCCTCACCGAGCGCTTTGAGTTCTTCATCTGCCACAGCGAGATGGGCAACGCCTATTCCGAGCTGAACGACCCTATCGACCAGCGCCAGCGCTTTGAAAAGCAGGTGGAGCAGCGGGAGCGGGGCGATGACGAGACCGAGATGATGGACGAGGACTTCCTCACCGCCCTGGAGTATGGCATGCCCCCCACGGGCGGCATGGGCATGGGCATCGACCGCGCCGTCATGCTCTTCACCGGGGCCGAGACCATCCGCGAGGTCATCCTCTTCCCCACCATGAAGCCCCTGGACACCCCCAAGAAGGAGGACAAGCCCGCCGCTGCCCCCGCCGCCCAAGCGGAGGAGAAGATCGACTTCTCCAAGGTGCAGATCGAGCCCCTGTTTGCCGACTTTGTGGACTTTGAGACCTTCTCCAAGTCCGACTTCCGGGCCGTGAAGGTCCTGGCCTGCGAGGCCGTGAAGAAGTCCAAGAAGCTGCTGAAGTTCACCCTGGATGACGGCTCCGGCACCCCCCGGACCATCCTCAGCGGCATTCACGCCTATTACGAGCCGGAGGAGCTCGTGGGCAAGACCTGCATCGCCATCACCAACCTGCCCCCCCGCCCCATGATGGGCATCGATTCCTGCGGCATGCTCATCTCCGCCGTCCACAGCGAGGAGGGCGAGGAGCGCCTGCACCTGCTGATGGTGGACCCCCACATCCCCGCCGGCGCTAAGCTGTACTGAGAATAAAATGATAAATGGGCAGTCCCGATTATAATGGGGCTGCCCATTTTTTGAAAAAAGAGAAAGTAGGATCTTGCGTTATGAGCGAGAATATAAACGGAGAAACATTTCCGGTTTCTCATGGCGGAGTAAGTTTGCCATTTGAATGGTATTCCAAAGAATACATTTTAAAAGAACTGACAAACAATGCGTCATATTTTGGAGACATCATCGAAATAAAACAGGCAACAAAAGCGAAAATAAAGAGCTGCCGCAAAGGGAAGAACGAATATTTCGCTTATATTAAGTTTTTCAGCATCAATGGTAAAAGCTATGGGATCGTTGCCGGAAAGACCAATTATTCTAACCCTGATTTGTTATTTGACGATTGGAAAGATAAAAAAGATCACAGATATGCCAGAATATTTTTGAAGAATACAAGTGACGCTGCGTGGAGTGATACCATCATAATCGTGAATCACAAACCGTCTGCTTCTGAAGAAGAGGACAAACAGGCGGCTTTATTCATCGAATGCTATTTGCAGCGTAAATTTAATCTGTTTAATAGCTGAATATCTACTGCGTGAGTTCCCATTCTTTTCGTGATCTCCATTGACATTTCTCCCGACTTATTGCATGATGAAGTCAGAGAAGTGTCCGCCGCCCTGCCGTTTGACAAGGAGGTCCGGTCTATGAAAACTGTGTGGAACCGTTTTGGCCTTTTGTGCGTGATTTTCCTCTGTCCCCTGCTGCTCTACGCCGTGGGGGCGTGGGGGCTGATGCTGCTCCCCGGTCCGGTATGCGGTCCGCCGGAGGACGTGGTGCTGACCTTTAACTCCGACCAGGAGATGGCGGACCGGTGCGGCTGTCTCACCTATGACATGGCGGGGTTGACGGTGGACAGCGCCAGCCGCACCCTGCGCTGCCTTTCCGGCGGCGAGGAGGACCCGGACCGGTGGGACCAGCTGGACGCAGACTACACGTTCTCCGGCGAAAACCAGCCTCTCTCCGCCCTGTCTGTCCACGTCTATTTCGAGAACCGCACCAGCACAGAGACGTTTCCCGATCAGAATTTCCCTCAGCAGCGCCAGAAGATCGACGGCACCCTGGTCTTCTGGCAGCAGCCCCAGGACAGCCCTCTGATCTATGACGTCCTGTTTCAGCACAGCGACTATACCTACCAGCTCCGGCTGGAACTGGCGGACGGGGCCGAGGAGAGTTTGGAATCCTGTCTCTCCCCCATCCTCCCCTAGTCCTGTCATTGCGAGGTGCCCCACAGGGGCGACGTGGCGATCCGTTTTTTCTCTATACTTGACGCACCTCCACCGGAATGGTATACTTTCTTTATAAAATCTTAACACGTCAAAGCCCGCCGCCGTTTTCCCGGAGGCGGGCTTTGACCGATAGACAGATAGGAGAGAAACCCATGCAACCTGCCCCCTCTGACGAGCGGACGTCTATGTCCGTGCTGCAATATCTGGTCTTTTTGAAATGGCTCCTCTATTCCTGCCTCATCGGCATCGTGGTGGGCGGGGTGGCCATCTCCTTCCACTATGGCATCGACTGGGCCACCCAGCTGCGTGGGGCCCACCCCAACGTGATCTTCTTCCTGCCCCTGGGCGGCGTGGCCATCGTGCTGTTCTACCGGGCCTGCCACATGGAGAAGGACCGGGGCACCAATCTGGTGCTGGTGGCCGTGCGGGAGGCCGAGCCCATGAAGCTGCGCACCACTCCCCTCATCTACTTCTCCACCATCCTCACCCACCTGGTGGGCGGCTCCGCCGGGCGCGAGGGAGCGGCTTTGCAGCTGGGCGGCTCGTTGGCCGCGTGGCTGGGCCGCCAGATCAGATTGGACGCCAAGGACAGCCGGATCATGGTCATGTGCGGCATGGCCGCCGCCTTCTCCGCCCTGTTCGGCACTCCCCTCACCGCCGCCATCTTCGCCATGGAGGTGGTCAGCGTGGGCGTGATGTACTATGCGGCCATGGTGCCCTGCGTGCTGTCCTCCCTCATCGCCTTTCAGTTTGCCCGGGTGTGCGGGCTCCACGCCACGGTGGGCTACTCCATCCCCGACGCAGCGGCCCTGTCCCCCCTGACCATGGTCCAGGCGGCGGGGCTGGGCGTGCTGTGCGCCATCGTGTCCATCCTGTTCTGCGAGGTGATGCACGCCGCCCCCAAGGTCTATGCCAACGTGGCCCCCAATCCCCTGATCCGGGCAGCCATGGGCGGCGTGCTGGTGCTGGGGCTGACCCTGATGGTGGGCAGTCAGGACTATAACGGCGCTGGCGACTTTGTCATCCGCCGTCTGCTGGCCGGGGAGACCATTCCCCAGGCCTTCCTGCTGAAGATCGCCTTCACCGCCGTCACCCTAGGCGCGGGCTTCCGTGGGGGTGAGATCGTCCCCGTGCTGTTCACCGGCTGCGCCTTCGGCACCCTGGCCGGGCCTATCTTAGGGCTGCCCCACGCCTTCTCCGGGGCCATGGGCATGGCCGCCGTGTTCTGCGGGGCCACCAACTGCCCCATCACTTCGATCCTGCTATCCTACGAGCTGTTCGGCGGCGAGAGCCTGCCCCTGTATGCCCTGTGCTGCGTGGTCTCCTATCTCCTGTCCGGCTACTATGGCCTGTACAGCGAGCAGAAGATCGTCTATTCCAAATACCGCCCCGAGTGGATCGACCAGAAGGCGCAGTAAGGCTTGACGCAAATAACACATAACACAATGATCGCCCTCCCAAGCTCAACACTCGGGAGGGCGATTTTTTAGCTTACTGTGAAGAGTCTTCTTCATTCCATCGCAGCAGGTCATATTCTGCGGAAATCTCCTTGAAAATATCGGCAGCTTGAACTTCAGTAGAAACATCTGGGTGATACTTTTTCGCAAGCTCTCGGAACTCTTTCTTCAGCACCTCCATATCTGTACGCGCTTTTTCAGAAAACCAACTGTCTCCAAATAGCCTTTCCAATCCAATCGTCTCCTCATTGGCGTTATCTTCAGAGGGACGATGCGACTCTATTTCCCCCTCCGGTGCCATATAGAAGAAGCCGCCGTCCGTAGTATAGAGCTTCCACCTACCTTTACTGGCGAGGATCTTTTCCAGATAGTCTGGATCAGAATAAAGATGAAGCAGATACTGAACTGTTCGAGAACTTGACCGTCTCCAAATGTCAACGCGTTGTTCCGCTGTTTGAATTACATTTTGCTTTCGATTGCAGTTGGCAGACCGCAATCTTACTTTAGCAAAAGGAGTTTTTTTCGTCTACTCTCCGCTTAAGCTTTTTGGAACCACTCGCCTAGCGAGTGGTTTTCGGGCTACAAAAAACAGCGGCACAGAGAGTTTGCTCTGTGCCGCTGTATGCTTTATACATTGTATAAAAACCTTACATGCTATCTGCTCTTTTGCCCTGCCGGAGCGAGCGGCAGACGACATACCCCGCCGGAGCGATCATGATCAGAATAAAAATGCTGATCAGTTCATTCACTTCGGATAGCGCAAAGCCCTGCAGCATAGTAATGAGGTTGTTTGCGAAATGCACGAGGATGGGAAACAGCAGGTTCCTTTTCTTCTCGTAAAAGATTCCTGCGGCAATGCCCATAAGGGTGGCATAGGCAGCCTGCACGATATTCAAGTGATAAACGCCGAAGAGTACAGATGATATTAGAATCGAGGCCCAAGCTGGGGCGAATTTCCGCATGGAGCGAAGCACAATGCCGCGGAATAGAATTTCTTCTACAATAGGTGCAGCAATCACCGCAATCATAAATGTTCCAAATGCATTTCCACCGGCAATATTTTCAGCACCGGCGTTCATTGCCTCAACGCTTTTTTGAAGCGAGGGAAGCTGTTCTGCCAGCATGATCCAAAGACCGGAGATCCCGCAAATGCCAAATCCCACGACCAGACTGCCGAGCACATCTTTGAAATTTGTCGCTGTGCGCGGTTCGCTTATCTCTTTCCTCCAAAGCAGTTTATAGAGCGTGAAGAATACGAGGATAAGAACAGCGTAGATCAAAATCTCGCCCCAATATGAGTGTTTCATAAATTGTTGTGGGGGGATATGAAAAACATCCAAAACGAGCCTTTCCACAAGGAAATACAACAGATTGGACAGCAAAAAATGCAGTGCGATTGCAAGAATGGGAAAAGCAAAATATCTTTTTTTCATCATACGGTCAATTTTTTCTCCTGTCTGTATTTTTGAGGGGGTTGCAACAGTGTAACAGATTTAACTTAAAGTCTTCGTTAAGGGGCGAAGCTGCAATCTTTTAAAAGCAGCATCACAAAAGGACGCGGTTCATCTTCCTTGCCGAATCCTATGAATTTTGACCCCTCTCTAAAAGATGTTTTCCTCATAGTCAGTGACATGCTGAATTTGGCATTAGACTCCTTGAGCTCTGCAAAGCTTTCGGAGTTCAAACAGAAAATACCCACAGCCAAAGCGACTGTGGGTATGATCAAATCAGATTGTACGAGCTGACGCTGTCCTGCCGATCTCTACAGACCGTAGCTGCTTTTTCCATCTGCAAAACCTCGACGCTCCGTGGCTGACGGGGTTATCCGCACTTGCCAATACGCCCAAAGGGGGCTCATTAACGCGCAGAAGGAAAGGGACGGTCAGCCTCCGGCGTTTTGAGAAGGAAATGGCTTTTGTGAAAGTCGAGCAGGCCCTCATCCCGCATTTTTCCAAGCTCCAGCGACAGCCCGCTGCGCTCCACGCCGAGATAATCCGCAAGCTGCTGGCGGGAGAACGGAATGTCGAATTCATAGCCGCCCCGGCGCTGTGCCTCGGCGGAAAAATAGGACATCAGCTTTGCCCGGGTGGTGCGCTGGCCCATGTGGGTGAGCTTTTCGTTGAGCCGCAGGTTCTTCTCCGCTAACTCGCCCAGCAGATTGCGGATGATCCGGCTATGGTGGGAGCAGGCGGAGGGGCACACGTTCAAAACGCGTCTTATATGCAGAAACATCACCGTCACCGCGCTCTCTGCCTCCACGCTCACATTCAGTACCGACCCCGGCGCACAGGCGAACACCTCCGCGAAGGTCTGCCCCGGCCCGATTTTGGAGAGGATGCTGCGGTTTCCCCAGATGTCCTCCTGCACAACGAGGGCGCTGCCCGCCAGCACAAGGCCCACTTCCTCCACCGCGTCTCCCGCGCGGAGCAGGCGGGCACCTTTGGGAAAGGTGTCGATCCTCGCCTCAAGGCAGGAGAGCATGACGGCAAGCTCCTCGTCGGAAATGCCGGAGAAAAGGGGCGCAGCGTGGAGCACAGGGAAAAATTCTTTCATAAAAAGTCCTCTTTCGTTGAAAATTCAACCGACTTGTTGCTTTTAGTATAGTACAATGAACGCACAAAAGCAACAGGAGGACCGAAGATGAAACGACGGATCATCGAGATCGACGAAAATAAGTGCAACGGCTGCGGCGCCTGCGCCGCCGCCTGTCACGAGGGCGCCATCGCCATGGTGGACGGCAAGGCGCGGCTCATGCGGGAGGATTACTGCGACGGCTTGGGCGACTGTCTGCCCACCTGCCCCACCGGGGCCATCACCTTTGTGGAGCGGGAGGCGGCGGCCTATGACGAGCAGGCCGTCATGGAAAATAAGCAGCAGAAAATGCGGAAGGAGGGCATGACCCTGCCCTGCGGCTGCCCCGGCAGCCAGTCCCGGAATATTCAGCGTCAGGAGGCGCCCGCCGTGGAAACGCCGCAAGCCCAGCAGACGAGCCGCCTTTCCCAGTGGCCGGTGCAGATCAAGTTAGTGCCGGTGAACGCCCCGTATTTTGACGGCGCGCGGCTCCTGATTGCCGCCGACTGCACCGCTTACGCCTACGCCGCCTTCCACGAGAGGTTCATCAAGGGACACATCACCCTCGTGGGCTGCCCCAAGCTGGACGGCGTAGACTATTCCGAAAAGCTGACCGAGATCATCCGGGAGAACAACATCAAGAGCGTCACCGTCGTGCGGATGGAGGTGCCCTGCTGCGGCGGGCTGGAACTGGCGGCGAAAAAAGCGCTCCAACAGAGCGGGAAATTTATCCCGTGGCAGGTCGTCACCGTCACGGTGGACGGCCGGCTGAAAGAGGACTAAAGCGGGACGCGAAAGGAGAATCGTTATGAAATACGTTTGTACCGTCTGCGGTTGGGAATACGACGAGAGCGTGGGGTATCCCGAGGGCGGCATTACGCCGGGAACGCCCTGGAGCGAGGTACCGGAGGACTTTGAATGCCCCCTGTGCGGCGTGGGTAAGGATTCCTTTGAAGAGGCGTGAGCTTTCTGCAAGAGAGGCAAAGACTATGAGTTATGAAAACTGGAAGAATAAGGCGCAGGGGTTTCAGACCGTGGATGTGCGCCATATACAGGGCAGCTTCTTTGAAGGGCTGAAGAAAAGAGCCGAGGCGTTAGAGGTGGGCGAAGGATTACACATCATCCAAACCTTTGAGCCGCATCCGCTGTACGCTGTCATGGAGGGCTTGGGCTACGAGCACCACACCGAGCAGCGGGGTGAGGCGGAGTTCCATGTCTGGTTCTGCCGTGTGGAGAAGAAGGAAGGCGACAGCTCCGCTCCCTTCAAGCCGCTGGCTCTTTTGAACTATCCCATGATCGACGAAAAGCTGGGGCAGATCGCCGTGGATTTCTGGGAGACCACATGGCAAAGCGAGAAGCGCGTACTGCCCTACGAAATGCGGCTGCTGCTGTCCCTGACCAACGCAGTGGGCGCAGGCCGGATGCGGCAGGCGGCGCGAGAGCTGGTAAAAGCATATATCCACGGCGTAGAGAGCGCCGCGTTGGACGATGTGTTTGAGCTGCTGGCATGGAATCAGGGCATTGGCTTTTTCAGCAGCGAGATTGGCCCCTCGGCGCTGTTTCAGGCGTACAAGCTCATTAAAAACGGTGAGAAGCAGGGCAAGTCCCGGGAGGATATCTGCAGCGCGCTGCGCGAGAAATTCGGGGAGAAGAACCCGGAGATGCAGGTCCTGAACTAAAAAGCAGAAGGAGACGAACGACAATGGATAACAGGATGTTTTGCTTTCAGTGTGAGCAGACGGCTGGCTGCGCTGGTTGTACCGGAAAAGCCGGTGTCTGCGGAAAAACCGCTGAGGTGGCGGAGCTCCAGGACCAGTTGACTGGCGCTCTGGTTGGACTGTCCCGTGCGGTAGATAATGCCCCGGACGCGAATGAGGGGACTTGGCGGCTGATGATCGAGGGGCTGTTCACCACCGTCACCAATGTGAGTTTCAACGAAAAGACCATTCGGGAGCTGATCGATCGGGTACACGAGGAAAAGGCCCGCCTTGTTCCAGGCTGTTCCGGCTGCGGCTCCCGCTGCGGGCGAAACGATGATTATGATATGAACTTGCTCTGGAACGCGCAGGAGGATATTCGCAGTCTCAAATCCCTGATCCTCTTCGGCGTGCGCGGCATGGCGGCCTATGCCCATCACGCTATGATGCTGGGCTATGCCGACGAGAAAGTGAACCGCTTTTTCGCCAAGGCTCTTTTTGCCGTGGGCGAGGACTGGGACATGGACGCGCTGCTGCCCATCGTGATGGAGGTGGGCGAAAAGAACCTCCAGTGCATGGCGCTGCTGGATAAGGCCAACACCGAGACCTACGGCACGCCCACGCCCGTGACCGTCCCGCTGACGGTGGAGAAGGGGCCGTTCATCGTCATCTCCGGGCACGACCTGCACGACCTCAAACTGCTGCTGGAGCAGACGGCGGGCAAGGGCGTGAATATCTACACGCACGGCGAAATGCTGCCAGCCCACGGCTATCCGGAGCTGAAGAAATACCCACACCTCAAGGGCAACTTCGGCACGGCGTGGCAGAACCAGCAGAAGGAGTTTGCCGACATCCCCGCACCGGTGCTGTTCACCACCAACTGCCTGATGCCTCCACGGGCGAGCTACGCAGACCGTGTGTTCACCACGGCGCTGGTATCCTACCCCGAAATCACCCACATCGGTGAGGACAAGGATTTCACCCCTGTCATCGAAAAGGCACTGGCTCTGGGAGGTTACGCCAAGAATATGGTGTTTACCGGCATCAACGGCGGCAGCACGGTCATGACCGGCTTCGGTCACGGTGCGGTGCTGAGCGTGGCGGAGCAGGTGATCGACGCGGTAAAGGCTGGTGCAATCAAGCATTTCTTCCTGGTTGGCGGCTGCGACGGAGCCCGCCCCGGGCGGAACTACTATACCGAGTTTGTCAAGCAGACGCCCGCCGACACTGTGGTGCTGACGCTGGCCTGCGGCAAATTCCGTTTCAACGACTTGGATCTGGGGACCATCGGCGGGCTGCCGCGGCTGATGGATGTAGGACAGTGCAACGACGCCTACGGGGCTGTCAAAATCGCGCTGGCCTTGGCGGACGCCTTTGGCTGCGGGGTCAACGACCTGCCCCTATCTCTGGTGCTCTCGTGGTATGAGCAGAAGGCGGTGTGCATTTTGCTGACACTGCTGCACCTGGGCATCAAGAATATCCGCCTCGGCCCCACCCTGCCGGCGTTTATCTCTCCCAATGTGCTGAACTATCTGGCGGAGAACTTTCATATTGCCCCGGTCACCACGCCGGAGGAGGATCTGAAGGTGCTGCTGAAGCGCTGACAGACCGTAATGCGGCTGCGGAGAGGGACATCTCCGCAGCCGCACTTTATTGAAAGCAACCATGAGTGGCGCGGCCATTTATCCGCGCCACTCATGAGCGTTTACTTTTGGTTCTTTGCTTTGATATTCCTACACGACGCTGGCTCCAGATAATACTTCTCATGTCAGAGCACCCGGAGAAGTGAAGAAAACTGCTTACTTCAACATCCCAGCATCTGTATCTTAACATAAGATTTATGGCTCGGTGCTATAATAACCTCAGCAAGCTGGGCGATCGCCAAGGAAAGGATAGATCAGGACCATGAAATCACGACGGGATGGCATTTTTATTTTATGCATTGTGTTTATTGCCGCCGTACTTACAGGCTGCGAGGGCGCGGCTGAGCAGCGACCGGCATTGGATAGGATCGAGTATACGAACCTGAACGACAGTGGATCAAGGGAGCTTTTGCAGGAGCTGCTCTCCGACGCAGGCGTATCAGACGGGCGTATTCAGGGCTTTTTCCGCCGTGTGGACCGCTTTAATGACGGCGTGAAGCAGGAATGGCTTACGGATGGCTTTGAGGAAGCAGAACTGCTGTATACGAAATATGACCCTTACGCGATGCAGGACGAATGGACGGCGAAAAACGGGACGTTTCCGGGCTATAACTGCCGGATCACCGCCATGAACCTGTTTGGGGACTTCCTCTCCGTGAGCGCGGACTCTCAAATCAATGCCGGTGAAGATGTGCTGTTTGTGGACGAGGAAGCGCTGAAAACAAGATCTGCCGATGCGCTGGGCGGAAGCAGCCTTGCGGATTTCCGCGCGTTGTATTCCTCTGTGAAGACGGAGGATACCACGGAGATCAAGCGTCATGTACAAACCGTACAAGAGGAATGGGCTTCCCGCGGCGTTACCTTTCGGGAGAATGAACGAATCCGCCTCATCACGGTGTTCTTCCATGATAAGCCGACCGAGGAGGAATCTCTGCTGTTTGTCGGGCATGTTGGAGTACTTTTGACGGCGGAGGACGGGACGCTGTACTTTGTAGAAAAGGTTGCCTTTCAGGAGCCGTATCGGATGCTGCGCTTTGCCGACCGAACGGCACTGAGCGATTACCTTATGGGGAAATATGACACCTCATGGGGGCAGGATACGGCGAGCCCCTTTATCATGGAGAACGACGAACTTATGGACGGCTGGCGTCCAAACCCGGATAGCGGAAGCTCCGCGCTCGGCTAAGGAATGCGCGTTGCTGCCAATATAAGAAATTCCCGACTCCGATCGGGGATTTCTTATATTATCTTCCGCTGAAGCTGTGGAGAAAACCAGACAAAGTATATCAACGCTGCAAAGTGAGACGGGATTTGTCAAGGGGGGATTTTGCATAAAACTACGTGTTCTAATATAATTATAATAAAAGGACAGGAGGCATTTTTTTGTGTTTCCTGTCCTTCACTACCTTGTGTGACAGATGTTTTTATCATCTTTCCATTTGCAACCTTGCCATATTGCTAAAAATACCACCATTTTTCATTAACTCTTCTGGATTGCCCTGTTCTGCAACTCTGCCATTTTCCAGTACTACGATTTTGTCTGCTCCTGCTATTGTGCGCATACGGTGAGCAATCACGAGCACAGTTTTGTTCCGCAGAAGCTCTGATAACGCTTCCTGCACCATACTTTCATTTTCCACATCCATAGATGCAGTAGCTTCGTCCAGAATTATAACTGGTGCATCTTTCAGAATCGCACGAGCAATGGAAATTCGCTGACGTTCACCACCGGAAAGGGTGCAGCCATTTTCACCAATCATTGTTAATTGCAACATCCCCTGGCCCCATATATACACAATTCCGGTTATCAAACATACATTCAAATCTCCCTTTCAGGCAATGCTCAATACTGATAACATCCTGTTCCATACCACTTTGATAACAGGTATCACTTTGAAAGTCCGTTACCATATGATTAGCGCCTATTAGGAAAACACACTGTCAAAGGGGTTCGTAGCGGGGGTTAGCCCGCTACTGTGGTATCTTCCGTAGTGTTGATTTCAATGTACTCGGCAATCTTGCGGAGCTCGTCAGCAAATTTGAATTTCACGCTGATATTGCCGTTTTCATAGACCTTGATATAGTCCACAAGTTCAACCAAGATTTCACGGTTGAGGGCTTCAATGTTCTGATACTTCATAAAGGCTACCAGTGCAGGATGCTCGTTGTCCACACCGTTTGCCAGTTCTGCGCGTTCAGCGTTCAGCCGGGTAAGCACCGCGGAAATATCAGAAGTCTGCCGTTCGTAGTCAGCCTTCATATCCCGGTATTCCTGCTGGGTGATTTCACCGTCTTTCCAGTCCTGATAAAGAGATTGCTTGTAGCGTGTTATCTTTGTCAGTTCCCGCTCTTTTGCAGCTATCAGATCGTCCAGTCGGTAAGACTGGCTTTTTTTGATTGGAGCGGAATTGATCTGCGTGACGATTTCCGAGTAGGAAACAGCCAAATGTACCTGATGCTGTACAGCGAACAAAACAGCAGCCTCCAGCCGTTCATGCTTGATTGAGTGCATGGTGCAGGCTGTCCGGGAACGGTTCTTGTAGGTTGAGCAAGAATAATATACACTGTTGTTCTTGCCAACGCATCGGGTAATGGCCCGCCCGCAATCGGCACATTTCAGAAAGCCGCTGAATAAATGTACCTCACGGCCTTTCGGGGAAGTACGGGTATCACGCTGTAAGAGAGCCTGTACCTTGTCGAAAGTTTCATAGTCGATAATGGCCTCATGCGTTCCAGCCACTTCCACCCATTCCTCGCGTGGAACAGCTTCAATCTGGTGTACCTTGTAGCTTTTCACCCGGCTTCGGCCTTGGGCTAAATCCCCGGTGTAGGTCGGATTGGTAAGAATGGAGTGGATCATGCGGACTCCCCACATAGGATCGTCATACCCTCTTGTCGAAACAGGCAAGCCCTTTTGTACCTTGTAAGCCGAGGGGCTCGGTACGCCGTGTTCGTTCAGGTACAGCGCGATAGCACGTTTTGATGACCCTTGAATAAGCATTGTGAAAATGAGTTTGACATTTTCAGCAGCATCGGGATCAACAATCAGCCTGTGCTTGTCCTTTGGGTGCTTTACATAGCCGTAAGGAGCAAATGCTCCGATATACTGGCCGTTGCGCCGTTTGTAATCAAATACCTGCCGGATCTTTTTGGAAGTCTGATAGCAGTAATTATCGTTCATCACGTTTGTAATGGGAACGATGATATTTGAAACGCTGTCGGGGTTCTTGTAGCTGTCCACATTCTCAGCAAGGCTGATAAAGCGAACACCCATTTGAACAAACAGGTTATCGATCAAACTTCCGGCATCGCTATAATTTCGTGCGAAGCGGGACAGGTCTTTTACTACCACGCAGTTAATTTTTCCGCTCATTACATCGGAAAGGAGCCGCTGGAAGTTCTCCCGGTTGGCGTCCGTTCCGGTGTGTCCATCGTCTACATATTCGGAAACACTTTCAAATTCTCCGATATGCTTCTGGTAAAAGTCATTGAGCAGATCACGCTGGTTGATGACGCTGTTGCTGTCGTCCTTTCCCTTTTTCAAGTCCTCCTTGGAGAGCCGGATGTATGCGCCCAGCCGCCAGCGGCGGATGGTATAAGAGGGAGAGAAACTCTGTTGCAACCCTCTGTTTTTTGTTCGTGCCATTGTTCCTCCTTCCCTATCACATTACATCTATATTATACCTCTGCTCGGGCGGGACAACAAGGATGCCTCCGCCTCGGGACACTTTGTCTCGAAGTAGAAACGGGCCATAACCGAAGTTACAGCCCGCTTTTTTGCCGGAGAAGGAAGTCCGTCAGCGTGTCCTGCAAGGACGGCCCGCTTTCCGCAAATTCAATTTTTACACCGATCCCGCCGATGCAAAAGCAGTATGGATTTTCTACCGCCTGCAAAAACAGAGCGATCCGCTCCTCCCGGGGGAGAGAGGTGTCAAAGATCATACCGCTCACATCCGGCAGGGACTCGGGAGCCACTGCGCCGATGTCAACGCTTTTCATTTGTTCCAGTTCCTTTGCCGTTAATCTCACGGTAAAACCTCCTTATCAAAAATAGGATACGCCTCCCGCATATCATGGGGAAACGCAAGAGGGCAGCACCCAAACGATGCTGCCCTCTTGCCTCACTCCATGTAAGTATAAAATAGAGAACGCCGCTCCCATTTTCTTGCCCTGTCCAAAGACAACCATGCTCAAAGCGGCGTTCCCTCGCAGATAAGGGAACAGCCCGGAGGGACAAGCGGCCAGCCTGTCCTATGCCGGATCGTGGCCGTGGGGCGGCCCGGCCCAGTTGCGGCGTTGGTGTTGTTCGCTCGTTCTTCCGAAGAAAAAGTCACAGCGCACCCGCCACCCGGCTCCCCGGACTATGCCCGGGGCCGCCGCTGTTTATCTGCGAAAAGAAGAATATCTTCTTTCATAAACCGAGACATTTTTTCATCATTTTCAAGTGGGGAAAATGAAAAAATCAAAAAGTTTTTTTCATACGCTCAAGGCCACGCTTGATCGACTGGCGGACAGACTCCTCATGTACGCCCTCGGCCTCGGCAATTTCCTTGATGCTCTTTCCAAGAATGATGTGGGCATCAATCCTGCGGCCCTGGATCTCCGGCAAAGAGTTGAGTGCGTTCCACAGACGGATGAACAGCTCCATGCGCTCCAGAAGCTCCTGGGGCGTTGGCTCATGCAGGCAGGCGGAATATTCGATCCCGTCATCGCAGTCCAGAGAATACTGCGCCTTATGCCGGGAGAGCCGCCGCTGGTAGGCCATTTCGTGCCGGGCATCGGACACAAACACTTCGGCTACCTCGTCAGAAACCTCAATAAACTGATCCTGTGTGTACCAATAATAAAAATCCTTCAGATTGATTGTAGTCATAAATAAACCTCCGTTTCGGTGTTGGGTGGATGAGTGACCGAAACGGGGCTCGGTGGGGAGCGGCATCCCGGGGAGCCGCCCCGCACCTCGGGACAATTTGTCTCGAAGTACAAAAAAGCGCCCGCACAGCAAGACGCTATGCAGACGCATGAAATTACATTATCATAATTGTACTGATATATTGTACCTTCATAGTCAGACTGTCCCGGAGGGGGAGCTACGCTTTTTTTAGCTGGTGAAGGTCATGGGAATTGTAAGAAAGTAAGATGGACACGGCGACACCCTCCTATGGGCCGCCGTGGGGTTACTGAATATCCAAAGAGAAACGGCGGCTCTGAAAATTGAGCCGCCGTTTCAAATAGGCGTATTGATAGGCTGCTGTACGACGGCTTTTTTTCTTTTGCCGTCGTGCGGCAGTTAAATGCTTTGTTTAGTTATGGCTTGCATTACCTATGGATTGGTTTCCAGATATTCCGGCCTGTGTATGCTCGTCAAACTCCTCTTGACTGTATTTCTCGATGCCAGTTAATGTTCCGTGATGTTCGCTGTTCAAGTGGCCGTAATCACGAACGGTATAAATGTCTATTGTACCAACACCACTTCCAAGCGTTCTCATTTCGCCTCGGAATTTTCCGCTGGTGAGACTTTCACCATTAGAAGTGAGAACATCCCGGAAATAGCGGACTTCCTCACCATTGAAATACCACTGATCTTTTTCGGCATCATAGGTTACTCCAAATGCCTCATACTCTGCAACGAGCTTTGCAGTTTCGCTATCTTCAAGCGGCGTTCCTGCCATGGCAACGGATGTGCTGTTTTTCAACGCCTCAATATCCCGTGCGTCAAATTCCTGCTGGGTAAACTCTTTTAAGCCAATCAGCTTACCCGCCGGATCAACGGAGCCGTCAGCCGCTTTT
Organism: Flintibacter sp. SJQ-8; assembly: GCF_054108085.1. Classification (NCBI taxonomy): domain Bacteria; kingdom Bacillati; phylum Bacillota; class Clostridia; order Eubacteriales; genus Flintibacter; species Flintibacter sp. SJQ-8. Next base: position 167,347 of record NZ_JBPJWR010000016.1, read on the forward strand.
GAAAAGCTCTCTAAATCCCGTACAGCATACACATCTACTGTGCCGTTTTCATTTAGAAAATCAATACCGGCGGTTTCATTGTTACCGATGGGATAATAGTCCTCAAACCATCGAACCAAATTCCCGTTATAGGTAAGTTCATCTTTGACCGCATCATAGGTCATCCCATATTGTTCATAAGGTGCAAACATTTTTTCTTTGTCTGCGGCGGAAAGTGCCGAGCTATCCTCGCTGTTTCCAAGCGCCTCAGAGCTGCCAAGAGGTTGACTGATTTCTTCCTTGATAACGGGATTACCTTGTTCCTGGCTGTTCTGTGGTGTCGTGCTGCATCCAGCCAAACAGCCTAATAAGAGCATAGACGCAGCGCATAATGCCATTCTTCTCATAGTGTTTACCAATCCTTTCTTTGAATGTACCCCAAGTATAGCAAAGCATTTTGGGATACCTTTGGGATTAGTTTGTGATTTATGTGTAGTTAAAAAAAGCGGCAGGTTGTTCACCTGCCGTTGATTGTCCGCTAAATAGTGAAGAAGAATTTAACACCGTTTTCTGTGTTGCAAGCCTCACAATAGCTGTTATGTTGTTGTAAAATTCTTTGAACCATATAAAGCCCTAAGCCGCTACCGCCTGTTCTTCTACTGCGGGATTGCTCCATACGATAAAAAGCGTCAAACAATTTGGGAATATCATCTTCTGGTATATGTGTACCTGTGTTCTCTACGGAGAACAAAAAGCGTCCGTTGGTATTTTGCAAAATAATATCAACGCTTGCTCCATGCGGCGAATACTTTACAGCATTTGAAATCAAATTGGAGAACACCTTTTCAATCAGCAATTTGTTCCCGTTTATAAAAGCGGGAGACTGTATAGCAAGATGTATTTGCAGTTCTTTTGTTGCCACTAAATCATCAATCTCCCTCAAATAGCCATGTATCATGGGAGCGCAATCAAAATGCTCCATTTTGAAATCAACATTGGTTTCCAGCCTTGAAATCGTTAATATTTCCTGCACCATCGTTTCAAGCGTAGCCGCAACTTCCAAGGATCGGGCAAGATACTTTTCGTGGTCTTTATATGCCCCTATACCCAATAGCATCCCCTCTAATTGACCCTTGATAATGGTGATAGGGGTTTTCAGTTCATGGGAAGCAGAAGAAAAGAAATCCTGTTGTGCCCGTTCCAGCACCTTTTGATGTTCAATATCCTTTTGGAGCTGGAGATTTGCACTTTGCAACTCTTCCAAGGTAGCAGACAGTTTCCGGGACAGCGTATTCAAGCTATTCTCCAGTACACCCAGCTCGTCAGAACGGCGTTCCTCAAGTTGCCATTCCAGCTTCATATCAGACATTTCTTTAGAAATCCGACTGATTTTTAATACCGGGTTTGTAATGATACGAGAATACACCCAAGCAGTTGCCAACGATACAAGGAGAATAACGCAAAACAAAATCGGTAATACGCTTACAAATGATTGCCGCAGTTCTGCGATTTGAGAGGCTTCTCCGTAAACTGTTAAAATATATTGGCTATTATCATCTGCAAATGAGAAGTAATAGCTGTTGGATATAATCGGCGCACTTTCATAAGATGCTCCGCCAAGAGCCTCCCCGGTGATCCCATCGTTAAAGCTATTTTGGTTAGACGGTGTTTCCACCAGAACACCATCAGCAGTATAAAGCTCCACCATGCTAATTGTTGTGTTTTGAAGAAACTGATCAAAAAGTCCGCCGCTATCCTGCATACGGATATGTTCTAATTCATAAATAAAGTCGCTGGTCTGTTCATCTAATGCCGCATTGAGATTGTTAGAATAGGTTTGAGGCATATACCAAGCCAAAACGCCATAGACAAGAAAGCTCACGCAGAGCAAAACTGCCACAGTCAGAATAAAGACTTTAGCAAACAGACTGCCTTTAATTCTCTTTATCAACTTTATATCCCACCCCTCTGATCGTTTGAATGAAATCTATCCCCAGCTTCTTGCGTAAGTTTTTGATATGGGTATCAACAACACGCTCGTCCCCATAAAAATCATATCGCCACAGCTTATCCAACAAGTTCTGCCGGGTCAATATCCGGCCCTGATGGGTCAGCAGTTCCCGCAGTATTTCAAATTCCTTTTGTGTCAGTTCAAAATTAGCTCCGTCCACTGTGGCGGTGTAGCCGTCACAGTTCAAACGCAAATTGCCATAAGTAATGATTTGATACTTTTCATCTGTTCCCCGGTTACTGCGCCGAAGTACAGCCGCAATTTTGCGGAGCAGGACAGGCATAGAAAACGGTTTTGTAATGTAGTCATCCACCTGCAAATCCAATCCTTTAATCTGATCTTCTTCTCCGCTTAATGCGGTTAGCATGATGATAGGAACATCAGATTGTTTGCGTATCAATTCACAGACACCGTAACCGTCAATTTTGGGGAGCATAATGTCCAACACAATCAAGTCATATTGTTCTCCCGCAAATAAAGATAGTGCCTCGACACCATCATTTGCAACAGCTACTTCATATCCTGCTTCTTGTAAAAAATTCTGTAAAAGTTCTTGAATATCAAAATCGTCCTCAACGACTAAAATCCTTTGCATAATAACACCTCCAAAGATAGCGTATCATAGATTTTTGTGATTAAAGTGTAGTTTTCAAATTTTCTTTCTGTTATTATACCTTGTCCGTGTAACATCGGCAACCTTGCCGACGGGCAATAAAATACTACTAAAACATAAAATTGTGTTTCGTTCTCATAGTCAAACCCGAAATGTAAAATAATATAGGGGTGATATGAGAATGTACCAAGACACCAGACGGCTTGACTTCCACGCATTAGGCCGGGAGATCAAGCGCAAGAGAGAGGCGAAAGGCTGGACACAGGAATACCTTGCACAGCTCGTAGACCGTACCCCTCGTTCCATCATGTATTTTGAGAACCGGGGCCAGCATCCAAGCCTGAACACCTTTTACCAAATCGTCACCCTGTTGGATATTTCCGTAGACCAGTTCTTTTATCCTGACAGGCAGAACGGCGAAAGCGACTGCCGCCAGCATATTGACAGGCTGCTCAATACAATGGACGAAAAGGAATTGACGGTCATGGAGGCCACAGCAGAGGGACTACAAAAAGCCAGAGAAACGGAGGTCAAGTAAAAAGGGCCTTCGTTTTTCTCGTTTTTAGGGGGCTTTTCGGGGGTGCCGCTAAATGGCAAGCAATTCGGGTGTGGCCACACTCCGAAATTTTTGCAGGGCGCAGGGCCCGCAAAAATGCTTGTTGGGGAGCTCCCCAAACCCGCTGTACTTCGGGACAAATTGTCCCAAAGTCCCGGTGCGTTGCACCGTAGTCTGCGGCCCGTCACTATCGTTCCTGGGCCTTATTTTCACGCTCGTCTGTTATGCCGAGCAGATGATCAATGTTCGCTTTTATTGCCACGGCCTCCCGCATTTGCCGCTGGGCCTCCCGGTATTCTGCATAAAGCGCTTTCTTTTGTCCCGCCAGCTCACGGCGGGATTTTTTTAGTGCTTCAATCTTAGGGAGTTTTGCGCCGTTCAGTATGGTGTTCATAGTATCCTTTGCCGCCCGGTAAGTGGCAAGCTCCGCTTCGTGCTGGGCCAGATACTTTTTGCTGTACCGCGCAGCTTTGTATCCATCAAACACCGGGCGAGTCTTGGCATAGTCCACCGTGGCAGCCATCAGCTCCGAGGTTTTGGAAAGAGCCTCCTCCGTTGTGCGGAGCTCGTCAGACAGCTTGTGAAAGTGATCCACCGCAGCCTCGGTGCTGGCCGTCAGTGCCGCATAGTCTGTCAGATGATGCTCCTGCAAATACTGGAGCGCGGCGGCCATCTGTTTTAAGTTGTAGACCTTGGCCCATCGCTCATAGGCTGGGCCCTTGCCCTGAGCCATACGCTCTTGAATGTCGATGATGAGATTAACTCGCCGTGGCGGAACCGTGGGCTCCTCTGGCAGCTCGGGGAGCGGACGTTCCCCGGCAATTACTGCCTTGATGTCCTCCGGGTCAAATCCGGCTCCCAGTGTAGAAGCCCGGAGCCGAGTCGGTTTTTCCTGCCCGGGCGCAAGGAATGAGATGACACCGCCGCGTCCCTGTTTCACCGAAAAGCCGGACTCCTCCATGAGACGAAGAAAGTCGGCAAAGTCCGTGGGCTTTTTCTCCAAAGTGGCGAGAACAGCCAGCCGCACCCGCTGCTTGGCAGAGGGTGGCTTTTCTCCGATCCACTGTCCATAGTGGAGAAAACGACCCTTGCTGTGCTGGCACGGATTTTGGATAACAGACAATTCATGTTCGATGCACACGCGGTCAGAGAGCCTCCGCAGGGCAAAGGACGAACCAATGAAATTATGAAATTTCCGGGAGCGGTCAAAGGCCGTTGCATTGAAATAAATGTGATTGTGAATATGGGCCTTGTCGGTATGCGTACAGACGAAGAACTGATACTTTCCCTTTGTCCAGCGCATCGCCGTTTCATAACCGATACGATTTGCTTCTTCCGCCGTAACCTCCCCGGGCAGGAACGCCTGTCGGATCTGAAAGAACAGTGCCCCGCGAGATACGGCCCGGCCTGTCTCTGCATGGTATTGACTTTTTACCAGAAGAAACTCGGCGGGAGCCGTGTTCTGATCGCAGAGATAGGAAGATACGGCTCCCAGCTTTTCCGGGTTCAGACCATAGGTGAAACGATCCTCCATCGTTTGAATTGCACTTTTTCCCGCCGCTGTTTTATAAGGGCGGATGTAGGTGGTCGCCGTAAAAATCCCTCCTTCCGGCAAACAGTATTTTTACTTTGGGACACTTTGTCCCGAAGTAGAAAAAGCCGGGGAGTGGTATCAACCACTCCCCGGATGGATCAGAGCTCTACCAGCGCGGAGAGCTGTTTCAAGAGATCAGACAGCGGCCCCCACAAAGCGGCATAGTCCCGCTGTAAGGCTGCGAGTTCTTCGGGATAAATTGCGCCGTAGGTGTTGGCCTGAATTGCCACTTGGTTCAGATTGTTGGAGCAGCGCCGCTGGAGCGAAACCAGCACACGAACAGGCGAAAGGTCAACATGAAGCACATACCCACTCAGGGCCATTTTCCGCATATAGGCTCCCATATTACGGATGCCAGCCTCCGCCATACGTTCTTGAATCAGAGCCTGCTCCGCCTCCGACACCATCACATGAAGATGGATCGGACGGCGGCGCTTTTTTGTCATCGCTCCTCACGCTCCCGGCTGCGGCAGGCGCGGGGCGGCTCCTTTACCTTATCCAGCGGCTTTTCCTGTTCGTCTGCCGGAACAGGGTGCGGCAAATGAAATTCACGGTGCAGGCGCAGCACCTCCAGTACAGACAATTCCTGTTCACGTTTCTTTTCCATATACGCACCTCCTTATCTATCGCCACGGTCAGGCTGCCTCCGTTGGGGAGCCGGAGCCTCCGAGCCGCGATCTGCCTCCGCCAACTTTGCCGCATTTTTCATCTGCTCGGCAATCGGACGGGGCCTGTCGGGATTATCAGGCGCAGGACGCAGCTCATAGTCGGATGCCTGTTTTTCCGTTAGCGGGCGGGTATAGGTAAGATAGCCCCAAGTCAGGAACGAGCCATTTTCCACCGGGATGCGCTGATCGTAATTGAAGATTTCATCCGGCTTGTTATAAGGCGGCTTCGGGAATGTCCCGATGTCCACAGGCCGCTGGGTCGAATAATACTTGTAAAGGCCGGGAGCCTCGGTCTGCCTGATCCCCACGTTATAAATACGCTGATAGTCCTGCACCCGGTCTGCAAAATCCTGTTCCATCGCGGTGCGGTCATTTCCATAGTGACCCCATTCGTACTGCCGCTGGCCGTCCTTGTCATCATAGCAGGCCCATGTGACATAGCGGGATGGCGCGGTGGGATGTTCGCCCAATGCAAATTCCCGCCCATTTTCCAGCATGACCGCCTTCAAAATAGCATAGCCTTGATTTTTGTCCATAGTACACCTCCCATCATCGAGACATTTCTTTGTTTTCTCTTTTCACAAACGGCTGGAGCTGATAGGGGCTTGTACCGTCCTCGGGTCGCAGAAAGTCTATCCGGGCCGCAGCACGGATGGCGTTCTGGTTAAGCTGCCGCTGCCATGCCCCTTGGCTGGGAGCCCACTTAAAGCCGTTGCTTTTCAGTTCCTGCCGCTGATCGGCATCGGGCTTTTCCTCAAAAATAAGCTGCAAACGGTTTTCAGCCTCGTTGATTTTGGCCTCACCTCCGGGGAATGTCCAGCCAGCAAACTCGGAGCGGCTGCTCAGTTCCTCAATGCGCTGGCGTACACGGCGGATGTTGGCGTTGTTGTTGGAAAGCAGATAGGCGGGATACGGCTTGCTTTTATCCAAGTGCCATGACTGCGCCATATCTGCTTTGAGCTTTTCTGCCTGCTCCGGCGTAAGCTCCGGGCTGCCGTCCAGCGTTTTGTGTTTCCGAAAATACGCATTGACCGCCTTCATGGTGGCCTGCTGGGACTCCAGCCCCTCCAGCTTTTTTGTCAGCTTTTCCACGGCCAGATCATCGTCTGCGCTGATCCCGCCCATACCAACAGAGCGGATTTTATCAAGCAGCTTTGAAATCTCCGCATACTCTCCATAGTTGCGATCCCGGGCGGCGTTCTGCTTGTGCTTTTTTGCCACAGGGAAATTACCGCCCCCGGAGATCAGAATAGAGGGCACCCGGGCATCAATCACATTGCGTTCATTCAGATTTTCCGCAAGTTTCCGGGCATAGCGATCCACCAGAGCGTCAATCTTATCGTGGTACATGGGATCGACACGCGCTTTCTGGCGTTCCGCCGCTGCATACGCTTCATCGACCATTGCCCGGTAGCCCGCCGTAGCGGAGCCCGGCTGATAGTCGGAAAAGCTGTTCATATCTTTTGCCCGCTTTGCGGCTTCTTCGTTGATCGGATAATATTTCGGCATAGTATCTCCTTCCACAAAAGCTGGAACTTTGGGACAAATTGTCCCAAAGCCCCGGCAGCTAAAATGTTGACAGCATCTCACGGAAACAGGGGCGGACGTAGAAACATACGCCTCCCGCAGAAAAGGGCCTTAAAAAGCCTTGTCACAGGCGGGTTTGGGGTGTCCTAATTGTCAACACATCAGCCCCGTTTTTTTCGCATATATTCCCGCTGCTGTCTGCGGTGTGCCGCCTTTGCACAGGCCGCCGAACAATAGGTTTGCCGTCCATCAGGAGCCACGGCTCTGCCGCATACCGGGCAAGCCTTGAAATCCGGCCTTGGCCCTTCTGCCAGCAGCGCAGCCTCCAGCGCCGGATCAAGGGGCAGAACTGCCTCGCGGAAGTAGCGGCAATAAGCCCCCGTCCAGCATTTCCCAAACATATAGCACTCGCAATCCAGCGGCAGGCAGCCGCAGTCCCGGTCATAGTTGGCACACCATTTTGATACCAGCCTGCGGATTGCCGTTTTTTCTGTCCGGGTCAGTTCTCGGCCCACAGCATCACCTCCCGTTGCCCGGTGGTTTGAGTTGCTCCCGGTAGCAGAACACGCAGCCGATCCCGCGCCAGTAAGGGCAGCCGTCACAACGGGAGCCCTTCGGCGGCAGGCTGGGCGGCACACCCTTAAAGTAGCTTTTTTCTTTCATAAATCCCTCATAGGGGTTGTTGGTAAATCTCATTCATTATCCTCGCTTTCGGTATCGTCCTCGTCCCAAGGCGGCCCATCGTCCTCGGGATCGTCATAATCAGCCAGTTCCTCACTGTAATCCTCTTCGGGTACAGCAGCTTTTTCATGCTTCGGGCGGTAGATTTTCAAGTACCAGCCTGCACCGCCGCCCAGCACAGCCACTGCCAAAATCAGCAGAAGCGTCCCGGTATTGCTTTTCTGCTGGGGCTCGGGTTCCGGCTCCTCCGCAGGTTCCGTCACCGGAGCGGATTCGGGAGCTGTGCCAGCACACTCGGTCATGTTGACCGCGCAGACCTCGCAATCCGTATGGATGGCTCCGGGCGCACATTTTTCTGTGCAGGAGCAGGCCGGAAGTTCTCCGCCAGCGGCCTCCAGTGCCGCCAGCAGATCGGCTTCATCCACCATGTTCAAAAAGTAGGTGTGATACTGTTCGCCGTCCTCGTCCACAGGCTTGTCATAGTCAATGACAATGTAAAAGGTGTTGCCGCCGCTGGTTTCCACCGTGATGAACTGTTTGTTGGTTGCGGCATCGTAGAGCAGATCGCGGGTCACAAGGTTTCCATCCTCCGAAAAGCCCTCGCCCGGGGTAATGGTAGGCGCTGGCTCCGGGGCCGGAGTTTCTTCCACAACAGGCGGTTCCTCATTCCCGCCGTCCGAATAGGCATAGGCCGGGATTGCAAAGCCGCATAAAAGAACGGCGGAGCAAAGCCCCGCCGCCAACATACGAAAGTGTTTCATATTCAGTTTTCCTCCTTTTCTTCTTCGGACTTCGGGACACTTTGTCCCAAAGTACCTCCGTCCTTCAGCTTTTCAAACAGCAGCGGGAGCTCCGTAAGGGAAATGCTCATACCGCGCACAATGTCCACGATCTCGCTGTTTTCCGCCTCCAGCTTTTTCTGCTCCAGCTCCTTGAGCCGGGCCTGCTGTTCACTGATTTTGGCCTTGACCTTATCAATCTCGGCCTGAATTTTCATGCTTTTGGTAGTTGCCATTTCAAAACCTCCTGTCACGGTAAACGCCCATAGGCGTAAAAATGAGATTGCCAGTAGCTTGTATTCAAATTTGCGTAGCCGATGGGATCTCCGCAATGCAGCATTTTCCCGTCACCGACATAAATCCCGCAATGGCTCACGCTCGGCGTGTCATAGGTGCCTTTGAAGAAAACCAAATCACCGGGTTTGGGAGAGCTTGTTGGCGTACAGATGTTATAGAGCCCCTGGGCTCCCAGCCTGCCCACATTCCAGCCGGAGTGATTGATGACCCACGAAACGTACCCCGAGCAATCAAAGGAAGTGGCGGGAGAACTGCCGCCCCACACATAGGGATAGCCGATATATTTCTGTGCTTCGGCAAGCATCGCGGCAAAGGTTTCATCGTCCAGATATCCTCCGGGCACTTCGTAATCACCGGGTTTCCCGGTAATATACTTGTTCACATAGGGAGAATCCGGGAACAGATCAGGGCGGTTCCCCAGCGTTGCCATATAGATGGCATATCGGGAAAGCTGATCCTCGCCCATAACGTACACAGGTACATGGGACAAATCAAAGTTTTCCAACGTGACCGTACAGATGTAATAGTCGTAAGGCACCTGATAGGTGTCCGTATGGGAGTTGCCGTCCTCGTCCGTCCATGTGTCGGTTTCCGTGCGATACCGGGTTTCCACCACTACATCCTCCGTGAGAATGTACTGGCGGTCAAACAGCATTTGCAGCGTTCCCTGTACTTCGTCTATTGTCCATTGCCCCTCATGGAGCGCACACAAAAGAGAAAGCAGCACATAGGGGTCATGTTCGATTTCGTCCAGATCGAAGTGGTATTCGTCATAGTCATGGGTGCTTTCATAGGTGTCCAGATAATGCTGCAAATCATCTTCCAGCGCACAGTAGGCAGCTTCGGCGGCCAGCATATCCCGATCCTCGCAAGGATAGGTGCTGGCCCCTAATGCATCGGCCCCGGCGTTCCCCAGCATAAGCATGGTAGAGGAACAGGACTGCATAGCAAACAGGAGTAACACACAGAGCACCGCAACCACGGCACCTGCGGGATGACTTTTGACAAATTCCACTGCCCGGGCGGTCAGGCGTTCTGTGGCTGTGGCAGTTTTCCCAGCCGCAGCCGCGCCCTGCTTTGCAGCCTCCTTTGCCTGCTTGCGGTATTGCCTGCGAAGCCGTTGCTTTTGCCAGTAGCGGGTAAGGGCATTTTTCGTCAGCTCCGGGTGCTCCTGTGCGGCGGTGTGAAAATGGTAGTCCGCCGTGTATTTGGTATAGCGGGCCTCGGCCTTGCGTACCACTTTTGCCGGATGTTCCCGGACTTTACGGCGCACAAAGCGAGAGCCATGCCGCAGCGCGGTTTCTCCCACAAGCTCAGAACGGTGTGCGCCTTCCGTGCCGACATTTTCCTGTTCCACTTCAAAAATCTTGCCATGCACGAAGCTGTGAACGGAACCGCTGGCAACACGGCCTATGCGTTTTACCGGGCCGGGCTTTTTCGGCGGCTTTTGCTTTGCCAGCTTCTCCCGGGCCTGTTCCAGTTTTTCGCCTTGGGACTCCATGTGGAGCTTTGCCGCCGCAGCCTGTTCCTGCTGGCTCTTTTTGCGGAACTTGGACTTCGGGACACTTTGTCCCGAAGTGTCGGAAGCCTCCGGCCCGGGCTGTTCCCCGTCAGGGGCGTGGGCGGTCTGTGACCAAGCCTCCTCCTTGGTCTTATTCGTTTTTCGTTTCATTCTTCATATCCTCCGGGCGGGTAGTCAGCAGGTCATAGATTTCTCCGCGAGGGAACCGATCCACAAACGGAATGGTTACATTTCCATAGAACAACAGCCCCTCGCCGGAATTGCTGTGTGTGATATAGGAAAGCTGGTGCTCGGAAATACCGAGCTGTTTTGCCAGAATGGTACGGTCACTCTGCGCCTGCGAAAGCAGGATCATAAAATCCGTGTTATCCAGAATGTTCTCGATTTCCCGGCTGGCCAAAAGGTCTTTGACGTTCTGCGTTAAAGCAGACGGCACACATCCTTTTTTACGCAGCATTTTCCAGACCGCTACAAAGTAGCTGGCCGTCAGCGGATCGCGGAGCAGAATATGAAACTCGTCAAAGTAGCACCAAGTCGCCGCGCCCTCGTGGAAGTTCTGATCCACCGCCTGCGAAACAAACTCATTTGTGATGTGCATTGCAATCTTTCTAAGATTTTCGCCCATGTTTTTCAGAACGATGCACACTACACGGCTGTCCGTTTTGACGTTGGTAGGATGGTTAAAAAGATTGAGGGAGCCTGTGCAATAAAGCTCTAAGGCAGTTGCCACGCGCCGGGCCTCGGGCTCCGGCTGGCGTAAGAGCTCTTCGTACAAATCCTGCAACAGCGGTGTTTTTGCAGTTTCCAGTCCGAGCGCCTGTTCCCGGTACACCAAACGCACACAGCGGTCAATGACCGTCTTTTCAATGGGCTGCAAGCCTTCCTTGCCGCCGACCACCAGCTCGCATAGGGACAAAAGAAAATCCGCCTTCATGGAAAGCGGGCTTTCTCCGGCGGCCATATTGAGCTCCACATCCATCGGATTGAGGTGGTGCGGGCTGTCCGGGGCAATCTCGATCACCTGGCCGCCCAGCCTTCGCACCAGCGGAGCGTATTCGCCCATCGGGTCAACCACGATGATCCGATCCTGCGGGATGGTGAGAAACACATTCAAGAGCTCGCGCTTTGCGGCAAAGCTCTTGCCGGAGCCCGTAGAGCCCAAATACATCCCGTTTGCCGATTTCAGCTTTTTGCGGTCAGCCATGATGACATTGTGAGAAAGTGCGTTCATGCCATAGTAGAGGGCCTGCCCCGCCATGCGGAGCTCCCTTGTCATAAAGGGGATAAAGATGGCTGTGGAGCTGGTTGTCATACCGCGCTGGATTTCTACCTCGTTGTAACCAAGGGCCAGCGAAGAAACAAATCCCTGTTCCTGTTGCCAGTCCAGACGGCGCAGAGCGCAGTTGTATTTCTGCGCGATGCCGCCCACGGTAAACACATCGTTTTCCAGCCGCTGGCGAGTAGGGGCAAGGTTTACCACCGTAAAGGTCAGCAGAAACATTCGCTCATTGCGGGATTGCAAATCAGCCAGAAGCTCCGCTGCGTCCTTGCTGAATGTAATCAGGTCAGGGGGAAGAATATCCGGGTCATAGCCGGAGCGCACAGCCTTTCTCTGTTCCTCCACTTTCATTTTTCCGATGTCCGAGATTTTCCCCTTGATGGTCTTAATTGCCTTGAGCTGATCCACGGTCTGAATGTGCATGGTCACAGTCATTTCTGCATCCAGCTCCAAGATTTCCGCCAGCAGCTTATCCGAAAGCTCCGATGCCATAATCTGCAAATAGGACACCGCACCCCAATACTGGCCGATGCGGAATGTGCGGGACTGGCGGAAGTCGAGACTGTCCGGGGCAATAAAGTCTTTTGTGCCAAGCCCGGTCTGTGGGATGTCTTTCCACGAAAAGCGGAACGCCTCGCGGCTCCCCGGATGCATCTGGCTATGAAGCAGCGCAAGGCGGGCCCGCCCGTCCATCGGCTCCGAGGGAACGCCCAGTCGCTTAAAGTTTCCCATGACATCGGCCTCCACACGCTCCAGACGGGGCCGTGCCTCCGCAATCCCCTCGGCGGGTATGCCAAAGGTGATGTATTTTGAGCGTTCAATGCCGTTATTGCTTTTGGCAATCTGATTTTTCAGCATCCCGGTAAACTCATCCCGGACGCTGTTATAGTTGTCATCCGCTTTCGGGATATTGACCTGATAGCGGCTGCGGGAATGAGAACGGCGGTTGATAAAGGAAAGCTGGAACGGCAGCGAACTGTCAAAGTAGTTGAGGAATGAGCTCCATCCGCTGAATATGGCGGTCTGATCCTCGGTGGATGCCACGGAGTAATTGATGTCCTCATATTCCACGGTTTTTGTATAGAGCCCGCCCGGGAGCTTGCACACACCGTCCGGGTGCATGGACAGATACGGGATTGTCTGCTGAGCAGACAGAGTCGCCCGGCCTTTACCCTTGGCGGCGGCTCCGTTTTTCTTCTTTGTGTTTTTCAATCACATCCTCCTTTCCAGCGCCCAGCCCGGCAAAGGGCGCATAAATGTTTTCGGTTCGGTAGGCCCTGATCCCCGGCCTTAGAAACTTGGCCCGGATGATGTTTCGCACAACCTTTTCAAAGGGCAAGCCGTCCTTTTCATACATCGCCAGCAGGAACGCCGGGAGCATAATTCCCAGCATGAGAAACATCGCCCCGGTATTGCCGAGGGTGCCACGGGTCAGCAGATAGGCCGGAATCCCCACCGCGCCCGCGCTGCCGAAGCAGACAAGCTGGCGTTTGGTGAGGTTGAAAGCCATCTTTGTTTTGATTTTGGATAAATCGTTTGGTACGTTTACATAGGGCATAGATCACACTCCTTTCTGCACTTCGGGACAATGTGTCCCAAAGTCCGGGATGGTTGGCGTTACTTCATTCCCCCATACAGCCCAACCGGGCGGGGTCTGTCTGGCAAAGAGCTCCACGCGGGGCAGATCGCCCATCAGGGAAATAATTTTGTCGCGGGCCTCGTCCGGCTTTTTGCTGTGGGCCTCAATCGGGGAAACGATAAATTGATGGATGTTGGCAGCCTGCCGCTTCGGGTGGCCCTTGGTTGCCAGCAGGCAAATTTCTGCATTGCCTCTTGTCCAGAAGCCAAGGCCGTAAAACCAGCTATCCGCCTTCTTGTTCTTTTTCAGCCAGACAAAAGCAACGGATTTATAGTTGAAGCCCCAAGCCTCGATCAGCCGGAGCGCCTCCGGGAGCTGCGGGAAAGTGGCCCATAAAAAGAGTGCGCTGTCCGGGGCTGCAAGATCAGCCACAGGCAACGCACATAACTCCTCAATGCTCATAGTGGGATAATGGTTTTCCGCCGCGCCCTGTACTTTTTTAGCCGAGTAGCGCCACGGCGGGTCAGCGTAAATGATAGAATACTGCTGGATAATTACACTCCTTTCTCGCCAGAGCTTTTTACTGCCTGCGCCGCACGAATACGCTCACTGGCTGCGGCATAAAAGGCCGGGGCCGTTTCAAAGCATACAAAGCGGCGTTCTGTGTTGATAGCTGCAATCGCGGTTGTGCCGGAGCCAACGCAAATGTCCGCGACCAGTTCTCCGGGGCGGGTGTAGGTGCGGATCAGGTACTCACAAAGCTCCACAGGCTTCTGTGTAGGATGGATGCCGCCGGACACCGTAGGCACAAATAGTACATTTCCGGGATAGCGGCGGCCATCGTTGGACTCGGAGCCCTGCCGTTCAAATTTCCCATAGTTGGAGCTTGTACCGCTTCGGGAATGAACACGGGTATAAGGCTTGCCATAAGTAAACTGCGGATTGTAGACCGGGGACTTTTGGTAAAACACCAAGATGTTCTCGGACTTCTTCAGTGGAGCCCGGTTTGCATTGAGAAAGCCCGTTCCGCGCTCTTTGTACCAAATCCACTCATAGCGGAGCATGGCGAGGTTGGATGCGCCCAGCACCTTGTCAAAGGGGCACTGTGCGAAAAACAGCACTGCGCCATTCGGCTTGACCGCCCATTTCACCGCCTCCCACAGCTCCGGGAGCGGCAGGGGCACATCCCAATAATTCCGGGTTGTGCCGTAAGGCGGATCAGTCAACAGCATATCCACGCTATGTTTGGGCAAGGAGCGCAGGCCCTCAATGCCATCCATGAGAAACAAGCCCTCCTTCGGGACACTTTGTCCCAAAGTGCGGCTATCGGTCATTACGGGCCTCCTTTGCCTTGGCAGGCGCAGGCCGGGCAGCGTTTTCTTTTCCCGCTTGCTTTGCAGCCTCGGCCATCTGCTCCTTGATCGGGGCAGGTCGTACCGCCTGGGCCCGTGCAACAAGCTGTTCCACCGCCGCATGATACGCCTCCACACCAGCCGCGTTAATCCGTTCCTGTGTGGCTCGGTCAGGAATCCGAACCGTAGCCCGGTATCCCGTCCGGCTGGCAGGATCAGGTTTAGAGGGAGCGCCGAGGAAAATCCCGTTTTTCCCGTCCACAACCTTAAAATCGTCGATGACCACACCGCCAAAATTGACGCTGGCGAAGCCGATCAGTTTTCCCTGCGGCTCAATCGGGCGGACAGATACCGTGATCGGAACAACCGCCTCCTGCAAGACAGCATCTGTCCGCATTTTTACTGCCTCATCAATGCTAACGCCCTTGACTTCTGCAAGCTCCGCGATGGGAGCATCAAACAGCCAGCGCCGTTCCTCCGCAGCAATCTGCTCCGGGGTCAGCAATACATCGTCTTTCTTACTCAGATAAAATTCCTCCTTTCCGCTTGCCGGAGCAGGCTGGGCGGGGTCGTCCATCAACTCTTTTCTTTGCAGGACGGCCTCTGTTTCCGCCATAAAGCGGTAAGCGTCTGCCTCAGTAAACTCCTCCGGCGTTTTTCCATTCCATAAGCGCGTTCCGTCTGCCCCGTATCTTCTCGGCATAAGCACCACCTCCTGTTAATGAGCGCCAAAGATACGCTGGGCAATGCTCCCGGTCTTAAAGAGCATGAAGCAAAGCAGAACCGTGTAGCCCACAGTTCCCCAAATCGCCCCAATGGGATCGCCGCCTGTTGCGATGCCTTGAATGAGCACTGCGTAAATTGCAACACATACAAGGATCAGCAGCCCTTGAAAGCCCACGGCAAACAGGGACTTGATGTAGTTCTGCCCGGTGCCGCCAAGCTCCCGGTTGGAAAGCGTAGCAACGGGGATGGGGGCCAGACTGGTCAGCAGATAGATTTCCAGCATCCTGCCATACACCAAAACGAAAATGATAATTCCCATCGCCTTCATTGTGAAGCCAATGAGCGCAGACTGCAGCCACAGCCCCAAAAGCGGCCCCAAGTCCGTCGCCTCCAGCGAGGTTTCCAGTTCAGCAAGCATATCCGCCGAAACATCGGTAGAGCCTTGAATGAGCCCGCCTGCCTGCGCGATGACGCTCTGCGAGACATCGAACACGGCCATAACGATATTGAATGTGTTTGACAGGATCAGGATTGCACAGGCTGTTTTGAACATCCATTTATAGAGGTTCGCAACGTCAACCTCGTGCATATTGTTCTTTTCCAAAAGCATCTGTATGAGCTCATAAGTGGCAACAAAGGTCAGCACCATTCCGGCAATCGGCAGGATCACCGTTTCGGAAAGCTGTCGGATCAGGGAGAAAACCCCGGCGTGCCACGCCGCCGGGGTAGTCCCTACCTGTGCCGCAATCTCTCCGACTTGGGTATTGACAGTATCAAAAAGACCTTCGAGGTTCCCCATGATCCCGCCAATCAGAAGCTCTTTGAGCCAGTTTGTGAGCCAGTCGGTGAGAAAATCCATAAGCGCCTACCTTAAAACAGGCCAGACAGCAGAGGGATCAGTGTGGTGCCAATGACGATGATGCCGCCGCCCGCCATGAGCTGCTTCATGCCCTGGGACTTGGAGCCCGGGTTATCCGAGCCGTAGCCCTCCAGCAGATTGACCACGCCCCACACGCCAAGGCCAGCACCGAGAGCAATAACGAGGGTCTGTAAAGTGTCGATTGCAGATGAGAAAAATGCCATATAAGCCTCCATTTCTCCGGGATTTTCCCGGTAACAAAAAAGCCGCCCTTGCAGGCGGCAGGTTACAAACTTCGGGACACTTTGTCTCGAAGCGTTTATGCAAAGGCGTCTGGATCGTCGATGTCATCATAGTTGAGGATGTCCTCGTCCTCTTCTGTGAGCGCATCGTCCGGCACAGTCACCTCATACATCGTACACGCCTCGTTCAGACCGGGCCGCCTGCGGCGGTTAATGAGCCTGTCGAGGTCAAAAGCGTTTTTCTGTTTATCGGCCTCCGCCGTATAACGGTAGTTCGGATGCCGTTTCAGATCATACTTGGGAGAGAAGAACGGGGGTAGGCCCCGAAGCTGCAAAATACATTTATCTCCCGGCATGGTTGCAAGTTCGGCTGGGGTCATCAGTTCCCGGCCCAGCCGCTGGGTATTTTGACTGTAGCTTTCCGACTGACCACGGGAGCGGCTGTCGGTCTGCATACTGATTGTGGCCTTTCCCAGCCAGTTCTCGGATATTTCCTTGATGGTGCTGGCTTCGCGGCCACCGAGGAACACCACGCTGTCCATGTTGCCGAGGATTGTCTCGGCGTGTTTATCGTAAATGGCCTTGCACTGCGCCAACTGCTGATACAGCAGGCAAAGACTCACCTCACGGGAGCGGATAACCGCGACCAGCTTTTCGAGCTGGGGCACCTGTCCCGTGTTGGCTGCCTCATCCCACAACACCCGTACATGGTGCGGCAGGCGGCCACCGTGAACATTGTCCGCCCGTTCACACAGGAGGTTGAACATCTGCGAAAATGCAAGCGCCACTAAAAAGTTGTAGGTCTGCGTGGTATCGGAAATGATGAAGAATACCGCCGTTTTCCGATCTCCGATGCGGTCAAGCTCCAATTCGTCATAGGCCATGACTTCACGAAGCTGCGGGATGTCAAAGGGAGCCAGCCGCGCACCGCAGGAAATTAAAATGCTTTTTGCCGTCTTGCCGCTGGCCAATTTGTACTTTTTATACTGTTTGACCGCGAAGCAATCCGGCTTGCGCTTTTCAAGCCCGGCAAACATATAGTCCACCGCGTTCATAAAATCCTCGTCATCCTCCTTGACCTCCATGCCGGAAATCATATCCACAAGGGTATTCATGTTCCGATCCTCGGCAGGCCCCTCGAAAATGATGTAGGCAATCAGGGCGCAGTACAAAAGCGTTTCCGATTTTGTCCAGAATGGATCGCCTTCCTTGCCTTCGCCCTTGGTGTTGGAAATCAGGGCATCCACGAATTTCAGAATATCGGCCTCGTTGCGGATATACGCCAGCGGGTTATAGTGCATGGATTTTGAAAAATCTATGCTGTTGAATACCTTGATTTTGTACCCGCGTTTTTGCAGGAAAGCTCCGACCTGTCCCAGCACACCGCCTTTGGGATCGACCACCACATAAGAGGAATGAGCCTGTAAAAGCTGGGGCGTAAGCCAGAAGCGGGTTTTGCCGGAGCCGGACGAGCCGATAATACAGCAATTCAGGTTTCGGGCATTTGCGGGGATTTTCGGGCGGGTGTTCATCGTGAGAAACTCCGTCCCGGTCAAAATCACGTTGTTTTCAAACCTTGGATCAACAAACGGTTTGATGTCTTTTTCCGTTCCCCACCGGGCGCTGCCGTATTCTGCATCCCGCCGGAACTTCTTAGCGTTCTTGCTTTTGAAATAGATCAGCAGCCGGAAACCAACGGCTCCTACAATACCGATAAGCCAATCCAGCGGGGCAAGACCGGGTGCAAAGTCAGCAAAGGCCGGGCCAATCATCTGGCCCAGTCCGATGAGCTTATGTGCAAAATCGTTACCCGCTGCCAGCCGGTAGGCCGTTCCCAGCTTGAGGAACGCCCACAGGATGAACAGATAGGGAATGTTCGGAATGAGATATTTTCTAATCTTATCTGTCCTCATGGGCCACCTCCTTTGCACGTTCTTTCTGCTTCGGCTTTTCTTTGGAAAGCTGATCTGCCGCCTGTTGCAGTTGTTCCCGGATGGGAACACGGTTCGATTTTGCTTTGCTTAACACCTTCCGGGAATACTCAGAAAAGCAGGCGGTCATTGCGTCTGCCTGTCCAGCCTTGAAAAACAGCAGGTATTTGTCCGGCCCGGTTTTATAGAACGCATAGTCTACATTCCATTTCCGGGCCACGCGGTCAAAGGACTTGGCATCCCCGGATAGCTCAATGCTGTTTGTGGCTGTGCCGTGGGCCATGAGCTTTCGCACACTTTGTTTGCCATGCGGTACTTGCCGCCCACGGTATGCCTTGCGGATCTTCCGGCCCACCATGCCCAGCACATACGCCAGTCCCCGCGCCGTCAGCTTGGTCGTTTTTACAGATATGGCTATCGTGCGCCGGGAAATATCTTCATCAATCAGTTACACCGCCTCCTTCCTTGGGACAATTTGTCTCGAAGTACCGTCACCGATCCCCACGGTCTTTTTTCTGCATTTGACGGTAGCCCTCCAGCGAAGAACCGTCTATGATTTCCTGATAGGCCGCCATTTGCTCCCGGATAGAGAGCTTCGGGAAAGAGAACACCTTATGCTCCTTGGGAATATCCTGCAAGCCGTGATACACTTCCACGAAATGATCGCTTTCTTTGACAACATAGCCGCCCGGGGCAAAATGGCCGTTTTCGTGGATGCAGGCATCCCGGCCATACGCCTCATAATCGAAATACGGTTTTACCTGATCCGGCACATCCAACATTTCCAGATCGTCCACATAAATACGCCCCAGCGTTTCCTCATCGGATACGCCGGGGTAAAAGCCGTAACAGTCCAGATTTTGTGTCAGATTGATGATGTCCCGCACCGAAGAACAGTGATCGCCGCTGTCGAGGACGGCCTCCAGTGTTTCCAGCTCCGATGAGGTAAGCTCGGAAAGCAGGCAGGCCAGATGATTAAGCTCGTCCAGATTTTCATACTCGCTCAAATGGTCATAGAGCCCCAGCACATCCCCATCGAAAGAGGTAATAAAAATTTCCTGATAGCGGACGCCATCCACGCCGATCCGTTTCAAAAGAGCCTCCACCTCCTGGGCGGTTGTGGGAAATTTCAGTGTTTCACCCACAAGCTGGCCCTCGCTGTACTTTCCGGCGTTGGTAACGTAGGCTTCAAACAGGGTTGCCATTAGCGGCGGCCCTGTCCCTTGACGGTCAGGATGCCCTCAAGGGTTGTTGCCGTAATTCCCAGCCGCTGGGCCACGGCAATATCATTTTTCATGGCTTCGGTCATACTGTGCCCGCAAACAACCAGCACATGAGAACGGCGGAGCAGGTCACGGCTCATGTCGATGCCGCTTTTATGCTCCTCGGGAACAGCATCATTGAGAAACAGGGGCAAGTACAAAGGCGGACAAATAGGAGAAAAGCCTGCCTCATACACGGTGCGGCAATACTGCGCCGCCAGTTCTGCGTTTTCGCTATCGCCGCCGAGCCATGCAGCGGTGATATAAGCAAGGGGTCGTTTCATCGTTCATACCTCCGATATTTTAATAAGAAAGTTCAACCCAAACCCCACGCCCTTTCCCAGTCTTGGGAAAGGGGGCGGCTCTGGAGGATATACCCCCGCCGCTTGCCGGGGAAATAGCACAGCCGGGGCAGACCGTCAAGGGCGAGCCGCCGAAAACGGCGGTGCGCTGCACCCTTGACGGCCCACTCCCGGCTGTACTAAAAAACAGGCGGCGACGGGGGATATATACCACCAGAGCCTCTGCGCGAGGGCGGGGCCCTCGGGACAAAGTGTCTCGAAGTTGTTACTTGTCAAGTTCCTGCTTTTTCGGGGCTTTTGCCAGCTCCGGCGGCTGTTTTTCTTTCCAGTCATCCAGCAGGGACATAATCTGTTCTTTCATTTTGGCGGGAGTGACCTCCTTGCCAAAATACTTTTCCAGTTCCGCAGTAGAAATAATCACGCCTCGATCCTCCTTTTTCTGTTCTGATAAGATACCGTCAATGACATCGCCGTTGAGCTTGCCTTCCTTATCCAGCTCCCGGAGCCGTTTGGCCTGGGCCAGCGAGGGCGAAGCCTGCTCCCCGTCAATGGAAACAGCAATAAGCCTCTGATTTTTCGGTTTGATGTAGGAAAGCTCCACGGCAGGCATGAAGCCCATCTTTTTATCGTCTACCTTATCCAGAAGCTCCGGCACAAGGGAGTTGAGCCGCAAGTAGCGCATGACCTTTTTATAGTTCATTTCATGCGCCTCGCCCACAATCTCAACCGAGCGTTTTCCGACATCGCCTTCCGCAACGCCTTTCAGCCGCCCGCCCTGATGCTTGATGTCCTCAACTTCGAGTTCCAGCAGCGCGGCCAATTCGCTGGGGAGCATCCCGTCACGCTGCTTGTTGCTGTCCTTCATGGCCTGAACCGCTTCGTGGTCGGTCATTTCACGGACGATAAAGGGCATTTCCTCCAGCCCCGCCAGTTCACTGCCGTGGGTACGGCGATGGCCCGCTACAATTTCATAGCCGTTTCCGTCTTTCTCCGGGCGGGCAAGACCGGGAACCATTACACCGTTTACGCGGATAGAAGCAACGATTTCCTGCATCTTCGCATCGTCCCGTACCTTAAAGGGGTGCGGACGGAATGTGTGAAACGGATGAACCTCGGAAAGTTTCAGATAAACCAGCTTGCCTTCCTCAACCGGGCGGGGCGGTGTGGTCGGCTCGGGAGCCGTCTGTTCCGCAGTAGCAGTTTCCTTCGGTGCCGTATCCTGTGCGGGCTTAATGGGCTCCTTGGCATCCGGGGCTTTTCCGTCACTTCGGGACACTTTGTCTCGTTTGGACGGCTTGGGCTTGTCAGGGGCCGTCTTATCCGCCTTGGGTGGGCGGCCCTTGCGGGCCCCAGCCAATTTCTCCGATTTTTGATTTTCAGTCGCGGCCTTTTCTGCTTTCGGCGGACGGCCACGGCGCGGCTTTTTCGGTTCCTCCGTATTGGTGGGCTGCGGTGTTTCTCCGGGGGTTGCCGCCTCCGGCGCTTCGGGGGTTTCCGCCTTTTCGACTTCGGCGCGGGCGTTCTGTCTCTTTTCTGCCATAAGCTCATTGATTTTGTCAAAGGACACAACCACATCGCTGGGCTCAGGTATGGCAGGCCCGGTCTGTTCCTGCTGGGGTTCAGATGCTGCGGCCTGTTCGGGTGTGGCGATAGGCTCGGCGGCCTCCGGGGAAATATTCTCCGCAGGGCCAGTATTCAGTTTTTCATCGGCCATTTACGATCCTCCTTTTCGTTAAAGTTGCACAAATTAGAGCGCTGAAATTTTGTAGTTATTTTTGTGCCTCCTTTCCGTCTATCCACGCAAAAAAGCCGCCCGTTTCTCATGCCGGACGGCTTTTTGCGTAATGTGATAGATCAAATATTATTTTTTCTGGTTTGTAGGCTCCGAAAAGCCTTGTATTTACAGTGTTCCTAATAGGAAGTAATCATAAGCTGAACGCCTGGAAATATATCGTATAACTGTATGCTGGCATTTCCTTTTTCCATAGAATAGATAACATCCATGACAAACGGTTCATCTCTAAAAACGATTTTCTTATCTTTCAAATATTTTAATTCCGGCATGGCATTCTCCTTGTGTCCTGACTGATTCTATTTATATCCAAATGAATATTTCTTAATGTTACGGTCATCTCTTTGTTTCTACATCATTGTAAAATGTTTTATCTCTGATGGTTAGCAGCAACTAACTACACGGTGTTCATTATACTTCTTTTTGCGGTCAAATTCAATATCAAGCAGATTTTTGACAGGTAATTTCGTAAAAATATTCCTTTCGTACACAAATAAATTACTAATAATTATAGCTTACAATGTAAAAGATTCAGCTGGTTAAATAAAACATAAATAAAGCAGGAAAGCGGGAGTGCATCATTCAAAATGCACTCCCGCTGGAGTTTTATCGCTCCCAATCTCTTTGTTTCTGTTTATTCTGCTTCTGCTGAGTCTGCTGTTGCTGTTTCCGACGCAGCCGTTCACGAACAGATCGTGTTTCTGCTTCCTCGTGGAGAAGCGTTGCCACATCCCGCTTGCTGTCATACATCAGCATCGGGTCAAACTTTTCACCGTAGGCGGCCTTTATCCGGCTGGTGGCGGAACGTTCCTTTTCTCCACGGATGGAAAGTCGTGCGTCTATCAGCTCGGCAGCATCCATACCGGTGGCCTGCTCTTTCAGCTCATCATAGGTCTTTGTGTGCGATGAGCCGACGGCCAACCTCGATGCCGCCGGGACGAAGCAGCTTGAGCAGACCCTCCGGCAGCTCAAGGAGCAGGGCTTTACCCTGCTCATCGCGGAGCATCGGATCGACTGGCTGATGGGAATCGCAGACCGATTTTTGTATCTGCGGGACGGCAGAATAGAGGCCGAGTATACACCGGAGGATTTGCTCCTTCTGCCGGAAGCAGACATCTTGGGCATGGGTCTGCGCTCTCCGCGCAAGGGAATGAGCCCTCCCGCTCCCTCCGTATTGGACGAAAGCCCTGCCGTCTTGAAGACAGCAGGGCTCTCGAAAAGAATACGCAAGGAAGTCATTTTTGAGGATATTTCGCTGTCTGTTCCAGAGGGCGGCGTGACCGCCATAACGGGGCAAAACGGCGCGGGGAAAACAACCCTTGCGCAGATCCTCTGCGGGCTGGCAAGGCAGACAAGGGGACATATCCTGATAGACGGGAAAAACGAAAGAGCGGCAGTCCGGCGCAGGGAGGTCTATTACTGCGGCAACGACACGTCAACGCAGTTTTTTACGGCAAGCGTGGCGGAGGAGCTGCTGCTGAATACCAGATTGACAGAAGAAAGCAAAGATCGGGCAAGGAACCTGCTCAAAGAGTTTGGGCTTTACAAGTGCAGGGATGCGCACCCGTCCACCCTGTCCGGCGGGCAGAAGCAGCGCCTTGCCATTGCCTGCGCCGTCTTTTCCGGCCGCAGGATACTGATTCTTGATGAGCCTACCAGCGGCCTTGACGGGAAGAATATGCGCCTGATCGCAGAAAAACTGAAAAGCGAAGCGCGGAACGGCAGAACCATTCTCGTGATCACCCATGATAAGGAGCTGATCGAGAGCTGCTGCGATAACATTGTGGAGGTTGAAAAACAATCGCGGTGAAACCGCCGAGGACTATTATGGGATATCCGCGCCGGGGGGATCGTTTTCCGCCCCTGCCGGCAGCTCTACCGCGATGGTCGTGCCCTTGTCCGAGCTTTCCTCTACCCAAACGGAGCCGCCGTGGAGATCGGCGATCTCCCACACCAGCGAGAGCCCCAGCCCCGCACCGCCGTACTCGCGGCTGCGGGACTTATCCACCCGGAAAAAGGGCTGGAAGATGCTTTGTTGATACTTCTCCGGAATGCCGCAGCCGGTATCGGAAACGCGAATCAGGAGTTTTTCCGTTTCCTGTGTGACACAGACCCGCACCGAGCCGCCCGGCCGGTTGTACTTGACAGCATTCTCCGTCAGGTTGAAGATCAGCCGGTAGATCAGTGCATCGCTGCCGGTCATAATGCTGTCACCCTCCGCCGTCAGCGTGACGCCGAGCTTATCTGAGAGCGGCGCAAGATCTGTGAAGATCTCCTCGATCATGGGAGCAAGCTGGATCCGCTCGTTCCGTGCTACCTGCCGCAGATTGCTCATCTCCAGCAGCGTCTTGGTCAGCCGGGTTAGGCGTTCCGTCTGCTCCCGCAGGAGGGCGAGAAACTCCGCCGTCTCCGGTCGCACATCAGGATGCTCCGCGGAAAACAGCTCCAACTGCGCCTGCATTAGTGCCAGTGGCGTGCGCAACTCGTGGGCCGCGTTGCCGGTGAACTGCCGCTGGGCGGCAAAGGCATTGTTCAACCGCTCCAGCATCTGGTTGAACGAGCGGCTCAGCTGCCGGAATTCCGGAATAACATCTTCGTCGATCCTCATATCGGCAAGATTGTTCAACTGCACCTGCTCCACCTGCGAGGCAAAGCTTCGCAGGGGCTTGAGAGCGCGGCCGCTGACAAAATAGGCCAGAATACCGCTGAGCAGCGTCACTGCAGCCGTGATGTACCAGTTGGTGGTGCGGAAGAGCCCCTGCGCCCCATCAACAACGATGGTCAGCTCCTCGTTGGGTGCTATGAGCTGCGGGTCAAAGCTCGCCGCTCCGCCATCATTCAGGATTACCGTGCTGCCGCCCTGTAAGTTGTCCGCAATGGTGTCCATATAGTACACCCCGGAGGAGCAGAGCAGCAGATTCATGGCCACGCAGGTGATGCCGATGAGCAGGACGGTCATCAGGGTGATGCGCCACTGCAAGGAAAGCCGCTTCATTCCTCCTCGCCTCCCATCAGATAGCCCTCGCCGATGCGGTTGCGGATGGGGTCATAGCCCAGCGCGGCGCGGAGTTTTTTGCGCAGGGCGGAGATGTGGACGCGAATGGAATTGCTGAAGCTGTCCACGCTGTTGTCCCAGACGTGATCCATCAGCTCCTCCTGACTCACGGGCCGCCCCTGATGCACCATCAGGTATTCGAGTATCCCTGTTTCCTTGCGGGTGAGCGTCAGCGTCTGCCCGTTGACGGTGGCGGTACGGGAGCGGGTGTCAAAGGTCAGGCCGCCGCAGGTCAGCAGCACATCCTGCTGGGTGAACTGCCGCAGGGTCAGGCTGCGAATGCGAGCCTCCAGCTCGGCAAGATGAAAGGGCTTTGCCAGATAGTCATTGGCCCCGGCATCTAACCCCTCCACCTTGTCCTCCACCTCACCCCGGGCGGAGAGAATCAGTACCTTTGTCTCCCGGTCGGTCTGCCGCAGGGTGCGCAGCACTGTCATGCCGTCCTTCCCCGGCAGGTTCAGATCCAGCAGCACCAGATCGTAGCGCTCCACGCCCAGAAGCTCCAACGCCTTCTCCCCGTCGTAGCAGCAGTCCACGCTGTATGCTTGGTGCCGCAGGCTGCGGACGATGGTTTCGCACAGGGCGCGTTCATCTTCAATTACTAAAAGGTGCATAAGAGCCCTCCTTCTTTATTCATTTTCATGTTGTTTTTAATTATAGCAAACCCAGATAAGGTTTGCGTTAAATTTTCGTTCTTAACAAGGACTTTAACTCTCTTGCGTTATGATGGTAGCAGAAAAAGTGAAAGGGTGATGGAATTGAGCCATGTAAAAAAAACGGCGGCGCAGGCCTTGTTGCTGGTTGTGGGTATCGCCATGTTGTGCTTCGGCGTATGGCGCGGTGAGGCGGCGACGGTGCTGAGCAAAGCGATCAAATTATGTCTGGAGTGTGTGGGCATTGGGTAAGAAGTTTTCAGGCGTTTCACAGACCATGTCCCGCTTCCGGGGCTGGATCCAGGCGGGTGCAACGCTGCTGACCAACCTGCACCTGCCGAACTTCCTCAAAGGAGGCCTGTATCAGGGCGCAGGGAAAACCGCCTGCGTGCCGGGGCTGAACTGCTACTCCTGCCCAGCGGCCTCCGGTGCCTGTCCCATCGGGGCGTTTCAGGCAGTGGTGGGCTCGTCCAAGTTCAGCTTCTCCTATTATATCACAGGTTTCCTCATTTTGCTGGGAGTCCTGCTGGGACGCTTCATCTGCGGTTTTCTGTGCCCCTTTGGCTGGTTTCAGGAACTGCTGCACAAAATCCCCACGAAGAAGCTCTCCACAAAGAAACTCAAACCCCTGACCTATCTCAAGTACGCCATTCTGTTGGTGATGGTCTTCTTGCTGCCGGCGTTCTTTGTGAACGATGTAGGTATGGGCGACCCGTTCTTCTGTAAATACCTCTGCCCACAGGGCGTGCTGGAGGGAGCCATCCCGCTGTCCCTTGCCAATTCCGGCATCCGGGCGGCGCTGGGCAAGCTGTTTACATGGAAATTCAGCATCCTGCTGTCGGTGATCGTGCTGAGCGTGGTATTCTACCGTCCCTTCTGCAAGTGGCTCTGTCCGCTGGGGGCGTTTTACGCGCTGTTCAACCGGGTGTCCCTCTTCCAGATGAAGGTGGACAAGAGTAAGTGCGTCTCCTGTGGAAAATGTGCCAGAGCCTGCAAGATGGATGTGGATGTGACGAAAACGCCCAACCACACCGAGTGCATCCGCTGCGGAATGTGCGTCCGCGCCTGTCCGACGGGAGCCGTGAGCTTCCGCTACGGCTTCGGCAACGGGAAAGAAACACCAAAGAAAACAACGATGGAGGAATCAAAATGAACATGAAGAGAATTTTTGCACTGGCTTTTGCCGTGCTGATGGTGCTGGCCTTGGCGGCCTGCGGCACGAAGAACAATGACAAGATGGGCGACATGAGCGGCAACGGCTCCGCCATGACCGGCGAGCCGAAAACCGCCGAGGAGGCGCTCACCCTGCACAAGGAACTGCTGGAGCGGGAGAACGCGATCCTGTCGGAAAATACCGAGCTGTGGGAAAAGGTCTTTATGGAGGCCGACAAGGGCATGGCCATGGTCGAGGACGGGAAAAACTATGGTGATTTCCTGCTGGATACCGTCGAGACCGCGAAAGAGCAGTTCACCGACAAGGAGTATGAGTGGCTGAAGGAGTCAGCCACGGAGATCAGCAATATTGAAAACAAGCTGACCGAGTTGGAAGAGAAGTATCCCGAGATCATGCAGAAATCCATGGACGGCGATATGAGCATGCCTGCGGGCAGCGACACGAGCAACCCTCCCGATGACGGCAGTATGCAGAAATTCCCCGCCTTTGAGGGGAAAGACCTGGACGGCAACGCGGTGAAGAGCGACGAGCTGTTCTCCGGCAACGCCGTCACCGTGGTGAATTTCTGGTTCACCACCTGCAATCCCTGCGTGGGTGAGCTTTCCGAGCTGGACGCACTGAACAAGGAACTCGCGGAGAAGGGCGGCGCACTTATCGGTGTCAACACCTTCACATTGGACGGCGACGAGGCAGCGATTTCCGAGGCGAAGGACGTGCTGGCCAAGAAGGGCGCCACCTATCAGAATGTGTATTTCGATTCCGACGGCGAGGCGGGAAAGTTCACTACAAACATTTTTGCCTACCCCACCACTTATGTGGTTGACCGCAACGGCAATATTGTGGGCGACCCCATCGTAGGCGCCATCACGGAAAAGAAGCAGGCGGAGACGCTGCAAAAGCTCATCGACCAGGCTCTTGCCGCCGATATGGGCTGACAAACGAATTTATCATCTCAGAATGGAGGGAAACACCGTGTATCGGAGAGTATTGCCGCTTCTGCTCACTGCGCTACTGCTGCTGAGCGGCTGCACTGCCGGGCAGAAAAATATGTCGCAGAAAACGGACGAGAAGGAAAGGACCGGACAGCCCTCTGATATGTCCGGTGAAGGAAGCATGTATATGGATACCACGGAAAATGTCATCTATCTGGCGGGCGGCTGCTTTTGGGGCATGGAACAGCTGATGCAGTCCATCCCCGGCGTCATCGATGCCGAGAGCGGCTATGCCAACGGCACCTGCGAGACGGACGCCGATTATAAGACCGTCTGCAAGGGCGAGACCGGCTTTCGAGAGACCGTGCGGGTGGAGTATGACCCCGGACAGGTGAGTCTCGACGCCCTGCTGCTGGCCTACTTCTATGTGATCGACCCCACGGTGGAGAACCGGCAGGGCAACGACCGGGGCAGCCAGTATCAGACCGGTGTCTATTACACCAACGAAAGTGCGAAGGAAACGGTGGAGCGAATCGCG
This sequence comes from Flintibacter sp. SJQ-8, assembly GCF_054108085.1. Taxonomy (NCBI): domain Bacteria; kingdom Bacillati; phylum Bacillota; class Clostridia; order Eubacteriales; genus Flintibacter; species Flintibacter sp. SJQ-8. Next base: position 195,250 of record NZ_JBPJWR010000016.1, read on the forward strand.
GAGATCGAGCGGGGACGCAGTGAAAAGTTCTTCGTGGAGATCGGCCCACTCAAGAACTACTACCCCGCCGAGGAGTACCACCAAGACTATCTGGAGAAGAATCCAAACGGCTACTGCCATATTCCAAAAGCGGAGATGGAGCTGTTCTCCAGGCTGCGCATCGATCCGGGTGACTATCAGAAGCCCGCGGCGGAATCCATCCGGGACAAGCTGACGGCAGAGCAGTACCGTGTTACGCAGGAGAGCGGCACGGAGCGCGCTTTCACAGGCGAGTTCTGGGATAAGTTTGAAAAGGGCATCTATGTGGATGTCGTCACCGGCGAGCCGCTCTTTTCCTCCACGGATAAGTACGAAAGCGGCTGCGGCTGGCCGGCTTTCACAAAGCCCATTGAAGAGCCTGCTGTGGTGGAACTGGAGGACCTGAGCCACGGCATGCGCCGCACAGAGGTCAGAAGCCGTGCCGGAGATTCTCACCTTGGTCATGTGTTCACCGGCGATCCGGAGTCCCCCAATGGCGTGCGCTACTGCATCAACAGTGCGGCCCTGCGCTTCGTCCCATACGAGAGGATGGAGGCCGAGGGCTACGGGTACCTGCTGTACCTGTTTGAAAAATAGGACGTAGGCGGTCGGCAGTTCTCATGCAAGGAACTTATCAGCACATCACAGCATATCGGACTGCCAAGCGACAGTCCGATATGCTGTGAACGAATTTTTTGACACGCTCAAGAGGCCGGTTTCAAAAAAGGAGAAGCACCATGTATCTTTTTCAAATAAGCAACTACGATGATCCCGCTGTGGACAGAGAAACCGCGGAACTGCTGCACCGGCATTTGGAAGCTGAGAGCCGGCGGCGCTGCCCCGCTATGTGGAATGCGATAGACCGCATCAGAACTCACGCTGCGAAAGGCCCGAAAGGCCCGGCGCGCGAAAAGCGGAAGGTGCGCTACCGCATTTATGGCGTGTTCCTGCTGGCGCTGGGCCTTTTGACGCTGATTCTCGGCTTGATGCCGCCAAGAACCACCGATGTAATCATTGTGGGCGGAGCCGTTATCATTGCGGGCCTGCTGGAGTTTGCCCTTGCTCGCGGAAGAACGCCGCCGCGCATACCGGCGTCCTGCAAAAAGGAGGCGCAGAAAGCGCTGGAGCTGCGGCGCACCGTTGATTGGGAAAAGCTCAAAACCGCCATCCGCTTCGAGGATGCCGGCATAACGATCTGCACGGAGGAGAACGAAGAACATCTCTCTTATACACGGATAAAGAGCGCCTTTGAATCATTGCATCTGTGGCTTGTGGTCTGCGACGATGAATGCGCGCTGCTGCTTCAGAAAAAGGACCTGAGGTCCGGGAACGCAGACAGCTTCCTCTCTGACATCATTTCAAAAATGAACACAGGAACAGATGCATCCGGCTGAACGCGGCAGCTATGTGACGTTACCAGCCCGTTTGTCCCAGTGGACTTCAACTATGGTCCAGCTATCGACGGAAGCATACAATTGAGCGATTACCAGAAGGATGATCGGAGGCAGATGAATAAGCGAGGGATAGCCTTTATAGTGGTAGATATCAGGACTGTTGTCAGCAAAATGTAGGATGCAAGAGGCCAATCGGCAGGCAACAAACATGGGAGTTGAAGCAGCATTTTATATCCGCCTAAGAAAGATCCAGTAGGCATTCGGCCACTGAGAACACACCATCTGATACCTCCCCCTGTTCAGAGCTTCTGAACAGCCATCCATGTCGAAAGCGGAGAGACTGCGATACAGCAATCTCTCCGCTTTTCTGTCGTGATCTCCTGCTTTGAGCGGAGAGGCCGAACCTGCACGACAATGAAAAAACATGGCTCCAAGCCGGGACAGGCGGTTCTTATGAGGTATCCTCACATCTGCGGCACTGTCGACGCTGTCCAAAGGCGGCCCACACTCATCCCTCTAAGTACGGGCATCGGATGCCCTGACTTTTTGCGGTCTTTTGAGGATATGCCTCCCCCGCCCACCACCACTAACCTCGAATATCCTTATGCCCACAGCGGTGTCGCTGTGGGCTTTTTTGCGCCCTTTGGGCAGCCTCGCTGCCGTAGCCCTCCTGTGTTCTGAAATTTACATCCAACAGATTTCAGAATATGGAGGAACCAAAAATGTATGACAGACGGAGCATCTACGCACTGAACAAGAAAAATCCAGACGCCATTGTACTTCCAGACGCCGATGGAAATCTGATCTGCCTGACCTGCGCTGATTTCACCGATGAAGCAGAGTTTCGCCGTTGGAAGAGGTGGTCGGACCAGGACTTTCACGCAGAGGACAAAAACGATGTGGAGGAAAGCGACCACACCACATCTATGGACATGGTTCCGGAAGCCGCCCTTGCTGTTCCCAATGAGGATGCTTTGGCAGAGGAAAGGCAGGTCAGAGAAGATCAGGTTCGTTGTGCGGAGGCGGCGGTTTCTGGGATCAGAAGCATACTGACTGGGGCACAGTTTTACAGACTCCGGCAGTATTGCATCGAAGGGAAAACAGAGAGCGAAATCGCTGAAGCAAAAGGCGTCACACAGCAGAAGGTAGGCAGAGCCTACAAGATCCCGAAGGTATGTGTAATCGAGTACCTGATGGGTGAGGATATGTGTCGCATCAATTTATCATGAGCCGAATTGGCAGATCGTTCAGAAAACAAGAGGTCGTTTGCCGAAAAGCGTAGAAAAGTCGAGTGGTATTTCTCCACTTGGAATATAGCTATTCCCAAAGTGTTGTGGTATGTTTGGGATGTCAATGGCGGGCAATACGACTACCTGTTATAGAATAGGAGGACATTATGATAACAGGCTGCCTGCAGCAAAAAAACGGTTTTTACTATGCGGTTCTTTACCTGAAGGTCAATGGCCGCCGCAGATGTAAATGGGTACCCATGCGACTTCCCGTCGAGGGAACCAGCGCACGCAAAGCCCAGAAAGCGTTTGATGAAATCCGGCTCCAGTATGAGCGGGAGGAAGAAGAACGGCTGGAACGAGAGGCAAAAGCAAAGGAGCTTGCCAGAGAATACGCATCCCGATGCCTTGCTCCCGTTTACCGAGTACATGGAAAAGTGGCTTCAATCGACCCGCAGCTCACTTGCAACGGCGACCTACCAAAGCTACTCTAATATGATTAAAGCAAGAATCCGGCCATACTTCACGCCGCTGGGACTCCAGTTTCGGGAAGTGACCCCACAGCACAATTGAGGAATTCTACCAGAGCATTCTGGCGGACGACTGCACGACAAACACGGTCATTCATTATCACGCAATCATCCGAAAGGCACTTCAGACAGCGGTTAAGAAGGATATCCTGCTCAAGAATCCTGCCGACAAGGTAGACCGTCCCAAGAAGAATGTGTTCCACGGTAGCTTCTACAGCGAGGAAGAGATGCTTACCCTGTTCGACGCAGTGTCTGGTGACCCGCTGGAATTGTGCGTAAAAATTGCTGCCTACTATGGCTTGCGGCGAAGCGAAGTTCTCGGACTGCGGTGGAGCGCCATCGACATGGAACACAAGACAATCTCCATCAGTCACAAGGTCATCGAAGCAGAGGTGGATGGAAAGTTCGTTCCGATGGGCGAGGATGTCCTGAAAACCAAATCCAGCTTCCGAACACTACCTCTGATTCCAGCAGTAGGAATCATCCTGCTGGAGGAGAAAGAGAAGCAGGAGATGTACCGGAGACTCTTCAAAAAAAGTTACTGCCGGGACTATCTCGACTACTCGGCACAGGAGGCTTCGGCAAACGCCATGAACGGGATGTTCAACCGCCCTGAAAAAGAGGAACAGCTGGCATAAATAAAAACCTGCAGTGGAATCACCACTGCAGGCTCTGGCGGAGATGGAGGGATTCGAACCCCCGGACGGTTTGACCCGTCAACTGATTTCGAGTCATTTCCCCCTTGTGATTTTTGGTGGAAATTAAGCGAAGATGGAAGTACACAACGGAAGCCCAAAAGCTGCGGTATACTGCGGATTTTGGCTTCCGTTTTTCGTTTTTATTTGAACCCACAGGGCTTTCCGAGTTCTTCCCATTTTTGCCCCGAATTATGACCGGAGGATAGAACAAGGATAGAACTGGACGCCAGATTGGGGGTATTCACACCCATACCATTTCACGAAAATGCAAATCACCATTTTGATTAGACAACTTGATCTTATTTGAACCCACTTCAAAATCCAATATTTTACACGCCAGTGAAGTACCTCACCTACCAATGACAGATGAACAAGAAAGTGAGTGCTGCACATGGATTTGACTAAGTATTACCCCGACATCGTCGCAAAGTATCCCGCCTATGTAACCAAACGGGAACTATGCGAGATCTGCCACATCTGTCCCAAGACCGCCTACAATTTGGAGCAACAAGGTGAGATTCCCTACACTATTGAGCAAAACCACCTGATCCGTAGCCACAAAATCAAGCTGACGGACATTCTTGCCTATCTCTATCGGCGTGAGTGCAGACAGGAAGCAGACAGTCCCTATATCTGTGCTATGAGAACATTCTATGACGAACACCTCTCTCCCTACTCAGACCTACTTTCCGTAAAGGATATTCAGCAGATCACAGGCTTTTCGTCCTCGGCAATCGTGCGGTGGATCAGCACAGGGATTCTGAAGGCTTTCCAGCCTGGAAAGCAGTACACCGTCCCAAAGGATTTTATGCTGGACTTTCTGATAAGCCCATATTACCGCCGTATCCGCCGAAAGACCCCTCTCCAAAAGGAATTGATGGATACATTTGAGCGTCTGTGGCAGGAAAAAGGAGGCGAGTAATGTGGCACAGGTATCCAAGTATCGCTATTTGCTGAATCAGTACCCAGAAACAGTCCAAAAAGAGCAATTCCGCATTATCTGTCATATCAGCAAACGCACAGCTCGTTATCTGCTGCAATCCGGCCTGGTTCCCTGCGTACAGAGTGGGAAAAAGACCCGGAATTACACCATAAAGATGAAAGACATAGTTCGCTACCTTGAGCGCAGGGAAATCCACCCCGAAAAATACAAACTTCCCCCCGGCTCATATAGCGGGACATACGCAGTCAAGCCCCTGCTTCCCGAATCTGTGACAACGGAGGAACTGCGAAAATACTACATAGAGAGTTTCCGGGATATTCCCGACATAGTTTCCACGAGAGAGGCCGCGGAATTAACAGGCGCCACGGCATCTACGGTCGCAAAATGGATCAGAACGAAAAAGCTAAAAGCTCTTTCACATGGTCCGGCATTTATCATCCCGAAGGTCAATCTGATCGACTTTATGGCCAGTGACGCATACTTGAACAAACGCTTGAAATCACAAAAATTCCACGAAAATATAGGAGGTTTTCTATCATGGAAAGCGGGAAAATAATTGTTGTAGCCAACCAGAAAGGTGGGGTAGCCAAGACCAGCACGGTCCGAAATCTGTCCTATGCGCTGGCCGAGATGGGCAAGAAGGTCTTGGTAGTTGACTTTGACCCCCAGTATAACCTCACCACCAGTTTCGGTGTCCTGCCGACCCAGGCGCCCTATAATACCGGGACTCTTATCACCAATCTGCTTCTGGACGAATCTCTGCCGGATACCAACGAGTTCATCCAGAAAATCGGCTCTGTGGACTTGATCCCTTCCAGCCGATCTCTCACCGTTGCGGAGGCAAATCTGCTGATGACGCCGGACAGCAATGATTACCTGGCCGCTCTGCTGAACCCTCTGCGGCTGTCCTACGATTACATTATCGTGGACACCAACCCCTCTCTTGGCTCGTTGACCATCAACGCTTTAACGGCTGCCGACGAGGTAATCATCCCGATTGACCCGGAACTGTTCGCTCTGACCGGTTTGCAGGCGTTGGTGGACACCATCAAGAAAATCAAGCGGAAATTAAATCCCAGCATTGAGATCGGCGGTATCCTGTTCACCAAATGCAACAAGCGGACGAACCTGTATCGCCGTACATACGGTCAGGTCACAAAGGCGTTTCAATCGCTCCCCATCTTCAACTGTCAGATTCCCTACACGGTCAAGGTGGGGAATGCAAACAGCTACGGAATGAGCGTCATGGAGCTGGAGCAGGCAAACCCCGCCTCTCTTGCCTATCTGGAACTTGCAAAGGAGGTGCTGGCAAATGCCTAAAATCAATCCGCGCATCAAGTCCATTGACGATCTTCTGGGCTTGGATGCCGCAGAAGAAAGCCCTATTGAACCTACCCCTTCCGTATCCTTGCCGACCAAGAACACCATCATCACCCTTCCCCCGCAGGCCATTCGTGCTTTCCGAGGCCATCCGTTCCGGCTGTATGAGGGCGACCGGCTCAATGATCTGGTAGAAAGCATTTCGGAACATGGGGTCCTGAATCCCGCCATCATCCGCAAGATCGAACGGGATGAAGATGGCTTTGAGTATGAAATGCTGGCCGGTCATAACCGGCAGAACGCCGCAGCTATTGCAAACCGTGAACTTCCCTGTATCGTCAAGGAAAATCTCTCCGATGAAGATGCTTGGATTTATGTGATCGAAACCAATGTCCTGCAACGCTCCTTCTCCGAAATGCTGCCCTCTGAAAAAGCGGCGGTGCTGACTCTGCGCTATTCCAGAATGATCTGTCAGGGGCGCCGGAACGATATTGTCGAGGAGTTGAAACGGCTTGAAAACCCTGATGAAATCAGGGAAAACGGGACTTGTGGCATCGAGTGCCACAAGTCGAAAAGCCGTGATGTTGTGGGCGCAGAATATGACCTGAAAGGCCGTGCTGTTGCAAACTATCTCCGCATCAATGAGTTGATTACTCCGCTGAAAAGGCGAATTGATGATGCCGAGTTCCCGATTGTGGTAGCTGTGCAGCTCTCTTATCTGACCGAGCAGGAACAGCAGATGGTTGACGATGTGCTTTCGGGAAGCGAGTACAAGGTCAATGAGGGAAAGGTTGTCCTGCTGCGGGAATATACCGGAAAGCTGACCCCGGAGCGTACCGAACAGATTTTGTCCGGCGAGTTTAACCGGAAACCAAAGAAATCCACGGCTACGGCGTTCAAGGTCAAACCGGCGATTTACAAGAAATACTTTACCGCCAGCATCAGCCAGAAAGAGTTCGACAGCATTGTGGACGAGGCGCTTGCCCTCTACTTTGCTCAGAAAGGACAGGAGTCCGAGCAAGAGGCCGGATAACCGGCCATAATCACCAATACAGGAAGGAGGTCAGATACCGTTGAGAAATGATGAACGCCTGCGGACGATATATGAAGTCATGGCTCCCTATATCGTCCGAAATGAACACAACTGGCGGGATTATCTGGCATTTGCATCGCAGTTCCATAAGCACAGTTTTGATAACATACTTCTTGTGTACGCACAGGACGAGGATGTTTCGATTCTGGCAACACGAAAGCAATGGGCAGCCATAGGCAGAAATTTGATTCCCCGTGCAAAGGGCGTTGCCGTTTGCGTCTACCGGAATGCCAAACTCACTCTTGACTATCTCTTTGATGTAAGCCAAACTACTGGCAAAGAGATTCATCCTACGGACTGGCAGCTTTCCGATGAAATGAAAAAGGCCCTGACCGAGCGCCTGTCGTATGCACACGGTTTCCCCAAGCAGGATTTTCCCCAAGCGCTGTATGCGATGGCAAGCGAATCTGTCGCAGAGAATTACAACCACTTTTTGCAGGAACTCAAGCAGGAAACCAAAGGCCATTTGTTCACCGAGATCCCGGCCGGTGGTTTTGAAGCCCAATACATCCAGCTTTTGACCGACAGCATTTCTTATTTCATCGGCAAAAAGTGTCACCTGCCGGATGAAGAAATCCAGTTGAGTGACGGCATGGCGACGGTCAGCCATTTTAATACACTCCCGCTGGTTGCACATCTGGGTACGGCAGTAACCGCCCTTTCCAAAGGTATCCTGTTAGAAGTAGAACGGAACATCAAGATTATCAATCGTGAAAGGATGGCACAACATGAGCAAACCGAATATCAATCTGAAATACAGGGAGCAGGACGGGATGATGCTTCCCGATCTGCAAATCTCCAACAGCAGCGAAGCAGATCAACCTCTGGGCAGGTACGGCCGGATGGCCCTGGAATACCTCAGAGAGAATCACCCGGAGCGATTTACGACTTTGAAAATGGATGGCAGTCTGATGGAGATCATGCACCGGGTACAGGACGAGGCGACCGAGAAGATCGAAGCCCTGACGCAGCAAATGCTCCAGCAGGAGCCGCTTCCGCAGACCGAGGACATCATGGAGCGGACGCGACACCTGAACAGTCTGAAACTGATGGCGGAGGAAACCGTACTCCAGAGCGTAGTCCTGATTCCCCGCTGACCGAAGAACAGCCAAATACAGAAGTGGCGCCGAGCGCCGCACCTGTGGGAGAGCCGTCTGAAAAGGACGGCTCTTTTTCTGTTCCTGCGGAACAACCGACACGCCATTTTACCGATGCAGAAGTCCGGCGCAATTATGAGTACATCCTGACTAGCACCAATCTATACCCCCCAGAGCTGCACAGCGCGGTTCGCAGCGTATTGTCAGAACCGCCGCTCAATCCTGACTGGTCAGACAAAGGGCGGCAGATTGCGGCTCTCTTTACTCCCTATGGCGACCGTGAATATCAGGGCGATCTTCTCTATCGTACCCGGTTGCATGGTGAAGATGGCATTTCATTTTTCTTTGATGAGGGCTATACCTACATTCCCTGGAACGGGCTGGCGTTTTTACTGGATGCCATGATCGAGGATGGCGACTATCCCAATCCTGTTGTAGAGGAGCAACCTGACCCCATCGGGGATTATAACATCCCTGATGAAGTTGATGAAATGGGCGGTCCTCACCGGCAAATGACCATCGGAGAAGCGGATTTCGATTATGTCCTGGATTCTGTTGCCTATGAAGCCGGAGAAACCGTAGTGGAACCGGTCAAGCCACCGGCGATTGTTCAAATGGAAAACGACACACCAGCAGCCGGTGACGAGCCTGCATCCGTTCCTGACGAGAATCCCCATGCTATTGTGGAGGCCCCCGAAACAGCTCTCCCCACAGATACAGCGGAGCAGCCTGCACCGCCGCCCGTCAAGGGAAACACGACGGCGCACAAGAATTTCCGCCGCTTTCAAGAGTTGTTCCCGGAGATTGTGTCCGGTCAATATGAGTATCTGCGGCTGGAGGCCGGAGAAGCCTACTACCCTCTGGTCATTCACCATAAATACGGTTCCCATTACTGCATGGAGCATTACTATATGCAGAACGGCGACCGGATGTATGACCCCTATATGGATTTCCAAATCGACAAAGAGGCCGGAACACTTCGGGCTTTCAGCTATGAGAACAGCGGCATTGGTGTCTATAACGAGGCTGATCCCGACGACCCCGCACATGAAAAGAAAATCAATGGATTCAACAAATTCTTTGCCACTTGGCTGAACAACATCCGCAGCCAGGGCTATGAGCCGGTGCGGGCCTCTATGATGGTCAACGATGAAGAAGTCGATGTGGATTTGCGTCCGGCTGCCGAAGCTGTTCCGGTCGTGGAAGAAGAACAGCCGGAGCAGCTCTCGCTTCTGTCCCTGGAAAAGAGTACGGAAGATCTGCTTGTTGAGCGTGTCATGCAGAAAGGTCCCCTTACCGCAGGGAAAAAGGAACAAATCTCCGAGTTTGCCCAGACCCACCCCACCGGATCGGAATTTACTGCTTTCCTAAAAAAGCTATATGGCTATGAAGGGTTCTCCGGTGATGAAATGGGCGTGAAATACGCCATGTTCAATAGTGAAGGTGTCACTATCGAATGGCAGGATAAGCAGAGCGAAACACAGGAAACAAAGCTGTCCTGGGCGCGGGCTGCCGGTGTCGTGCAACGCCTGGTGGATGAAGGCCGCTATCTGGAAACCCCTGTTGTCAGCCAGACGGAGCAGCAGGATGAAGTGCAGCCTTTCAGTGACCAATACCGTCTGTTAGACCGTCTGTGTGCTGACTGCGAGTATTTTCTGGGGGCGGGACAGCGGGCAGAAAAGCATTTGTGGGCAGGCAGCGTGGATGCACAGATTGAGAAAATGCGGGAACTGTATGCCCAACTGCCGGAAAAACCTGATTGGATTTCCCTGGATGTAATCAACGCCTACGCCCGCCGCATGGCAGCCCCGGAGCCGGTAGAAAATACTGCGGAAGCCTCGCCGGAGGAAACGCAGATTTTGGACGAAGCCCTGGACGCCCATCATGGGCAGATTGATATGCTGATGCAGGCGGTCCGAGGTGAGCTGACGGTTGGAACCATCCGGTACAGTATTTTTGAGGGGCGGCCCCATATCAGCATGATTGAAGTCCTGGAGGACTACCGCCGTCAAGGTATCGCAACCCAGATGCTCCGCTATCTGCAAGGGCAATATCCCAATGAGGAAATTGTATGGGGGTATTTAACCGAGGATGGTTCGGCCCTGTACCAAGCTGTGGTGGATGAGCAGCCCAATCCCGACTATCTCCGGGTACAAAATGACCTTGAAGATATTACGCGGGAATTTGACGCTTATGTACGACGCCTGGACGGTGGGGCTATCCTCTCCCCCCAAGAAGCTGCCGACATGGACGATCTGGAGGACACGCAATACCGGCTGGAAAAAGAGTTGGAAGAACTGCGCCCCATTCGCGCCTTTGTGCGAATGGGCGATGGTACAGCAGCAGAGGCGCCCGCAGTTATGGATGAAGCCACCCCCACTGATCTGGCGCCCCTTCGTGAGCCGCCTGCGGCGCCGCAGGTCGCCGCACACAACTTCCGTTTTTCCGAGGACTATGACCTGTATCCAAGTGGGGCAAAGACCAAATATAAAAACAATGTCATGGCGATCAAGCTGCTCAAGCAGATTGAGCTGGAAAAGCGGACAGCGACACCAGAAGAACAAATCATCCTTGCCCGTTATGTCGGTTGGGGTGGGCTTGCCAACGCTTTCTCCAGTACGGCCTCTGGTTGGGAGAACGAATATCAGGAGTTGAAGTCCCTGCTGACTGATGTGGAATACAAGGCGGCCATGAACTCCACCATCACAGCCTACTACACCGAGCCTGACCTGATCCGGCACATTTACCGCGCTCTGGAACGGTTTGGCTTTGAAGGTGGTCCCGACAGAAAAATCCTGGACCCCGGTATGGGAACCGGCAACTTCTATTCTGTGCTGCCGGAGCAATTTCAAGGGAGCAAGTTGTTTGGCGTAGAGTTGGATTCCATTACCGGCAGAATCGCAAAGCAGCTCTACCCTGATGCGGATATTTCCATCATGGGATATGAAGCCACCAAATTTGAGGACAACAGCTTTGATGTGATTCTGGGCAATATCCCGTTCAACTCCGTGAAAATCTATGACCGGCGCTACAATGACCTGAACCCGTACATCCATGACTATTTCTTCATCAAGTCCCTGGACCTTGCAAAACCGGGCGGCATCATTGCCTTTATCACCAGCAAAGGAATTATGGATCGCAAGGACGAGAGCCTTCGAGAATATATCGCGCGGCGGGCAGAGTTCATCGGTGCTATTCGCCTACCCAACACAGCGTTCAAGGCTTTGGCGGGAACCGATGTGACTGCGGATGTCGTTTTCTTGAAAAAGAGAGAGCGACCCATAGAACTTGACCGCACGAATCTTCCGTCCTGGATTGAAACTGACCTGGACCGCAGTAAATGGATCGCCTATAACCGCTATTTCAAAGACAATCCCGAAATGCTCATGGGCGAGATGGTGAGCAGCCGGAATATGTACGGCAACGAAGATGGGACGGCCTGTATTGCCCCGGAAGATTTTGACCTGAACCAGCATCTTACCCAAGCGGTTGATTCCCTGTATGCCCGTTTCACAGCAGAGCCGGATGAAGAAATCGAGGCGGACGAACCGGAAGAAAGCAATGCAGAGTATGAGGACGCACCGGACGGAACCAAGAACTTCACCTATGTTGTGCGGGATGGCGAGATCTTCTTCTGTGAAAGAGATAAGCTGATTCCGCAGCCTTACACCGGCATGAAGGCCAAAAGAATCAAGGGACTGTGTGAGATTCGGACTGCGCTGCTGGAGGTTATCAACATCCAGTCCCATGAGTATGACCCGCTTGATCTTCAGAAAGCGCAGGACACACTCAATCAGGTATATGACCGCTTCGTTGCAAAGTATGGAGCCATCAACAGCAAAGGAAACATCCTCGCTTTTTCTGATGATGACCAATTCCCCCTGCTGCGCTCTATCGAGGATGAGCGGAAAGACAAGACCGGTTGGGATAAATCAGCGATCTTCACCAAAGCCACCATCCGCCCCTTCCGTCAGGTCAATCATGCAGACACCGCCGAGGACGCCCTTCAAATCTGCCTAAATCACAAGCTGCGGGTGGATCTGCCCTATATGTCCTTCCTGACGGGAAAAGAACCGGAAGAATTGGTGCGTGAACTGGATACTCGCATCTATCTCAATCCCCAAAAATACTACGGCAACCCGCTGGAGGGATGGGAACTCGCAGAAGAATATCTCAGTGGTCATGTGCGGGATAAGCTGCTTTACGCACGTCAGAAGGCAGCGGAAGAACCGGAACTCTTTACCCGGAATGTAGAGGCCCTGGAAGAAGTACAGCCGGAGCCGCTGACTCCTGCCGACATCGAAGTGAATATGGGCGCCATCTGGGTTCCCATTGAGTATTATCGCCAATTCATGTATGAAACCTTCCAGACCAGCGGATATGAAAAGGTCATCGAGGGCGGCGACAACCGGAACCGCATTGACATTGAGTATTTTTCCTATACCACGACCTGGCGTGTCACCAATAAAAGCGCAGAACCGGATTCCGTAATGGTCAACCAGACTTTTGGAACCAAGCGGAAAAATGCTTATGAGATTTTTGAGGATTGCCTTAATATGCAGTCCACGACTGTCCGTGACCGGCAGGAATACATCAATGAAAAGGGCAACAAGTCGGTTAAATATGTAATCAACGCACAGGAAACCATGATTGCCCGTGCCAAACAGCAACAGATTCAGGAGGCGTTTGCATCCTGGGTTTGGAAAGAACCGGAGCGCCGGGATACGCTTCTGCGAATCTACAATGACACTTTCAACACGGTTCGTCCCCGTGAGTTTGACGGGAGCCATCTGGTATTCCCCGGCATGAACACGGAGATGAAGCTGCGGAAGCATCAGCTTGATTTTGCTGCCCGTGTCATCTATACCGGGACGGGGCTTGCTGCACATGAGGTAGGCGCCGGAAAGACCGCTGCTTTAATTGCCGCCGGGATGTACCTCAAGAACCTGGGAGCGATCCACAAGGCTGTGTTTGTAGTTCCCAATCCCCTGGTAGGCCAGTGGGCAACAGAGTTCTACCGCTTTTTCCCCAACGCAAACCTTTTGGTATCCACCGCAGAGGATTTTACCCCTAAAAACCGCAACCGCTACATTTCCAAAATCGCCACCGGAGAATATGACGCCGTAATTTTGGCACATAGCCAGTTTGAGAAAATCCCAATCTCCACAGAGCGGCAAATCGCTATGTTGGAACGGCAGATCAACGATATTGAAAATGCTATCTATGAGATCAAAAGCGAAAACGGCGAAAATTGGTCCGTCAAGCAGATGGTCATTTTCCGCAAGAATCTGGATGAACGGCTGAAAAAGCTGTCTGCCGAGGAAAAGAAAGACGATCTGCTGACCTTTGAGCAGCTGGGCGTAGATATGATGATGGTGGACGAGGCGCACTTTTTCAAAAACTGCTTTGTCTTTACAAAGCTGCGAAATGTGGCTGGTATTACAACCTCAAGCAGTCAACGCGCCTTTGATATGCTGCTCAAATGTCAGTATTTGCAGGAAACAAATCAGGGGCGCGGCGTAGTATTTGCGACTGGAACGCCAATCAGCAACTCGATTTCCGAACTGTTCGTCATGCAGCGGTATTTGCAGCCGCAGGAGTTGGAACGCTTTGGCTGGTCCTACTTCGACACCTGGATCGCTCATTTTGCCAAACGAACCTCTGTGCTGGAATTGAAGCCGGAGGGCGGCGGCTATCGGATGCGTGATCGCTTCGTCCGCTTCTACAATCTCCCTGAACTGATGGCGGTCTTTCGTGAGGTCGCTGACATCAAAACAGCGGATATGTTGGATATTCCCGGACTCCCGGCTGTTCGCACTGGTAAAGCGGAGATTGTTTCGGTGGAAGCGACCCCCGCACAGCAGGCAATTATGGCCGATTTTATCATGCGGGCAGAAGCAATCCGAACTGGCCGAGTGAAGCCGGAAGAAGATAATATGCTGAAGCTGACCGGTGAGGCTCGCCTGATGGCGATTGACCCGCGCCTGATTCGACCGGATGCGGATGGTACAGGAAGCAAGTTGAGTGTCTGCATTGAGGATGTTTATCAGGTTTGGAAGGACACCGCCGCCTCTGCTTCCACGCAGCTTGTCTTTTGTGATGTTGGCACTCCCAAAGCCGGGAAATTCAATGTATATAATGAAATAAGAAATGTGCTGCTGGCAAAGGGTGTGCCGGAATCGGAGATAGCCTTTGTTCACGACGCCACTTCTGAAGCACAGCGGCAGGAGCTGTTTGAGCGTACCCGTCAAGGAAAAGTCCGTATCCTGATCGGCAGCACAAGCAAGCTGGGAACCGGCGTGAATGTTCAGAATAAGGTAATCTCCATTGACCATCTGGACTGTCCGTGGAAACCCTCTGACATTACACAGCGAAATGGGCGTGGGGTACGGCAGGGCAACGAAAACCCGGAAATTATGATAAAGCAATTCGTGGCCAAAGGGACATTTGATGCGTATCTCTGGCAGATTCAGGAGCAGAAATTGCGGTATATCACGCAGATTCTTACCGGGAAACACATCGCCCGCTCTTGTGAGGATGTGGATGAAACCGTTCTGTCTGCCGCCCAGTTCAAGGCGGCGGCTACCGATAATCCGATGGTTGCACAGAAGATGGAACTGGAAAACCGGGTCACGGAATTGAAAATCCTGCGGGGTGCGTGGAGTAACGGGCAGCTTTCTTTGGAGCGCAAAATCAGCACTATTTATCCTGGGCAGATAAAGCGGTATGAAAAAGAAATCGACCAGATCGGTGAGGATATTAAACTGCTGAACCAATCGGCCGGCAGCGACTTTTCGATTGTCCTGGATGGCAAACGCTATACAGAACGGTCAGAGGCCGGAGAAGCCTTCGGGCTGCTCTATCGCATGATAAAGGAAGGCGCAAAGGACGATTCGGAAGAATTTGAGATTGGTGCTTATCGCAGTTTCCCGTTGTATCTGTCGGTTGGGTATGTTTCACGATTGGTTTTGAGATATAACCACCACTACACAACGGAGGTTGGAACTTCCGCTTTAGGTGCTATCACCCGCATTGAACACCTTGCCGAACGGATTCCCGGCTATCTTAAAGAGGCCCAGCGTGAGTTAGAGGAAGTGCAAAAACAACTGGCGGTTGCCCAACAACAGGTTGGACAGCCGTTTATTTATGAGGATGAGTTGTCGGAAAAGGTTGCCCAACTCACAGAAATCAATACCAAGTTGGAGTTTGAGTCATTACAGGAAAGCGAGGTGATTTTGGATGAAAACGGACAACGATCTGATGGCGAGGAAGATTGGGATTCTGAAAGAGTTCCTTCCTGCGCTTCTGCCGAAGTATAAGATCATGCTGCTGGAAGCATTCAGCCCCCATGATCTTCTCACGGCGTATATCAAAAACACACTGTCGGGCTACCCCCGTCTGGAAGATCAGAACCTGGACGACCTGACGGTGGAACTGCTGTACCCCACTGACGAGGCGGCGGAACACTGTATCAAAGAGTTCCTTGCTCTGCGCCTGGACGATGACAACGAGCATGAGCTGGAGCAGTGATGTGAGGTGGTGATATATGGGCGAGAAACATTCGGCTGTCGGCTATCTCTTTCGAGAAGGTGCTTTTTTGCCAGCCCAGGAAACAAAGCCGGTCCGCAATGAGTTTGGCCTGGACCTGTTTCAGCATAGAGGCTCCGTTTATGAAGGAAAAACCGGGCTGCAATTCTGTTCTCTCCAGCAGGCGGAGGACTTGGCCGGTTTCGTTGAGAAGCATGGCGGTATTGAAAAAGTACAAAAGCTGATTGCAGACAGTTTGGAGCGCACCGGTCTTTCTCCCCGCTATACCCGACCGGATGAAAAGAAAAAGGACATCTTTCCGCCAAAGGAAAAAGACGAGAACCGGGTTTTTGCCAAAGACCTGATGGGCAACAAGCACTACTACTACCGCTTCTACAACGAAAATGGCATTGAACTCTACACAATGGAGAAGAAACGGGAGTTCTTCCAAACGGTTTATATTCCATGTGACGGGTTTATGGTGGGCATTGACCAGCGGCACCGACTTGAAGAAGTTCTGAAATGGCTGCCCACGCTGGAGCATGGCATCCGGGGTGAGATCGAGAGGGTTTTCAATCAGAGTATGGAAGCCTCGGACCGGTGGGCTGATTTGGGATTTGCAAATCTGCTTGGACGGTATGAAGAAGCAAAAGCCCACAATGCCCCCATTGCTACGGAACGGCAGCGGCAAGCTGATGAAAGGCGGGCGCAGCAAGAAGTCCGTGAACAACAGTTGGCACAAGAACGACAGGCCCGTTACGATTCCGCCATCCGTGAGGCCGAAGGAAATATTATGGCGGGAAAGGAGGTGATAAACCGGGAGATCAACGGCAAATCTCTCATTATGCAGCTTTTTCGTGAGCATGAAATTCCTGTTCCTCTCAAAACACAGGGCTGGATCATCAATTCGCTTCACAGTATCCGGTACGACCCCAAAATTGGAGAATGGAACTACCGCTATTTCAAAGGCAGCCGGAACAGCACCAAAATGTTTGACCTGCTTTCCAAACTGTCCGCTGCGATTCAGACCCGACAGCAGTTTGAAGAACATGGGGCGTCCTCGCCGGACAGCCCTGTATTGGACTGTGAGGAAGAACAGGATATGGAACTGTAAATCTGGTTTTTGAAAGGAGCCAATATGAAAAAAGCAATTTTGAGCGTATCCGCTGCCGCCGCCATGATTGGCGGCCTTTTCTATTTTGGCTGGTATCGCAGCCGCCACGGCGCCAACTAAGCAAATCGACCTGTCTGGAGGGAGGTGAAGCGATATGCCGATGACAGCGACAATGGCGCCCTACACCCTTTTCATACTGGATGATGATACCCCTCTGAACCCTCGTGAGGATCACGACTGCCTGGGAAAAATGGTCTGCTGGCATAGCAGATACAGCCTGGGCGAGAAGCACGATTATGATGAGCCAAGCGATTTCCTGCGGAGCCTGCTGTTCTCTGAATACTCCAGCGGCCACAACCGTAACAATCCGGTTTTCGCGTTCCTCAAATCCGGCAAGGCAAAGGATGCCCGCCTGGAATACAACCGCTCCACACGGGAGTGGGAATTGCGTGAGAATCAGCACTGGAGTTCAGACAGCGATTGGTATGTGTCCTCCAGCTATGCCGCCTCGTTGAAAGATGAAGTCCCGGACTGGTTTTTGGATGATTGCCTTTCTGCCCTCTCCACCGGCGAACTGTTTTCGCTGGTAGAACAAATGGATGGCATGGTGATTCTTCCTCTTTACCTGTACGATCACAGCGGGATCACCATGAACACCTGCGGCTTTTCTTGCCCGTGGGATTCCGGTCAGGTTGGCTGGATCTACGCGGATAAAGCGATGATCGAGCAGGAACATGGGAAAATCACTCCTGAAATATTGGAGAAGGTTCGTCAAACGCTGGAAGCCGAAGTCAAGGAGTACGACTACTACCTGACCAACCAGTGCTATGGATTCCAGCTTTTCAAGGAAGATGTGGAGGTGGATAGCTGCTGGGGATTCCTGGGGGAAATCCGGGATGTTCAGGATGCTGTAAAGGAGTATCTGCCGGAGGACTGCAACCCGGCAATCGTTGAATCGCTCCAATTTCAGTATGAGGAACCGGACATCGACGAGTATTTGGAGCGATTGCAGGAAGAAACGGAGGGATTAGACTGTGAGCCTGGATAACGCGGCAAATGTTTTCATTCTGTATGGTTGCTCCTTGAGTAAGGAGCGAAGTTCCATGAGAATCGTGGCCGCCACTACGGATGAAGAAATGCTGCATACCATCATCGGCTCCCAAATCCTCGGCGGCACAATGGACTACCGGGGCTTCAGCAATATGAAGGGCTTTGAACAGTTCCGGGCGGCCTGCCGTACCGGTGATGTTCAGTATAGCAATCTGGACTATGGCTTTGTGGAGCAGACGGAAAATCTGATGCTCCCGGACTGTGCAAAGGAGCCGCAGCTTGAGAAAGCATATCGGCTGCTGAACCTGTCCGACCATGAGTTCAATGCCATCCGCAATGGTTCTCTGGAGAGCCTGGGCGAAGATCGCGCCCGTTTGATTCTGGATAAGGCGCTGTCCTGGGCAGCACAGAACTATGCCGGATGGGACTTATATCGCCATTTGAGAGATGAACTCGGCATGAGCAACGAGGAAATCGGAAAAACCGGATTTGACCTGGATGAGTTCTATGAGGACGAAGCGGCGGACTCTGCGGAGTACGAAGTGGAGGCTGACTATGGCGAAGAACTTTAATCCTGCTGCTCTGCCGGAACATTGCTATGCGGTTCTTCCCGGCTCCGGGCAGCTCATAGAGGTCAGGCGCGGCGAAAAGGGCTACTATCCCTGTGCCTACTCCACCGGCGACCGTGAGTATAACAAGGTTCTGGCAAATCAGTTCAATGCCCATGAGGGCATATCAAAGGCACAGGCGGCAGCTATGCTGGCCGGGTCTATGTTTGGCTGGAATGTTCCTGCTGCCGATCCTGCCTGTTACAATGCAGAGGGCATCCCGATCCAACCGGGAGAAAAGAAAGCGCCCACCAGATCGCCGGAATATCAGTACGAGCAGGCAAAGCTCATTCGGTAGAACTACCAGCCTGGAACCAAGGTTGTTCTGGATGAAAAGATGGAAGATCCCTACCGTGAAATGCCTGCGGGACTGACCGGCATCGTAGATTCCGTTGACGATCTGGGGCAAATTCATTGCCATTGGGAGAATGGTTCTTCGCTGGCGCTTATTCCGGGCGTTGACCATTTTCATCAGGATATGACTCAGGAGCCTGTGATTGAGAGCAGCGAAGAACAGGAGCCTGATTTGGAATTGTGAGGTGATGTGATATGAGCAGAAGCGCCGCTGCGTATCAGAAATTTACCGAGGATGAGATTCGGAAAGCAAACAGCGTGGATATTCTGTCCCTGGCCCGTGGCTATGGATATGAGCCGGAAAAGGCAGGCCGCAAAGCTGTCCACATGAAGCACAGCGGCGGGCTTTACATCTTCCCCGAAAACAATCGCTTTTTCCAATGGACGGGTCCTGATGATGGAGTCAAAGGCGGCGCCATTGATTTTGTCATGCGGGAAGAAAACCTGTCCTTCCCCGAAGCGGTGGGCAAGCTGATCGGCAAGGAGTTCTCTCCATCCGTAAAGCAGGTGGTTCCCTATGAGAAAAAAGAACGGGAGCCGCTGGTGCTGCCCGAAAAGGCAGACAACATGAAGCGGGCCTATTGGTATCTGGTTTCTGTCCGAGGTATCAGCCCCAAAATCGTAAGCCACTTTATGAATCGGAAGATGATTTATCAGGAAAAGAAGTATGGCAACTGCGTGTTTGTAGGCTACGATGCGGAAGGAACCGCCCGGTACTGCTCCATGCGGGCGGCCAGAGATAACAGCTCCTTCAAAATGGATGCGACCGGCTCAGATAAAAGCTACCCCTTCTTCCACGAGGGCAAAACCGATCTGCTGATTGTCACCGAGGCGCCCATCGACCTGATGAGCCATGCTTCTATTGCCGCTGACTTTTATGGGCGTGACTGGATGCAAGATCACCGTATCTCTACCGGTTGCCTTTGGAATGGAGCCATTGACCGTTATCTGGAAGGCCATCCGCAGATCAAGCGGCTGGTGTTTGCAGTGGACAATGACTATCTGGCCCGTGACAAGAATGGGCAACTGCGAAATTGGGGGCAGCTTACAGCGGCAAAATGGATGAAGGCATACACCGAAAAGGGATATGCCTGCGCGGTTCATGTGCCACATTTGAATGACTTTAACACCGACCTGGTGGAAATGCGGAAGGGGCGTTCTGTGGAGGATTTAGACCGTCAGCGTATGGCGGAGCTGGAAACCGCATTTGAACAGAGCGCCGAGGAAGAACCGGAACAAGGTATGGAGGTGTAAAATTGGCAAAAATCAAAACCTTTGAATTGGATCGCTGGAGTGAGCCGGATGAAAAGCGGCGTGTCCGGCACATCGGCATGGCCGACGCAAAAGAAACCTTTGACAGACTGCAAACGCACCTGGAACTGAAAGGTCTGCTCCCGGATGAGTATTTCCTGTTCTCCGATGAACTGACGGGCGAGCTGCCTGAATTTGACCAGGCGCTCTGTATTCCCAATTTTGGGGCCAGCGAAGGTATCTATCTGGACATTTCCCTGGCCTGCCGCGACAAAGATGGCAAGCGCTATTTTCAAAACTTTGCTACCGGCAAGACATTGGGAGAAACTGCGGACGACTATTACAGGATGTTCCGCATTGCTGCCGAATGTTCCCTGATGCTCAATGGCCGTGGAAATACCTATGAACAGAAAAAAGTGGACATCGTTCTGACCGAACAAGAGGCGGAAGCCGTGGGGACTGTGGTGGATATGGAACTCTGCGGCCACCATCCGCCGGAGGCCGAGGCAATTTTGAACTCTGCGCTGGAGAAGATCGACCGGATTGCCTTTGCAAAAGTCCAGACCATCACCTGTCACGGGAAAGACGATTACTCTCTCTGGTCTGCGGAGATCCCCAAAGATATGCTGCACTCCATCCTACACGAAGCCTGCGAACGGGTTGGAACCCTGGATGAACTGATGGACGCAATGAACCCGAAGGACGGGTATGAAATGCGGCTGTTCATTCAGACACCGGGACGGCAGTTTGCGTTCTACCGTATCCCTGAACGGCTCTCCAATCTGGAGGACTACGCCAATGAGGGCTGCTCTGTCCGAGGAACAAAGGACGAAATCATGGCGGAGATTTTTACCGAGTGGGCGCCCGCCCAAGAAGATCTGGAAGATGACTTTGAACTGTGACAGCCCGCACTTTTCTTTTCATCTGTACCTGCCCGCCCCCCTGCGGGGGCGCCCCGCAACCGGAATCCGCAGGCCACGCCCTGCGGTTCTCGGTTAAGGCAGGAATAGCCGTCATACCTGACGGCGGGCTGACAGCTTGAAAGCAGTGCTTTCAACGGGTTTGCGGGTTTTTGAATCGGTATGACTTTCAAGTTCCGGTGTGATTTTTGTCACACCTCTCTTTTCAGCCATTCTACCCGCCGATTCTAACCATTCTAACGCCGAGAATGTGAGAAGTATTGGTTGGGGCCTGTTGTCTGGTACTCACTCATTTGAAAGGAGGATTGATTTGAAGGAATCGCCCATTAAAACAGAGCGCAAGACGCTCCATCTGCCGGAAGATACAGTTCGGGCGCTCAATAAACTGGCAGCCAAGAATGGGACGGACTTTTCCAAAGAAGTGCGCAGGGCGATTGACGAATATCTGGATTTGGAAACCACCGC
Source organism: Flintibacter sp. SJQ-8 (assembly GCF_054108085.1). Lineage (NCBI taxonomy): Bacteria > Bacillati > Bacillota > Clostridia > Eubacteriales > Flintibacter > Flintibacter sp. SJQ-8. The sequence goes on from NZ_JBPJWR010000016.1 coordinate 216,861, forward strand.
CGAAAATATTGACATGATAAACGGGGTCATCCGGCAGGAACTCAGCGGGCAGCTCAAAGCCCTGGGAAACCGGTTGGCCGGACTGATAAATCGCCTGACGATCATATCGGCTGCGGGCTATTATGCCAACATTGCCATTATCGCAGACCTCATTGACCAAGATCGCTATTCGTCTTTTGAAAAAATTGAGTCGGCGGCCCGAAAACGGGCATTGGCATTTGCCAATCAGAAAAACGCGGATGCGCTGCGTACTTTCATGGATGACGAGGAAATGCAGAAAGCCATCCATGCCGTACAAGGAGGTTCCCGTGTCGATTCTGATTTATAAGCAGCGCCACCGGCACCCCAACTATAAGAAAACTCCAAAAGGCAACTATGCACATATCGGTTACATTGCAACTCGTCCCGGTGCCGTGAAGAATGAGGGGATGCGCCACGGACTGTTTGGCAAGCTGGAGCCGGGGGTGGTCAAAGAGTTTGACACTTGGCAGGAAGCCGCCCGCCTGGTTCGGGAGCTTTCCTATCGTCGGGTCAATATGTATCGTGGTATTATCTCTTTTTCACCTGAAACGGCCGCCGAATTGGGGCTGTCCGATCACAAAGCGTGGGAGGACTATATCGACCGCCACATTTTGACCCTGGCAAAGTTCAATGGAATCCGGGTGCAGGACTTGCAATGGGTGGCTGCCCACCATAACGAAAAAGGTCATCCCCACATCCATGTGGTGTTCTGGAATAAACATCAGCGAACAATGGTCCCTTTTGTCCATCCAAGCATCCCGGATAAAATCCGAAAACAACTCATTCGAGATACCTTTGCCGAGCGTATCAAAGAGTATTGCGAGGCCAAACAGCGGGCAAAGGAACACCTGTCGGCCATCACAGACGAAATGATTGACGAGTTTGAGAAGTACATGGAGCATCTTCACCCGCAGGAATATCGTCGCCTGCGTGAAGCGTTTGGGCGTATCACGGATGATGAGCTGGGGACTTCCCCCTTGGATAGCGTTGTTGGTGCAATGAAGATTGCCCCCTTTATCTCACGCCTGTTCGCGCTGAAGGAGAAAATGCCGAAAAAGGGGCGACTGTATTACAAATTGCTTCCAGAGGATGTGAAGGCCGAATTAGATGCCTTTGTTGCCTTCTTGAAGGAAAACAACGAGTACATCCGCAATTTGGTACAGGACTATGCAGAGAGCAAGACCCGTCTTGCCATGCTCTATGACACCGACCCGGCGCACATCAAAGAACAGCAGGAAAAGGCTGTGGCGGAGGCCGATAAGCTGATTGCCAATAAAATTCTCGACGTGATCCGCACCATGCTGTGCAAAGACCGTGAGGTCCAGTCTTTTGAATATACAGAGGCCCGGAAAGCCTACTTCACCGAACAGATGATTTGCGAAATTCTAATAGCGCTGGAGCAGGCTGCTATGAGTTTTGACATGGAATACGACGACCGGCAAAAGGCCATGAGTACCGAACTGTCAAAGGCGGCCCGAAAAGAGTGGTATCTGCGGCATAAGGACAAGGGAGTGGAACCATAGCAATCCGCAAATAAATGTATTGTCGAAAAGTTTTGCGATTATAAACCGCAAAACTGATTGACCACCTGTGCGTTTTGCGGTATAATAATAGCGAATGGAGGTGGTCACGATGATTGAAAGACCGTTATATGTGGATAAGATTATGGCCTATGTAGATACTCCTTTTGTTAAAATCCTTACAGGGGTGCGCCGCTGCGGAAAATCTACCATACTGAAAATGATTATGGAAAGACTGAAAACGGAACGAAACATCCCGGAAGATCGCATTATAAGCTGTCGTTTTGATTCTATGGAATATGAGGATATGACGGCAAAGCAGATCTACACGCTATTGAAGGATCAGCTTTCCTCCACAGGAAGGACTTATCTGTTTCTGGACGAGGTTCAGGAAATCAAAGGCTGGGAAAAGGTCGTAAACTCGCTGGCATCCGATTTTGATGTTGACTTGTATATTACAGGCTCCAACTCCAGAATGATGTCCTCTGAAATAGCGACCTATCTTACTGGCCGATACATTTCCTTCCGCATTTTTACCCTGTCTTTTGGCGAATATCTGATGTTCAAAAGCAAATTCGCCAATGTTGGGGAGCCGAAAGCAGAACTTGCCAATTATGTTCGCCTGGGAGGATTTCCGGCAACGCATTTGCAGGCGTATTCTCAGGATGAAATCTACACGATTGTCCGGGATATATACAATTCCACGATCTTCTCGGATATTGTAAAGCGAAATCAGGTTCGGAAGATCGACCAGTTGGAGCGTGTCGTAAAATACACATTCAATAATGTCGGCAACACCTTTTCCGCCAAGTCCATTGCAGATTACCTGAAAGCAGAACGGCGATCCCTCGACAACGAAACGGTTTACAGCTATTTGGAAAAGCTGGAAAAGGCATATCTGCTTCACCGCTGTTCCAGATATGACTTGCAGGGGAAGGAAATCCTGAAAACGCAGGAAAAATTCTATCTGGCCGATGTTGCCTTGCGATACAGTGTTCTCGGCTATAACGCAGACAGCGTTGCTTCCAGCCTTGAAAATATCGTATATTTGGAACTCTGCCGACGGGGATATACTGTCAATGTGGGGAAAACCGGAGATAGCGAGATTGATTTTGTAGCAGTCAGACAAAACGAAAAAATCTATGTTCAGGTGACGCAGGAGATCAACTCGGAAAAGACAGAAAAGAGAGAATATAGCCGCCTGCTTGAAATACCGGATAATTACCCCAAATTTGTTCTCACAACAGACGAATTTGCCGGTGGGAACTATGAGGGAATCAAGACAATGCACATAGCGGATTTCCTGCTCAGTGCGGAGTATTGACATCGAACACCAGATGAAACTCAATGAAAATCTACTGTCTGCCGGAAAAAGTCCCTTGAAAAAGTTGTGACTTTGGAAGAAAAGTCCCTTGAAAAAATTGATATTGCCATACAGAAAGCAGTCCTGCGGGGCTGCTTTTTCTATTTTCAGATGATTATGAAAAACAAAAAAGTGACCGGCCACCCGGTTCCAGAAAGGAGAAAGGATGAGAACAGCGAACACTTCCTATAAGCAAAATGGTGTGCCGGTGTCGATTCCGAGCGGTTCGTATGGCATTGCTCATTTGACGGTTCACCAATATGAATACCCCAAAGGACACCCCTGCCATAACTGCCCTTATACCCTGCGCACCTCTGTCCCGTCCTGTATGTTCCCTGAACGAAGGGACGGCGGCTGTCTATGGTACGATCTGAAAAAACAGCGGCGCCCTCCGCTGCCTGCGGTTTACCCCAAAAATCAGGCGGCGGCAGAGCGCATTTTTGCTTTCGTTGAAGTTCTCAAAGATGTAATGAAGCGAAAAGGTTATCAGGAAAGGAGGAAACCGATTGCGAAATAAAACCGATTTTTACAGGCTGTTCTTTGAACAGCTTGCCCGGCGCGGCTTTGATGTGAAGCGGTCCCAATCTTCCGATTACATCGCTGATATTTATTTCAAGAACCAGCTTGTGGCCTATTTCTCCAAAGCCGATACGGTGATCCAGAACCCCTTTGTCACAGTCAAGGACAAACTCATTCGCCTTATCAACGATACGGCCCAGGACACGGCGAACAAAGCGGGTATCTGCCGCGACTGTCCTTATACTGACGCCAATGAGAAACTTCCCAATGGCTCTTATAAGCTGGCAGAATACAATGGCGTGACTCTCGCCTGCAAGGAGCATCATCTGTTTGGCTATGTGTTCTCCACCTACCGCACCGCCCCGGATTCCGGCGAAATGATGGCCCGCCAGATTTTTTACAACAAGGAATTTGCAGGACAGGATTTCGCCAAACGGAGCGGTTTGGTGGATGAACGTGCGCTGTTTACCGAAGAAGAACTCCGGGTCCTTCATGCGGGCTTGGTTAAGATGAGCATACTCGATCAAGATGTTTCCAACGAGGCCCGTGAATCTGTGGAACGGATTCTTGACAAAATCGAGGACATTATCCCGGAGCTGCGGGAGCAGGAAATGGAGTTTGACTTTGATATGGAGTTCGGCCAGCAGGAAGAAATGGAGATTGGAGGATAGCAAGAATGAGCAGCAAGAGAAATCAGACCATCGCTATCGCCCGTTTCCTGATGTATAAATACGGGCTGAACCAGCAGCTTGAGGGCATGACGGACGAAGAATACCTGGCGCATCCTATTGGCTTGGATGTGGGGCAATATGTAGCTGACCTGATGAAATACTGCCCGGAGCATATCGTCGATCAGGTCATGGAACATCAGGATGCTCTTTTGCGGCGCCTGGGTACGGATTATCTCACCGTCATAGCCTATATGCCTTATGAGGAAGATGGAGGGACAAAGTATGCGTGATGGACGCCCGAATCCTGATATTTGGGGAAATATCATCACCTGCGGGGAGATTGCCGTGGGCATTTATGAGATTGTCGGCACAAAGAAACGTGGGCTGGAAGTGCCGAAGGCCCTTGCCGAAGAAATCCTGCCGGAATCTGTGATGGAGCAGGCTGCACAGGACGGTGAGAACCTTTGTTTTACCGACCCGGTTTCCAACGCCATCGTTGCGGACGCCCTGCTGGAACAGGAACTTGTTACTGATCCGCAGGCAGCGGCCCGTCTGGACGCAATCCGGCAGCTTGATGATGTGGCCTATGATACGGCCTTTGAACCGCCTGTTTCAGACTATGAGCTGGACGGGCTGGACTTGGAAAGATAGGAGTTTACAATGAAAATCCTGGATTTCGACCTGGAAGGAAGTCACTTCATCATCGAAGCAGACATTGCGCCGCGCCAAGAGGCGGATGATGATATGGAGTGTCAATGGCTCCGGTACGACTTTGATAACACGCAGGTTTATAAGGAAACGGACGGCGCTGTTTCGCCGTTCCAAATTACAGCCGTTGCCTGGGCTGGCTATCAACTGACTGCCGATCATGCGTTGAAAGATGTGATCGGACGCATTTCCCGCAATGAAACCGGCAAGCTGACCGTTCATTATGTTTGTCCAGAGCTTCAAGAGTTTTTCGATGAACTCAAAAAATATCCGGCTATCAGCGGGGAACGAACGATTCCGTACTTCATTTTTCACGGCGGCGATATTGCAAAACTGGCGTATGCGACCAACGAGTTTCTGTATTACGAGGACAGTAACTATATGCCGCTGATGTTCCGTACCGTTGACGGAACTCTTGTTTCCGACAATGAATTTGCCGATATGGGGCTGTATGAATCCGAAGAAAATGTTGAGAACGGCACAGAACACATTTTGCCGTTCACAGATTACGGTTCCGATGTGGAAAGCGCCTGTGATTTAGAGGACGAGGAAGATCTGGAAATTTGAAACTCAGAGGTTTGCGTGCTATGTTCCGTGGCCGGTGGGCAGTTTTCATCGACTTTTGCACCGTCCATCTGTTGGGTGGATGGGCTTAATTTGGAAAGGTAGGTGTTATTTTGAGGCTGGTCTATATTTCTTCCCCTCTGCGGGGAGATATGGAAAAGAACAAGGAAAAGGCAAAGGACTACTGTGCTTATGCGGCATCCTGCGGCGTGATTCCCTTGGCGCCGCACACGATTTTCACGCAATATCTGAATGACGCAGTGCCGGAGCAGCGGGAACAGGGTCTGCGAATGGGTCACGAACTGCTGGAACGCTGCGATGAACTCTGGGTTATGGGCGACACCATCTCTCAGGGAATGAAGGACGAAATTGGCCTGGCTACTTTTCTGCAACTCCCGATTCTCTATGTATCCGATGATATGGTGAAGAATCAGAAAATGATCCGCCAGTCGGATCGCCCTCTGGACATCAATGACTGCATCCCCGATAGTAGCCAGTACAACTACGAAAATCAATTTCTGGTTCTCAAACCTGGGGTGAGCAGCAAGGGCAAGGACATGACTGCCGACGACTCCATCTGGTATGCCCGTAACGGTTTTGGATGTATTTATGGAGCCAGAGGTCAGGCCGTGTATGCAGAAAGCCTGTTGACCGGCAAATACATTCATTGGGAACGACATGACTTCTGTGGCATCGTCAAACCGGAAAGTTTGAAAGAATGGCTTCTGGATAAGCCGGTCAGGAATGAGGCTGCCGAAGAACTCACCAAGTTTGTCACCCCTGAACTTATCAGCGCAGCCAAGCAAAACCATACTGCTTGCGGCTATCCTTTTCTAATCGGGTATGCCCCTGCGGAGGGCGGTCTGCATGAAGCGTTCTGCCTGGACCCCGATCCGGTCAATCTTGCATCTTTTATTGTGAAGATGGGGAAAGAGCGCGGCGACCTGATGATTTGTACTCCGTTGGATACCCCGTTTCTGAATACCGTTGGTATGTTCACTGACCAATGCGTAGATTTTGATTTTTTACAAGATCATCTGCTGCCGGTTCTGATTCCCATGCAGATGGGCAAAACGGAGCCGCAGGAAATCAAGCTGACCGAGGATCAGGATAACGAAGCGTTTCTGGATGATTTCGCTGTTGAGGATGATATGGAATTATGAAAACAAAGCCTAAATTGATGGTTTGTGCGCTGATCTTCGTTTCCGGCGCGATTCTCAACCTGTTTTTCTCAACAGCGGTTCACGGTCTGCTGACAAGAGAGATCACCCGGCTTTCACTTCTCCCCATCGGGGACTGCCTTGCCAGCCTATTTTCCAACCGCCAGCACATGATGTTGTATCTGTGTCTGCAAGGGTTTGTAAGTGTGTTGGCGGTTATGTTCTTCCTGACCAACATGAGGCCGTATGAATCAGACCTGGACACGATCACCCCGGAAATTCAGACACCCAGAGCCGTGGGCCAATACCAGCATGGTTCAGCCCGGTGGATGACCGATTCCGAGAAAGACAAAGCATTTGACAGCTACATTCTTGACCCGCACGACCCGACGATCCGGCAGCTCTTAGAAACCGGATACGATGGTTTGGACTTTCTCAAAGAAAAATAAGGAGGCGATAAATTGAAGTTGAACCTTCATCCCAAAGGTATTCCCAAGCTGGAGCCTTTGGGAACGGGTACTCCGCTGAAAAAAGGCGGTGTGGTGGTAGGTATGCGAAAGGAGGGCGATAAAGAAAAAATCTATTTTGTCGGTGATGACTGCCACCTGCTCTGTGTCGGCGCGACACGTTCAGGAAAGTCAAGATGTCTGGTTCTTGAGAGCATTTGCCTGTTGGGACTTGCCGGAGAATCCATATTTTGCTCCGATCCCAAAGCAGAATTGTTCCACTACACCGCTGATTTCCTGAAAAAGTTGGGTTATGAGGTTTTGGTGCTGGACTTCAAGAACCCCGAAAAGAGTATGCGCTACAATCTGCTCCAGCCCATCATTGACGCCATCAATGAGGGCGACACCGACCGGGCAGAAATGCTGGCTTGGGACTTGACGAACAATCTGGTGGGCAAGCCGGAGGGCGAAAAGATTTGGACGAACGGTGAATGTTCCATCATAGCGGCCGCCATTCTCTGCGTGGTGTGCGACAATCAAAAACGGCCGGAATTTCAGAACATGACCAATGTGTATTGGTTCATTTCGGAAATGTGCCGTACCATCGGAAATAAGATGCCGCTGTTGGAGTATGTCAAGAAGCTCTCTCCATTCCACCCGGCACGGGCGCTTCTGTGCATTTCCGATGTGGCGCCGTCCCGTACCAGAGGTAGCTTCTATACCTCTGCCCTGACCACCTTGCGGCTGTTCACCTCGAAGTCCATCTACGCTATCACCCATACCAGCGATTTTACCCTTGCAGATATGGGCAGTAAAAAGCAGGCGTTGTTTGTAATCCTGCCCGACGAGAAAACCACCTTTTATCCCATTGCTTCTCTCATTGTGTCGCAGCAATACGAACTTTTGGCAGAGGCGGCAGACCGGCGCGGCGGGCGTCTGGAACGCCGTGTCAACTTCATCCTTGACGAGTATGGCAACTTTACTCCCATCAGCGACATGACCAACAAACTGACCGTGGCGGCTGGCCGTGGGATGCGATATGCCCTGTTTGTGCAGGGCTTTGACCAACTGAAAGAAAAGTACAGCGACAATATCGCCAACACGATCAAGGGCAACTGTCAGGTTTGGGCGTACCTGCAAAGCGATGACCCGGAAACGCTGCGGGAGATGTCCGATAAACTCGGCAGCTATACCACATCCAGTTACCAGCTTTCGGCCAGCAACGGAAAATACACAACCCCGTCTAACTCCCAGAGCGTCAGCCTGACCGAGAGAAAGTTGCTCAATACGGATGAGGTCCGGCGCGTCAAGCGTCCCCATCAAATCATCACCAGTCGCGACCACCCCGCTATGATGTATGCGCCCGACCTTTCTCAGTGGATGTTCAACAAGATGTTGGGGTTGGGAGATATGGAGCATAACCGCAGGCTGCGGGAAGAACGGGAACAGAAACGGCCAATCATCACCGACACGAAGCAAGAAATCGCATTGTGGAACATCTGGATTTACTACCAGAAGGACATCATGCGCCGCCTTTCGCAGCAAAAGGGCGCTATGGGTGGTGGCCTTGATGATGATTAACTCATAGGAGGTTTTGAATGAAAGAGAAAATCAACCAGACGGCGGGCAGGCTGAAACAGACTGTCCGGGCGGTAGGTGTTGGTATTGCCACACTTACCGCCTCTTTTTTTATGTCCGCACCGGCTTATGCCGCTGGTGTGCAGGACAGTCAGATTGTCAAGGGAACCGAGAAACTGGTCGGTGATGTGACAACCTGGCTGATGGTTCTGGCGCCGGTTGTGGCCGGTCTGCTTATCATCTATTTCTGCATCCGGCGCGGCATGGCTGACGAGATGGATCAGAAAAAGTGGAACAACCGCATTGTGGTGGCGGTGGTGTCCTGCATTGGCGCCGTACTCGGTTCTGCCACCCTGAACCTGATTCTCGGCTACTACCAGTAAGCCGGGATACATTCCGTAGTACAGGCGATTTCCGCGCCTTACTAAATAAATCATTTTATTAACAGGAGGAAAAAACTATGGCTAACTTCATCCGCAACACTCAGGTTAAGGCTATGACTTCTATCTGGACTGCCAAGCAGAAGGCCCGTGAGCTGGCTGACCGCACGGCGGAGGCGCTGACCGACCGCACCGGTCAGGGTACGCTGGATGTGGCGATTACTGTGCTGATCTCCATTGTCCTGGGCGCCCTGATCCTGGCCGGTCTGTACCTGATCGTGGACGACACCGTGCTGCCCACCATCACCCAGCGCATCAAGGATATGTTCAACTACGGCGGCTGATCGGAACAAGCAGCGGCGGGGCCATCGGCCCCGCCCTAATTTTTGACAGGAGGTTTTTCAATGGAGTTCAAAGCGGAAATCAAAAAGACTTTTACCGGTCCCGACAAGCTGCGGGCGGTGTGCAGCGTGGTCCTGGATGACTGCTTTCTGGTGAAGAATGTGCGGGTTGTCGAGGGCGAAAAGGGGCTGTTTGTGTCCCTGCCCAGCCGTCGGAATGTCAAGGGCGAGTGGGTGGAGCATTGCTTCCCCATGACGAAGGAGCTGCGGGCGAAGCTCTCCGCTGCCGTGCTGGAAGCGTATGAGGCCGCCGTGCAGAACGAGGAAGCTGCTGCGTCCTGATTACTGCCCCATATTCCAATCCCTATTGGGGGCGGCCGAGCGCCGCCCCCAGAAAGGAGGTGGTTGCTGATTGGAATATATCTTAGTGCTGCTGATTGTGGCCCTGCTGAATGGAGCAATCGCCTATATTGATGGGCTGATGGAAGGGATCATCCCTCTTACCCTGTATGCAGAGCAGTATATGTCCACTTTGGCCGGGGTTGATCTGTTTCAATCCCTGTTTGACATTGTGTTCGGCTTTGGTGTGTCCCTGATTGTGCTGAAGTTCCTGAAAAAAGGCTTTGAAACCTATGTACTGTGGTCGGACGGGGATGCAGATGAAGAACCCATAGCCATTCTCACAAACTTCTTCAAGGCAATGGCGGTAGCAATCTGCTTTCCCACCATGTATGACTGGCTTGCCACGATTGTAGAGGAAATGAGCAATAAAATGTTGGAGGCCATCGGCCTTGCCACCGCTTACGATTGGGCTGGCTGGGTATCCGGCATCTCGACGATGGGACTTGTGACGGCCATCTTTGGTCTGGTATTTGTCATCGTCTATTTCATTCTGTATTTCCAATTCCTGATGCGCGGGCTTGAAATCCTGATCTTGCGAGTGGGCATTCCGTTGGCCTGCGTTGGTCTGATTGACAATGACAAAGGTGTATTCAAGCCCTACATGAGCAAGTTCTTCCAGTCTGCGCTCTCTGTGGTAATTCAGGTTTCTCTTGCGAAATTGGGGGTTGGCCTGATGATGAATATGCACATCTTCTGGGGCGTGGCCTGTATGATTCTTGCGGTGCGGACACCGAAGTTCCTTCAGGACTTCCTCATTACGACCGGTGGCGGTGGCGGCGGCGCCATTGTCAACAACGCATACCATTCTGTACGGCTGGTGCAGATGGTCAAGGGCATGGGAAAGTGAGGTGATGGCCGATGGTGACAATGGACGATATTTCAAATGCCATCATCCTGCTTGTGCGTGTTGGTGCGGTCGCCCGTTTCATCTACTGCCTGGTGCGTTTGACCGCAGCCGAGGAACAAGCAGCGCAGTATAAAAAGCGCGCCCGCAACACGGTGATCTTCTACATCATCGCAGAATCCATCTGGCAGATCAAAGACCTGATTCTGTACTATTATTCCTGACAGGAGGTGCAAATGGACGAAGATTTGAAACTCTACATCCCTCTGGGCGTGAAGCCGGAGGCCGAACTGTTTACCGGCTTTGGGAAAAAGCAGCTTTTTCAATCCATTGTGGGGTCCCTGGTGATGGGCGGCATAGCGGCGCTGGCCTGGCTTTTTACCGGGAATGTGACAACCACCGTTATCCTGGCCCTGGCCGGTATCTTTGGCTCTGTGATGATGACCACCAAAGACCAGAGCAATTTGTCCGTGGTAGATCAGGTGCAAAACCTGATTCGCTTTTTGCGCGGACAGAAAATCTACCCGTATCGTTACGGGGATGAATGGGGGCTTGAATAATGTACGCAACCATTCCGGTCTACTACCCCTCGCTGGAGGAAGCCGCCCGAAAGGATGAAGCGGCTCTCTGGTGTGACAGCTACAACATCAATATGTCCTGCCGCAACTTCATTCAGGATAAGGCCATGACTGCCTTCAATACCCGTGAACTGGACGCCTTTATCGAAGAATTGGTGCGCTGTTATGGAGCAGAACGGGCGATGTATGTGCTGTCCCGTACTATCCAGTTTTCCGATTGGGACGCACGGTTCGATCAGGCCGTGCTTGACCGAGCGGGCAAAACGGACTTCCCTGACACAAGAGAGCCGAGGGAGGCACATCAGGTAGACCCGACCACCCGATATGTCACGGAGATTGATCCGTGCGTTGTTAACGCCGTCTTTGTGAAGCTGATGGAGCTTGAGGACGAACAGGAAGAAACCAACTACATGAATGAAATCGAGCAGTATGAGCTTGACGAGGATATGACGGCAGAACTGTGAGGCTGCCGATGGAGCAGATGACATTTCTGGATTTCTTCGCAGGCATCGGCGGTTTCCGCAAGGGCTTTGAGCTATGCGGGATGCGCTGTGTGGGGCATTGTGAGATTGATAAGTATGCCGACCGCAGTTACAGAGCCATTCACGATGTAAAGGAGGATGAATGGTATGCAGCCGACATCACAAAAGTCGCCCCCGCAGATCTCCCCAGAGCAGACCTGTGGGCAGGAGGATTCCCGTGTCAGGATATTTCGGTCGCTGGCCGCCAGCGAGGGCTTGACGGAGCAAGAAGTGGACTCTTTTTTACACTTGCTCAACTCGTCAAAGGCCAAAGTCCTGAAAATCGACCCACATGGATTGTCCTTGAAAATGTTAAGAATCTCCTATCCATTCATGGAGGATGGGACTTTGCGACCGTTCTCGATACGCTGGCCTCACTCGGCTACCATATCGAATACGGACTGCTCAATACAAAGTATTTCGGCCCCCCTCAAAATCGAGAGCGAGTGTTCATTGTCGCTTGCCGACATCCTGGAGCCGGACGCGGACCCAAAATATTTCCTGTCCCCGCAGGCAGTGGCAAAGCTCTTATCCAACTCATAGGTGGTATGCAGGGGCAGCGCGTCTATGACCCGGCAGGCATCAGCGTAACAATGGCTGCACAGTCTGGTGGCTGGGGAGGAAAGACCGGTCTGTATTTCGTTGACCTTTGCAATGGTAATCCCAAGCTGACCGATCATGCCCGCTGCATCAAGGCCAAGTATAACAGCGGCATTACCAACCGTGGCGGGGACAATTCCGGTGTTCTGATCTCTCCCGCAGGGATGGACAAGGATGCGGTTCTGTCCTTTGTGGACATTTGCACCGGGAAGGCGAAACTCACCAGAGAAGCCCGCTGCATCCTCTCCGCCTATAACCGCACCATCAGTAATTGGGGCGGCAGTTCCGGGGTGTTCTATGGCTGCCGTGCTGTCGTGACCCCAGATCGGGAAGAAAAACGGCAAAACGGACGGAGAATCAAGAACTGCGGGGAGCCGTCTTTCACTGTTACGGCGCAGGATCGGCATGGAGTGCTATTTCAAGACTGCGATGAGTGTCCCTACGGGATGCAGATTCGAGAAGCGACAAAGAAAGGATATGATATTGCCCGCTGCGGCGACAGCATCAACCTCTCTTTCCCGGAGAGTAAGACGCGGCGCGGACGGGTCGGCAAAGACCTTGCCACGACGCTGGAAACCTCTTGCAATCAAGGCACAGCTTTTGCCGGGTGCGGCCTGATCCGCAGGCTGACGCCCCGTGAGTGCTGGCGACTGCAAGGCTTTACAGACGAGATGTTTGATAAGGCACGGGCAGTTAACAGCGACAATCAGCTATACCGGCAAGCCGGTAATTCCGTGACGGTTCCTGTAATCTACGCCATTGGGAAACAAATCCTTGCCGCACAGAAGGCATTGGAATGTGGAGAATAAGATGTTTCAGAAAAATTGGAACCCGTGGCCCATTTTTATCGGCATGGCGGTCGCAATGACCGCCATCGCCGTATTCTATCGACAAATCATGTGATGGAGGTGATTCATGCTGGAAACTGACGCATTAAAAGAAAAGCTGGAAATGGAAATCCATCGCTTTGCCCGACCGCCGGAGGAACTTTCTTCCGGTGATCCGTATTTTGAGCAGCTTCAGACCATGCTCGCAATCCGAGAAGAGCTGGAAAATATACCGCTGTGCGATATTCAGCGGGATATGCTGCTTGCGATGGAAAATGTATTGGAATCGGCATGGTTATTCCGTAATACCCCCGTCCCGGATCGCTGCATGAATCCGAACAATATCAGCGAAGTGGTGTACTACTTCCTTCAGGACAAAGGTGCCGAGTACCGGGGCGACCTGCTCTATGAACGGGCCAAAGCCGAGTTTGATGCCCGTATGGAAGAACTCGCCGCCCTGCCGCCTAAAGAAATTCTTGACCATGCCTACGAGAAGATCATCAAAGAAGATTTCCTCTGCCATCTGGAGGAAGGGTTGGACGAGTGGGAAACGGACGCTCTGTTGTCTTATCCGCAGCCTTTGGCGGCTCTCTACACGGAATGGATGGGAGTTGATTACTCCTATCTGGATATAGACAGAATCCAAAGCACGGCAAAGCAAGCAGCGGGAAAACGGTTAAATGAACTTCGCCGCCATGAGTTTGACGTCAATGGTGAGCCGCCTGCGGAACTGCGGTATTTCTATGATTTGCATAGCGAGATACTGGACAACCCAGATCTGGAGTGGGTCGGTGATATGGAGCCATGAATCCTCTGATTGTAAAAGGCGTGGTATTTGGCCTGCTGTTGGCTTGTGCTGCGCTCTGGGATATGAAAGAACGAGAGATTCCCAATCTGATTCCGGCCATGATTTTAGTTTGTGGCTTGATAGAGCTGCGCCCCGCTGCTTCTGTGGCGGGGCTTCTTGTTACGGGAGGTCCGTACCTGTTGGCTGCATTACTGACACATGGGAAAACCCTTGCCATTGGCGGTGGGGACATTAAGCTGATGGGGGCTTGTGGCTTTGTTCTGGGAGTGTGGTCTGGTTTGCTGCACAGCATTTTATCTCTGATCCTGGCCGTGCTTACAGGAGTGATGCTGTTTGGAGTACGCAGGCAGGACTTTTCTTCCATCCGGCTGCCACTTGCCCCATTCTTCTGCATTGGCGGCGTAACTGCTTATTGGCTGGCGGCTGCGGCCGCTGTAATCTGAACAAATGGAGGTATCAACTTGAACAAGAATATTTTCAGAAACCGGACGATTATCGGTGCGGTTTGTATCCTGCTGGCCGTCCTGGTTTGCTTTGGCATCACGCCCCTTTTCAATGCGGGTTTGAAGGCCCAGACCGAAGCGGTACGGGTGAAAGCCGAGGTGATTCCCCGTGGCACCTATATCACGGCGGATATGGTTGAGGTCTACACCAGAGGCGCGTCCGGTATGTCTGACGCCATTGCCACATCACTTGACGAGGTAGTAGGCCGATATACCGATGTAGAGCTTCGCAAAAACACAGATGTAAACACCGGCTGGCTTTCTTCTGAACCACTGACTCAATACGAGTACCTGACCAAGCTGGACGGTTCCAAAGTGGCGATCTCCGTTACCATTCCCACCTTTGCCAAAGGTGGTTCCGGCAAGGTGGAAGCTGGTGACATCATCATGCTCTTTGCAACCGATAAGGACACCGGGGAAACCACCCAGCCCCCGGAACTCAAGTATGTAGAGGTCCTGGCCGCAACACAGAGTTCCGGCGCCGACAAGGAATATCAGGCGCCCCAGGATGACGAGGAAGAAAATCCCGAAGAATCGCTCCCGTCCACCATTACCCTGCTGGTAAATACCGAACAGGCACAACTCCTTGCGCATTTGGAGGAATCCAACAGTCTGCACCTGGCGTTTGTGTACCGTGGAACCCGTGAGAACGCCGAAAAGTTCCTGGCAGCTCAGGATCAGTTCTTTGTGGAGCCGGAGGAAGATACCGCAGCTCAGGATGGCGAACAGGGTGAGGTATCCGGTGATAACAATGTGGCCGACAACACCGGTGATAATGCGGCCGGCAATGAACCCGCAGAGGAACAGGAGGTTGAGAATACCGATGGCGAATAAGCAGAAACAGATGCTTGCTGTGTGGGGCAGCCCTGGGGGCGGTAAAACCGTAACTGCGGTCAAACTGGCCCTGGAATTGTCCAAGCGGAAGAAAAATGTGGTGCTGGTGTTTACCGATGTGACGGCGCCCACGCTTCCGGCTGTGGTCAGCGAGAAGAAACTGCCGGATGTGTCCGTAGGCGAACTGCTGGCGGCTCCCGGAATGACGCAGGAACAGGTTCTCAAGACCTGCGTTCCCTGTGAGAAAAACCCCTATATCAGCTTTCTGGGCTACAAGGCCGGTGAAAATGTCTTTACCCATGCGGAGTACAGCAAGGAAAAGGCGGTGGATATGCTGGTCCTGCTGCGGCACATCGCAGACTATGTGATTGTGGACTGCACCAGCCTTTTGACCGGCAATGTGCTGGCGACCACCGCACTGGAGGTGGCGGATGATGTGCTGCGGGTGTGCAGCTGTGACCTGAAGGCCATCTCCTACTTCTCGTCCTATCTGTCGCTGGTTGCTGACAGAAAGTTCAAACCGGAACAGCACATCAAGGTGCTGTCCAACACGCGCCCTTATCAGGGTGGCAGCGAATACGAGAACTCCTTTGGCGGTGTGAAATACCGGCTGCCGTATCTTCCTTCGTTGGAGGAACAGGCGGCGACGCTGAAACTGCTGGAACCGCTTTCCGGTAAAGAGGCCAAGACCTATGAGCCGGTCATTGCCGCTATTGCCGGGGAGGTGTTCGGAGATGGCAAGTAATATTGACCTGTTCTTCAATACCAGCAGGAACAAGCGGACATTTCCCGAAGTGCTGGCGGAGATTCAGGAATATCTCGCCAGCAAGTATTCGACCCTGATTACCGATAACCCGGAGGAGCAGCACCAGCAGATCACCGCATACATCGCAAAGTATCTCAACGATTACAGTCTGGGCGTTGAGGGCATGAGCCATGAGGAACTGATCGACAAACTCTATACGGAAATGGCCGAGTTCTCCTTCTTGACGCCCTATCTTTTCGCAAATGATGTGGAGGAAATTAACATCAATTCGTGGAAAGATGTGAAAATCACTTATGCGGACGGGCGTGTGGTTCCCACCAAAGATCGGTTCCAGACCCCACAGCACGCTGTTGATGTAATCCGCAGACTCCTTCATAAGTCCGGCATGATTCTGGATAACAGTCAGCCGGGTGTGGTGGGCCATCTCTCCAATAAAATCCGTATCACGGTTCTGGGCAATCCGCTCACGGACAAAGAAAAAGGTGTGGCTGCATCCATCCGTATCGTGAATCCCAAGCAGTTGAGCCGGGATGATTTCATTGGCTACGGGACAGCCACCGCCGAAATGCTGGACTTTCTGGCCGAAGTTCTCCGGTTCGGTTTGTCCATCTGTGTGACTGGTTCCACCGGCAGCGGTAAAACCACGCTGATGAGCTGGATTCTCTCCACCATTCCCAACGAAAAGAGAATCTTCACCATTGAAAACGGGTGCCGCGAATTTGACCTTGTGAAAGAGGATGCAGAAGGAAATGTCATCAACAATGTGGTCCATACCGTTACCCGTTTTTCTGACGATCCCAAGCAGAATTACGATCAGGAGCGCCTTTTGGAGTTTGCCCTGACCTGTAACCCGGACATTGTGTGTGTCGGTGAGATGAAATCGGCCGAGGCTTTCGCCGCACAAGAGGCGGCCCGCACCGGCCACGCAGTTATCACCACCACCCATGCCAATAGCTGCAAGGCTACCTATTACCGCATGGTAACGCTGTGTACCCAGAAATACGATATGGGTGACAAAACCCTGTATAACCTGGTGACAGAAGCGTTTCCCATCGTTCTGTTTGTGAAAAAGCTGGAGGACAACAGCCGCCGTGTCATGGAGATCACCGAATGTGAGATTCTGGAGGACGGCACCCGGCAGCTCCACACCCTTTACCGCTATCATGTATCGGAAACCTCTATCGAAGATGGCAAGGTAAAGGTGCATGGCGAGTTTCAAAAGGTATCCACGATCTCGGCCAGCCTGCAAAAGCGGCTTTTGGAGAACGGTATGCCGCCCCGTCTGCTGGAGCGTATCGCCGGTGGCGGTGTAAAACTGGATACCGGAAAGGAGGAAACTGCGTGATTGTATTGATTTTGCTGGCCTTTGTCGGGATGCTGACCGGCATCTTCTTGATTCTGGGCATGACCCCCTTTACATTTGCGGAGGAACTGACCAAGCCGCTTTCCGGGCGCCGACAGCCGATTTCCAAGCGAATCCAGCAGGTCAACCACCCCAAAGAGCCGAAGGGCATCCGTAAAACCGTGCAGGAAGCACGGGAGATGTTGATCCTCACCGGAAAGGGTGGGAAGTTTGCCGCCGTCTGCGCTTTCTCGCTGTTCCTGGCGGCAATGGGCGCTGTGATCTGTATTGTAATTCAGAACTACTTTATGCTGCCGGTTTTGGCGGCCGGAATGGGCTTGCTCCCATTCTGGTATGTTCTGTTCACCTCTCACAGCTATAAAAAGCTGATGAACAACGAGATTGAAACCGGACTGTCCATCATCACAAGTTCCTATCTGCGCAGCGAGAGCATGATAACCGCTGTGGAAGAAAACATTCATTACCTGAACCCGCCTGTGGCTGATGTGTTCCGAGGCTTTTTGGCCGAAACCAATATGATAAGCGCCGATGTGAAACAGGCGCTCTCCAACATGAAGCCCAAGCTGGACAACTATGTGTTTCGGGAATGGGTGGATGCCGCTATTGCCTGTCAGGACGATAAGAGCCTGAAAAGCACGCTCACCCCGATCATCGGGAAACTCTCGGATATGCGGATTGTTGCGGCGGAACTGGACTATCTGCTTTATGAGCCTTTCAAAGAATTTATCACAATGGCATTCCTGCTCATTGGCAACATCCCATTGTTATACTTCTTGAATAAAGACTGGTACGATGTGCTTGTAAATACGGGCTTTGGCAAAGGGATTCTGGCGGTGTGTCTGCTGGTGCTGCTGATCTCCTTTGCGGCGGTGATCCGGCTCACCAAGCCCGTAGAGTACAAGCGTTGATCCCATCAGGAGGTGATACCATCGAGAGTGCTACCGATCTCCCTGCGGGACGCCAATGCGTTTGTTCTGGCGCATCACCGGCACAGCGGACAGGTGCGCGGCTGTAAGTTCTGTGTGGCTGTCGTAGATGATTTGGACGTCGTTCATGGAGTTGCGATTGTGGGGCGCCCCGTTGCCCGCCGACTGGATGATGGGAAAACAGCGGAAGTGACCCGGCTTTGCACCGATGGTATTGCCAACGGGTGCAGCTTCCTTTGCAGCCGGTGCGCCCGGATTGCGAAACTGATGGGCTATCAGAAAATCATCACCTACACCCTTGCAACCGAAAATGGAGCCAGCCTGCGGGCTTCCGGCTGGCAATGTGCGCCGGGACTGCGAGGCGGCGGGAACTGGAATGTGCCGGGGCGCCCCAGAGCCGACAGCCGTAACACCGGCCCCAAACGGCTCTATTACAAAGAATTGAGGTGACGCGAGTTTTGTATCTCATTTTACTATGCTTTGGGACGCTCTTTGGACTGGGAGCGTTCTTTTTGTTGGCCGGACTGCTCCGGCTGCCGACTTCCGCAAGCACAAAGGCGGTTCTGACCGTAACGAGTCGAGGGAAGTCCCAGAAAGGCAGCATCAACGCTGTCCTGTTCGATATGGCTGCACGGCTCTCTCCGCTGGTACATCTGGACGGCTATAAGCGGAAGAAGCTGGAGGCACAGTTGAAATCCGCCGAAATTAAAATGTCCCCGGAAACCTATATTGCGGCGGCCTGGGTAAAGGCTGGTCTGATTGCTCTGCTGATAATTCCGGCCCTTCTGATTTTCCCGATCCTTGCGCCGGTCATTGTGTTTCTGGCGGTGGCAGTTTACTTCAAAGAACAGAAACGAGCGGACGAGATCGTTCAACAGCGCCGGGAAGAAATCGAAGCCGAGCTGCCCAGATTTGTAAACACCATTGAACAGGAACTCCGGGCATCCCGTGATGTGCTGAACATCCTGAAATCCTACCAGAGAAATGCCGGTCATGCCATGAAGCGGGAACTGGAAATCACGATTGCGGATATGGCATCCGGCAACGAGGAAAACGCACTCACCCGCATGGAGAGCCGGATTGGAAGTACCATGCTGTCCGATGTGGTGCGCGGCTTGATCTCGGTCAAGCGCGGTGATAACGGAATTATGTATTTCCAGATGCTTTCTATGACCTTCAAGCAGTTGGAACTTCAAAAACTGAAACTGGAGGCCATGAAGCAGCCGGGGAAAATGCGTAAGTATTCCTTCATGCTGCTGGGCTGTTTCCTGCTGATGTATCTGGGTGTCCTGGGCTATGTGGTGTTGGAAGCCTTTGGCGATCTGTTCTAAAGGAGGTGGTGAAACCGTGAAACGACTTCTGAAGGACAAACGGGGTGAGGGCTTTGTGGATGTGTGTGTCCTGGTCCTGGCGATTGCAATGGTTCTGGCGTTGGTGGTCCGCATTGCGCCGGTATTTGTGGCAAAGCAGAACCTTGATGTCTTTGCAGACGAATTGGTTCGGACAGCAGAAATCAATGGTCAGGTTGGCTCTGCCACCAGCGCAAAAGCGGCAGATTTGCGGGAGCAAACCGGGCTTGACCCCAACATCTCATGGAGCGACACCGGAAAAATCCAGCTTGGAAATGAGGTGGAAGTGACCCTCACAACCACCGTCAATATCGGACTGTTCGGTGAGTTTGCATCCTTTCCTGTTACTCTGACAGCAAAGGCCAGTGGGACTTCGGAGGTGTATTGGAAGTGAAGAAGATTCAAGAAGTCCTGAAAAACAAATCCGGGCAAGGCGTACCGATGATTTTGGCCGTTGTCCTCTGTTGCCTGATTCTGGCCTGTGTAACCTTTGAGTATATGCGACTGATGATCGTTGCACAGGGGGTGCGCGATTCCGTCCAGTCCGCCATTGTGGATGTGGCCACCGAGAATTGGGATGAAGCCTATGCTGGTTTGCGGGAGGGTTACTCCGGCGGCTATCAGCTTTCCGGTTCGTCCTGGTCACAGAATGTTACCAGCGGCAATGTGTATGCCCGCCTGCAAAATGTTTTGGGTGTTGAATATGAGGGCGGGCAGTATGTAAAGTACAGCGGCGAAGATTTGGAGTATCGACTGTACGATCTGCACCTGGAAGTGGAAAATGCTCCGCTGGCCCCATCTGTGCCGGATGGGATTACGCAGCTCAATGTCACAGGAACGATCACTGTTGATGTGCCGCTTTCCTTTGGGTTCGGGCATCTGCCCCCCATGCAGATCACCATGAAACTCAACGCCAAATATGTTCCCAGGTTTTAATTTTGTGTATTTCGCCCTGTCGCTTTTCCATAGCGCAAAAAAATATTTGGCAGGAATCACACCTGGACGCCGTATTTGTGCAAATGGTATAATGATGGCGGGAAATATCGCCATCATTTTAATATAAAATCACCGTACAAGGAGGTTTTCAAATGAGTGCTAAAAACAAAAAGCTGCTGGCCGTTCTCGGCGCAGCCGCCGTTGTGGTAATTGTGATCGCCGCAGTGCTGCTGGGCAAGGGTGGGCAGACCACAACCGTTGATCCGGCATCCACCCCCTCGGATGTATCTGCCGAGGATGTGGATAGCAGCAATACCCCGGACAGCAGCTCCAGCGAACCGCTGGTAGTGGTGCCGGACGCCTCGAAGCCCGAAGCTACTGACAGCCAGAACCAGACCGATGCTGTTTTGAATGTGGAGGAAGAAGATCAGGTAGACGTTAACCTGACCGACAGTGAAAAGAAACCCGAAACCACTCCGCCCCCGGCGCCTTCTCAGGAGGAACAGCAGGCGGCCAGCGAAAAGGATGAGCCGATTGTGCATGAGCCGGACAGCAACCAACCCCAGACCGGCGACACACAGGGCGGTTCCATCTATCTGGAGGGCTTTGGCTGGATCACCGACGAGGGCGGCGGCTCCGTCCAGCACAACATTGACTCTGATGGAGATATAAATAAACAGGTCGGCAACATGGGCTGATAACAAGCCCGGAGAGTACGGTAGCGATACCGTACTCTTTTTTTGTTCTCAACTAATTTGATTGGAGGTGCGTTTTTGAAGCGGATATTTGTGATACTGCTCACATTTGTGCTGCTGTTGGGTATCTGCCCTATGAGCGCCCTGGCAGAAACCGGAGGAAGCGGAAATGTGGATGGCGGTGGCGGCGATATGGGGCAAGGAACCTCGCAGAACTCCTGGAATCCTGGTATGGATGGTGTGCGGATTACCGTGGTTGACGCAGAATCCGGTCAGCCTGTGTCGTCCTCTTTTGATTTGACCAACAAATCTCCATCTATCAAGGTTCATTTTGGGAAAGTCAGTAAAATTCAATATACGAATGGGGCGAGTATTTCTCCCACCACGGGGAATTACGACTACTATACCCCGGCAACCCCTATGCCGAGAATCATCAGCAGCGGCAGTCAGAGCGCCAGCATTGAAGCTATCAAGAAATACTTCTGCTCCGAGTATGCGGTAAAACTGGTGGCACAGCAGACCAGAATCGCATACGAGGAACTAATCGGCGGACAGTACAAGCTGTTTTTGGAGCCAATCGCCTATTTCAAGCACAACGGAATTATGATGGCAATGACTGCCCATGAAGCCGCACTCTATGATAATCAGGCAGGCGGGTCCTTGCGTAAGACCATGACGAGTTTGACCCATAAAAACCTGCCGCTGGCTATGTTCCTGGAATATGCGGATATGGGATTTCCGGCCTATACAGGGGCTACCAATAAGACCTGTTCCAACGATACTATTATCACCTATCTGGGCATGGGTATTGTATGGTTTACCGACCCGCCCGAACAGCCGGAGCCAACCGACTATGACTATGAGTATCGGGTGGATACGGATGTCATCACGCCGGTAACACTCTATGCTGGTTCGGAGATCAATCCTGACAGTCCGGCCACGGTATCCTTCACGATCAACGGCAGTACCTACCGGATGAACAATATTGTGATTCCGTCGGGAGACAGCCAGATTGCATGGGTAAAGTGGCATACACCGTCGGAGCCGCAGGACATTACCATCTATGTCAGCACCAATAAAGGCTCGTTGAGCCAAAGCACCATTCAGGCAAAGGTGGTAGATCTCTCCGGCAACGACCCGCCCGACCCGAAAGCCACCGATACGATGGGAAGCTGGACGGCCAGCAGCGTTCCCAGCCGTGAAACCAAGACCTATGCTGCTTGGAGTGTCTGGTGGGCGCAGTGGCACCCCTATTGGGTGTGGCACAGCACCGGTGATGACGATGGCTATTGGGTGGACGAAGGATGGTATGACTTCTTCCGGGACAATTACTCGGCCAGCATGACCGCTACCACCCGAATCGAACCGGACGAAAAGGTTCCCACCGCTTCGGGTGATTTGATGAAATCAGGCTATGGCGTAACAAACACGGTAACGGCGACGGTCAGCACCTCTGCCCCGCTGTCGCACTATACCTATGGGCAGACAGCCGTATCCTACTTCCCGGAGTTTGGATACGGAACCTACTGGCGGCTGCTTGAACGGCTCACCAGCGGAACGACAGCACGGTTCCAGTTTGCAAAGAACATTTACAGCACCTATAACCAGCGGGTGCATTTTACGCCGGTTTGGTTCCCGGACGGGAGCTACATCGTCAATACTCATGTGATGGATATTTGGACGCCTGCGGGGATGCTTGCCATGAATCTCACCGATGATGTAACGATCAGCGGCTCCCTCTATGATGATTGGCATATCGCACCGGGCAATCCGTAAGGAAAAGGAGAATGGATATGAACGACAACAGAACGATTCGGATTATGGTGTTTGAACCTGGACGGGCACCTTATACGACCATGCTGGAGGATTCTCTGGAACACCGGCAAGAACTTGTGGGCGGGGATATTGAGTGTATTCCTCTGCCCTGCGAAACGGTTCTCTGCTGCAATGCGTCCGGGAAACTGACAGGTCTGCCGGAGAACCGACAGTACGGGCCGGATACCCTTCACGGAACTTTTTTCCTCTATGGCGATACCCCGGAAGGACGGGGCGTTTCTTTGACCGATGAACAGATTGCCATGTATCAGGAGTATTTTCCGCAGCCGGTCCCCGCAGCGGTATCCTTTGAAGTACGGTCCGCCGCCGACATGAAAGAGTTTATGAACCTCATGTTCGGCAAGGGATGGGACATGGACACCGGAGCCGGAGAGGATATGGAGGCAGGCCGATGAGCAAAATGTTTTCGGTGGTGACTCTGGATGCCCCCCACTCTCTGATGACGGAGCATTTTGTCCCCGGCAGCCCTGATGGGCTGGATGAACTGCTGGACTGCGATGAAATCTCCGAGGTTCTTGCCGAATGGCCCCTGGGGGATACCATCGAAGCGAAAATTCAGACCTATCTCTATGGAGATGGCGAAACCGTGCGGGCTGACGAGGAGGATTTGGCTTTCTTCCGAGAGCATTTTGACGAGCTGGACGCCAGCGATGCCCTGGACTGCATCTCAGACCACAGCTTTTCTTTTGAATCGGACGAGTTGGATTTTGGGTACGGTGAAGAAAGCGAAGATGAAGAAGATTTGGAACTATAAGACATGGCTCTGCTGAAAAGCAGGGCCTATTTTTATGGCAAAGAAAGCGAGGTCGATAAATTGCTTTTGCCGATTATTATGATCTGCGTCTGTGCGCTGCTGGGCGGTGGAACGCTGATTTTTCTGAAGTTGTCGGCCAAACACAAAAAATCGAAGAACAAGGATAAGGAGGAACTGGCCCAGATTACCGCCAATGAGTTTGTGAATGTGAAGGATATTCGGGGGAACTTCCTCTATACCCGTGACAATCTGGCTCTGGCATATCTGAAAATCTACCCGATCAGCACGGAACTGTTCAGCAAAAACGAAAAGCGCCTGATTGCCAAGCAGCTTACGGTGAGCCTGTCCAGCGCACAGTACCCGTTTCAGCTTCTTGCCGTATCCCGCCCGGTAGATATTTCTCCGCTGTTGTCGGAGCTGTCTGCCACACTCACTTCTTCTTCCGATGTGAAGCAAAAGGAACTGCTGAAGCAGGAAATCGTGGAAATGGGCGCCTTTGCTCTTTCCGGCGAAGTTGTGGAACGGCAATTCTACATCAAGATTTGGGATAGGGTAAGCGATGGCGTTGAGCGCGATCTGCTTCAGAAGCTCAAGCTGCTCGGCGGATATTTTTCGGACATCGGCATTCAGACCGAGATTCTGCAACAGCAGGATATTGTCCGGCTGTGCAACCTGGTCAACAACCCGGCCTATGTGCATTTGGAGGATTCCGGCATCAATGCTGCGATCCCGATTTTGGAAAGTGTAGGTGTTGTCTAAGTATGAAGCACACCCGGCAGGATTTGAAAATCATGCAGGGTTGGAGCCTCGAAAGAAAAATCAGAGTTACGCAGACGAGAATCATGGAATGGTATATGCGGTACGATGGGCAGGTCTTTATCAGCTTTTCGGGCGGTAAAGACTCCACCGTGCTGCTTGATCTGGCACGGCGGGTCTACCCTGATATTCCTGCTGTGTATGTTGACACGGGGTTAGAATACCCTGAACTGCGCGATTTCGTAAAAACGAAGGACAATGTTATTTGGCTTCGCCCGCGCTATCCGTTCACTCAGATTCTTGAGAAGTACGGCTATCCGATCATCTCCAAAGAGATCTCGGATGTTATCAATGGCGCAAGAAAGGGACAACCTTACCGTCTGGCGAGAATCAATGGAGAACTGCTGGACAAGAACGGAAAGAAGTCGATCTACAACTGCGAGAATTACAAATATCTTCTGGACGCTCCCTTCAAGATTTCGGCAAGGTGTTGTTACCACATGAAAAAGGCGCCGCTGAACAAATTTGAAAGGCAGTCCGGGCGGCACCCGATTACGGGTGTCCTGGCCTGCGAAAGCAAGCTGCGGGAGCAATCCTGGATCAAGTTTGGCTGCAATAGCTTCGAGCGACAGCGGCCTCTCAGCCAGCCCCTTGCGTTCTGGCTGGAAGAAGATATTTTGCGGTATTTGAAAATGACCGGCATTCCCTATGCCCCTATCTATGGGGAGATTGTTGAAAGCCGCAAGAAGAACGGCACCCCGATTCTGAAAACCACCGGTGTTTCCAGATCGGGGTGTATGTATTGT
This sequence comes from Flintibacter sp. SJQ-8, assembly GCF_054108085.1. NCBI lineage: Bacteria > Bacillati > Bacillota > Clostridia > Eubacteriales > Flintibacter > Flintibacter sp. SJQ-8. The sequence goes on from NZ_JBPJWR010000016.1 coordinate 242,236, forward strand.
ATGTACGGCGTTCATCTGGAGCATGAGCCGAACCGATTTCAGCTTATGCAGGTGACGCATCCCCAGCAGTATGATTACTGCATCAACAAACTGGGGTGCGGCGCTGTGCTGGACTACATTGGGGTGCCTTACCGCAATCAGCAGTTGGAGGTGGATCATTGTTAGGTTCTAAGAAAAAAGAAGAAGTGCTTCCCGTTAATGAAGCGCTGTTAAATGTCATTACCCCGATGGGGCTGGAAATCAAGCGGAACAGTCTGGTCATCGGTGAAAATCTGGGCAAGGTGTACGGCGCCGTCCGCTATCCGCAGAAGGTGGATATGGGTTGGCTCTCCAAGATCACCAACATCCCCAGCACCATCGTTTCGGTGGGGATTACCCCCATTGACAATGGTGCGCTCATTTCCGCAATCTCCAAAAGCATTGTCCAGCAGCGCGGCGCCGCTGACAGTGCTAAAGACCCGCTGACCCGGCAGCGCGCCGAGAAAGCCGCCGAGGACGGCGAGAAAATCATGCAGCGAATCGACCAAGAGGGCGAAACGGTTGCCATGATGTCGCTGACCGTGATGCCGATTGCACAGGATGAGGCCAACTTCACAAAGGTCTGCCGCCGTGTGGAGAGTGCCTTCAACATCCAGAAGTGCAAGGTGCGCACCCTCGCCAATCTCCAAAAGGAAGGGTTCCAGAGCATTTCTCCCACCTATCCGGCTAACGCCACGGTGGACAGCATCGTGTCCCGCATTATTCCCATGAGTACCTTTGTGGGCGGGTTCCCGTTTGCCAGCTCCGGTTACAACGATGGCCGGGGCTATTATTTTGCAAAGGACAGCAACGGCGGCCTGGTGATTCTGGATACCTGGGAGCGCGGAAACGACCGCACCAATAGTAGCTTCGTGATTATGGGTGTGGCCGGTATCGGCAAGAGTACCGTTGTGAAGCACATCATGCTTTCGGAATACATGAAGGGGACGAAAATCCTGTGCATCGACCCGGAATCCGAATATAAGGATATGTGCCGGAACCTGAACGGAAGCTGGCTCAACGCTGGCGGTGGAAAAAACGGCCGCTCCAACCTTTTGCAGATCAGACCGGCGCCCCGTGACGATGACGATGAAACCGACAAACTCTATACCGATGAAGGAAACGGTATGTCTGATATGGCGCTGCACATGAAAACGCTGGAGATTGAATTTTCCCTGTATCTGCCCAGCCTGACGGATATGCAGAAAGCGATCCTCAAGCAGACGATCATTGAACTCTACAATCAGTTCGGCATCTTCTGGGAAACGGATATTCGGCAGCTCAAGGCCACGGATTTTCCCATTCTGTCCGACCTTCACGCCCTGCTGGAAAAGAAAGCGGAGGCCAACAAGGAGAATCCGGTATATCGTGATCTGGCAATGCTGCTGTACGACGCCGCAGCGGGCAGCGACAGCTTTCTGTGGAATGGTCACACCACGCTGGAGGCCAATTCCCGGTTTATTTGCCTGGATACCCACGACCTGCAAAATGCGTCGGATAATGTCAAGCGCACGCAGTATCTGAATTTGTTGAGCTGGTGTTGGGAGGAAATGAGCCGCGACCGGAATGAGCGCTGCCTGTTGGTATGTGACGAGGCATATCTGATGATCGACCCGCAGGTTCCGCAATCCCTGGTGTTCCTGCGCAATGTGGAGAAGCGGGCAAGAAAATATGAAGCTGGACTGGCGATCATTTCTCATTCCGTGGTGGATTTCCTGGCCCCGGAGGTCAAAATGTACGGGCAGGCCCTTTTGGATATTCCGTGCTATAAAATCCTGATGGGCTGCGACGGCAAAAACCTTCAGGAAACCAAAGACCTCTACAACCTGACGGACGCGGAGCAGGAATTGTTGGAGAGCAAACGGCGCGGACACGCGCTCTTTATCATTGGGTCCAAGCGGCTTCATGTAAACTTTGAGATTCCGGCTTACAAGTTTTCCTATATGGGCAAAGCTGGTGGCCGGTAATTCGGTGGCGACCGGGAGCAATCCCGGTCGCCTTACTTATTCCACACAGGAGGTTTTCAGATGAATCATGCGGAACGATACGAATACCTGGTCAACAAGATGGCTGCTATACGCTGGGGGGGCAGTGATTTGGACGCTTCCTATCATGCCGCCCTTTTCCTGATGGCTTCCCATCCGGCTCTCTTTGAGAAGATGGATCGCTACCTCTGCCCGGATGGAATTGACTTTACCAAGATGATGCGGAAAGAGGAATTTGAATATGACTGGATGAAGATGACGGCGGATGCCGCCCGCAACCTCTTTTCCTGGAACAGCAAGTGTGCTGCGACCCCCTTTGAGATTTCGCGGATGCCCGCCCCGGCGATTCGAGCGCTCTTTACGGCCTGCTTCATCGCCAATGGGGACTACATGGTATCTGTCCGGGAAAATGACAAAGGAGAAAAAGCGTTTGAAATTGACGACAGCGCCGGTAAACGGCGGGAGGCGTTCAATCTGCAAATGGAGCAGATGATGGAAGCCCCCGGTATGGAACCGGACTGATTATGGAGGTGATTTTTTGGCTGTTGATCCGTTGACTGCAAAAATTTTGGCAAAGGTGGCTATGCAGGCGGCTACCGACTCCGAGAGCCGGAAAAGAATCCTGTTTATGATCCTGGCCCCGGTTCTGGGGCTTTTGCTTTTGATTGCCTTCATCCTGTACCTCATTACCAGCCCCTTTTCCGTGCTGTCCCAATGGTTGATTGGTGATGAGGTAAACGTGGTAGAGGATTTTCAGAAGCAATATGGTTACAACCAGCAGCTCGGCATTTATGAGAAAGACTATATAGACGGTAGTGGTCAGAGCTATGAGGGCGTCATCTTTACGGATGGGGCAACCGAAGTTGTCTACTACAATCAGTTGGATGAGCGTTGGGCCGATCTTCCGTATGGAACCGATAATATCGGCGGTTATGGATGTGGCCCGACCTCTATGGCGATTGTGGTATCCAGCCTGACAGACCAGACCGTTGATCCCCCCACAATGGCAGAATGGGCGTATCAGAACGGCTATTGGTGTTCCGGCAACGGGTCCTATCACTCGTTGATACCGGGGGCTGCGGAGGGCTTTGGGCTTCAATGGGAAAGCATCAGCACCGATGACCCGCAGGCCGTGGTGGATGCTTTGGCATCCGGGAAATTGATTGTGGCACTCATGTCAAAAGGCCACTTCACATCCAGCGGTCACTTTATGGTGCTGCGTGGAGTGACCTCTGAAGGAAAAATCCTGGTGGCCGATCCTGCCAGTAAAAAACGAAGCGAACAGGAATGGGATATATCAATCATTCTGGATGAGGCCAGAAAGGGCGCCGCAGCAGGCGGTCCCCTGTGGGCGATCTACTAAAGGGGTGCGATATGAATAACCGAAACAAGCTGATTGAACTGTTTATCTACATCGTGATCGTAGTGGTGGGCATCGTCCTTTTGCTGACCGGCGGGGCGGATGACAAAACCAGTGCTGAAAATATGGGAGGTGAATCCTATGCTGTTGTACTTGACGAGTAACCAGAAAAGCAACCTGATTGACCCCGCTGTGCGGAATATGACTCTGCCCGCCAAGAAACTGGTCGGCCGGTTCAGCCTGAAAAGTTTCGTTACAAAAGATATGCGCAATTATGCCAACGCCAAATTCTTTGTGGTGGATGCGGCGTGTATCGAGGAAAGCGGCAATGATTTCACCCTTGCCCTGCAATCCTTTCAGATGATGTTCTCCGCCCGGATCATCGTCATCCTCTCCGGCTGCGAGGATGTGAACGGCGAGGTACAGCGGTTACTGTCCATCGGCGTTGTGAATCTGGTTACGGGTGAAACGATGGAGGACGCCTTGGACGAGCTGACAGAAGCACTTTCCGAAGATGGGATGCAGCGGTATGTGGTAAAGGCTCCCGTCTACGAACAGCCAGTTACTCAGCGTGAGAAAGCCCCGGAGCCGGATGAAATTATTCCATACCGCTGGAACGCCCGGAATATCCGTATTGCCGTGGCCGGTTCGCAGCGCAGGAGCGGCGTGACAGTGACGGCCTTTAACCTGGCATCTTGGCTGGCGGCCAGAGGTGCGGAGGTGGCATATATCGAAGTCAATCAGAACCGCCACCTGCAGCTCCTGCTGAACATCTACGAAGCGGCGCCGGATGGGGAGCATTACACCATTGATGGGATCGACTGCTACCTGACCAACGAACCGGATAGGGAGTATCAGTTTATCATCTATGACTGCGGCGTGATGCAGACGCCCACCTCTATTTTCCGTGACGCGGATCACCGGCTCCTGTGCGGAAGTGTCCTGCCCTATGAGATTCCGGTGTTCCACAAGGCGTTGTCCGAGTGCGGTTCGTTGGAAGTACGCCCGGTAGCGATCTGTGTGCCGCAGGAAATTCAGGAATACTGTATGGAACTCTTTGGGGAAAATGTGCAGATTGCGGCGGCATCCCACGACCTGTTTGCGAAACGGGTCAATGGGCAGATCTACCGGCCGCTTGTGGAGAAGTATATTGCAGGAGAAAAGCGCCTGTAACAGTATGACATGATTGGGAGGATTGGAATATGGTAAAGTTTGAGTATATGCAGCGGGCATTTTCTTCTGAACTGAAGCCCAGAGCACGGCTTGTGCTGCAAGTCCTGGCTCTGCATTGCAACAAAGAGGGCGAGTGCTTCCCCTCTATCAAGACCATAGCCGCCAAGTGTGGCTATGGGGTGTCCACCGTAAAGCGAGCGCTGGATGAGCTGGTGAAGGCGGGATATATCGTCAAACAGGCCCGGTTTGACGAGCGTAAGAACGGCGGCCAGACCAGCAACCTCTATACTTTATGCTCTGACTTACTCTGCCCTGACGAGCCGGAAAACGCCCCTGTGCTGGAAGATGATGCGTCTGATGAATCCCCGGCAGTGCAGCCGGAAAGCGCCCCTGCGGATGCCTGTAATGCCTCTGATCCCACACCTGGGGAACAGTCTGCCACTTTGCCAACAGCGGATTCCTACTCCTTTGCAGATGGCTTTGAAACCAAAATCGGGCGGCAATTCTGCCGCCCGATTCGTATGTGGACTGGGGGGCAGTCCATTTTTATACCCCCTTGAACCGTACAGGTGAACAGATACTTACGGATGAAGAAAAAAGTAATAGTTAATCCAAAAATTGCAAAAAATAGACGGCCAGGGGTCGAAACCCCCGCCGTCAGTCCTTGGATTGCAGTCGGTTAATAAAGCCAATTAGCATAATCAGATCTTCGTCCTTGAGTTTTCGCATTCCGTCCATCGCTTTACGGATTAACTGTGGATTGACCGCTTCTGCATCAAAAAACTGCAAAGGGGTAATCTCAAAGTAATCACAAATTTTTAAGAACTGAGCCATTGACGGAAGAGATCGACCGGATGAAATCCCCTGAATATAGCTCCGGTTCTGTCCTAAAGCCAAACTCATTTGATATTCTGATGCGCCTTTTTTCAAACGCAATTCGGTGATCCGATTGCGGATAAATTCTTCATCCATATCCTCACCTCGCTATATACAAGGATAACAGATGAAATGCCTGGATTATAAACATAGTATGTGTTATAATATTGAATATATGCCTATTTACGCCGTTTTATTTGCGTTATTTCATTTTTGTATGCGTGAGATTTGAAGTGGGGTGAAGTTTTTGGAAAAAACATACGCTTGTGCCATTACTGGGCACCGTCCAACTCGATTTAAGTTCAAGTATAATGAAGGGTATTCGTTGTGCAAAAAGATAAAAAAAGCAATGCTAAAAACATTTTGTCATTTGCATGATGAAGAAGGTATTTTCCGCTTTTATGTTGGAGGTGCATTAGGGGTAGATATGTGGGCAGCCGAACAACTCTTATATCTCAAAGAACAACCGGGATATCAAGATATTGAGTTAATTGTTGCACTTCCATTTGAAGGGCATGATTCGAAATGGGATGCAATGAGCAAACAGCGGTTGCAGATAATTATTCATAATGCCACAAAATGTATTGTTATAGGACAAAGTGGAACTACATCCGATTATAAAAAGAGAAATTATTATATGGTAGATCATGCAGATTTCTTGCTGGCAGTCTATGATAACAATCGTAAACTACGATCTGGGACAGGCCAAACAGTAAATTATGCTTTGAAACAAAATCTTCGTATAATTTTTCTCCATCCTGATACAGCAGAAATAAGTTAATGGTTTAGTTAGTTCATAAAAAATTTTCACATATACTATTGCATCGTTTTTGGTTGCCTTTTATAATATAAATACCATTTCCTTGTTTTGTATTTTATTGAAAGGGTGGCAGTGAACGATGGCACGAAAATCCTATTCAGATAAGGAACGCGAACAAGTGAAAGAAGCTCTCCTGATAACTGTTCTTGAAAGTATTGTAAATCAGGGACTTGTTCATAGTAGCATTGCTATTCTTTGTGAAAAAGTTGGAATTTCTAAAACTTTCTTTTACAGCTTTTTTTCTTCAAAAGAAGAACTTGTAATGCAGGCACTTCGATATCAGCAGCCTAAATTGCTACGCTATGCACAAGAACTGATGAATGACCCCAAACTCAGTTGGAGAGAAAGCGTCAAAACCTTCTTGAAAAATTGTTGTTATGGAGAAAAAGTTGGGTTTGCAGTCTTATCAATAGAGGAAGAACAGCAAGTATATCGCTGCCTTTCCAACGAAAATTTTCAAGCGTTTCGTAACGACCAGTTGTATTTATATCGCAACTTACTTACAATTTTTGGCGTTCCGATGGACAACATTGATCCACGGTTATTTGGTAATCTGTCCTTAACAATGATGATGAGTTATAAAGCTATTCCTGATACTATGCCTTTCCTGTTTCCCGAAGTAGCAGATGATATGGTAGAATTTCAAATCAACGCCCTGCTGGATGAAATGCAGCGAGCAAAAAAGGAAGCGATAAGGTGACGCGAGATGCACAGAGATAAACTTCCATGTTCTGTGGGATTACAGAGCAAACAAATACATTCAAAGACCAGAACAAGTCGGATTTTTGCAACCGGCTTTAGATTTGCGCGGCCTTTTTATGTCCTGCGTTCGTCTGCCCTTGTGGCAGTGCGGCGCAGGGCATTTTTTATTGTTCGGAAAGAGGTGGCCTGATATGAGTTTACCAAAACGAAATAGTGCGGACGGGCGCTGTTACTGGATGAAGCCCGAGGTGCAGGAGGAACTGCAACCGCTCTTTGACCAGTGCATCCAGGATGCCATTGACGGGAGAATCACGCGGCTTGATTCTCTCTGGCCTCCGGTAGTGGTCAGCAGCGAAGGCGCGCCCTTTGAGGTGTGGCAACTGCTTCGGACATGGACCGAAGCGCAGCGGGCTGAGACCCTTGACGCGGAAAAGGCCATCGCCTTCAGCGAAAACCTGCGCCGCCAGAGCCGGTGGGGTGAAATTGACCACCATCTACTTGATATGCTGCAACGGGAGCTACAGGAGAAATATTTTATCGTGACAGGCAATGAAGATGACCACTTCTGGGATCGGGAGTATTCCCTAAAACCAGGTATCCGTGCAGAGCAGGTCCCGGAGCCGCTGCTGCGTTTCGCCTGCTATGTGGCGGTGAGCTATAAGGTATATGGTATGGACTTTCAGTATCTGGACGCCAATTACCTCTTTGGATTGGTGGAGAAAGTCCGTCCGGATATGGTGAAAAAGCTCCGGGAAAATGGAACCGGCAGGCTACCGATCTCTCTGCAAAAGAGAAAAACAGAGCACTTCACCGCATCGGCCAACGATGCCTTTGCTGTGATCCGTATTACTGCCAGGGACAACACAGAGGAATGCTATTGCGAAGTGCTGAACTACCTGTGTGAGCTTCTGGAGCAAGAGGATTTTCCCCGCAGCTATGGGGTGGAGTTCAAAGGACCGGAAAAGAGTTATCTTCCCATCACAGGACTGCCCAAAAAGGGAGTAAACCAGCTCTTTGCCTGTGCCGTGCAGTACCCCGGCCTCCATCCCCTGATGGAACGGTACGCCCGGCTTGCCATGCGGCAATATGAGCAGTACACCAATCTCAGCGATGAGCACTGCGCGCTCCCCGGAAGTTTTGCCGTGTTCGCCCTGGGAATGCTGGGGCAAGAGTGGCGGCAGCTCCTCTGGGATTATCTCGATCTCTGCGATGATGAGCACTCCCACTTACAGGAAAAATTCCTCCGGGAGTATGTGAAACAGTTCGGATTTACCGCCGATACCGTCCCTGTATTTGTCCGTGGGGTGCTGTCCATGCAGAACATGAAGTATTCCAAGGACTATGCCGCGTGGATGGCAAACGCAGAAAGCCTGGACGCTCTGCTGGAGGCAAAAATCCATCTGTCCGAGATCGTTCCCAGCGGTTTTTCCTCCGACGAGGATGACGATGATGACGAGGACGAGGAACCCGCCGAGGAAACAGAAGCCAGCCCGGAAGAAGTGCTGCAATACGCATGGGAAACGGTCTGCTATGTGATCTGGGGCAAAGCCAGCGCCAAGGGTGGTCAGAAAGTAGTGGAAGCAGCTCCGGAGGAACTGAAGGAACTTTACCGACAGATTTTTATTCCGATAACGAAGAACCAGGAAGGAAGTGGTGGCCTGCTATGAGTTTGCCGAAACGCGACGGCGTACAAGGCCGTTACTATTTGATCCAGAAACCAGATACGAACCCCGAAGTGCTGGAACACGCCGATCAGTGCATCCAGGATGTGTTGGATGGAACTGCAAAAGAAAACCATTCCGGCTATCCGGTGGTCGTTCGGAACCAAAGCGGAACGCCCTTTCTTCCCAGCCAGCTCCTGGAGCGGTATCTGTACAAACTGCCTTTGAAGGGATTCCCCTATGAGGAAGCGGTTGTATTCTGCGATGCCCTGCGACGGTTGGTGGGCTGGAGGGAGATTGGCCATACCTTGGGAAAATACATTAAACACCAGGTGCAGGAGAGGTTTTTTGAGATTAGAGAGAATGAGGACTACTTTTCGCCTTTCCCGCTCTGTACCGCATGGCCGGAGCTGCGGCCGGAGGATGTGGACGAGAACCTGCTGCGCTTTACCTGCTATGTTGCGGTCTGTTATACGGTGTATGGAGCCAGCGATAATACGGTTATAACCGAACACTACCTTGATCTGGTTTCCCAGCTTCGCCCGGATATGGTGAAGCAACTGAAAACAGCCGGCAGCGGCAAATTACCAAAGGACATCCAGCAGCGTAAGACGGAGCATTTCACCGCATCGGCCAATGATGCGTTTGCTGCCATCCGCATCACCGCCAGGGACTCCACCGAGGAGTGCTATGCTGAAATCCTGGACTACCTGTGTGCGGTGTTGGAGCAGGAGGAATTTCCCCGCAGTTACTCGGTGGAGTTCCGTGGGAAGGAAAAACTCTATCTGCCTATTCCCGGCCTGCCCAAAAAGGGAGTCAATCAGCTCTTTGCCTGTGCTGTGCAGCACCCCAATCTTCATCCGGCTATGGAGCGATACGCTCGTCTGGCTATGCGGGAGTTTGAGTGGTACCAAAACCTCGCAGATGAAGCCTGTGCGATGCCCGGTACCTTCGCCGTGTTTGCCCTGGGACTGGAGGGAGAACCGTGGGTGCCGCTGGTGACGGAATATCTGGATCTCTGCGATGACGAGCACTCCTCTCTGCAAGGGAAATTCCTTCATGCCTTGATCCGAAAGTTTGGGTTTCAACCATGGACGCTGAGGGTATTGGTGCGGGGCGCATTATCTATGCAGTGGCTGGAGCCTGCCAGAGAATTCCGCAGCCTGATAGCCAATGGGGAAAGCCTGGATGCACTGCTGGCAGTCAAGCGCCGCTTTTCCGCTTATCTCCTGCCGGAAGAAAACGAAGACCCGAAATTCCGGGCCATCGCTTGGCAGAGCCTGCTCTGGGCCATCTGGGGGCAAGCCTCTGAAAACGGCGGCAGCAAGGTCATTAAGACGGCTCCGAAGGAACTGAGAGAAAGGTATCAGGAAATTTTTCAATAGACTATAAGGAGGACTCGGATGAGTGAAGTAAGCTATTCAAATGTACCTCCCATGATGGCTGCCATCAAAAGTGGTGACATAGAGGCGATTCGTTCCCTGCTTCACGCAGGGCATTCTCCCAATGAGCCACAATGCTATCATGTAATGATTGGAGATTGGCCGCGGGATGACGAAGCCTCTCCGCTGGAATTGGCTGTACTGGAAAATCGGATGGACATGGTACAGCTCCTGATCGAATGCGGAGCAGATTTGACCCATAACCCGGAAGAATTGCTTTGTGGTTCCCTGCGCAGTCAAGACCTGACCCTGTTTTCCTTTTTGGTAGATGTGGGAGTCAGAATCCCCGCAACGCAAAGGGATATATGCAGGCTGTTTCTCCACTTGGTGGATCGGGATGAGCCTAATGTACTCCCCATTTTGAAAAGGATGGGCATGGATTTGAAACAATACGGCGGTGAAGCCCTGCGCAGTATGGCGAGCCATGGAAATCAGCTGCTGGTGGAGTATCTGATTCAAAACGGGGCGGACATCAACTATCACAAGCCAGATATGGTGTTTCCCTACGCTTCGACTCCTGTCACTGAAGCTGCACGGCACAACGATTTTTCTATGGTGCGCTGGCTTGTGGAACAGGGTGCAGACATCACCATCCCGGATAAATACGGTGACCGGCCCTACACCGTGGCAGTACAGAACAAAAATCAGGAAATGGCCGCCTACTTAAAAGCTCTGGAGCCGGAGGAATGGCATAACGAACAGGAAAAGGCGCGTCAACTCACGCCTTACAAGCTGCCTGCCAAGCTGGTGGAATACTTAAAGACCGGCCCCTTGCGTCTGGAATTTCCAGAGCGGGAACTGGTGAAATGGGCGGAACTGTACCCCTACATGGATGTACAGGAGATGACCTGGAAACGGAAAAAGTTGCTCTCCCTTATGGCGAAAATGGACAATTACAGCGACTATTTGCTGCTGTGGAGTCCCAGAGATAAGAAACTCTGGTATCTGGACATTGAGCATAAGGAGTTTCATCCGTTAGCCAAATGGGAGGAATTTATTGCTGATCCCGGAAAATATCTTAATGGAATGATTGAGGGAGAGTTTGAGGAATAAGGAGAGAACACAAATGACAAAAGAGCAACTCTTATCTTTATGGAATGCGGACAACTGGGAGGTAATGAGCTGCGGGGTCTACCTTACGGCGCACCGGGCGGGGAAGGAACTGCATATCAACTGCAATGGTTATACCGAGGCAGAGATTCTGGCCATGCCCTTCTGGGAGCGATTAGCTCAGGAACTGGATGAGTTGGACCGGCAGGCCCACGAGATCTTACAGAAAGAATTCCCCGATGATGAGGACATCCCCGGTCTGGCCCTGACCGACATTACGATAGACAAATCCGGCTGTTACGGGACATTTTCCCTCTGCTATGATACTGGGGACTCTCCGGCTGGGGAACTCTATCTCAATGTGTCCTTTGACGAGCAGTTCGTGCCAAGCCCGAAGGTTGGCTACGACACCTTTTGATACAGGGAGGCTCCCCTATGGCATTAAAATTGAACTTTCGTGAAGTCACACCGGAAGATACCGAAATTCTTCGTATGATAGCGTTGAGAAACGGGAAAGCAGAAGATTACCTCTGCTGCGATGTTACCAATGAGGATGGTGTAACGCAGACTACCTGGTATAGTAAGGCGGATGTGGCCCTCTGGGGGGAGGATTATATCCGGGCGCACACCACAATGAAGTACAGCGATTATAGCGGATGGATCATCATTCTAGATATGGAGCCGTGGAACGATGCACAGGCATCACCACGAAAAAAGAAGAAACGGGATTCCTTTCCCCAAATCCCTACCTGGCTGGAGGGCCATGTCAAAGAACGAAAACAAAAGCGCCTGCCCACCGTGACCCTCTGCTCCTCTGCCGGAAATGAACTGCTGGAAGTGTGGTATTACGGAGAATTGCTCACAGTGAAGGGAGAGTCCCAATCCTATATCATAGATAGAGGCGAGACCCCCGGACTGGTGGCAGCCCGCGACCCAGAGAGCGGCGAGGAGTTCGTCATCTTCGACGGTGGGCAGCATGGTTATGATAATATGTTCTGCGATGAACACAATCCAGCCCAGCTGGCGCATCGCCCCCTCCAGCGGTATGAGATCCCTGCCTCCAAGTTGGTGCTGGAACTGGGCTACAATATCGACTATGAGGATGAAAAAGAGAGCTTCGAGGTAGACGAGGCTGATACCGTGGAACTGGTTAACGGTGAGCGGATGCCCTGGGAGCAGGTCAAACGGGACGGCATTGACTACATTGCACTTTACTATGTGAATGATAAAGGAAAACAGGTGCAGATTTTGGATGCGGAACTGGCATGAGTACAATAGGACTGTTTTGGTAAGAATTTGATGATTACTGGTGTTGATGATGTAAGCCGAGAAAAGAAGTAAGGTGTGTGATCAATGATTACTGGAAAGTATTTGGAGAATCCTGCGTTATATAGTCCCGATGAACTTGAACGATTGGACAACCATATCGAAAAATATTTTGGAAAAGCCACAACAGTGGTTCATGAGTTTTTCAGCGAAGATATTCATGTTGATGTCTCCATCATTCCGCCCCATGAGGAACACAACTATTATACTTTGGTAACCACAGGCATGGGTGCGTTTTCGATGAAGATCCCAAGTGAATATCAAGAGGATGGCCTTCCCTCTCGGATAGAACTGATGATGTGCCTTCCGCCTGAGTGGAACCCTGAAAGTAAGGAAAGCCAAGAAAATTGGCCAGTAGAGCTGCTTCGCTATTTAGCAAGATTTCCAATCATAGAAAGCACTTGGCTGGGCTATGGGCATTCTATTCAAAACGGAACACCATACGCAGATAATACATTGCTGGCAGGGTGTGTTCTTTTAGGCGTACAGGATGCGCCGGAGGGTGCTGCCGTCTGTAAGCTCTCAGATGGAAGTTGGGTCGGTTTTTATCAGGTGATTCCTCTGACAGAGAACGAACTGGAATACAAGATTCAACATAGTACAGATGAAATGCTGGAATACATGGAAGATGTAGACCATGTTGTATATTTCCAAAGACCGGATACCAAGTTTGAATAACACAGAAGAATAAGGAGAGAACGCAACATGGAACAGGCATATTGCACCGCAGTTTTCTGGCGCGGCGGAGAAAAGATTGATCTGAATGGGCGAAAGCCGGATGCGGTACGGTGCCTATCTGTGACGGGAGAGCGGAAGGTGAATCTGTCCTTCCTGCGAGATTATCCCAATCTGGAGGAACTAACCCTAATGGAAAAGTGTGAGGGTGTAGAAGTTCTCTCCGGGCTAAAGCAGCTTCATACACTGTCCCAATGGCTGTCGGCCCCTGTTTCCTGGGACAATGTTTCTCTCCCCGGCCTGCGTGTTCTCCACCTGCGTGGGGAAAAGAATGGCGACATCACCCCACTTCTCACCAGCATTACCTATCTCCATTTGGAGGAAATGCGGAAAACGGAAGATCTTGCCGCTTTCCTGACTCCAGCGACCCGGCTTCAGAAACTCTATCTCCAGTCACTCCCAGCTGTGCAGGAACTACCGGCTCTGGATGGGCTTCCTTCCCTTTATGCCCTGAAACTCTATGAGCTGCATAAACTAAACGATTTGTCCGCCCTCTCTCACAGCCATTTGCGCTACTTTGCCGCCTCTCTGATCGGGGATAAACTCTCCGCCCAGGCGCTGGCAGATGCTGTGATGGCGATTCCCAATCTGGAGGCAGCCGCGCTCCAGCTGGCGGATCGCTCCGAGCGGCGCTATGGCGGTGTCCAAAAAGCCTTTGCCGCCGCTGGGAAATCCGCATTGCTGTGGGAGGAAATTAGTGCTTTGACCACATGGCTGTCGCTGTAACCTGGGGATTGGGGCAAGAATGATATGGAACAGTTTTTTGAACATTCCGATTTGGGATTGGGAGCACTGACCTTTCAGAAAGGACCAGGGACCATCCACTGCTGGACTGGAAGAATCGCAGACACAGAGATCCTGTTTTCCATTATTTTGAACACATCTGAACTCCGGTCGGCAAACCTGGATTTTATCCGTTCTGTGCTTCAAAACTGGCGGGAGTATCTTTCAAAAGCGGAGCATGAGATTCAGGCGCAGATTGGTAAAAGCCCTGAGAAGTTTGGATTGCAGCGCGCTCCATTCCCTGAAACGGAGATTCCCGCCGAGCAGCCGCAATTTCTGTTTTATGATGAGACAGAATGGGGCCTGCACTTTGAGATTTGTACCCTTCCTGTGGGGGAGCCATTTGGACTTATGGTTGAGTTTTCAGGGGATACGCCAACGGATGTATATGGCTTGTCGGAAGCGGAAGAAATAGAAGCGGACATGGAATAATATAAAGGAGCCGATCAGATTGTGTGAGAATGCGAAAATTCTTTGTCCTTACTGTTTGACGAGAGAAATTGACCCGGCACAGGCGATATGCTCTGCTTGTTATTCAAAAGAGGATAAATGGGAGCGAGGCAGTTGGGATGACCTACGCAAGCGCAAGAATGCCGATGAAATCCAGATGTTTACCATAGCCAAAAAAGTAGATGAAGCGTTCCAGATACCAGAAAATGAAGCTTATGCCTGTATAGAGAAACACGAAATGATTCAGGCTGAGGCCTTGGAACGGGAAATGGAGGCTTTTCACCGGCGGCGCATCCTTTGTATGGTGGAGATATTTTCCAAGATTGATTGCGGCATCCTCTTTTCTGGCTATGTAGAACTGGATACCTATTTCAAGAATGTGTGGGATTATGCCCATCAGCGCATTGCCGCAGAACAGCTCAGAGAGGTTCAGGAGTATCTGCGGTCACAGATTCCATGGAAATCCCTATCCAGTCAGCGGATGGATCTGGGGGCAGAACTTCTCAACTTTTGGTGCGGAGAAGATGAGTTGGATTGGGGCTATTCTCAATATTTTGAGATTGCAGCAGGTAATCTCAAGCCGTTTCTTGCAATGACCTTATTCACAGAGATTCTGTGTAAGCATTTTCCAGATGTAATGTCTGCGCCAGTCAAGCGGCTGAGCAGCAAACTTTGAGGCACTAAAAAGGGGGTACTTTCATGCCAGACTGGGCACAAATCATATCCGATGCGCTGGACATTCTAAAATTTGACGGAGCCGTACAGGACACTCTGGCGGAACTTCGAGGGAAATGGGGCGCACAGGTCCCGGCGCTGCTGGATGAACGCTTTGACGCTATCGGCATCCAATATATGAAATTGCCCCATGAAAAAGGAGCGGCGGCCTTGGGGCAGGAACTCTCTGCCTTCGGCTGGGCGTTGTATAACCTGGACGATGAGGACGAGTATCTGTTTGCCTTGATCCCAGAAGAAGAACGCAACGAATGGGAACGCTACTGCAAAAAGCAGGGGCAATATTGCCACCTGATGAAACAGCAAGGGCGAAAATGGGGCGACCATGCCAAGGAGCAGGACCCTGGGAAGCTGATGCCCTGCGAGGAGTACATACTTCAGGATGAGTACGATTATTTCTTCAACTCCCTGGCGGGTGATTTTGCGGCGGGCGAATGGAAAAACCAGGATGCAGAAGAATGGAAAAACGGCTGTGTGGCCGATCTGCGCCAGCGTCCGCCCCAGGTGACCCGCGCCCACAGTTTGCCGCATCTTGGGTGCCTCACTTATTCCGCAGAAAATGGACTCTATGCCGCGTCCAGGACCGCTGGCAGCGGGACTATTGGCCGAGCATTACTGAGCAAGAATCCAGCCACGCTCAACTGGGCCGAACCGTCCCCCGTTGGATATGACGGTCCACCCCGGACCCTGTGCTGGGCTGACCATTCCCTCTGGGTGGGCGATCCCACCAACGCTACGCGGATTGAACTGACTGACCGGGGCACCTGCCAGGATGTGAAAAACTGGACTCTGCCGGAAGATGGATGGAGCACCAAATACCATTGCGGCATTACGACAGACGGTCTGGGCCGGGTCTACTTTTCCAACGAGTGGTACAAGGGGCAGATTTACCGCTGGGAAAACGGCAAGGTAACAAAACACGCCTTCTCTCTGTATGGATACGACCATCTCTCCGAGGCCGTCCCCGTTCCCGGCACAGGCCGTATCTACATGATCCACGCCGTCAGCGGCAAGGGGCGTGTGGAGGAATGCTTGCTGGAGCTGGACATGGACATCGGGCGGTGCCGCATCGCCTCCCTGCCCGGAATGGGCGAGGGGCTGAAACTACGCTGGTTTACCGGGGACTGGCTGTTGGTGCAGGGAAACGGCGAAATCCTCTCCGATGACTTTGCCCAGCTCATCAATAGGAACACCCGTGAAGTGCTGCGTATCCGTCCGGAAATGTTCGGCGGGGAGAAAATGCAGCACATTGGAATACTCACCGATGGCACGGTGGTCATCGTCACCCGGCGGGACAGGGTTGGGCCGGTATTTCGTTATCCCATCGACTTCTGGGGCTTCCTTCGGACGGCAAACAAGCCCAAAAAGCTGGAATGGCGGGAGTACAAAGAAGTGTACCCGAATCTGCCCATCTTTCTACCGTCCAAGGCCACGGAGCGAAAAATCATTCTCAAAAAAGACAGCCTGACCATCCTGGGGTCGGTATTTACGCCGCCGTTTACCCTTTCGCAGCTGGCGGAAAAGTTGGGGCCTGCCCGCATTGTCCTGCAAAATGGAACACGAAAAAGCCCCATGACTGGCCGAGAGAGTCCCTATACCCAGGCACTTGCTTTGTGGGACGAGCTTGGACTCCAGGGCTGGTTAGATGAAGATGAGCAGACCATCAAAACCCTTGGTGTCCGGGTAGCGGCACAGGGAGAGTATGCGGTTCGGCAGACATTTGACGGAGCGGTTTGGATCGGGTCCAAGGACTACCGGGAGGCCAGCTGGAAGGATTTCGCCGGATTTGCCCATACCCTCAAATTAGGCGGCTTTACCGTTTATACCCGCTTGCCGGGTCCTGTTCCAGAGGAGCAGGCAGAGCGCAGAAAGCAGCTGGAGGCCCTCTCCGCTATGGTGCAGATCAGCTGGAAAGAGCCAGAGAAAAAGACGGCGAAAGCGCAGAAATACAAGTTATCCAAGCCGACTGAGCCAGTGCTCACCTTTACCAGTTTCAACTTCAAACTGGCGGTGCTGGAAGTCCTGATGTATGAGAAAGGCTTACTGGCTCCTAAACTGGACGCCTATGAGTTTGCCAGAGAGTACAGTCGCCGCAAGATCGACATTGACGCGGAAGGGTATGAACCTATCCCAGAGATTCAGAAGTGGCTGGAACAATACCCTGTCCCGGCGCGGCTGGCCCCGGAGGTCACAGAAATCGAGATGGATGGCGGCAGCGAGATTTATACCCAGCTCTGTCCGTTCTGGGATGGCGAGGACGGAGCCTTTGATCTCAATACCATTACGGAGGATGAACTGCGCCAGTTCCCTAATCTCAAACATATTACCCTCATGTCCTCTAAGCCGGAACAGGTGCTGCCGGTTCTGGAACGGTGCGGTATCAAAGCAGATTTGCTGTGAGGTGAAAGCATGAAAGCGAAACTAAAAGTGATAAAGAACTGGGAGTTCGAGGAATTTGAACTGACGGGAACTTCCTTCAAATACAGCCCGACTGGATGCAAAGGTATGGTAGCCCGCAGCGAGGATGAAATTGTGTTTTGGACCTATCATCTCGTGCAAAAGTGCAGCGGCGTTTTGTGGGTCAAAGGCGAAGTTTCCAGGTGGATTCCCAGCCCGGAGCCGAAAGAGCAGCAAGATGTTTGGGAAGTTCCTGTCTTGCTCTCATGCGACAGAGGAATACTGTTGGTTTGCCCCGCCAGTAAATCCCTTTGGTGGATGCCGCAGATGGATGGAGAGTGGACTCCGATCCCCATGGATAACTGGTGCGCCCAGGGCATCCCTATGCCGGTGGCCGTCACCGGAAGCCAGGGCGTTTTCCCTATTGTGTGCCGAGTGGACAACTCCGCTGATGCGACCAACAGTTTTACCAGCCTGACGGTAGATTTTGAAACCATGACTGCACACTGGGCAGAAAGCGGCTCTTGCGTATACAGCAAAGCAGGAACCCGACAGACCCATTTGGCGGCGGTAGAGCGAGCTGGCGGCAATTTTGCCCAGGCAGACTTTCACTACAACTATCCTATGATTGGTTCCATACTGGAACAGAACGGACAGTTTTATGCCTTTTTGGAAAGCAGCACCATCAATCCGGCGGGTCTTTCTCTCATGGGCTACTATTGGTATCTGGAACTGGAGGAAAACGGACTATTCAAAAAGAAACTGTGGGGCAAAGATAATTTAAGCCGCCTGCCCGGAAAACATGGGATGCGCGGAAAATTCTCCGGTGACAGGACTTGCCTGATCCTATCTCCCATTTTTAAGAAT
This sequence comes from Flintibacter sp. SJQ-8, assembly GCF_054108085.1. Classification (NCBI taxonomy): domain Bacteria; kingdom Bacillati; phylum Bacillota; class Clostridia; order Eubacteriales; genus Flintibacter; species Flintibacter sp. SJQ-8. The sequence goes on from NZ_JBPJWR010000016.1 coordinate 260,613, forward strand.
GATGACTGGAAGGGTAAACAAAAGGTGCTGCGCCTTTCGGATTTGGTGCTGATCGACCTTGCCATGCCCCGTGGATACGCTTCCTTCCATGTGCTGGATGTATGGGGAAATCGGGCATTTCTCAGCGATGAGAAAGACAAGCTGGTTCTTTGTGAAATGACCTTGGAGTAGTTATGAGGGCTGAGTATGCTTTTCAAGAAAAAGATTGTATTTACGGAAGGAATGAATGAAACCCTTTGTTCTTTCGATGAAATACCCTGGTTTTCCTGTTGTGGAGTTCCGTATGATAAACCATCGTATTACCCATATCTTCAGGAAAAGGACCCAAAACGAGCAGAAAAACTACTGCTGCATACAAAGAACTACTCAGGAACCGTCTGCCTTACGAATTTGTTCAAAGAAGGCATTTGTCGTGCAGATACCTTTATTCTGCAAACGGCTGGGTGGAAGTTTTACCAGAATGAATTCATGCCATGTGTGGAGGCCAGTTGGCGCACTTATGAAAAAAGAGCATTGAAGGCAAATGGCCTCGATCTAAACTCGGTGGAAAAAAGATTCCTTCGTGATTATGGCTTTCCTGACAGTATAGATCTTCAGTTGTGCCGAATGGTGCAATATTTGCTGGTTGAACAATACTTCCTTGAAAGGTTTCCTCAGTTCCCTCTATTTTTCAGCCGGATCATTGATATTTACAAGGATGGTCATATCGTGCTTGGCTGGAGTGGAAGATTTGCATCGCATGAAACGAATCTGGAAAATGAAAACGGAGTTCCAATCTTACCAACAGACGGAAGTTTGATTATATGGTAGGAAAACAAGAACTTAATTGCTGTGAGACGAGGGAAAATGATATGGCATTACAGGAAAAGAAAATAATGCCTCCCCCTTGGCTGGCCCACCGGGAGATCGAGAGATACTCTATTGGCTGGCGCATGGGCTATGGGGAGGATTACATATACCGATTTGGCGATTGGCTGGACACCCTCTCCCCGGATGAGCAGACAGAATACCGCACCCTCTTTCCCGAGCCGGTAACCTGGAAGGGCTGGTGGGATGACGAAGATAGCAGCGAAGTGCTGGAACATGGGGACTTCTGGGTGAATGCGTGGCAGCCGGAAGGAAGCCCTAAGTACACTCGCCAGTGGCTCCAGCAGGAATTTTCCATGGGGAGAAAGCGGGAACTGTGTCTGTTCTGGGGCCATCAGCCTGCCGAGGACGGCCAGCTGACAAAAAGCTGTCTCAGCCAGTGGTGGATGGAGGATTTCTGGTCCGTTGCCAATACCTATCTTTGTATGGAGCAGTATATGATGGCAGGCAAGGCGGAACTGTTCAGCGATCAGGAGATTCGGGAGCAAATTTTGAAATGCAGCGACCCGAAACAGATCAAGGCCCTGGGCCGCAAGGTGCGGAGGTTTGACCAGAAGGTATGGGACAAGTTCAAATACGCCATTGTATTGAATGGCAACTGGTGCAAATTCAGCCAGAACCGCAACCTGCGGGAATTTCTCCTCTCCACCGGAGATAGTGTGCTGGCGGAGGCCAGTCCCTACGATAACATCTGGGGCATTCGGCTTTCAGCCAACTCCCTGGAGGCGCAGGACCCGATGAAGTGGCGGGGGCAAAACCTGCTGGGTTTTGCTCTAATGGAGGTACGGGACGAACTGCGCCGGGTCACGCAGAATGAAATGTTGTGCGACTGGAACGCAGTCTGAGGTAAAATGATGGAATTATTTGCAAAAAGAATGACTTGGGAGCTGGACAATGAGGAAGGGCTGTCCTGCCTGTTCTTTGAACTGGAGGATGGTTACTTTACACTCTCCCGCAAGACCGGCGCGGAAGCACTCCGCTTGGAAATGAACGATCCAGCCAATGGTCAGTTGATTGACCCGGACTGTTTTGAATATGCCCTTGATAATACCAGGTTTCGTCTAAATATCGTGCGGAACAACCGAAAGGTTCTGCGGTATCTGGAAGAACACCACATCAACACGGAGTTGTATGGAGAAATCGTCCTTCACTACACTCCTCTCAGCAAGCCACAGCTTGAATCATTATCTGCCGTAACTCTCAGGCTGTTTTTCGGTGAACTACTTTTTTAGGCGGAAACAGAAGTGTCGTTGGCAGAAATCACGCGAGGGGATAACTATGGTTAAAATTCATCGTATTTGGTTCAATACGGAGAGAATGGACAGAGAGGATCACTACAAAATCACATTATTCAGTCGCCCTCGTGTATCTATTCATGTGGACGAGTACATTTGGAGTTTCATCGAAGAAAACATTGTGAAGCCACACAAGCTTATGCGTAGTGAGAAGCATGGGTATCTGTTGGACATTTCGTTTGACCAGTTTGACCCGGCAAAACACCGATATTTTCCGCTTTCCTCATACAACGGCTTGCTTCGGGAAGGGGTCGAGATGGACAGCGCCAACAGAAGCTATTTCCGCGAGGACTTTGCAGGCGGCAAAGATCGGACTACCTGGTTCTCTCCCAATAAAATATGGACAAACTGCGGCGACAAGGTTCTGAATGTGGACATCAAAGCTGCCAATGTGAGCGAGAATATTACCCCCAGAGAATACGCAGATTTGCTTTTCGATGGAATTGGAGCGGCCTTGGTGTTCAATTTCAAAAGGCTCAAGCGCGAGGAGTTTGATGGGCTGAAGCCCAAGATTGATTGGAGCATTGTAGAAAGCTTCCCCTTTCCCGCACCCTTTGAGGAACAGCGGTACATTGGGGATGAAGGCGAAATTCATGTGTATTCTTGGGATGGCCGAAAGGAAACGACCCTTGTTGGTCCCTATTCCGTGCGGAAGTTGTACCTGGAGCATTTCGGAGAATCGTGAGGAGGAATTTTGCCGTGCAAGTCTGGTCAAAGATGGATTTTGGCACTGGAGAGATTATCTTTTTGGATATCACGCAAAAAGAAGATATGCTGCAAGTAGAATATCCGAACTGCTTTCTGCTGGATATGGGCTGGTATCAGGACAGATACATCATTTCTATCATTCAAAATTTTGATTGGACGCATCCAGTCCAGCAGTATGAAACAGCAGAAAGGAATCAGCTTCCCAAGCTGTTGACGGAGGCGGTTCGCCTTGTGGAAAAGGAATCACAGTCTGCCGGAGCAAATTGAAAGAGGTCTTGTTATGAACGAGAATTTATTTCGACCACAATTTGATACATTGAAACTGTCCGATAAGCTCTGGCTGATGCAGACGCTGGCGACTCGTTATCATTTGACATTCAAGGAACTATACGCCTTTTCCCGCTGGGGACAAAGCTGCACCACCGGCCTATTTGAAAAAGGTGGCCGGGAGTTTGTCTTTGTCCCGGGCGATACCGTGATTCTTGGCTGGGAGAGCTTTGTCCAAGGAATGGACAAGGCCAACCAAGAGGAACTGGCGGATATTTTTGCGGAAATCGAATATGAGGGCTCTGCGGAGGAATTTCTCAGGCAGGGCATGACCCCAGTACGCCAGGTGACCATCGCCCCCATGTTCGTGGGCAGAAAACTGGAGGAAATTGGCTGGGAAAGCGTACCCATGAACGATCCACGCATCACCGCCCACCCCGACTGGCTGGAGAACTTGCAGAAGTGGGCGGGCCAGAACAGCCAGAGCTTTGAAATACACGAAACTGTCCGCTTTGAACGCAATGGTGATAGCTGGCGAGCGTGGCTGTGCCATCCAATGACCTACCCGGAATTTCAGCGGTCCCTGTTGTGGGAGCTGGCAGCCAGCCTTCCCACGCCGGATGAGTGGGCCTATCTGTGCGGGGGCGGATGCCGCACCCTGTTTCCCTGGGGGGATGGACTGGACCACAAGATGAAACTGCACCACTTTGAAAACGGGGAAGATCAGGGTAAGCCATACGACATGGAGCAGCCCAACTTCTTTGGCCTGTCTATCGCCTACGACCCCTATAAGCGGGAGTTGGTAGACGGGAAAACATTGACCACCTGCGGCGGCGACGGCGGCTGCAATGTCTGCGGTGGCATGGGTCCTTTGCTTGGATATTTACCCTGTTCCCCTCACTGTAAACCGGAGGTTCGGGAGGATAATGAGATTCACAATGACTATGACTTTTTCCGTCCTGTTATCCGGGTGCAGACATCCGGGTGGAGAATAGTATCACCCGAAAATGAGAGGTGATATTGATGAAAAGCCGATTGGAGCAATTATTGGACGAGCTATTAAGACAAATTGATATACCTGCGATGGAGCAAGCCATGTCCAAGCAGTATAAGAGCCAGATCCGCAGACGCTGGGAACTTCCGGCAGACTATTGGATGCTGTTGGAGCGCTGCTGTGGACTGCGAACCGTGTGGAGCAATGATACCTATGAGGCCCTGGAACTGTGGGGACTGGATACCCTTGTGAAGGGCCAGGAGGGATACGCCTATAATCCTGTGGAACAAAAGGTAATTAAAGATTGGGACGAGCATCTTGTGGTGATTGCGTCTGATGCTGGTGATCCATACTGCCTGGACCTGCGACGGAACGATACAGCCGTGTTCTGGGCAGAACATGGCGCCGGAACTTGGGACTTTCAGCCTGCCTTTGATTGTTTGGAAGATTTTCTCGAAAGCGTTTTGGATGTACCCAAAACGCAGGAATATGAAACAGCATATCCCTATCACTACATCCGCCTGATTGTAACCGGGATTTCCGACACCAAAAAGGCTCTGGTGTTTCTAAAACAGCATTTTGGCGACAGCAGCTTTCAGCAGACAAAAGACAGGCTGAAAGAACTGCCGCTCTTGATCTATTCCGGTCTTGATACCGGAACCGCCCCGCTGGAAAACTCTCTTGACCGCTGGGGATTGATGTACGAAAAGCAGCAGATTTCGTTGGAAAAGTTTCTGGAAGATCAAGCATATATCCGCAATCTGTAAGGTCGAAGCTGCGTTGTGCAGGTGCGATTCATCGGCATTGGAGCCCGCTAAAGACAATCCAAATGAGCAAAGTACACAATGATGTGATTTTTGGAGGAAGTCATGATCAAAGCAATTATGAAAATCCATACCACTTCTTCTTCGGTTACATTTGTATGTGGCGATGTTGCTATTATTGGAAACGGTGAGTTTCGGGCTTCATCAGGAAAAGTGGATGGCTTTATCCTGTATGCCGACACTTTACAGTATGAAAACGGGGCGAAGCTCTCACGGGATGAACAGGAAAATTTGAAGTGCCTGTATCAGCACTTTGTATTGAACCGTGAAGATTTCATAGACTGGGATATTTGAAAAGAGATTTCCCCATGAAATGTTAGCAGATTGAGCACAGGAGTAAGGAGGAAAGCTATGGAATGGCCAAAACGGGCGCGGACAGCGGATTGGGAAAATGGTGTCCTGGCCTTAGATAGAGAGAAACAATTTGAAGTCCCGAAGCTGACCGCAGAGATCATGGAGCGGTTGGCCGGTTACACCCTGGTGGGCTTCCATGTGAAAGGGTATCCGGTGACGGATGAACTGCTTGCCCCCTTTGCCGGGCATAAAAGTATGGTCAACTTCGGCGTGGAGAACGGCGCCCTCACCGACGCCTGTTTCCCCTTTTTTTCCGCCATGCCCAAGCTGCGCTATCTGCTGCTGACCGGGAATGCCGGGATCGACGGAAGCGGCTTGTCCGCCCTGCAAAGCTGTAAGCTGGATCTACTGGCCCTTGACCACACCAGGCTGGAGGATGCCGGTCTGCTTCGAGCAGCCTCCATCCCCAAACTCTCCCACATCTGGATCGACCACACTGCTGTTACTTATGATGGACTACTGGCTGTCGCCGGCAACAACTACATCCATCCGGTGGCCCATGTGCAATTTACCAAGGAGCAGATGGAACACTTCTCCCAGCTCCAGCGGGAAAAGGCCAAAAAGCCCGTCCAGCTGGATGAGCAGGCAGCGTCGGAATGCCGCAATGTGTTGTCCGCTTTCTTTGCCGAAATGACAGAATGGGAGCAGTACATGGAGCAGGTTGGGTTTGAAGATGCCGAGGCTGTGCCCCGCCTGCTGGCGATCTGGGAGAAGTATGTGAGCGAAAAGCCCCGTCTGGGCTACCGGCCTCTGGCCCTCTCATACAGCGCCCAGGGCACCTACAACGGGGAAGAATTCCTTGACGCGGAACAGATCACTAAGAACAAGCTCTACATCTACACCAGAGAGAAAAATACCAGCTTTGACCGCCGCTTTCTCATGAAGCGCGTGGGCGAGGGTTGGATGATTGACGCGGTGCAGGAGCGGCTGGACGGCTGGCAACGGACAGGATTGTAAGGGAGGCATAATGGATGATATATAGGTTTACGGAAGTATTAAACGATCTTGTTAATTATTTTCTCCTTGGTGACATTTTGTTGCTGGAGGACTGGAAGCAGGCAAATCATCTTTCAGATGATTTAGCGATGGAGTTTACCACAAACGAAAGCGGCGACAGGATATTTGCCGAAGGAATTGTAATCCCAATGACCGGTATTGAAAACTATCCCTATACCATATTGTTCAATCTCTCTGGTGATAGACCGGAGCTGTGCAAAGAAAGAAACCGATTGCAGCTTAGAAAAAGTGGCTATTCCCTCAAAGTAGATCATAATATGCTGATGCTTTTTACATGGCCAATATTGGAACAGTTTACGCCTGAAAAGGTGAAATATCTGATTTCTTACTATAGAGTGCATAAGAAGCCGATGATTGAGCTTGCAAATGGCTGGTATCATATCGAGATTTTGGGTGGAGAAACCTTGCAGGACGGGGACTATGAACCTACATTTGAGTTTGTGATACAACCAGCCACAAATGAAGAAGCCACCATAAATGCAGATATGAATTTTAGCTTTGAAATTACAAGCTCTGCTTATTAGTGAAACCTATCCCTACCGAAGATGGAAAAGGAGATCATGATATGGATTTATTGAAACAATGCCAGCAATGGTTTGAACAGGATGAAGCGCAGAAGGTAATCGACACCCTGGAAGCGATTCCTGCCGAGGAGCGCACCCCGGAACTGGACAGCGAATTGGCCAAGGCATATATTGCCGTTGCACATATAGGAGAACGGGAGCCTTTTGAAAAGGCGCTGGAACTTCTGGCTCCCCATGAGGAGTATTTTGCCGAAGATCACTGCTGGAATTATCGAATCGCTTTGGCCTATTACTGTCTGGATGAGGAAGGCCCCGCCCTGCGTTACTTTGAAAAGGCACTGAAAGCCCGCCCCGGAGACAAAGATACCCAAGAGTACATAGACGATTGCCGCCGTCGTTTGTCCCTGCCCCGCTTTGAAAAGAACTTCCGTGAAAGGACGCAGGAAGGATGGGCAGCCTTTTCTCAGATTGAGGCAGAACTGCGTCAAATCATAGAAACTGACGAAACGCACCAGCGCGGCGAAGAACTGGTTGAAAAATGCGGGAATGCGCTCAGAACGGCCCTGCGTGATACTTCTTTTGAGCTGGGCTTCAATGGCGAAAAGTATGAATTGATCCTCAGTCCAGAGGGCCTTCGCTCCCGCCTGTTCCCGTTGGTGTACTTCCAGAAGCAGGCCCCAGAATCGGTGCTTGAGCATTGGAATATCTGGGTAGGCCGCCAGCCCTGTGAGGGGTTCGAGCTGCGGGCTGGAGAGATCGAAGTTCGGGCTGATGATGTGCAGATGTGGGCAGAGGAAACAGAGGATCATCAGGTAAGTCTGGTCCTTTACTGTGAAAAGCTGACGCCGATCTTGAAAGAGGACACAGACAAGGTCTGGTGGGCACTCTCTATGCTGGTGGATCAAACCATCGGAGAAGTTTCCGCTATCGCCTTTGTTGCTGGGTTTGATGTTTATGCTCAGCCGAAAGACGAACCGGCCAAGCTGCTTTCTGAACTGCCGGAGTTGCTGCAAAGCATGGGACTTTCTCTCTGGCGGGATGGCAGCGACTACCTGGAAAACAGCTACCTTGCCTATGAACTGAAACCGGTGGAGGACCCGGAGGCTGACTGGCGGCTGGATGTATATACTGGAAGCTGCCGCCTGCCGGTGCTCATCAACGACTACCTGACTGCCCGCAGTGATATGGTGGATGAGTACCACAAGGATGGCATTGCCGCTGGATTCCTCCTGTACCCGCTGTCCGGTTTTACCGGTGAGGAACGAGTGAAAGCCATTCTGGATTTCCGGGATAACCTGCGGGATGCCATCCTGCGGGATGCAGGAGAGGAAGCCGTGACCTTCCTGGGTGGGGCCACTGGTCTGTATTGTGGGTATCTGGATTTTATCGCCTGGGATCTGCCCGCTGTACTAACAGCAGCACAGGCATTCTTTGAGGGAAGCGACCTGCCCTATGCTCACTTCCACGCATTCCGGCGGGATGTGGGTGGTGTGCCGCTGCTGGACGAGAAAGAACCGGAGCCTGATATTCATGAGGAAACTGGCTCCCTGCTCTCGGCGGAGGATATTGAAACACTGGAATCCTTTGATGAAGGAACTGCCGCTTACTTTGGGAAAATGCTCGATTGGCTGGAGAATTTTATCAAAAGCGGCGTAGAAGAAGGAAGATTCAGCGAAAAGCAGGCTCATCAGGATCTTCAGATTGCCCTCTGGTACGCCTTCGCCAGCAACAATCTGAATGACTATATCCACTATTACCGCACTGTGGAATGGATGAAGGATTCCGAGAAAAATGCCGCAGGCTGCGCTACCTGGTATTACCGGTATTCTGTGGCGCTGATGCACTGCGGCAGACTGGAAGAAGCCTTCAGCTACGCGGAAAAAGGTGCCCAGGAGGAGCCGGACTACCCCTGGATCTGGCTACAGGTGGGCAAGCTGCGGGCGCATTTTGGCAATCAAACCGGCGCGTTAGATGCCGTCAAGCATGGATTGGAACTGGAACCGGGCGATTATGAGTTCCTGACCCTGAAAAAAGAGATCAAAGCCGGAGCTACCCTGGAGCAGATGCTGTGCCACTGGATTGACCCCGGTGCCGATCAAATGCTCCAGCAGGGGCGGGACGAAGATGCTGATGATAAACAGCGTGCCATAGCCTGTATCCGAGTAGACGAAGCAGGGCTTGCTGAATTTTATGAGCTGTTCCACCCAGAGCGGTATAACTATGAGAAAAACTCCCCCTGCTGTGAATTCCAATACCCGGTGAAGGAACATCTTGTGGAGCTCTCCTTCCGTATGAATGAAGCTGGCCTCTCCAAGATGGGAGCCGACTGGCTGCGGCAGCTCAAGGAACGGCTGGACAGCGGTGAATGGCTGACCCACACCCCCGAAGGAGAACCAGAGGGCATTCTAACAGGTGTGTTTGTGGACCAGACCCGCCGCATTGGTCTTGTCTATCAACAGCCGGGAGACGATCAGTATTTTCAGATTTTCCTGAACCCGGACGGCACGAAGGCGGATGCCTTCTGGTCCTCAAGAAAAAACAGCGAGCCGGAGGTTTATTCGGAGGATGAGATGTCTGCGATAGAGCAGCATATCAAAAACACCTTTGGTGAGTTTGAGAATGTGTTCCATGAGCTGGTTTCCCCTGACATCCATGTGGACATCTGCGTTGTTCCTCCCTCTGATGAGCGGGACTATTACACACTGGTAACGATGGGCATGGGTGCTCACCGGATGAATGTGCCGGAGGAACTGGCGGAATACAAGCTGGAACGAGCAGAGCTGGCCATCGCTCTGCCACCGGATTGGAAACTGGATGAGGAATCCCTGAAGGATGAGCGGTGGTACTGGCCGATTGGTCTCTTGAAAGTGTTGGCACGCCTGCCTATTTCCAACGATACCTGGCTGGGCTTTGGCCACACAATGGATAAGCAATCGCCGTTTGCAGAGGATACGGAACTCTGCGCCGCACTTCTGGTAGGTCCGCAGGATGTTGTCTGGAACGGAGGCGAAGTCTGCACTTTGCCGAGCGGCGAGGAGGTCAACTTCTATCAGGTGATCCCGCTCTATCGGAATGAGATGGAGTATAAGATGGAGCATGATGCGGACGCTCTGCTTAAAAAAATGGCAGGCATCAGTTTTGTGGTTAATCCCACCCGCCAGAATGCCATCACCAGAGGAACGCTTGCAGAGGAAGAATTCACCGGCGATATGGACGATGCCGCATGGCACCTGGAATCCATTCAGGAAAAGGGCTTGCCGGTGAATGAGATCAATGCCTACAACCACATGGCAATCTATCTGCGCTGGTGCATAGAGCATGATCTGATGAGCGCGGAATTTATGGAGCGGTACTGGGAGCAGGTGCAGCCGTTTATGGCAGATCTGAGCCGCGCCGATCTGCGTGGCTTTATCCGGGACCAGCTGAAAGGACAGCTCTTTGGGGCGCTGTTCAACAAGGAGGGCGCAGCCTTTGCTGGATATTACTATGGCGAGGCGGATAGCCCGTACTTCCCCAGCGACATTGATAACTATGCTTTGGAGTATTTCGGTTCAGAGCAATATTATTCCGATAAGTTCCAGGATGAAGCCTATCTGTTCATCCCATTTGATGAAAACTATTATCAGGCTATGGCAAAAGTCATGGAAAAGCGGTTCGCCAACTGGCAGGGACAGAGTTTCGATGAGGCCACTCTGGAGCCTTCAGACCTTGCGGAAGCCATGATGGAATATCTGGACTGTGAATGTACCTATTTCCCCTCAATGACGGATGATGACCCCATCATGTCGGCATATAACTATGCCAAACGGGAAAGTGTCAAAGAGGGCTTTGTGCCGGTTCTGATTAAGGCGGATGACGAAATCCTGTGGGAATGCCTGATTATGAATTCTGACCCGGACAGCGATGGCGAGGACGACTTTGCTTTCGACCCGGACAAAGTCGCCGAATACCGGAAGAAAATGCTCTCCGCCCCTGTTGAGAACAGTAAGGCAGTCCTGGAGGAAATGATTGGGCAGCGCAAGGAAGAAGCCGAGGATGACGATATGGACTGGGATGAGGAGATTCTGGGCGAGATGGAGGGCGGATATGATAACCGTCGTTTTTCAAGCTACTGGAATTCCGATAATAATATGACCTATCCTCTCATTCTGGCTAAAATCCCCGTGAAGAATCCTTGGGAGATTTTTGCCTATCTGCCCTTTGGTGGCTGGAATGAATGTCCTAACACGCCAGAGTTAATGGCAGTTGCGAAATACTGGTTTGAACAGCATGGGGCGGTGCCCGCTGCCATGAGCCACGACGAGTTGGAGTTCCTGCTCCCGGCTCCCGTTTCCGAGGAGAAGGCTATGGATGCAGCAGTGGAACTGTATGGCTTCTGTCCCGATGTGATTGACCAGGGGCCGGAGGACGCCACTGTGGGCGCTCTGGCCGATGTGCTGCGGCAGTCCACTGTTTGGTACTTCTGGTGGGATTGACGGGAGGCTACTCAAATGACAACACAGTTGTATCTTCAAAAAGCAGAAATGCAGTTATCAAGAGGACTTGAGGAAAAAGCCCTGGAAAGTTTGTTGTCGGCGCTTGTCTGTCAAAACAGAGATACCGTCAGCGAAACTCAAACGCGCTGCCTTTTGGGTGAATATCAGTTCGTCCATCAGCAGTATGTTCAGGCGCAGGAGCAGTTTAGCTGGATTTCTGACCGGGCTGAGCAGCTGGAACATGACTATGATGACCTACTCAATGAGGAGATTCGTGAAGCTGAGGTGCTGTTAGGGATCATGCAGAGATTTGGATTATGTTCTGAGCGATGAAGAAGGAGGTATTGTCCCAAAAGTGTTGCGTGATGGACTTGTGTTCAAAGATGAGGATGGTCAGGTCATATTCAACCAGTACAGCTTCTGCGAACTGGTGAAGCACCTGCTGGTGGAGCTGGTGGGGATCTCTTATGAGGAAGCCTCCCAGATAGTGGAACGCTCACCGTTGGCAGCGCCAGTGGACAATGCCATGGATGTGGCGATATTCAGCCATGACCTGCCTTATTACTGGGCTATGTTTTCCTACTATGGGAACGGTTATTGGTGGGGGGACAAGGGTATTCCAGCGCAGCCAGAGGATATGGATGCCTATTTCGCTTTAGAAAAGCAAATCATGGAAAAACACCACTTAAAAGAGCCTTTTGAGTGGGAGTGAAAGGACGGATTTAGTGGGATACGATGTGAGTTTTCACCCGATTTCACCAGAGGAAATGCGGGAATGGTATTTTACTCCCTTAACCTGGATACAGCAGGGACAGGAGGAAAAAGTGCTGGCCCTTGCCGCGCAGTATGGGATGGAGGATTTCTATGCCGAAAAATATCTGAATACCTTGCGGGTTGGGGCTGAAACGGAAGCTGACGAGCTGTTTGACAAAAGCCACGGCTTCTATATTGCAGTAATCCAAGGATTTTTCCGAGATTACTATTACACCAGAGGCAGTGCCTTTTCTTTCCTGGTGGAGCAAAAGCCAGAATATGCGCGGTACTTCACCTCATGGGAACAAATCACTCCTGTTTCCTTTCAAAACCCCATGCAGAACCGAATCATCGAAAACTATTGCTCCGGTGTATATCTGTCTCCAGATCAAGTTATACAACTTCTTAAAGACATGGAGCAGGACCCAAAAGTCCTTGAAGATCTGGAGGGGCTTTGGAGCAATGGACAGATTGCTGTGCTGAAAAAAGCACTTTCTGCTGCTGCAAAGTCAGGAGTCGGTCTGTTGGAGGCCACTGAAGTGGTAGAGCCCAACCCCATCAGCCCAAATGAGAGCACAAGCTACTCTAACCTGTACCACTGTGATCGGGACGGGGTATATCTCTACATAGATGCCGTCAGTGGTCAATTAGCGGATGCGATTGGGAAAAACGAAGGATAGATTCTCTCTATGAAAATGTGTGGGCATCTGTGGGAAGAACCAAAATAGGCAGCTACCCACAATATTGATTATCGCAGAAAAGCTCACCGTTTCGGTGAGCTTTTCTGCAATATTTCATAATTTTTTTATTGCTACCACTGGTTGCCGAATTGACATAGGTGGGGTGGTAGAGTGGCTACCACAGAAAAAATAGAATGAAAGTGAGGAGGTTCACTATGAAGTTACCCGAAAAGATTCAAAGGGAACGAAAAAAGATGGGACTGTCCCAGGAGAAACTCGCAGAAAAAATAGGAGTATCAAGGCAGGCCATCACAAAATGGGAGAACGGCTTGGCATCCCCTGAACTGGAAAAAATCGTCTCATTAAGTGAATGTTTTAAGGTATCTACTGACTATTTGTTAAAGGACAATATTACCGAGCCGACCCCACCACAAGAATCTGCATTGAAAGGAAACAAGCGAATGTCATGGAGAACGTGGCTTGGAGGAAGTTTGTTTGGAATATCGGCGCTGATTATATTTGTATTATGGCGACTTTCTGTTCGTTTTCCTATTTCGGGAATGACCGGAAACGGTGTCCATTTAACCGGATTTAGTGGCTTTCTTGGCTTTCATGGAATTTTACATGAAAGCTATGTAATAGTTGCGATTGGAATAATCGGTTTGATACTTCTGATTACTGACTTTATCCGCATAAAAAAGAATAATCGCTGATGACCGGACAATGCAGAGTTGATCTTAAACTGAATAGGTTTATTTCGGCTCGGCAGCATTGACCTGTCGGTAGAAATACATATATTTGAATTAAGAAAGGGAGTGATGCTGCCGGTGTGCCGTCCGTTTGTATGGACAGGAGTCTGATGCACTATACAATACCTCAAGAAGCGCATTATGCTGTTCCGCTGTCTTTACGCACCACGACACACGGCTTACAAGACAAAGAAAATCATCTTTATATGGAAGTATGGTGGCCGGGAGTATTGTTCTAAAAGCGAAAAGCCTCCACCTGCCAAAAGATGCTTTTTCTGCGGACTTTTTAATAAACGACTTGGAGCGGTCGAATTTGTACTGAGTTACAGATTCGGCCGCTTTTTGATTTGTTCTCGACTACTTGGTCACTGGTGTCGAGCACCACCACTTCCGATTTGTTTTCCACAAAAAACAAATCGGAGGTAACAGAGGTGCAAAATTATCGCAAAAGCGACTATGCGATAAACAAAAACAGCCCAAATATCGTTTATCGCTTTCATAACGAAATCATAGAAATCACACTGGAGGATTATCTGAAGGAGAATCCTGACAAAACGGAACATGACTTTGCAGAGCTGAAAGCCCTGTCCGATCAAATTTACTATGAGCAGGATCGGGCAGAGAGCGCCCAGACCCGCAAGGATGTTTCGATCCACGGTTTGGAGGAAACGGAGCATTGTGCCACTCGCGCTCTGGATGAAGAATGGGAAGAACGAGTTGTTGACATACAGAACCGCAAGTATGCCTGGAAAGCCCTGGAGCAGCTTTTTACAGTGGGCGCTTTGACCGAGGTTCAGAAACGGCGATTCCGGCTTCATGTTTTTCAGGGACTCTCTACCCGGCAGATCGGTCGCATGGAAGGGACAAGCCATCAAGCCGTTGCCAAGTCCATAAACCTGGCGATTGCCAAACTTAAAAAATATTTTGCGGCACAGGGTTGACACCCCTGCGGTTTCAGGACGATAGGTGAAAGGCATTCTTTCGAGTGTTCTTCTTTCACCTGTACCTTGACAACCGCATACTCATTCATCAGTAACATCCCCCCTTTCCAGCTCGAAGAGCTAAAGCCGATTCAGGGGCCGCGCCATGATATACGGACATGATGAGCAGATCCCACCTGATTATCATAATTGGTCTTGCATACAATCCTGTCCTGTATGAGCGAGTAACGGCAGCCTGTAAAAACCGGGCAGCACCCGGCGCGGCCATGACCGGAAAGGGGCATAATGGTACTCCTGTCCAGCCACAGCCCTGCTTAAGATCAGAGTAGTCCATAACATTTGGAAACCATCTGGTTGCAGGATCACGCAATGGGGGCAGCTCGGAGAGATCCTCGGAGGGGTGAGATTCCCGTGGGCCGGTTCGCTGCCGGTCACTGATGACTTCCCAATATGTGCGGGGTGTCAAGGACAAATGGCACATAACAAGAAAACAAATCGGATTTTGTATTTCGCCGGAAATGGGGCAGGTCTTATGGCCTGCCCCGTTTTCCGGCTTACTTAATATTCAGGAGGTCAGTTTATGCGAAAGGCTATCCGGCGTGGCGATCTGTTCTATGCAGACCTGAACCCGGTGGTCGGCTCCGAGCAAGGCGGCATCCGCCCTGTCCTTGTTATCCAAAATGATGTGGGGAATCACTTTAGTCCTACCGTTGTTGCAGCAGCCATCACCAGCAGAAAAGCGAAGAACAGTCTGCCTACCCATATCCTACTTGAGAATGTGCCGGGGCTTGCGCCTACCTCTCTGCTTCTGTTGGAACAACTGCGGACAATAGACCGGAAGCGGCTCCGTGGTTACATTGGGCGTATCAGTAAAGAAAAAATGCTGGAGGTAGATGCAGCCCTGGCAATCAGCATCGGCATAGGATACCCCAACGAAAGGAGGACTCACAATGTATGAAAATGACGGCGGCCTACTCTCTCCCAGAGATGCCTACCGATTGATGTTAAAAGACTACCCGGATGTGATGGACATTGGTCAAATGTGTGAGGCGCTTGGCGTCAGTACAAAAACCGGGTACAAGTTACTTAAAGATGGGAAAATTGAGTACCTTAAAATTGGACGGGCTTACCGCATCCCCAAAGCCCACATTCTTCGTTATTTGAAAATCACCTGCTCCACTTTTGCGGAGTAGCAGGCTATGGCGTCGATCTTCACCGGATAGACGCAGAAAGTTAACAATTCTGACGCGGATTTACCTGGAGTTTTGTTCTGTCCGATGATACAATAAAGGTGTCATTGGTAGGTGAACTCAATACCGCAAAAGGAGGAACAGATCAGTATGCCAGCGGTACACCTGCAAGAAAACAGCAAACTAATCTCCGGCCATGTGGCCGAGAAAAAAGGGTATCTCTATTGGGTTCTAAACCTTACCGATGAGAACGGTAAGAGAAAGCCCAAATGGATTCCCACCCATAAGAAAGTCAAGGGCAATAAGACCTGGGCAAACAATATGCTTCCCACCATCCGAAAAGAATGGACGGAAAAGCTGCTTCAGGAGGCTACGGCCTCACAGCAGTCGGCTTCTCCGTCTGGCCCGTCATCCGCAGCGATTTCCTTTGTGGATTTCCTGTACCAGTGGCTTGAGTACAAGTACAAGTCTGCTACCGGACGGGTGATGGACAGCAAGCCCATTGAACTCTCGACCTATTCGGGATACGAACAACAGCTTAACAACCCCATCGCCCCGTATTTCCGAGAGCATCCTGTCGCACTTTGTGACCTTACCAAACAAGATATTCTCGCTTTTTATGAGAAAGAATTGGAACGGGTCAAGCCGACCACCGTTAAACATTACCACGCTCTGATTCATGGGGCGTTGAATTATGCGGTTGACAAAAATCTGATTCCAAGCAATCCGGCTGACCGGATTATCATTTCCAAGCCTGAACCCTTCAAGGGTGACTACTACCTGGATTCGGAAGTCCTGAATCTGTTTGAAGTTATCAAGGGGCATAAGATCGAGCTGGTAGTTCTACTGACTGCTTTTTACGGCCTGCGCCGCAGTGAGGTTATCGGTTTGAAATGGAGTGCCTTTGACTTCAACCATAACTGCTTCTCCATTCGGCATACGGTAACAACCTGCAATGTAAAGGGAGAGCGGGTCACGATTAAGAAGGACAAGGCAAAGAACAAATCCAGTCTGCGGACTTATCCATTGATTCCTTTTTTGAAAGAACGGTTGCTGGAGGCCAAGAAACAGCAGGAAGAAAATCGCAAGCTGTGCGGGCGCGCCTACAACAAAGAATATCTGGGATATGTCTGTGTCGATGTGATTGGCAATCTCATTAAACCCAACTATGTGTCCTCGACCTTTGGGAAGTTGCTTGCCAAGAACAATTTACGGCACATTCGTTTCCACGATCTTCGCCATACCTGTGCCTCGCTTTTGCTGGCCAACGGTGTTCCGATGGAACAGGTAAAAGAATGGCTGGGACACAGTGAGATTTCAACAACGGTGGATATTTACGGGCATCTGCAATATGCCACGAAAAAACAATCCGCCGCAGCCATTGAGCAGGACATTGTGGCGCCCATGCTGCAAAACCTATCGGCGGTTTCTCCATAAAAAGGAAAGAGGTCTACCAGCTTTTCGCTGGCAGACCTCATGGCGGAGATGGAGAGATTCGAACTCTCGCGCCGGTTTTGAGCCGACCTACCGCATTTCGAGTGCGGACCCTTCAACCGCTTGGGTACATCTCCAAATTTATGTTATATCCCTGGTCCCGACCCGCCGACCAATTCAGCCGGTGGAAATCGGGAAGAACAACAGGATAGAACAAGCAACATTATTCAATTTGAACTTGGCTGGAACCCGCATGGTTCCAAGGGTTTCAGCCGTTTGGCACTCCGCATAGGAAACCTGATTTCGAATCATTATACCAACTTGGATGTTGACAGAAAATCAGGGACGATTGCGGTAACTACGGAACCCCAAAACGGACCTCTGAAAGTGACCGTCAGGTGCCTGCTCTCATTATAGCCATTCTCCTGCAAAATTCAAGCCGTAGAAAATGGGAAGAACAACAGGATAGAACAGACCCTATTTTACGATTTGAACTTGCCCGCAAACCCGCATGATTACTGGCTTTTCGGTTGTGTGGACTTCCAAACTCGAAACATGATTTCGAGTCAGCCTCGTTACGACCACTTCGATACATCTCCATGCTGTATTTTCAAGGCTTTGCGGGTTTCCGGCTGATTGAGAACCAAGTGTAGAAATCGTAGACAAAGCGTAGAAAAACCGTAGATATTCAGTTTTGAAAAAGTGTAGAAAAGCGGAAGAAGCCCGAAGTATCAAGGGTTTGCGAGGTCACCCCGGAAAGCGACCGACACGATTTCGAGTCAGCCCCGTTATGACCACTTCGATACCGCTGCGTGTATTTGATCTGCGCTCCTAATAAAATACCAGATAACCGGGCGCAAATCAAGTGTTTGCGGCAAAGTTCTTTTAAAAAAGCCCGTTCGGTATAGGCATCTGCCCCCACGGGCAGACTGGTGAAAAACGGGATCACCCTCGGCCCGGCGGACAAATGCGGCGGCGCGCTTTACTTTCTGCCCGTGGTCGTGGTATGATGAGAGACACTGGAGTATGCCGTGGGCCCGCCTGCCGGTCCCACGTGACATAAAAGAAAGGAATCGTGTTTATGTCTGAAGTGAAGCGCCGGGAGCTGTTCCCCGGCGTGTGGCTGCGCGCGGTCCACACCAACCAATTCAAAAGCGCGTATCTGTCCGTCACTCTGATGGCCCCCCTGGACGGGGCCACGGCGGCGGAGAATTCCCTGATCCCCGCCGTGCTCCGCCGGGGCACCCGGCCCCACCCGGATATGGAGTCCATGTCCGCCGCCCTGGACGAGCTGTATGGCGGAGCCATCGAGCCCGTGGTGCGCAAAAAGGGCGAGACCCAGTGCGTGGGCTTTGTGGCCAGTTTCCTGGACGACGCCTACACCCTGGAGGGGGAGCCCATTCTGGAGTCCGCCGCCGCCCTGCTGGGCCAGGTGCTGCTGGACCCCGCCACGGAAAACGGCGTCTTCCGGACCGACTATGTGGCCGGGGAGAAGGCCAACCTGCTGGACCGCATCCGGGGCCAAATCAACGACAAGCGGGTGTATGCCAGCCACCGCCTGGCCCAGGTCATGTGCCGGGAGGAGGCCTTCGGCGTGGACAAGCTGGGCGATGAGACTAGCGCTGCGTCCGTCACCCCGGACAGCCTGTGGCAGCGGTATCAGGCCCTGCTGAACACGGCGGCAGTTGAGGTCTACTACTCCGGCTCCGCCCAGCCGGAGCGGGTGGAGCGCGCCCTGCATGACGCCCTGGCCGCCCTGCCGGTGAACCCGGACCGTGTTGTCCCAGACTGCGAGGTGCGGCTGAACGCCGGGACCCAGCCCCAGATCGTGGAGGAGGCCCTGGACGTGACCCAGGGCAAGCTGGCCATGGGCTTCCGCACCGGCGGCGTGACCTGCTGGGAGGAGGACTACCCCGCCATGGTGCTGTGCAACGCCGTGTTCGGCGGCACCACCCTGTCCAAGCTGTTTATGAACGTGCGGGAGAAGCTGTCCCTGTGCTATTACGCCAGCTCCGTGCTGGAGAAGATGAAGGGCCTGGTGCTGGTGTCCTCCGGCATCGAGTTTGACAAGTACGAGACCGCCCGGGACGAGATCCTGGCCCAGCTGGAGCAGATCCGTCGGGGCGAGATTGAAGACTGGGAGATGGAGGGGGCCCGCCGCACCGTCATCGGCGGCTATCGGGCCACCCTGGATGACCAGGGGCGGCAGGAGGAGTTCTGGCTGGGCCAGTCCGCCGCCGGGCTGGAGGAGGACATCCCCGCCCTGTGCGCCCAGCTGGAGACCGTGACCAAAGAGCAGGTGGCCCAGGCGGCCCAAAAGCTCCAGCTGGACACCATCTATTTCCTGAAGGGCAAGGAGGGGCAGCATGAATAAGGAAGCATTTCCCCACGTGGGAGAGACCATGTATCACCAGGTGATGGAGAACGGACTGAACGTGTTCGTCTTCCCCAAGCCGGAGTTTCAAAAGGGCTACGCCTTCTTTGCCACCAACTACGGCGGCATGGACCGGCGCTTCTGCCTGGACGGCGTGTGGCACGACACCCCCGCCGGGGTGGCCCACTATCTGGAGCACAAGATGTTCGACACCGAGGACGGCAACGCCCTTCAGGAGCTGGCCGCCAACGGGGCCAGCCCCAACGCCTTTACCAGCTCCGCCATCACCGGATATTACTTTGAGTCCACCGAGAAGTTCCACGAAAACCTGCGCATCCTCCTCTCCTTCGTGTCCATCCCCTGGTTCACCAAGGAGAGCGTGGACAAGGAGCAGGGCATCATCGGCCAGGAGATCGGCATGATCGAGGACAACCCGGACTGGCGGGTGTTTATGAACCTGATGAAGGCCCTGTATAAAAACCACCCCATCCGGGACAGCGTGGCGGGCAGCGTGGAGTCCATCTCCCACATCACCGCCGAGACCCTGTACGCCTGCCACAAGGCCTTCTACGACCCGGCCAACATGGTCCTGTGCGTGGCGGGCAACGTGGACCCGGAGCAGGTATGCGCCATGGCCCGGGACATTCTACCTAAGCAGGCCGGTCCCATCGCCGAAAAGGACTACGGCCCCGCCAAGACCGACCGAGTCGCCCAGAGCGAGCTGACGGAGGAGATGGAGGTTTCCACCCCCCTGTTCCAGCTGGGCTATAAGGGCGACGCCCCCCAGAAGGGCGAGGCGGGCCAGCGGCAGGAGCTGGTGGCCGAGCTGGCTTTGGAGGCCCTGCTGGGCAGCTCCAGCCCCCTGTATGCCAAGCTGTATCAGCAGGGGCTCATCAACCGCAGCTTCAGCTATGGCTACGAGAGTTACCCCGGCTGTTCCTTCCTGTGCGCCGGGGGTGAGTCCAAGGACCCCCGGGCGGTGCGGGACGCTGTGGCCGCCGAGGCCGTCCGTCTGTGCCATGTTGGCATCGACGGCCCGCTGTGGCAGCGGATCAAAAAGGGCGCCTACGGGGCCAAGGTCCGCGGCTTAAACTCCTTTGAGAACCTGTGCATCGGCCAGGCCCAGGCCTTCTTCGCCGGCAGCGACTATCTCCGCTTTGCCGACCTGTTTGCCGCCATCACCCGGGAGGAGGCCCAGGACCTCATCGCCCGGTGGGTGACCCCGGAGCGCACCGCCCTGGCCGTCATCCGGCCCAAGGGGGAGGAGAAATGATCCACACCATCTCTTTCCCCGGCCTGGGACTGACCTTTACCCTGAACCGGGTGGCCTTTACCCTGCTGGGCCGTCCCGTCTATTGGTATGGCATCATCATTGCCAGCGGCCTGCTGCTGGCCGTGTTCCTGTGCGGCAAGTGGGGCAAGCGCTTCGGCATCACCGAGGACCAGATCACCGACATGATGATCTGTGCCGTCCCCGTGGCCCTTGTGGCCATCCGGGCCTATTACGTCATTTTTAATCTGGGGCTCTACCGCCGGGCGGACGGCAGCCTGGACTGGGGAGCCATCCTCCGCTACAGCGACGGCGGTTTGGCCATCTACGGGGCCATCTTGTCCTCCCTGGTGGTGCTGCTTCTCTTCTGTCATGTGAAAAAGATCAGCTTTTTGGCCTTTGCCGACCTGGGCGTCCACGGGCTGTTCATCGGCCAGCTTATTGGCCGGTGGGGCAACTTTATGAATGTGGAGGCCTACGGCGGCCCCACCACTCTGCCCTGGCGGATGTGCGGGGAGTCCATCGCCCAGAACATGCTGGACCAGGGCTATGTGGACCAGGCGGGCTATCAGGCCATCCTGTCCGGCAATCTTGGGGTACATCCCACCTTTTTGTACGAGTCCCTTTGGAACCTGGCGGGCCTGTTCCTGGTGTATCACCTGGGCAAAAAGCGCCGGTTTGACGGGCAGTGCTTCCTGTTCTACGTCTTCTGGTACGGTTTGGGCCGGGCCTGGATCGAAGGGCTGCGCACCGACAGCCTGTATCTCTATGAGGGCAGCGCCATTCGGGTGTCTCAGCTGCTGGCGGCCTTATCCGCCGTGATCGCCTTGGCGGCCACAGTCTGTTTATGGCGGCGGAGCAAGCGCCATCCCGCCCCCCTGTATGTGGACCGTCTGGCCCGGCAGGCGGCCCAGGCGGATGCTGAAGTGGTCAAGTCCGACAGCACTCCCGGCCAGTCTCAGGATGTCCAGCCCACCCAGGGCCAGATGCCCGATCCCCCGGAGGTGCCGGAGAAAAAAGAATAACGCCCCATCGGCGCAGAAAAACAGGTCCCGGAGCGGCAATGTCATTAAGTTAAGCAAATCCGCGCACACGAAAAAATGCCCACCTCGATTTTTTGAGGCGGGCATTTTTTATGCTTTCATTATGCGGTTTGATTGTGCTTACTTCGCGGGCAGGACAATGACTTGACCCTCGTAGATGGTATTGGCGTTCACAAGACGGTCGGCGTTGCGCTCGAAGATGGCCTTGTACTTCATCAAACTGGAATTTCACGTTGCAATTCAATCACGATACGGCTTTTAGGATATAGGATACTCATGCCATTCCACATTGTTTTTTAGGTCTTGATTTTCCTTTTCGGCATTGTATTCTTCTTGTGTGGCTTTTTTGCCGTTTATCATGAAATTATCCATCGTGTATGCCTGTCCTGTGGCAGATAAGACATCAGTTATAACAAGGCCGTCTTGAGTGAAGCCGATAGTAGCAACGCCCTCCTTTGAACCCAAATCATCGGAATAGATAAAGGTGCCATCCGTTTTGAGATTTTCAAATGTACGATAGTCTGTCCGATAGCCATACACATGGTCATCACTGCTATGAAGAACTAAATATCCTCCGGTATCGCCAGCTACACCACAAACAAAAACGACCGCTTCTTCACTACCGTCACCGTCCAAATCAATCATTGCATAGTTTTGAATAGCCATATAGGCATCATCAGAATTAAATAAAGATGGAATATCGGCTATATTAACAGAAGCAAAATCAGATCCACCATTAGCAGCATAATAGAACGGTTGATTACCCTTCAAAACATCTTGCATATTAGCTGGTGTCGAATTACTTGAACAACTAACCCATGCTAAAACACCAACCAATGCCAAAACTAATGTTATCAACTTTTTCATAACAACACCTCCGCCAAATTCCGATTTGCCGGTTTCTTTCACCGCTGCCAAATCCATCATATCATGCGTTTCCATACAGAGCAATAAAAAGATGGACCGCAGAAAACCCGTGATGGAATTTTCAGTACATTGGCAGGGCTTGTTGAGATCTTTTCCTAACAATTTCACTCTTACAATTCGTGGTGGTTTCTGCTGACTTTTCTATCTTTGCGCAGACTTGTTGTGAGGTCGGTCAGCTTTTCTTCCGATATGCCCCTATGCGTCGCTCACAAGTCTTTCCGCTACGGCTGTTAAGTTAAGGCGGCATTTATTTTTCTGAAAATGCGCGTTTTGACCCTCGAAAACAGCGTTTTGAAAAAATAAATGCGTTGAGGGGGCGGTGTCCGCAAACACCACCCCCTCTTTTTTACGCGGCTATGCGGTAGACAAAACCGTAAAATCCCTTGGTGCGCAAGTTCCGCTCGTCCTGTCGGTTAGGGCGGATGGGAACGGTATGCCGTGCGATTTCTTTTAACAGCGTTTCGCCGTCCGCGCGGGGCGTTCGCAAGAACTCCTTGCAGAGCATGACCGCCATTTTGAAATTGACCTTGTAGGCGTAAACGCCGTTTTTCGGCTGACGGACAACGACTTCTTTACAGACGCGGCTTGCGAAGTTAAACGCCGTCAAGCTGGCGTATATCTCCTGTTCCGCAAAAGCGTCGGACTTGCCGTGGAGATTGACAAGACCCAGCGTGTACTTGAGGTCGCGGAACGAGGTTTCTATACCCCAACGGAGATGATACAGTTCCCGAATATCCGCAAGCGTAAAGGACGGGGCAGAGAAGTGGCAGCCAAACAAAAGCAATCAAAAACTTCTAAAATTCAATCAATTTTGGCTAAACTATCACATTTTGGCTGTCTCAACTTCTGCTTGCGAACACCGTTCACCACGGCGTTTAATTTACTCTATCTCCATGCGGCGGAAAAAGCAAGCGGATAGGGCAATTCTTTACATTTTATTCAAAATTTGCGGTTAATTAAATGCAACAGCCCAAAAAGCGCCCAGCCGTTAAGAAGAGGGAAGCATCTTTCCGCCCCTCAACGGCTGGGTTTTTAGATTAACTTAATGACATTGGCCGAGCGATTTTCATGCGCTCCGGGGCCTGTTTCTTTATGTCTCTGGTTTATTTTTCGGCTCTTCAAAAGGCAGTTTGGGCAGCTCCCAGCGGTAGCGATAGGCCATCACTCTTAAAAACACCACCAGCCCCGTGGTGAAGAAAATGGAGCCGCTGGGATAGGCGGGTCGGACACAGTAATAGCTCAGCGCCCCCACCAGGGAGGCCATGGCGTAGAAGTGCTTGCGGAGGATGGCGGGGGTGGTGCAGCTGAGCACATCCCGCAGTACGCCGCCCCCCACGCCGGTGGTCAGCCCTAAGAATATGCAGAAAAAGGGGTTCTCCACATAGCCCGCGTCGACAGTCGCCTGCACGCCGATGACGGAGAACACCCCCAGTCCGATGGCATCGCACACGTTGAGAAACTGGCTGTCCCGAAAGGACACGGGCCGCTCCCCCCGGCTGGTGTACCACCCGAAGAGGAACACCGCCCAGGCGGCCAGGGCAGCCATCACCAGATACTCCCAGTCCACAAAAGCCGCCGGGGGACACCGGCCCAGGATGATGTCCCGGACGATGCCTCCTCCCAGGGCGGTGGCGATGCCCAAGGTGAACACGCCGAACAGGTCCAGCCCCCGCTGGATGGCCGTCATGGCCCCGGAGATGGAGAAGGCCACCGTGCCCAGCATATCGGCAGCGTTCATCAGGGTATCGGCATCAAAATGCACAGCGCGTCACGTCCTCTCTGGCAAATGGTTCTCGCTTGTCTTTGCTCTATTTTAACAGAAAAGGGCGGCTGTTGTAAAGAAAATGAACGCAGTTCCATCTTAAATGCTCAGTCTCCGCCGCAGCTCCCGCACCCGGTCCCGGCTGATGGGCAGAACGGTGTCCTCCCCCCGCACCCGCAGGGCAAAGCCGTTGCCCGTCCAGGGGAAGATGCTGTCCACATACTTCAGGTGGACCAGGCTGGTCTTGTGGACCCGATAGAACTGTTCCCCCTCCAGCCGGGTCTCATACTCCCCCAGGGGGGTGCTGTCGTTATACCGCTTGCCGGAGATGGTGTGGATGACGCAGCCCCGGCCCACGCCGTCGGTCTCGATATAGGTGATGTCCTCCGTGTCCAGCAGGGTGGTGCTGCGGTTGCTGCTCACCGCAATGCGGTGGAGGGGGCGGGGCTGGGGCGCGGCTGCTTCCGGATGGGGTTCCATGCACCGCTCCAGGGCCCGGCGGATGCGTTCCGGGTCAAAGGGCTTTAGGATATAGTCGTCCGCCCGCAGTTCAAAGGCCTTCACGGCAAACTCAGAATAGGCCGTGGCGAAAATGATCTTGGCCCTGGGCATCAGCCGCCGGGCCAGGGCGGCGATGGTGGTCCCCTCCATGTCCCCCAGGCGGATGTCGATGAACAGCACGTCAAAGCTCTGCCGCTCCAACAGCTCCATGGCCTGGGCCCCGCTGGCCGCCTGGGCCACCTCCGCCTGGGGCAGCAGCTGGCGGATCTGGTGGGTCAGCACGATGCGGGAATATTTTTCGTCATCAATGACCGCAATGCGCATGTCTCTCCCCCTCCTGCTCTTCTTTTCTCTTCTGTTTTCATTCATTAAAACCTGTGTTTCCCACCCCCTGCGGGGGTGGGAACGCCAAAAACTCACAGCGTATCCGGCATGTGGGGCGGGGTCAGGGGGATGGAGAAGGCCACCGTGGCCCCGTCATCGCTGTTTTGGATGGAAAACTCACAGGCGTCCCCATAGATGGCCCGCAGCCGCTTGCGCACGTTGAACAGCCCGGTATATGTGGGGTCGTTGGGGTCATCCAGCTTGCGCAGCACCTCGTCCGAGAAGCCGGGGCCGCAGTCGCTCACCTGGATATAGGCCCGCTGATCGTCCTGTCGGATGACCAGGGACACCCGCCGGTCATCCACCGCCTTAAAGCCGTGGCGCACGGCGTTTTCCACGATGGGCTGTAAGATCAGGGGCGGCAGACGCAGGGCGGTCAGATCGTCGGGCAGCTCCTTGTGGACGTGGAGCGCCCCCTCGAACCGGGCCTCGGTGAGCATCAGATAGTTGTCCACGTTGGACAGCTCCTGCTCCAGGGTGACCACCGGCTCGTTGATGGTGAGGGTCTGGCGGAAATAGTTGGCCAGCACCAGCACCGTCTGACAGGCCCGGTCCGGGTCGGTGAGACACAGGCCGGAGATGGTGTTCAGGGCGTTGAACAGAAAGTGGGGGTTGATCTGAGATTGCAATGCCCGGAACTCCGCCTGCTTGCGCAGGGCGATCTGGTGCTCCGTCTCCCCCAGTTCCAGCATGACGGAGAAGAAGTCCGCCATGCTGACCAAAGTACGCCGGTCCGCGTCCAGCACCAGGTTTGGCCCCACGGGCACCCGCAGCAGCAGCGCCCCGGTGATGCGCTCGTCCGCCCGCAGGGGGGCGGATAAAATGGCCCAACTGGCCTCCTTCCCCGTCCAGCTGGATGAAGACGTCGTTGGTCTCCATGGCCGCCCGGGCGGGCAGGGGCAGCTGGCCCTCCGGCAGCTCCCAGCCGCTGCTGGCCAGCACCTGGCCGCAGTCGGTGAGGGCCACCTGGAACGTGGGCAGCTTGTCCCGGACGATGTCCACCGCCTTTTGCAGGGCCGCCCGGTCCCCCATCCCCCGGCGGAGATAGGGCAGGCACTCCTGGGCGATGAGCAGGGCCACCGCCCGCTGCTCCACCAGCTCGATGGTCAGGTCCCGGTTCAGCCGGTCCAGTATACGCATAAAGGCGATCAGCCCCAGGGAATTCACCAGGATCTTTGGCAGCAGGATGGCCTCCTCCAGGGCGGCGGCGGCCTCGAAGGGCTTGGACAGCAGCAGGATCAGGCCGCACTGGACCAGCTCGGCCACCAGAGTGAGAAAGACCAAGTCGCTGGTGCGCCGGGACCGGCGGGTGAACCACCGGCAGCCCAATGCCCCCACCGCGCCGAAGCAGAAGGTGCCGATGCCGCAGGCCAGGGAGGTAAAGCCCGCCGGATTGTAGAAATAGCGGTGCAGCCCGCTGAGGGCCCCGGCACACAGGCCGCTGATGGGGCCGCCCACCAGCCCCGCCGCCACGGTGCTCACCACCCGGGTGTTCACCACCGCCCCCTGAAAGGCCAGGCCCGTGTAAGTACAGCTGATGGACAGCACCCCGAAGATGGCCCCCAGCACCAGCTGGCTGCTCACCGAGCGATCCTGACGCTTCAGGATCATCCGCAGGGGGCGCACCTCCGTTAAAATGGTGGCCATCAGCACCAGCAGACTGATGTTCAGCGTCAGGGAAAAGAAAAGGTTATTCTGCATAGAAATACTCCTTCCCTTCGGTCTCACCTGTACAGGCGGCTTTTTATGCTTTCTTAACGAAATAATATACCAATCGGCGCTGTAATTTCAATAGGGAAAGTACCACAAAATTTCAGTTTCTTTCAGAAAATGTCATTCCGGTTCCCCGCCCCACACACCCGTTCACCCGCCCATTGCTACCGTTCACGCAATTTTTCTTGCATTGGTGAAAATATTAACATATTATGAACGGCGTAAAGGGAAGCAGCCCGTTTCCTACACGGAGAAACTAGTGTAAAGGAGAAATTGAAGATGAAATTAAAGAAGCTCTTGTCCCTGGCACTGGCACTCAGCATGGCCCTGTCCCTGGCTGCCTGCGGCAGCAGCGGGAACACCAGCACCCCCGCTTCCAGTGGCTCGGGCAGCGACGCCTCCACCTCTCAGTCCGCCGGCGAGGTGAAGGGTCTCACCCCCGAGGAACGCTCTAAGGAGTTCATCACCGTGGGCACCGGTCCCACCTCCGGCATCTACTTCCCCATTGGCGGCGCCTTCGCCACCGCCCTGAAGGACTATGGCTATCAGACCTCCGCCGAGGCCACCAACGCCACCGGCCAGAACATCCAGAACATCCTCAACGGCGACGCGGAGATCGCCATCGCCATGCAGGACGCAGTGATGCAGGCCTACACCGGCACCGGCGCCTACGAGGGCAAGGGCGAGGCCTCCGACCTGCGGGCCCTGATGCGCCTGTGGCCCAACTATGTGCAGCTGGTCACCGTGAAGGGCACCGGCATCAACTCCGTGGCCGATCTGAAGGGCAAGCGCGTGGGCGTGGGCGCGGCCAACTCCGGCGTGGAGATCAACGCCCGCATGATCCTCAACGCCTATGGCATCACCTATGACGACATCACCCCCGACTATCTGGCCTATGGCGAGGCCATCGACAACATGAAGAACGGCCAGTGCGACGCGGTGTTCGTCACCTCCGGCCTGCCCAACTCCACCATTATGGACCTGGGCGTGCAGTATGACATGGTCATCGTCCCCATCGACGGCGAGGGCCGGGACAAGCTGGTGGCCGAGTATCCCTACTACGCCAAGTCCGTCATCCCCGCCGGGACCTATAACAACACCGAGGACGTGGAGGGCCTGTTCGTCTATAATATCATGCTGGTGCGCAAGGACCTGAGCGACGACATGGTCTATGACATGCTCCAGGGCATTTTCGAGAACATCAGCACCATCAAGGCCTCTCACAACGCCGCCGACAAGAACATCGACATCTCCTTCGGCGTGGACGACATCCAGCTGCCCCTGCACCCCGGTGCCGAGGCCTTCTGGAGAGACAACGGCTACATCAGCTGATTTTCCGTCAGCTTCCCAACATCTGACCCGGGTGCGGGCGGCACGGCCCGTCCGCACCCCCTCTCTTTGAGGCACCACCATGAACATACTGAAAAAACACCCTCTCCCGGCGCTGCTTTTGCTGGCCGTCCTGGTACTGGCCGGATATCTGGCCTTTCTCATCCCCAGCGGCTATCAGCTCCAGCTGCGGGACCGCAAGGCGGATGAACTCATCGCCGCCTGGCCCATCGCCCCGGGCGACAAGCTCTCCCTGGAGATCGAGCACTCCTTCGAGCACATCCCTTGGTATGAGTATTACTCCGTCACCGATGGACTGGAGTTCAATCTGGATGCCATCGCCGTGGCGGGCTATGGGGCGGGCATCCCCGCCGAGATGGACGTGCCCACCCGGGTGGAGGGCGGCCTGGTGTGGATGGAGGACATCAACAGTCTCTTCCCCACCCTGCACTGGATCACCTCTGACAAGTACATGAAAACCTTCACGCTGAACGGAACCGAAATTTTCGACTTCCGCTCCCTGCCCGACGCAAGCCGCGTCGAGGCCAGGATCATTCCAACAAGGGGGTATCTATTCCGTGGCTGATTTGGAAAAAACCGCCGTCACAACGGCTGACGCCTCTCCTATCGATGCCGAAAAGGGCGCCGAGATCATGGAGAAATATGAAAAAGAGTCCCGCACCCGCAAGTTCCAGGCCGACTGGCTGAACAAGCTGGTCTATGTCCTGTGTCTGTTCTTCACCCTGTATCACCTGGCCTATGCCTCTGGCATCCGCATTTTACAGATGGTGAACATCAAGCACCACGCCATCCATGTGGGACTGGTGCTGATGATCGGCTTCCTGCTCTACCCCGCCTTTAAAAAGTCCAGCCGGAAAAAGGTCGTATGGTACGACTGGATCTGCTTCGCTCTGTCGGCGGTCATGCCCATCTATGTATTCGTCCGCTATCCCGTATTCATCTCCACCGGCTTCCAGGGCGAGACCATTGACATTATCTTCGGTACGATCCTGATCCTGCTGGTGCTGGAGTGCTCCCGCCGACTCAGCGGTCCGGCCCTGAGCATCCTGTCCGTCATCTTCCTGGTCTATGCCATATTCGGCCGGTATATGCCCGGTCTCTTCATGCACCGGGGCTATAACTGGCACCGCGTCGTCACCTATCTCACCACCGATATCTACGGCATCTACGGCACCTCCGTCAAGGTGGCCGCCACCTATATCGTCCTGTTTATCATCTTCGGCGAAGTGATGAACAAGTGCGGCATGGGCCAGTTCTTCAACGACATCGCCAACGCCCTGGCCGGTCACACCAAGGGCGGCCCGGCTAAGGTGGCCGTGCTGGCCTCCGGCTTTCTGGGCTCCATCAACGGCTCCGCCGTGGCCAACGTGGTCACCACCGGCACCTTCACCATCCCCCTGATGAAAAAGACAGGCTACTCCAAGGAGTTTGCCGGCTCCGTTGAGGCCACCGCCTCGGTGGGCGGCCAGCTGCTGCCCCCCATTATGGGCGCCGCCGCCTTCGTCATGGCCGAGACCCTGGGGGTGCAATACGGAGTCATCATCAAGGCCGCCGTCATCCCCGCCCTGCTGTATTACATGGGTATTTTGGTCCAGGTGCAGATGCGGGCCACCAAAGAGCACCTAAACGGCCTGCCCAAGGAGCAGATGCCCAAGCCCGGCCAGGTCATGCGGGAGCGGGGCCATCTGCTTATCCCCATCGCCTTCCTGCTGTATATGCTCATCTGGAGCGGCAAAACGGTCATCTTCAGCGCCTTCTGGACCATCGTGGTCACCATCATCGTGGCCGAGCTGCGGCCCATCAGCCGCATGAGCCTGAAGGACATCTGCGATGCCTTTGTCTCCGGTGCCAAGTCCACCGTCTCCGTGGCCATCGCCTGCGCCTGCGTGGGCATCATCGTGGGCGTGTGCGGCATGACCGGCTTCGCCCTGAACGTGGCCCACGCCATCATCCGCATCGGCCAGGAGAGCGTGCTGCTCACCCTGGTGTTCACCATGATCACCTGCATGATCCTGGGTATGGGCCTGCCCTCCATCCCCTCCTATCTGATCACCGCCACCATCGCCGCCCCCGCCCTGGTGGAGCTGGGCCAGCCCGAGCTGGCCGCCCACCTGTTCTGCTTCTACTTTGCCATGTTCGCCAACCTGACCCCCCCTGTGGCCCTGGCCTCCTTCGCTGCGGCGGGTCTGTCCGGCGGCAGTCCCATGAAGACAGGCTGGCAATCGGTGCGATTGGCCCTGGCCGGATTCATCATCCCCTATATGTTCATGTATAACCCCCAGCTGCTGCTGGAGAACGTGACATGGCTCAGCGGCACCCAGGTGGTCATCAGCTCCTGCATCGGCGTGGTGATGATCGCCGCCGCCGTGGAGGGCCACCTGTTCGGCAACCTGAACTGGCTGCTGCGCTTCGCCTCTATGGCCGGCGCCCTGATGCTCATCGACAGCAAGACCCTCACCGACATCGGCGGCATCGCCATCCTGGCCATCATCATTGCCTATCAAAAGCTGGTCTATCAGCCCCGGCACAAGGACCCCCAGTCCCCCGTCTCCCCGTCCGCTGCCTGATGATCGCACATGAAAAAGGGAGCGCCCCGGCGCTCCCTTTTTCGTCTCTCTTGCCCTTACTTTGCTTCTCTGCTATACTGAAGCTATCAATCAAATTTCAGAAGGGATGACTGCTGTATGCCCCGCTTCGACCCGCTTATTTATCGCTACTCCTCCCGCCGCAACGTGGTCTATGCCAAAAAGGCCGTGGCCTGTACCTCTGTCCCCCTGGGGGCCCAGATCGGTCTGGACGTGATGAAGTCCGGCGGCAACGCCGTGGACGCCGCCGTGGCCATGGCCGCCGCCATGCCCCTGCTGGAGCCCACAGGCAACGGCCTGGGCTCCGACTGCTTCGCCCTGGTGTGGATTGAAAAAGATCAGAAGCTCTACGGCTTAAACGCCAGCGGCGTGGCCCCCATGGCCCTCTCCGCCGATAAGGTCCGGGAACTGGGCTTTGACCAGGTGCCCAAGGAGGGCTGGCTGCCCACCATGGTCCCCGGCGCCCCCGCCGGTTGGGCCGCCCTGAACAGCCGCTTTGGCACCAAGCCCCTGGCCGAGCTGTTCGCCCCCGCCGTCGCCTATGCCCGGGAGGGCTATCCCGTGCCTGTGAACGTGGCCCGCCAGTGGAGCAAAGACAACCGCCGCATCGCCAAGGCCATGGAGACCGACCCCGCCCCCTACGCATACTGGTGGAAGAGCTTTATGAAGCCAGACGGCACCCCCTACGCTGCGGGAGATATCTTCCGCTTCCCCGACTATGCCGACACGTTAGAGGAGCTGGCCGCCACCGGCTGCGAGAGCTATTACCGGGGAAAACTGATGGAGCAGATCGTGGCCTTCTCCCAGAAGACGGGGGGCTATTTCTGCCGGGAGGACTTTGAGAACTATTACCCGGACTGGGTTGAGCCCATCACCCAGAACTATCGGGGCTATACCGTGTGCGAGATCCCGCCCAACGGCCACGGCATCACCGTTCTCATGGCCCTGGGCATTCTGGACGGGATGACCATGCCGGAAAATCGGGAGAGCGCCGAGCACTATCACAAGGTGATGGAGGCCATCAAGCTGGCCTTTGCCGACACCAAGACCTATGTGGCCGACCCCCGGTATATGAAGACCACGGTGGACCAGCTGCTCAGCCCCGGCTATCTGGCCGCCCGCCGGGCGCTCATTTCCGACAAGGCCCTGGAGCCCAAGGCCGGGGACCCCCGCTGCGGCGGCACCATCTATCTGTGTACCGCCGACGAGCAGGGCAACATGGTCTCCTTCATCCAGAGCAACTACACCACCTTTGGCTCCGGCGTGGCCATCCCCGGCACGGCCATCTCCCTGCAGAACCGGGGGGCCAATTTCTCCCTGGACCCTGCCAGCGACAACTGTCTGGCCGGGGGCAAAAAGTCCTATCACACCATCATCCCCGGCTTTTTGCTGAAGGACGGCCAGGCGGTGGGCCTCTTCGGGGTGATGGGGGCCTTTATGCAGCCCCAGGGCCAGGCGGAGGTCATCATCAACACCCTGGACTATCACATGAACCCGCAGGAGGCCCTGGATGCCCCCCGCATCCAGTGGATCGGCGGGAAAAAGCTCCAGCTGGAGCGGGAGGCCGGTGAGGACATCGCCCAGCAGCTGCGCGCCATGGGCCACGAGGTGGAGATCATCGATGACCGCATCGCCATGGGCCGGGGCCAGATCATCTGGCGGTGTGAAAACGGCACTCTCATCGCCGGGACCGAGCCCCGCTGCGACGGCGCGGTGGCCGCCTGGTGATCTTACAGTCAACACAAAACAGCGCAAAGCGCCCGGAGAGCCGCTCTCCGGGCGCTTTTTATGACAGTTTTCTTCCCTTCCACCGGTAGTAGATCAGGCAAACCACCAGGGAAAACAGGGCCGCCCACACGGTGGACAGGCCGATCTGAAACAGCTCCGGCTCCGCCTGGCGGCTGGCCCACCAGGCATATGGGATCTTCACCAGGAAGATGGAGCACAGCCCTTGGACCATGACCAACCGGGTCCGGCCCAGGCCGTTGAAATAGCCCGTCAGGCAATAGGCGGCGGACAAAAGCAGGCACTCCACAGAGGTGGCCCGCAGAAACTCCCAGCTGGCCGCCGCCACCGCTCCCTGTCCCCCGCCCTTTCCGTGGAGGAAGAGCATGGACAGGGCCTCCCCGTGGAAAAAAGCGGCCCAGGCCGCAAGTCCGCCCAGGAGCACGGCGGTGGCCATCCCCGTCCACAGGGCTTTTTTCGCCCGGTCCGGCTGTCCGGCCCCCAGGTTCTGCGCCGTAAAGGCCGAGATGGACTGCATATACGCCACCGGGATAAGCAGAATGAACAGCACCAGCTTCTCAGCGATGCCCACCCCGGCGGAGGCCGTCACCCCCAGGGCGTTCACCAGACCGATGAGGATGAGATAAGACGCCTCATTGCACACGTCCTGCAAGGCGATGGGCGCGCCCAGCAGGAGGATGCTCCCCGCAGTCCGGCCGTCCGGTCTGAGGTGGGTCCTGCGTATGACAAATGGCAGCCCCCGGCGGCGGATGAGGGCCAGGGACAGCACCACGCTGACTCCCTGGGCCGCCACGGTAGCCATGGCCGCCCCGGCAGCCCCCAGGCCAAGCCCCCGGATCAGCGCCAGGTCCCCCGCCACGTTGACTACACAGGCGATGGCTACGAACACCAGGGGTGACCGGGCGTCCCCCATGCCCCGAAAAATGGCGCTGAGCAGGTTATAGGCCGCGATGCACAGGCTGCCCCCGCCGCAGATGCGGATATAGTCCGCCGTCTGGTCCAGCGCCTCCGCCGGGGCGTTCATCCCCCTGGCGATGGGTCCGGCGGCCAGCACCATCACCAGACTCAGCGCCGCTCCCAGCAGGCCGAACACCCACAGGCTGGCCCCAACGGCCCGGGCCGCACCGTCGTCGTCCCCCCGTCCCATGGCCCGGCCCAGCAGCACCGTGACCCCCATGGACAGGCCGGTGATCCCGCCGATGACCATCTGCATGGTCTGGCTGCCGGTAGACACGGCGGAGATGTCCGCAGTGGTGCCGAACCGTCCCACTGCCCACAGGTCCACCGCCCCATACAGGGCCTGGAGGATCAGCGCCAGCAGCACCGGCCCGCAGAAGGTCAGCAGACCGGAGAGCACGGGCCCCTCCGTCAGTGTCCGCCCCCTCATTTCTCCAGCTCCTCAAAGTTGATCTGAGCGATCACGTCCAGCATCTCGCAAAACCGGGCCACCTCCGCTGGGGAAAAGCGCTGGGTGATGCGCCGGATGACCTCCCCGTCCTGGCGGCGATAGACCTGATACCTTGGGACGGCCTCCTCGTTCACCGACAGGAAATACCGCCGCCCGTCCTCCGGGTCTGGAGTCTTCGTCACCAGGCCCTGGCGGATGAGCTCGTTTACCTTCGACGTGACTCCCGGGCGGGACACGTGGAGCATATCCGCCAACCGGGAGGCGGTGCATCTGCCCTCCATGGTGAAGATCAGCTCCAGATATAAGAGACTGTTATAGGTGATGGTCTCGTCCACAAACTTCCGGTTCATCAGCCGAAGATCGCACAGGGCGGTGCTGTAATAAAACCGGTCCAACGCCTGCCGCAGGTCCATTGTCCCACTTCCCCCTCTAAACAATTAAGATAATATCATTATATTAGCTTAATTATCTAAGCGCGTCAAGGCGAAAAACGCCCCGGCGGGCGCGGGCACGGCGGCCTGCCTCCCTCCGGGGCGTCTGGTCCTGCATGACTCCTATTACTCCGCTGTCCCGTCCACGGGGATGGGATAATGCTCGGTGAAGCAGCCCTCGCAGAAACCGCACTGGGCGTTGGGGGCCAGCTTTTGCAGGTTCTCCAGGGACAGAAAGTCCAGGCTGTCCGCTCCGGTCATGTCCCGGATCTCGTCGATGGAGTGGTGGCAGGCGATGAGCCGCTCCTTGTCCGGGATATCGGTGCCGAAGTAGCAGGGGGAGATGAAGGGCGGGGCGGACACCCGCATGTGGACCTCCGTGGCTCCCGCCTCCCGCAGCAGGGCAATGATCTGGCTGCAAGTGGTGCCCCGGACGATGGAGTCGTCCACCATGACCACCCGCTTGCCCTCCACCTCGCTGCGCAGGGCGGACAGCTTGATGCGCACCGCCTGCTCCCGGCTCTGCTGGTCGGGGGTGATGAAGGTGCGGCCCACATAGCGGTTTTTCACAAAGCCCATCACGTTGGGCAGGCCGCTCTCCAGGGCATAACCCCGGGCGGCGTCCAGGCCGGAGTCGGGCACCCCCACCACCACGTCGGCGGGGACGGGATTCTGCCGGGCCAGCAGACGGCCCGCGTTCACCCGGGCCTGGTGGACCGACTGCCCGGCGATGATGGAGTCGGGACGGGCGAAATAGATGTACTCGAAGATACACATGTGGGACTTGCCCTGGCAGTTGTCCCGGATGGACCGGACCTGGCCGTCCTGGACCACCACCACCTCGCCGGGCTCCAGTTCCCGCTCCACTCTGCCGCCCACGGCCTCGATGGCGCAGGACTCCGAGGCGAACAGGATGGCCTGGCCCTTCCGGCCCATGCACAGGGGGCGGAAGCCCCAGGGGTCCCGGCAGGCGATGAGCTTTTGGGGCGACATGACCAGCAGAGAGAAGGCCCCCCGCAGTTTAGACGCCGCCTGGCACACCGCCTCCTCCACGCTGCCGCAGCGCAGCCGGGCCTGGGCGATGGCATAGGCGATCAGCTCTGAATCGCTGGTGGTGTGGAAAATGGCCCCCTGATACTCAAACTTCTGCCGCAGCTGGTCCACCCCTACCAGGTTTCCGTTGTGGACCACCGCCAGGGTGCCCTTCACATATTTGATGGTCAGGGGCTGGGCGTTCTCCCGCTCCCTGGCCCCGGTGGTGGCATAGCGCACATGGCCCACGGCCATGGTCCCGTTCAGCCGCTGGAGGGTCTGCTTGTCAAACACCTCGCTGACCAGGCCCACGTCCTTATAAAAGGACTGCTCCCGGTCATTGATGGTGGCGATGCCGCAAGCCTCCTGTCCCCGGTGCTGCAGGGCGTACAGCCCGTAATAGGTGGTCTGGGCACAGCCCCCCGCCGGGTCATAGACGCCGAACACGCCGCACTCCTCGTGCAGGCCCATGTCCGGCCCGTCCCACTCCAGTTCTGTCTCTGCTCTGTCTGCCATTTGCGCCGCTCCTTTCTCCTATGCGCCAAAAAAGCGCAACGACGCCCCTATCCAGGCGTCGTTGTCCGTACAAAATATTATACCCCCGATATTCCCGTTTTCGCAACGGAAACCGGAGCGCAAACCCGATGATATGCGCCCCGGCATTGCAGGATCTTTCTGTGAGATTTTCACAAGGCGGGAAAAAGGGCTACCCAACGGAAAAAAATTATGGTAAAATAACTGCTAGCAGTTATTTTACCATTTATTCAAGCCGTTTTTCTCCCGGGCTTCGCCCGGAACCGAAAAACATGGCATAATGTTTCCTGTAAAATCCCGTCTCACTCACCGCTCCTAGGAGGTAATTTCCATGAGATGTCCCTTCTGCGCCCACCCTGAAAGCAAGGTCATCGACTCCCGTCCCGCGGACGAGGGCGCCAGCATCCGCCGCCGGCGGGAATGTCTGGCCTGTCACAAGCGATTTACCACCTACGAGACCATGGAGAGCCTGCCCCTGATGGTGGTGAAAAAGGACGGCAGCCGCCAGAGCTTTGACCGGAACAAGGTGCTGGGCGGCCTGATCCGGGCCTGCGAAAAGCGCCCGGTGAGCTATGCCACCTTGGAGGCCATCGTCAACGACATCGAGCAGACCCTGCAAAGCCAAATGGACCGGGAGGTCCGCTCCGCCCAGATCGGCGAACTGGTCATGGACCGGCTGAAAAAGGTGGACGAGGTATCCTACGTCCGCTTCGCCTCCGTCTACCGCCAGTTCAAAGACATCAACACTTTCCTGGACGAGCTGAATAAGCTGCTGGAGGATAAGTAAAAGCCGCCGGGATTTTTTCTTCTGCAAAGGAGGCCGCGCATATGCTGAGCAAAGAAGCCGCAAAAAAAATCGGGATCGACGCCTGTGCCGACAAGCTGGGCAGGGATTTCATCCTGGCCCACAAGAATTATGCCATATCCATATACGGCGAGAGCGCCGACAGCGTATATTGCTTTGTGGGCGTGGACGATCAGCATCGCCCGCAAAACAACTTCGACACATTCGTTCTGGATGGACCCTCCCAGTTTCCCTTTCGGGCAAGCTGCAACGTCAGCCTGGAAGACGGCATTCCCCGTTTTGAGGAGTGTGTCCTTCCGCCCCAGTCGCCCCAATAACGAATCATCAAATTTGAAAGCGTCAGCCTGGGTGCTGGCGCTTTTTTATGTTCTCTCCCCTCCGGCCTATTTTTCTCCCCGCCCGCATATGCTTTTGGGCGGAGGTGAGGGCTGTGTCTTGGGTTGGTCGGGCGGCGGACGCTCTTTGGAACCCCTGGCTGCTGGGGCTGTTTTTGTTCACGGGGCTTGTTTACTCCCTGGGCTCCGGCTTTTTTCAGCTGTTCGGCCTGCCCCTCTGGCTGCGGGCCACTTTGGGCGGGCTGTTCCGCCGGGAGAAGGGCGCTAAACGGGGCCTGTCCCCTCTTCAGTCCCTGGCCACAGCTCTGGCCTCCACCATGGGCACGGGGTCCATCGCCGGGGTGGCCACCGCCCTGACCCTGGGCGGGCCGGGGGCGGTGTTCTGGATGTGGGCGTCCGCATGGCTGGGCATGATGACCGGCTTTGGGGAGAAGCTGCTGTCCGTCCGCTTTCAGCGCCCCGCTCCCGGGGGCGGGATGCAGGGCGGGCCCATGTTCTATCTCCGGGACGGCTTGGGCTGGCACGGGGCCGCCCTGTGGTTCACCCTGGCCTGTCTCCCCGCCACCCTGGCCGGGGGCGACCTGGTCCAGTCCTCCTCCATCGCCCAGGCATTAGAGAGCAGCTTCGCTCTCCCCCGGCTAGCTACGGGACTGGTCACCGCCGCCCTGGCCGCCCTGGTCCTGATGGGCGGGGTGGGGCGCATCGCCCGGGTGTCCTCTGCCCTGGTCCCCGCCATGGCCCTGCTCTATCTGGGGGCCGGGGGCTGGGTGCTGCTGTGCCGGGCCACGGCCCTGCCCGGAGCGCTGAAACTGATTTTTCTCTGTGCCCTCTCTCCCCGGGCCGCTCTGGGCGGCGGAGCGGGCTGGACGGTGGCCTCCGCCCTGCGCTATGGGGTGGCCCGGGGGGTATTCACCAACGAGGCGGGCTTAGGCCCCTCCGCCATGGCCCACGGAGCCGCTGACCACGCCTGTCCCGTCCGCCAGGGCTTTTGGGGGATGTTCGAGGTGGCCCTGGCCACCCTGCTGGTCTGCTCCGTCACCGCTCTGGTCATTCTGGTCAGCGGCGTGTGGCAGCCGGGGTCGCCGAAGGCCCTCACCGGGACCTCTCTCACCGCCGCAGCCTTCTCCTCCGTGCTTGGCCCGGCTGGAAGCTGGACGGTGTCCCTGTGTCTGCTGCTGTTCGCCTTCTCCTCTATTCTGGGCTGGAGCTATTACGGCCAGCAGTGCCTGCGCTATCTCACCGGGGATGACCGCCTGCTGCCCCTCTACCGGGCCCTGTTTCTCCTGTGCATCCCCCTGGGGGCGGTGTGGGAAAACGCCGTGGTTTGGGAACTGGTGGACCTGTGCAACGCCCTGATGGCCCTGCCCAACCTGGTGGGGCTGATCGTCCTGGCGCCGACAGCACTCGGGGAACTGCGCACAAAAATATCCTGGCGGTTTTAAAGGCCGCCAGGATATTTGTTTACGTATTCTCTTCCCCGTGGTGCTCATTCTCAGGTTCCAGGCGTTCCACCAGGGCCCACTCTACCCGGCGGTCACACAGCTCCTCCACCCGGATGCGCAGGCCCAGGGCCTCCACCACCGGGCGGCTGCCGTCCTCGGGGATGACGGACAGCTGGGAGAACACCAGGCCGCCCAGGGTGTCATAGTCCCGGTCCTCCTCCTCGGGCAGCTCAATGCCGATGACCTGGGCCAGCTCCTCCAGGTCCGCAGAACCGGACACCCGCCACTTGTTGTCCTCCAGGCGGATGATGTCCTGCTCCTCCTGGGGGTCGAACTCGTCATAGATCTTGCCCACCAGCTCCTCCAGCAGGTCCTCCATGGTGACCAGTCCGCTGGTGCCGCCGTACTCGTCCACCACCAGGGCCATGTGGGTCTTTTTCCCCTGCATGTCCCGGAACAGCACGTCGGTGGGCACGGTCTCCGGCACGAAATAGGCCGGGCGGAGCAGATCCTTCATGGGCTTGGGCTGGGGCAGGCGGCAGTTGAGCAGATATTCCCGGGTGGACAGCACGCCCACGATGTCGTCCACGTCCTCCTGATACACCGGGAAGCGGGACAGGCCGGAGCTTTTGATGGTCTCCATCACCGTGTCGTCATCATCATCCAGTTCCAACGTGACCATGTCGGTGCGGTGGACCATCACGTCCCGGGCGGTCATAGTATCAAAGTCAAAGACGTTTTCGATGAGCGTCTTCTCGTTGCTCTGGATGGCGCCGGACTCCTCGCCCTCCTCCACCATGGCCATGATGTTGTCCTCCGACACCTTCTCCTCCCGGCGCAGCAGACGGCGGATGGGCTTTTGAAACAGCAGGATCAGGTTTCCCAACAGGCTGATCCCCAACAATACGATGGGCCATATTTGGTCCCCAGGCACGAAAAACTCCCCCTTGAACGGTTTTGTGCATCTAAAATAGCAAGAATATCATACCACACCCCCGCCCCCAGCGCAAGGGAAAGCCGGTGATTTGTCCCCCTCTTCCGCGACCACGAAAATTTTTCAAAAATTTTTTGTGGAAAAAGAGGAATCCTCCCTTTTTTTGCGTATAAGAAATTATAAGACAAAATTTCGTCTGTTGGCTGAAGCGGCCTGCCCATCTTGTTCCTTACGAACATCCCGAAAAAGGAGTGGTTTCTATGGCGGATCGTAACTTTAAAGTCGTGGCTGTCCTGCGGGACGATCTCACCCCCGCCCAGCGGCTGACCGCCGAGCGCCAGCTGTGCGCCTTGCAGCGGAAATTCCAAATCGAGAAGATCGATGACGAGACTTATTGCAAGGGCGGCCCAGTCACAGACAACGACGATTTCGGCCCGGTGACCTTTTTCTACTGCAAGCTGAAGCGGATGAAAGAATACTTCTGCAAGCTGGAGTATTACGACCTGTGGGAAGGAGAAAAGAGCGTTGCCGTCTGACCAGACCAAGGCGCGGCGGAGCCAGTGGGCACGGGGCGTGGTCCTGTCCTTCGACTTTGACACGGCAAGAAAAGAACGAAACGGGAAGGAGCGTGTGCCATGACCCTGCGGGAGGAGACCCAGCGGCGGGAGGCGGAATTTCTCTCTCCCTATGCCTGCCGCTCCGCCGCCAGCCGGGGCCGCCAGCGGAGCGAGGAGGCGTGTCCCATCCGCACGCCTTTTCAGCGGGACATTGACCGCATCGTCTATTCCAAGGCCTTTCGGCGCTTAAAGCACAAGACCCAGGTGTTCCTCCTGCCCGAGGGAGACCACTACCGCACCCGCATGACCCACACCCTGGAGGTCAATCGTATCGCCCGGACCATCGCCCGTGCCCTGGCCCTGAACGAGGACCTGACCGAGGCCATCGCCCTGGGCCACGATCTGGGCCACACCCCCTTCGGCCACTCCGGGGAGCGGGTGCTCAACGAGCTGATGCCCGGGGGCTTTGCCCACTTCCGCCAGTCGGTGCGGGTGGTGGAGCGGCTGGAGAAAAACGGCCAGGGACTGAACCTGACCTGGGAGGTGCGCAACGGCATCCTCTGCCACACGCGCGGCCCCGCCGCTGCCACGCTGGAGGGCCAGGTGGTCCGGTTGGCCGACCACATCGCCT
This sequence comes from Flintibacter sp. SJQ-8, assembly GCF_054108085.1. NCBI lineage: Bacteria > Bacillati > Bacillota > Clostridia > Eubacteriales > Flintibacter > Flintibacter sp. SJQ-8. The sequence continues at coordinate 301,449 of NZ_JBPJWR010000016.1, forward strand.
ATATCAACCACGACATCGAGGACGCCCTGCGGGGCAGCATTCTCTATCCCATGGACATCCCCCTGGAGGCCAGCGAGGTGCTGGGCTTTACCCACCGGGCGCGGATCGACACGCTGGTGCGGGACGCCATCCAGGCCAGCGCGGGCCAGCCGGAAATCAGACAGTCCCCGCCGGTGGCCCAGGCCATGCTGACGCTGAAGGACTTTATGTTCGCCAGCGTGTACACCAATCCCGCCGCCAAGGGGGAGGAGGGCAAGGCCCAGGATATGCTGCGGTCCCTGTTTGAATACTTCCAGAAGCACCCCGACGAGCTGCCCGACGACTTTCAGTCCATCCGGGCGGAGGAGGGCGTGGACCGGGCGGTGTGCGACTACATCGCCGGCATGACCGACCCCTTCGCCGTGGAGCAGTTCACCCGCCGCTTTATCCCGGCGGGGTGGTCGATGAAGTAATAGAATACCCTCTCAGTCACGGCTGCGCCGTGCCAGCTCTCCCAGAGGGAGAGCCAAGACCACGAATTATGACTATTAAAGGAAGGAGAAGAGTCGTTTGCCCATTCCCGAGCGATTTTTAGATGAGCTCATGGCCCGCACCGACATTGTGGACCTGGTGTCAGAGTCGGTGCGGCTGACCAAAAAGGGCAGCAGCTATTGGGGCTGTTGTCCCTTCCACAGCGAAAAGACCCCCTCCTTCCACGTGGTCCCGGACCGGCAGATCTACAAGTGCTTCGGTTGCGGCAAGGGCGGCGGGGCCATCAACTTCGTCATGGAGCTGGAGAACCTGTCCTTTCGGGACGCGGTGGCCGTGCTGGCCAAGCGGGCGGGCATGACCATGCCGGAGAGCTTTGGCGGCTCCCCCGACGCACAGAAGCGGCGGGAAAAGATGCTGGAGCTGAACCGCCAGGCCGCCCTGGCCTTCCACCGCTGGCTCTATGCCCCGGAGGGGGCCCACGGGCTGGACTATCTCCGCCGAAGGGGGCTGTCCCCCGGCACCCTCACCCGGTTCGGCCTGGGCTTTGCCCCGGACAGCTGGGACGCCCTCATCCAGGAGATGGCCAAGCAGGGCTATGACAAGCGGGACCTGCTGGACGCGGGCCTGGCCGTCAGCAACAAAGATGGCCGCATCTATGACCGGTTCCGCAATCGGGTCATCTTTCCCATCATCGACGTGCGGGGGGGCGTCATCGGCTTTGGAGGGCGGGTGATGGACGACTCCACCCCCAAGTATCTCAACTCCCCGGACACGCCGGTGTATAACAAGAGCCGGAATATCTTCGCCCTGAACATCGCAAAGAAGTCCAAGGCGGGTCGGGTCATCCTCACCGAGGGCTATATGGACACCATCGCCCTGCACCAGGCGGGGTTTGACAACGCGGTGGCATCCCTGGGCACCTCCCTCACCGAGGAGCACGCCCAGCTGCTCTCCCGCTACTTTAAGGACGCCATCATCTCCTACGACGGAGACGGGGCCGGTATCGCCGCCGCCCAGCGGGCCATCCCCCTGCTGGAAAAAGCGGGCCTGAAGGTGCGGGTGCTGCGGGTCACGGGGGCCAAGGACCCGGACGAGTTCATCAAGGCCTATGGCCGGGACGCCTTTGCCCGACTGCTGGACAAGAGCGAAAATCAGGTGGACTACCGCCTGGCCCAGCTGCAAAGCAAGTTCGACCTGGCGGATGACGCCCAAAAAGTGGCCTTTTTACAGGAGGCCGCCCAGCTCATCGCCGCCCGGCCCAGCGCCGTGGAGCGGGAGATCTACGGCGGCCACGCGGCCCAGATGGCAGGCGTCACCCCCGAGGCCATGGCCCAGGAGGTGTCCCGCGCCCTGCGAAACCGCCTGCGGAAAGAGAAAAAGCAGCAGGAGCGCCGGGACTTGGCTCCCGCCGCCCAGCTTCAGCCCAAGGCCCGCAGCCTGCGCTATGACAATATCCGCTCCGCCCGGGCGGAGGAGGGCGTTTTGAGACTGCTGCTGCTGGACCCGGCATTACTAAGTAAGATGGCCGGTCTGGAGGGACAGGAGTTCTCCTCGCCCCTGCTGGGCCGCGCTTTCGACGCCCTGCGGGGCCAGGTCCAACAGGGCCTGTCCCCCAATCTCGCCCCCCTGGCGCAGATTTTCACCGGGGAGGAGATGGATCACCTGGCCCAGGTGGCCAGCCAGCCCGAGTCGGCGGCCAACGGCCCCCGTGCCCTGGCCGACTACATATCCATCATCCGGGGCGAGGGGCTGCGGCGCAGCCAGGGGCAGGGCGACGATCTGCTGCTGGCCATGCAAAAGAAATATCAAAAATCAAAAGCATATATGGAGGAAAAACCATGAGCACCAAGAAAACCGGAGTTGTACACACCATCACCGCCGAGCAGAAGGAGAAAATGGACAAGCAGGCCGACATCCAGAGCCGCATGGAGGCCGGAAAAGTAGAGATCATGAAGGTGGTCGAGGGCGTTCAGGGCGCCGAGAAATTGGCCGAGCTCATCGAGCGGGGCAAGAAGAAGGGCAACCTGTCCTCCTCCGAGCTGCTGGACGTGCTGGAGGACATGAATCTGGACGCCGAGCAGATGGACAAGATCTATGACACTCTGGAGAACCTGGGCATCGACACCGTGGGCGAGGACTACATCCCCGAGCTGCCCGACGATGCCGAGCCCCCCCTGGAGGCCATGGAGGAGATCCCCGACGAGGAGCTGGTGGACCCCAACTCCATGGTGGACTCCTTCGGCACGGATGACCCGGTGCGCATGTATCTGAAGGAGATCGGCAAAGTCAATCTGCTCTCCTCTGAGGAGGAGATCGCCCTGGCCCAGGACATGGGCGCGGGCACCGCCGCAAAAGAACAGCTGGAGGAGATGGAGAAGTCCGGGGAGGAGATCCCCGACGAGGTCCGCGCCCAGCTGAACAAGACCATCAAGCGGGGCGAGCGGGCCAAGCAGCGCCTGGCCGAGGCCAACCTGCGTCTGGTGGTGTCCATCGCCAAGCGGTATGTGGGCCGGGGCATGCAGTTCCTGGACCTGATCCAGGAGGGCAACCTTGGCCTGATCAAGGCCGTGGAGAAGTTCGACTTCACCAAGGGCTTTAAGTTCTCGACCTACGCCACCTGGTGGATCCGCCAGGCCATCACCCGGGCCATCGCCGACCAGGCCCGCACCATCCGCATCCCTGTCCACATGGTGGAGACCATCAACAAGGTCATCCGCGTCTCCCGCCAGCTGCTCCAGGAGCTGGGCCACGACCCCACCCCCGAGGAGATCGCCGCCGAGATGAACATGCCCGTGGAGCGGGTGCGGGAGATCCTGAAGATCGCCCAGGAGCCCGTCTCTCTGGAGACCCCCATCGGCGAGGAGGAGGACAGCCATCTGGGCGACTTCATCCCCGACGAGGACGCCTCCGAGCCCGCCGAGGCCGCCAGCTTCACCCTGCTGAAGGAGCAGCTGGTGGAGGTCCTGTCCACCCTGACTCCCCGGGAGGAAAAGGTACTCAAGCTGCGCTTCGGCATTGAGGACGGCCGCACCCGCACCCTGGAAGAGGTGGGCAAGGAATTCAACGTCACCCGTGAACGCATCCGCCAGATCGAAGCCAAAGCCCTCCGCAAGCTCCGCCACCCCAGCCGGTCCAAGAAGCTGAAGGACTTTTTGAACTGAGTTAGAGATTGGGTTAACCGGAAAAATTTTTTTAAGTAAAAAATTTTTTCGAGGACTTTTGTCGCAAACTGCTTGAAAATCTTCGGATAAGTGAAAGTTCAGAAAACACACTTTTGTCGTTTTAAAACTTTAAAAACAACGTCTGATTTCGTAAAAAATTGAAAGTTCACCTTCATTTAAGCCTGGAGGTGAACTTTCAATTTTTCACTCCAAAAGCGAAAATAGATCGCGTTCTCTATTTCAGGGAAAAAGCGGCGCGGCGCAAGATGTGACCGAACGGAATGGCTCCTATTTTTTGTATATTGGGTACTGATTCTATCAAAAAATGAAGAAAATTCTGATTTGAAAACTGGACAACGCCCTTCTGACGGGTCTATAATAATTACAACGACCCCTCGGGAGAACAAGGGTGATGATGGATTATGAAGCGCGTGAAGATACGTAGAGTCAGTATGTGGAGCATGGTGCTCACCATTGTTGTTGGGGTGCTGTTTTTTGTGATTTCTTCTTGGACCAACCGGGAGTTTCGGGTCCTTCAGACTACGACAGAGCAGTATATCCTGTGTGAAAAAGCGGCCACTAACCTGCAGGACGGTTCGGATTACCTCACTGAGCAGGTCCGGCTGTATGTGATGACGGGCCAGCAGACCTACCTGGACAACTACTTTGAAGAGGCAAACCATACTCGCCGCCGTGAAAACGCCCTGGATGCCCTGCAGACTTACTTCGACGGAACGCGCACCTTTGCCGCCCTAAGAACAGCCATGGACCTGTCCACCCAGTTAATGGACACGGAATACTACGCCATGCGTCTGGTGCTGGAGACCGGGGACTCGGACCAGGTCAGCTGGCCCGCTCCGATTCAAGCGATCACCCTGTCTGCAGACGACGAGGCCCTCTCCTCATCTGGAAAGCTCCGCCGGGCCCAGCAGTTGGTGTGCGATGACAACTATCAGTCTGTGCGTACCCAGATCAGTGCCCAGGTATCCCGGTGTCTGTCCGATCTCATCCAGCAGACCCGGGATCAGCAGAGCCAGGCTTCTGTCGTCTTTTTTGGCATGTACCAGAAGCTGGAGATGAGCATTGGCATTCTGGTGGTCATTGTGCTGGTCGTGTGCGTCCTCATCCGCCGTCTGGTGGTACTGCCCATTCTCAAATGCAACGAGAGCGTCAAAGCGGGCGAGCCCCTTCCCGTAGCGGGTGCCGAAGAATTACAGGTAATGGCTGAGACCTATAACAAGGTCTATCAGGAGAACAAAGCGTCTCAGGCGCTGATCCGCCACAAGGCGGATTACGATGCCATTACCAATCTGCTCAACCGGAGTTCTTTTGAAATGCTGCTGAATGTCTTTGAGCAGGAAAATGCCCCCTTTGCCCTCATCATTATAGACGTGGATCGCTTCAAATCGGTGAACGATACCTACGGCCACACCGTCGGGGACAAGACACTGAAGAACGTTGCCGCCCTGCTGTGCGCTGCTTTCCGCAGCGGTGACCACGTCTTCCGCATCGGCGGGGACGAGTTTGCCGTCATCATGGTGGAGATGACCAGCGACCTGGACTATACCATCCGTGAGAAGGTGGACGCCATCAACCAGACCCTGGCCCAGCAGGACGACGGTCTGCCCAAGGTATCCCTCAGCGTGGGCGTGGCCTTCTCTGACCGGCCCGATCCCACGGGCACCATCTTCCAGGACGCGGACCAGGCCCTGTACCACCAGAAGAACCACGGCAAGGCCGGGTGCAGCTTCTATCAAAAGTGACCCTTGCCTTTTTCCCAATAGAATGGTATTTTATTGTGAGCCGGGACGAAACGCCCGGGAATCTTACGAAAAGGCTGGTGACAGCGTTGAAAATAACCGAGCTCTATGACCTCTCCCACACTGCGGCGGGGGACTATCTGGCCGGGTTCACCTATCCCTGGCAGGCTTTAGAGGGGCTGAAGGACTTTATCCTGGCCCTGGGTCCCACCCTGCCCAAGGAGGAATATGACCAGCGGGAGCCCAACGTGTGGGTCCACAAGACTGCCAAGGTCTTCCCCTCCGCCTATCTGGGCGCCCCCTGCATCATCGGGCCGGACACCGAGGTCCGCCACTGTGCCTTCATCCGCGGCAGCGCTTTAGTCGGCGCGGGCTGCGTGGTGGGCAACTCCGTGGAGCTGAAAAACGTCATCCTGTTCGACGGGGTGCAGACCCCCCACTATAACTATGTGGGTGACTCCATTCTGGGCTATAAGAGCCACATGGGGGCGGGCTCCATCACCTCCAATGTGAAGTCGGACAAGACTTTAGTCGTCATCCACGACCAGGCCGCCCCTGTGGAAACCGGGCGGAAGAAAGTGGGCGCGTTTTTGGGCGACCATGTGGAGGTGGGCTGCAACAGCGTGCTCAACCCCGGCACGGTCATTGGCCGCAACAGCAGCGTCTATCCCGTCTCCTGTGTCCGGGGCGTCATCCCGGCCAACAGCATCTGCAAGTCCGGCGGAATTGTCGTGCCCAAGCAGTGATAAGATCGGTCCCGGCGTCGGCTGGGGCCGATTTTTTTGCATCTCTCTTTGCATTCCGTGGTCATGGCAACAGAATTTTGTGGGGAACGGGGGTATACTTCGGTCAAGCTCAAGGGAGCATGGAAAGGGGATACACCTATGATTCGCAAGATCATTCACATTGACCAGGATAAATGCAACGGCTGCGGGGCCTGTGCCGCCGCCTGTCACGAGGGGGCCATCGGCATGGTGGACGGCAAGGCCCGCCTGCTGCGGGATGACTACTGCGACGGGCTGGGGGACTGCCTGCCCGCCTGCCCCACCGGGGCCATCACCTTTGTGGAGCGGGAGGCGGCGGAGTATGACCGGGCCGCCGTTGAAGAAAACCAGCGGAAGAAGGCGGGCCATATGGGTCATAAGGCTCTCCCCTTCTTTGGCGGCTGCCCGGGCAGTCGGATGCAGACCTTAGGGCACAAAGAAGCCGCTCCCGCGTCTGCCAGCGCCGTCGGCCAGACGCCCTCTCAGCTGGGCCAGTGGCCCTGCCAGATCAAGCTGGTTCCGGTGAACGCGCCCTATTTTCAGGGGGCCAAGCTGCTCATCGCCGCCGACTGCACCGCCTATGCCTATGCCAACATGCACAGCCAGTTCATGCGGGGGAAGGTCACCCTGATCGGCTGCCCCAAGCTGGACAGCGTGGACTACAGCGAAAAGCTCACCCAGATTATCCGGGACAACGACATCCAAAGCGTCACCGTGGTGCGCATGGAGGTCCCCTGCTGCGGCGGGCTGGAGATGGCCGCCAAGACCGCCCTGCAAAACAGCGGGAAGTTCATCCCCTGGCAGGTGGTGACCATTTCGATAGATGGGCAGATATTGGACTGACTTACTTTCAGTTAGGAGTTAGGAGTGATGAGAGATACGTCAACTCCTAACTCATCCTTCCTAACTCATCACTCTTTTGTATCACTCTAGAATTCTGGAATAACAGCCTTAGAAAGGGGAAATTACTATGAAAGAGCCTATGAAGAACATTGTCAAGGGCGAGGCCCTGATCCTGAAGGAGCAGGTGGACTATCAGCCCGGCCAGGTAGTCAGCAAGACCCTGGCCCAGAACGATGCCGTCAGCGTGACCCTGTTCTCCTTCGACAAGGGGGAGGAGATCAGCACCCACCAGTCCGAGGGCGATGCCTTTGTCACCTGCCTGGACGGCGTGGGCCGCATCACCATCGACGGCAAGGACTCCATCCTTCAGGAGGGCGAGTCTATCGTCATGCCCGCCGGTCACCCCCATGCGGTGTTCGGCGAGGAGCAGTTCAAAATGCTGCTGGTGGTGGTGTTCTGACGGGGCTTCCCGCAGCATTCCACTCAAAACGGGGTCGCTGGGGACGGCGACCCCGTTATTCTATCTATTTGCTATATTCAAGAGGAGGCGCAACGCCATGAAGCAGGAGATGTTTTGTTTTCAGTGTGAGCAGGCGGCGGGCTGTGTCGGCTGCACCGGACAGGCCGGGGTGTGCGGCAAGACGTCAGAGACGGCTCGGCTCCAGGACCGGCTCACCGGGGCCCTCATTGGTCTGGCCCGGGCCTCCAACGGGGAGGAGCACCTGGCGGATGACGTCTGCCGCCTGATGATCCGGGCCCTGTTCGCCACGCTGACCAACGTGAACTTTGACCCCCAGGCCCTGGGGCAGCTCATCGACCTGGTCCACCGGGAGAAGGAGCGGCTGGCCCCCGGCTGCGCCGCCTGCGGCGCGCCCTGCGGCAAGACGGAGGACTATGACATGACCCAGCTGTGGAACGCCCCCGAGGACATCCGCAGCCTGAAGTCCCTGGTGCTCTTCGGCATCCGGGGCATGGCGGCCTACGCCTACCACGCCATGGTGCTGGACTTCTGGGACGACGAGGTGGCTCAGTTCTTCCGTCGGGCCCTGTTCGCCCTGGGGGAGGACTGGGGCATGGATGAGCTGCTGCCTCTGGCCCTGGAGGTGGGCGAGCGGAATCTGGCCTGCATGGCCCTGCTGGACCGGGCCAACACCCACGCCTTCGGCACCCCAGAGCCCACCCAGGTCTCCATGGCCATAGAGCCTGGCCCCTTCATCGTGGTCTCCGGCCACGACCTGCTGGATTTGAAGCTGCTCCTGGACCAGACGGCGGGAACAGGCGTCAGCGTCTATACCCACGGGGAGATGCTGCCCGCCCACGGCTATCCCAACCTGCGGGCCTATCCCCACCTGAAGGGCAACTTCGGCACCGCGTGGCAGAACCAGCAGCAGGAGTTTGATTCGATTCCCGCCCCCATTCTGTTCACCACCAACTGCCTGATGCCGCCCAAGGAGAGCTACGCCGACCGGGTGTTCACCACCGGGGCGGTGGGCTACCCCGGCATGGTCCACATCGGGGCGGACCGGGACTTCTCCCCCGTCATCCAAAAGGCCCTGGAGCTGGGGGGCTACGCCAACCGGCGGCAGCTGTCCGGCATCAACGGCGGGACTACCCTGACCACCGGCTTTGCCCACGGGGCCGTCCTCGCCCGGGCGGACCAGGTGGTGGAGGCGGTGAAGTCGGGGGCCATCCGGCACTTCTTCCTGGTGGGCGGCTGCGACGGGGCCAGGCCGGGGCGAAACTATTACACGGAGTTCGTCCGGCTCACCCCGCCGGATACCGTTGTGCTCACCCTGGCCTGCGGCAAGTTCCGCTTCAACGACCTGGACCTGGGCACGGTGGCCGGGCTGCCCCGGATCATGGACGTGGGCCAGTGCAACGACGCCTACAGCGCCATCCAGATCGCTCTGGCCCTGGCCGATGCCTTCGGCTGCGGGGTGAACCAGCTGCCATTGTCCATGGTGCTGTCCTGGTACGAGCAGAAGGCGGTGTGCATCCTGCTGACCCTGCTGCACCTGGGCATCCAAAACATCCGCCTGGGCCCCACCCTGCCCGCCTTCCTCTCCCCCAACGTGCTCTCCTACCTGGCCGAGCACTATCACATCGCCCCCATCACCACCCCGGACCAGGACCTGATGGCCATGCTGGGGGAGTGATCTGCATTCCAAAGCCCGCGCCTGGAGCCTCCCCTCCCGGCGCGGGTTTTCCCTGTTATATGGCAGTCTCGAAATGGATATTTCTTCAAGTTTTCATCTCGTGAAAATTTTTTCGAGAAATTTAAAAAAAGTTGTTGACAACCCGGAGTCTTTCTGGTAAGATACTCATTGTTCCGAGCGAACGGGCCGCAAAAAGCCCACAACAAAATATGGGGGTATAGCTCAGCTGGGAGAGCGCTTGAATGGCATTCAAGAGGTCAGCGGTTCGATCCCGCTTATCTCCACCAACTCAAAAGTCCGAACTTTTTCCCGTTAGGGAAACGGGTTCGGGCTTTTCGTTTGTATTACCGATTTGAGGAGGAGAAACGTATGCTTAAGAAAATCAAGATCATTCTCAGTATCATTTCGATCATACTCAACCTCGCACTGATTGTGATGCTCGTGAACTACCAGGAAGAGGAAGAATAATTGGATGGGTGTGGAGTCATCCATTTGTCCGACACTCCCCTGCCGCGCATTTCCCCCTACTTACAGAGAGTTTTGGCCGCAACGAAAGTTGCGGCCTTTCTTTTTGTTCCCCAATAAAAAACGCTCAGATTTTTTATCGGTTTTTCTGTGATTTTGTTCATTACAGAACGGGATATTCCTTGCAGGATCAAGGGTTTTCTGTTATATTTATAATAAGGCTCTGTCACAACAAATGGTTGATTTTGACGAGAAATAGCGTATAATAATAGTAAGAAACAGTACCACCGAAGGAGGTAATTGGATATGCCTACTATCAAAGACGCATTAGATATTATCGGTAAGTTGACTGTCGCAGAGCAGGAAAGCCTTAAAACAATGCTTTTAAGTCCTGCCTTTGTAAAGTCTTTGAATATTGAAGATTTCGTAGCAAAGGAACGCTTTGCAAATGGTCGTGTATGCCCTCTTTGTGGCTGTATCCATGTGGTTCGCAATGGTCATCGTAAAGATGGCACACAGCGATATGTATGTAAGGATTGTGGCAAGTCCTTCGTGATTGCTACGAACTCCATTGTGTCTGGTACAAGAAAAGACTTGTCCGTGTGGGAGCAGTACATTGATTGTATGATGAATGGCTTATCCATTCGTAAGACTGCTGTTGCTTGTGGGATTCACAGAAACACCGCATTCCTTTGGAGACACAAGATTTTGGATGCACTTCAGAATATGGCAGACGATGTTACCCTTGACGGCATTATTGAGGCTGACGAAACTTTTTTCGCCATCTCGTACAAGGGCAATCATAGCAAGAGTAAGACATTTGCTATGCCACGCAAGGCTCATAAGCGTGGTCATTCTACACATATCAGAGGCTTGTCCCAAGAAAAGGTATGTGTTCCTTGTGCGGTTAATAGGAATGGCTTGTCTATCTCCAAGATTACGAATACTGGTAGAGTTTCTACAAGAGATTTACATCATATTTATGATGGTAGGATTAAGACCAATTCCACTCTTGTTACGGACAAGATGAACTCCTATGTGAGATTTACAAATGCCAATGGCATTGACCTTGTGCAGTTAAAGACTGGCAAAGCCAAGAAAGGCATTTATAATATCCAACATATCAATAGCTACCATAGCCAGCTAAAGAGGTTTATGCGTGGCTTTAACGGTGTTTCTACCAAGTATCTGAACAACTATCTTGTGTGGAATAACCTTGTAAATTACGCCAAAGAAAGCGACATGGAGAAAAGGAACATCTTCTTAACTTTCGTTTTGGCAACATTGAAAACTGCTAAATGCAGAGATTTATCAAACAGACCAGCAGTTCCTCTGGTCGCCTAATTAGAATTTGTGGAGATGATAAGATGGTCAATATAACAGATGTAAAACAGATTCTTCAATTTGCAATAGATGCGGAGATTAAAGTCTTTCTTGATGGTGGCTGGGGTGTAGATGCTCTTCTTGGATATCAGTCAAGAGCCCATAATGATATTGACATTTTTGTAGAAAAGAACGATTATCAGAACTTTATAGAAATAATGAAAGCTAATGGCTTTTATGAGATTAAGATGGAATATACAACATTGAACCATACTGTATGGGAAGATTTGAAAAACAGAATTATTGATTTGCATTGTTTTGAATATACGGACGAAGGTGAAATTCTTTATGATGGGGATTGTTTTCCGGTAGAAACTTTTTCGGGTAAAGGAAGAATTGAGGAAATAGAGGTTTCCTGTATTGAACCATATAGTCAAGTAATGTTCCATCTGGGATACGAGTTTGATGAAAATGATGCACATGATGTGAAGTTATTGTGTGAGACACTTCATATCGAAATTCCAAATGAGTATAGATAACTGCAAATAACAGTTTGTAGGGGAGTTCTGATACTCCCCTATAAAAATGGCTATTTATCAACTGTTTGTTGTGACATAGCCTATAATAAAGTTCTCATAGGCTGGCGGAGTATGTCTATCTTCGCCGCCACTACCGGAAGAGGGGATGCCACCATGGAACTTCAGCCGTCGCTGACCGTATCGCAAAAGCTGACGCTTACGCCCGCCATGCGTCAAGCCCTGCGCTGTCTTCAGCTGCCCATCCCGGAGCTGTCTGAGCTGCTACAGGAGGAGGCTCTGTCCAACCCCCTGCTCAACGCCGAGCCCCCGGAGCACACCGCCAGAGAGACCCTGTCCGCCCCCGAGATCCGGGAGGACAGCATCTGGCGCGTGGGCGGCCAGCGGGACCCAGAGGAGGACCGCACCGACAACGAGCCCCGGGTGGCCCAGGAGCAGACCTTTCAGGAGTACCTCCACAAGCAGTTGGGCCAGAACCGCCTGATCGACAGCCGACTGCGGGCCCTGTGCGACTATCTGGTGGGCTGCTTGGACAGCCGAGGCTATCTGGACTGCCCCATCCCCCAGCTGGCCCAGGAACTGGGCTGTCCTCTGTCCGATTTAGAGCAGGCCCTGTTCGCCGTGCAGATGCTGGACCCCCCCGGCGTGGGTGCCCGGGACCTGTCCGAGTGCCTGATCCTCCAGCTGGCCCAGGGGCCCTATTTCAACGCCCTCACCGTGGCCATTGCCCGGGACGGTTTAGATTTGCTGGCCGCCCAGGACTATAAGGGTCTGTGCAAAAAGCTGGGGGCCAAGCGCTCGGAGGTGGACCTGGCCTGCCAGGCCATCCGCTCTTTGAATCCAATCCCCTCCCGGGGCTTTTCCAGCGGCGCGCCCCTGTCCCTGTCCATTCCAGACGCCACCATCCGCTGCGAACAGGGGCACGTCATCATCGAGGTGGACCACCACGCCCTGCCCAAGCTGTCCATCAACCAGGACTACGCCGACATGCTCCACAAGAGCGACGACCCGGCAGTGCAGGATTACATCAAGGAGCAGCTGGGCCGGGCCAGGGCCATGATAGGCAATCTCCAGGGCCGCTATGACACCCTCACCCGCCTGCTGGCCGCCCTGACAGCGGCTCAGCCCGACTACTTCCTTCACGGGGGCGACCTAAAGCCCCTGACCATGCAGCAGCTGGCCCAGGGCATGGGGGTCAGCGTGTCCACCGTCAGCCGAACCGTTCAGAACAAATCCATTCTGTTCAATGGCATGGTGGTCCCCCTGCGCAGCTTCTTCACCGCCCCCGCCCGCACGGACGGCCAGGTGTCCTCCCAGGCGGTGAAACAGCGCATCCAGCACTTCATCCAGGCGGAGGACCCCTCCGCTCCCCTGTCCGACGACGCGGTGTGCGCCGCACTCAGCGCCGCGGGCATCAACATCTCCCGGCGGACGGCGGCCAAATACCGCGCCGCCCTGGGCATCCCCCCCGCTTCAGCCAGAAAAGCTAGAAGTTAGGAGTGATGAGTTAAAAGTTAAACTCATCTCTCATCACTCCTAACTCTTGCATCGCCAGCCAGGTGTGCAGGGCGGCGCCCAGGGGCAGCACGTCCTCGTTGAAGACCACGGCGGGGTTGTGCATGGGCCGTCCGAAGCGAGGGTCCTCCTGGGCCGTGCCCGCCCCCAGCAGCAGATAGGCGCAGGGCAGCTCGTAGGTATAGGAGGCAAAATCCTCCGATCCCATGCCCCCCTGGTCCAGGCGGATCACCCGGTCCGCCCCGGCGACCTCCTCCGCCCAGTTGGCCATCTGCTCCATCAGGGCCGGGTCGTTGTGCAGGGGCGGGGCCGAGGCCGGCTCCTCCACTAGGGCGCTGCCCCGAAAGGCCGATGCCACCGACTCCGCCACCTGGCGGATGCGGTCCATGAGCCGCTGAGACAGGTCCCGGTCAAAGGTGCGGATGGTCCCCTCCAGAACCGCCCGGTCCGGGATGACGTTGGGCAGCTCTCCCGCCTGGAACCGGCCCACGGTGACAACGGCGGGGCTTTTGGCCGGGACCTCCCGGCTGACCAGCTCCTGCAGGGCCAGATAGATGTGGGCGGTGATGTTGATGGGGTCCACCCCCGTCTCGGGCATGGCCCCGTGGCAGCCCTTTCCCGTCACGGTGACGCGGAACAGGGTACACCCAGCCATAAACGTCCCCCGCCCGCACAGCACCATACCGGAGGGCGTGCCAGAGTTCACGTGGAGGGCGATGGCCGCCTGGGGCTTAGGATTCTCCAGCACCCCGGTCTTCAGCATGGCCTTGGCTCCGGTGAAGCCCTCCTCGTCGGGCTGGAACACCAGCTTCACCGTGCCGTTTAACCGGTCCTGATATTTCCGCAGCAGGGCCGCCGCACCCAGCAGCATGGCCGCGTGCATATCGTGGCCGCATGCGTGCATGGCCCCATTGTCCGACTGAAAGTCCAGGCCGCTCTGCTCTCGCCCCGCCAGGGCATCCATGTCCGCCCGCAGCAGGACACACCGGCCCGTGTCTTTCCCGGTGATGGCGGCCACCAGGCCGCCGCCCAGAGCCTGGGGCTGATAGCCCAGCTTTTTCAGTTCCCCGGCAATATAGGCCGCCGTGCGGGGCAGTTCCTGACCCACCTCCGGGCAGCGGTGGATGGTCCGGCGGTGGGCTAGGATGGTCTCCCGCTCCTCCTGAGCGGCAGCCAACACGTCCCGGGCCGTAAGTTTTTGTTTCATAGGTCAGTTCCCCTTTCTTCTGTTTGGAATGGCTGAAAGATATTGTACCACATTTTCCCCCTTTACAACAGCGCAGAAGCAAAATCATCAGGAGGTCCTCTTTGTGACGATAGAAGCTTTTTATGCCGCTGTAGGCGGCGATTACCAGGCGACTCTCCGGCGGCTGATGGTCCCGGAGATCGTAGAGACCTTCGCCGTCCGCTATGCCCAGGACGCCACCGTGGACCGGCTCCACCGGGCCTTGGAGGCGGGCGACGCCGAGCTGGCCTTCCGCACCGTCCACTCTCTGCGGGGCCTGGCCCAGAACCTGGGCTTTCCCCGATTATATCAAGCCGCCGCCGTGCTGACGGAGGCCCTGCGGCCCAGGCTGCTGCCGGTGGACCCCGCCCTGATTGCTGCGGTAGACGACGCCCACCGCCAGGTCGTAGCGGCCATCGTCGCCTACTCTGAAACTTAACGCAAAGCCCAGCCTCTCATTCCCTCTCCCGCTTTTGTCCATCTGGGAGGAAAGGTCTGATCTTACATACAAAGGAGACCCCGGAGTGAATATCTTATCTGCCGCGCTCACCACGCTGAGCGCCTCTCCCGCCACGGGGCTGCTTCTGGCCGGGGAGCTGGCCGCTGCCGCCTGGATGGTGGAGCGCTTCGCCCGCCAGACCATAAAAATCCGAAAACAGAATCAAGCCCTGGCCTATGAGCGGACCTTCTCCCGCGCCCTGTCCCGGCTGGATCACGAGGTCTATCTGCTCCTGCGCCGCAGCGACACCTTTCCCCTGTACGTCGCCGGGGACCTGCCCGGACTCACCGGACTGACCCTGGAGGATATGCAGCGGGACATCGCCTGCTTCTTCCAGCTGATGAGCGCCGCCGATGCCAAGACCCTGCGCCGGATGCTGGAGAAGTGGGACCGCAGCGCCCCCCTGCGCATGAGCTTTCACAGCAAGCGGGAGGACCGGTGGCTGGAGCTGTGCGTGCTGCCCGCGGAGGATGACCGCTATACCCTGCTGAATCTGCGGGACGTGTCCGCTCTGCGCCAACAGCGGGAGGAGATGGCCGCCCAGCTGGAGGAGGCCCAGGCGGCCAGCCAGTCTAAGACCGAGTTCCTGTCCCGCATGAGCCACGAGATCCGCACTCCCATCAACGGCATCACCGGCCTGATGGCCCTGACCCGCACCCGCCTGGGCGGGTCCAACCCGGCGGCGGAGGAGTATCTGACCCGGGCGGAGGACCTGTCCCAGCATCTGCTGTCCGTCATCAACGACATTCTGGACCTGTCCCGCATCGAGGCGGGCAAGATCGAGCTGGAGCAGAAGAGCTTTGACCTGTACGCCCTGGGCGACCAGCTGCGCAGCATGTTCCAAAAGACGGTGGAGGCCAAGGGCCTGCGCTTCAACTTAGAGTTCAAAAACTTCACCGCCCGCTATGTGGTGGGCGACCAGCTGCGCATCACCCAGGTGCTGGTGAACTTCCTGTCCAACGCGGTGAAATTCACCAGCCAGGGCGAGATCTCCGTCACCTTCCGCCAAATGATGCTCTCTGACGACACGGTCAGCTTTATGGTGGCCGTGAAGGACACCGGCACGGGCATGGACCCCAAGTTCATCAATTCTATTTTCCGTCCCTTCCAGCAGGAGGACGCCTCCATCGCCAAGCGGTTCGGCGGCTCCGGCCTGGGCATGGCCATCACCGACCAGCTGGTGCGGCTGATGGGGGGCGAGATCGTGGTGGACAGTATGCCCGGACGGGGCAGCACCTTCACCGTCTATCTCCACCTGCCCATGGGCGACAGCCCCGCCCCCGTGGCAGCCCGGAAGGAGGAGACCGACGACTTCTCCTTCGAGGGCCGCCGCATCCTCATGGCCGAGGACAACGAGACCAACGCCAAGATCGCCGTGTCCATCCTGGAGGAGGTCCACGGGGCCCACGTGGAGGTGGCCCACAACGGCCAGGAGGCGGTGGATATGTTCTCCGCCCACCCGGCGGGCTATTACGACTTTATCCTCATGGACGTGCAGATGCCCGTGATGGATGGCCGCACCGCCGCCCGGACCATCCGCGCCCTGCCCCGGCCCGACGCCAAGACGGAGCTGATCTTCGCCCTGTCCGCCGATGCCTTCTTAGAGGACGAGCGCCAGTCTGTGGAGGCAGGCATGAACGGTCACTTCTCCAAGCCCGTGAATTATGACAAGCTCCGCCGCTGTGTGGGAACCTTTTTCAAAAGCAGAGAGGATGTTTAAATGCCCAAGCGTTCTAAAAACAGAAAACTGTCCCGCCAGGGAAAAATAGCGGTGCAGGCGGCGGCTCTGGGGCTGTGCGTTGTAGGCGGCTCTTTGGCTCTGCCCAAAGTGGGACATTCTTTCCGGCCCATCTTCGCCTTTTCCAATGTGCTGCGGCAGAACCAGATCATTTTCCCCGACCAGGAGAAGCAGTCCTCCCTGCTGGGCAATGGCGACGGCGCCTCCGACGCCCTCACCGAGGACAAGACCGCCGACGAGGCCCGCCGCCCCGACGCCAACGCCGGGACCCAGGACAGCATCCAGCTGGACGGGACCGTGCCCGACGGCGCGGTGCTGCCCGACGGGGCCATCGCCCCTGACGACGGCGCGTCCACCGGCGGCACCGGCGGCATCGCCTTTCTGCCCGGCGGCAGCGGCGGGGACGGCACCATCGTCATCCCCGGCGGTCAGATCATCCCGCTCCCGGACAAAGACGGAGACGGCACCGGTGGGACCGGCGGCGGCTCTGTCCCCTCCACCCCCGGCGACCCCGGCAGCGTCACCCCCGGCGGGGGCGGAGGCTCCGATGGCGGCGGGGGCGGCGGCGCGGAGGCCCCTGACATGCCTGACACGCCTGTCGTCCCCGGTGACGGTGCGCCTGCCGCCCCGGATACCAACATCGACTATGACGATCTGCCCACCGAGGATTATATCAAGGGCGATATCTTCGACAAGAATACCGGCATCACCAATCCCGATCTCGATCAGTACAACTACTCGCTGCTGGTCATCCAGGACGACATGGGTTTTCGTCCCAACCTGGCACATTTTTACAAGGGGCAGGAGATCACCGCCGCCGACTTTTTCCAGACCGCCGTCTTTCAGATCAAAGAGGGACTGGCGACCGGCGGCACCAACCAGGTCTACCGTGTCACCGACTTCGGGCCCAACTTCCGCATCGGCGAGTTTGATCCCGTAGTGTCGGGAGACTCCGTCACCGTCACCTTCTATTACCGCCTGAATCAGGACAGCCCCTGGCAGACGGTAGAGGCCACCTTCCCCGTGGAGCAGTGCGAGGTGCAGCTGCTGGTGGGCGACTATGACAGCGAGGGGACGCTGACCACCGCGGGCTATGGCAAGCCCGTCCGCCTGTACCCCAGCGGCCGGGAGGGCACCTTCGACCTGTCCCGCTACTTCTACCGGGCCCAGCCCATTCAGTTCTGGGGAGATGCCGCGGCCCCCATCTCCGAGCGCTCCATCGACCGCCTGTGCGTCGGCTGGGCCGCCAGCCGGGAGGATGCCGCCCAGGGCATCACGGTGGGGAATCTGTATGAGGCCCAGCCTGACCAGCACGGACTGATCGAGCTCTATCCCGTATTCGAGGACGTACCCGAGGGCTTCACCGCCGAGCTGACCCCCAGGTCAGACTATTATCTGTCCGGCAGCCTGAACAATGACGAATTCTCCTTCAGCACCGATGTGTTCTACCAGGCCATCACCGAAATTCCCGGTGACGACAGCGTGGAGCTGCCCCGGGGCACCCAGGTGTTAAGCGCCATGGGCAGTGTGAACACCATCTCCATCCCCGACACGCTGCTGTACATGAGTTTCTCCGGCCTGGATGACGACAGCTTTCTCACCGTTTACGACGGATATCAGGCCGACCCGGGCAACGAGAAGTATGCCTCCACCGAGGACGGGCTGATGTATAACAAGGACATGACCCGGCTGCTGGGCATCCCTTCCCGCTTTGACAAGCCCATCACAGTCCCCGCTGAGGTAAGCCAGGTGGTGGTGCCCCTGGCCCACTCTGTCCCATCCCTCATCTTCCTGGCCGACACCCCGCCCGCTGTCAATACTGAACAGGTCTCCCTTTGGAATCGGCTCTACCCGGACTGGAACGACCCGAATTTCTGGACGTTCACCCCCAGCCCGATGGACATTTATTTCCCCAAGTCCGCTGCCGTGTCCTACTTTGCCCTGTTCAGTCAGGCCGCTTCCGACGGCGGCTGCAACCTGTATACCCTGGGTGAGACCGGCACCGAGGATTCCGCTCCGGTGAGTTTTGCGGAAAACAACGGCCTCATCACCTCCAAGGACGGAACGGTCCTCTACTCCATCCGCGCCACGGTCTCCGGCACCTGTGTCCTGCCCGAGGGCATCACGACCATCGCCGCCGGAGCCCTGTCCGACGCATGGAACCTGACCACTCTGGTCCTGCCCAAGAGCCTGACCGCCCTGGAGGAGGGCAGTCTGGTCGGCTGGTTCCGGCAGGCCCTGTTTTTGGGGAATACTCCCCCGGCACTGGAGGGGGAGGTCTTTGACCTGTTCAGCCCGCCGGAGGTACTGGTGCGCACCGAGGCCGCCGATGCCTATGCCGCAGCCTGGGGGGAGACCCCGTCCTTCACCGCCGCCGACTTCGGCACCTATGTGCAGGACGGGTGGAGCTTCCTCCTCCTGCCCCAGGGAGCCGGCATGGATGCTACTCTGCTCCACGCGCCCACCGGCCTGACCGAATTCAACGAACACACCCTGGACAGCGTTCTGCCCGACGGCGCGGTGCTGACCACCATTGACAAGTATGCCTTTGAGGGCTGCGAGAACATGACGTTGGCCGTCTTCCCCGCAAGCGTCACCGCGGTGAACGACTATGCGTTCTGGGGCTGCACCAGTC
The DNA here is from genome assembly GCF_054108085.1 of Flintibacter sp. SJQ-8. NCBI lineage: Bacteria > Bacillati > Bacillota > Clostridia > Eubacteriales > Flintibacter > Flintibacter sp. SJQ-8. The sequence goes on from NZ_JBPJWR010000016.1 coordinate 320,540, forward strand.
TGGAGGGCATCTTCTTTGCCGCCAAGGACAGCATCACTGTGTCTGACTGTGCCTTTTATATCGCGGATCGTCCGCTGAACAAGGGAAATCTGCGCTTTGTGGCCCTCCAGGCCCAATGCGCCTCTTTCTCCAGTTCCTTCTCTGACTACTATACCCCCTACTACTTTCCCCAGGACAGCACGGGCTATCCAGACCCCGGATATTACGGCAACATCAAATGCTATGGTCCGGGCTATCAGCTTGAGGAACAGGGCAGCGGTGCGATTTTGTACAGCGAGCCATCCCTTTGGAAGTATTCCGACCAGGACCCCGACCCCGCCGAGGACGACCTGACCCGGGTGCTGTGCGTCGCCACCACCGGCGTGTCCGGCGACATCGACCTGTCTGGTGTCATCTGGATCAACCAGAGCGCCTTTTCTCAGTGCCCCAACGCGTTTACCCTGTCCAACGCCGATCATGTGTGGATCGTTGGGTATGAAGCATTCCTCGCTTCCGGTCTCACCGGCGAGTTGGTCCTGCCCGACGTGCGGACCATCGGCAGCAGCGCGTTCCAGCGCACCGGCATCACCTCCGCCGATCTGAGCAGCCCCAAGCTGGAGGTCATCGCCGACTTCGCCTTCAGCGAGTGTACACAGCTGGCCGCTTTGACGCTGGACCTGGACAGCACCCTGTCCTCCATCGGCTCCAACGCCTTCCAGCTCACCGCCCTCACCTCCTTCACTGTGCCCGCCAACGTGACCACACTGGGCAACGACGTGGTCAGCGGCTGCCCGCTGAGTTCCATGACGTTCCTGTCCGCCGAAGCGCCCCACCTCACCTTCTATCATGCCAAGCCCGTCTATCTGTATCAGAAGCTGGACAGCAACGAGAACGTCCTGGGCCCCGACCCGGACTTTCGGGTGGTGCTGGCCGGGGATGCCGCCGGGCACGAGATGGATTATCTGTTCGCCTGGCGGGATGCCATGTCCCCCTTTGACCAGGACCCCTATGAGACCGACCTGCTGGCCGGCGAGAACAACGCCCGCCAGGTGCTGGGGCTGGAGCGGGTGACGGAGATCACCCCAGACCCCAACGAGGAAGGACTGCCCGAGCTGCCCGCACTGCCGGAAATGCCAGAAATTCCGGAAATGCCCGAGTTTCCTGAAGGCTCCGCTGCGGGCGGCCAGGAGGAGCAGCCAGAGGCACCCGCTGCACCGGAGCCCCCCACTGAACCGGAACAGTCCGAAGGACCTGGCGAAGACAGCAAAGCCAATGAGACCGACCAAGGCGAGAATACCGACCCGGAACAGCCGGAAAATGACCCGGATGAGGCTGATGCCCCGTCTGAGGAGGAGGGCGAACAGCCATGATAATCGAACAGTCTGAGCATATCATCTGCGAGGTGGGCAAGGCCTTTATGGGCAAGGACGACATCGTCCGAAAGGTGCTGATGACCATCTATGCCGGGGGCCACATCCTGCTGGAGGACTGCCCCGGCGTGGGCAAGACCACCCTGGCCCTGGCCTTTTCCAAGGTGCTGGGTCTGCGCTTCAAGCGTATCCAGTTCACCACCGACACCCTGCCCTCTGACATCACCGGCTTCACCGTGTTCAACCAGCAGACCGGGGAATTTGAGTATCGGGAGGGCGCGGCCAACTGCCAGCTGCTGCTGGCCGACGAGATCAACCGCACCTCCCCCAAGACCCAGTCCGCCCTGCTGGAGGTGATGGAGGAGCGCAGCGTCACCGTGGACGGCCAGACCCACCAGCTGGATGCCCCTTTCCTGTGCATCGCCACCCAGAACCCCGCGGGCGCGGCGGGCACCCAGCCCCTGCCCGACTCTCAGCTGGACCGTTTCATGGTCCGCCTGTCCATCGGCTATCCCTCTCGCGAGGATCAAATTCACATCGTCCAGGCCCAGCGGACCCAGAACCCCCTGGACGACCTGTCCCCCGTGGCCGACGCCGCCAGCCTGATTGAGGTGCAGCAGTATCTGGGCACCGTCCATGCCAGTGACAGCGTGCTGGGCTATGCGGTGGACCTGTGCCAGGCTACCCGGGAGCTGCCCCTGGTGGAGCTGGGTGTCAGCCCCCGGGGCGTGGGCGCTCTGGTGCGCATGTCCCGGGCCCATGCCCTGCTGAAGCAGCGGGACTATGTGGTGCCCGAGGACGTGCAGGCCGTATTCAGCGACGTGTGCGCCCACCGTCTGGTGCTGCGGCCCCAGGCCCGGGTAGAGGGCGTGACCAGCCAGGACCTGCTGACCGAGGTGCTGCGCCAGGTCCCGCCCCCCGCCGCCCCGAGGTGGCCCCATGCTTAAACGCCGGGCGCTCTATGCCGCCGTTATTATCATGGCGGCTGGGCTGGCCTTCTGGTCGGGCAGTCCGTTTCTGGCGGCCATGACGGCGCTGCTGGTCCTGCTGCCCCTGCTGCTGTTCTGGCTGCTGCGCCGGGACATGGGCGCGGTGACCATGTCCCTCCAGGTGCCCGCCAGCTGCCCGGTGGGCAAGCCCTGCCCCATCACCGTGTACATCACCTGCCCCCGGCGGCCCTGGGTCATGGGTCTTATCACCCTGCGCATCCGCTGGCACAACGGCATGTTCGACGACGTGGTGGAGCAGGAGCGGCGGCTGTACCTGTCCGACGGCGTCATTCAGTTCCAGGTATCCATCACCTCTGACCTGTGCGGCGCGGCAGAAGTCTCCTGCCTGTCCGCCGTGGGCACCGACATTCTGGGCCTGTGCGCCGGGAGCATCCCCTGTCCCAAGCCCTCCTCTGTCATCGTGGTGCCCACCCCTCTGTCCCTGCGCCTGGTCCCGGCTGAAAACCGCCTGGGCCGCATGGACAACGAGCTGGAGTTCTTCAACCGCCGGGGGCCGGAGTTCTCCGAGATCTTCGATCTGCACCCCTATGCCCCCGGGGACGACGTGCGCTCCATCCACTGGAAGCTGTCTGGCAAGCTGAACGAGCTCATCGTCCGCCAGGGCAGCGAGCCCGCCCACAACTACACCGCCGTCATCTTAGACGCCGGTCTGGCCCAGGACGAGCAGACCGTCCCGCCCCAGCTGGTGGTGGGGGCGGTGCGGCTGGCCGCCGCCGTCAGCAGCCGTCTGGCCCGGGACGGGGTGCCCCACCAAAACGTCTTTTCCGCCCGGGGCGGCCTGTGGTCCCACGACGTGCGCAGCCAGGAGGAGAGCGCCGACACGGTGCTGCAATGGATGTCCTTCACCCTGCCCCAGCAGACGGGCACCGGTGTCCGCCGCTTTTTGGCTGCCAACGCCCAGCGGGAGTTTGCCCGGATCATCTATATCACCGCCGGCCCCCTGGTACCCGAGGTGGACTCCCTGGCCGCCCGGCGAAGCGTCACCGCCCTGTGTGTGTCCAACTGCGACCGGCCGCGGCTGACCCGGCGGGCCGACTGCTATATGATGGAGCTGCCCCTGGCCGCTCTGGAGGACGGCAAGCTGCAGCTGCCCGTGTAACGGCCCGTATCCTATCAGCCTATCAGAAAGGAGGCGCATCCCGCCATGCCGCGGAACCCGTTCCCCGTCCGAAAGACCGTGTACCTGTCGCTGACCTGCCTGTGCTTTCTCCTGGGGCTGTGCCGTGCCCTGCTGGTCCTGGTCCAGCGGGATGGGGCTATGCCCTTTTTGTTCTGTCTCATCGTATCTTCTTTGGCGCTGGGCAGCTGCGCTCTACTGGGGTGGAAGGCCCCCAAACCCGTGCCCAGCTGGACCGTTCCGGCGGTGCTGGCGGCGCTTATCACCCTGCTGCTGAACCAACCGCTGCTCCACGGCGGGGCCGGCTTTGCGAACTACTGCATCAGCTGGTGGAACCTGGCCTATGACGATGCCCTGCCCCGGCTGTCCTTGTCCGCCGACCGGACGGATCTAAACCTGTTTCTGCTGTGGCTGCTGCTGATTCTGGCTGTGCTGGTGTGGCACACCGCCGCCGATGGCGGCGTGGTCCGGGCCGTTGCCGTCACTTTTGTCTGCGCCCTGGTCACCATCGGCCTCAAGCGCTTCGACCCCCTGGCCTTCGCCCTGCTGTGCAGCGGCGTGTCCGGCCTGTGGCTCTATCGCCTGTCTGGCAATGACTGCCGGGCACAGCTGGACTGGCTGGTCCGTTTCACGGCGGTCACCGTGGCCCTGGCCCTGGTCCTGTCCGGCGGGACCCTCCAGTGGATAGATGCCGCCCGGGCCAACACTGTCCAGGCCGTCCACACCCTGCGCTATGGCTCCGACAGTCTGCCCGAAGGCGACCTGCGCCACGCCGAGAAGATGCAGACCGGCACGGACACCGTGCTGACTGTCCGCACCCAGCAGCAGAAGAACGTCTATCTCCGGGGCTATGTGGGGGGCCGGTATGAGGACGGGGTCTGGAAGCCACTGGCCCGCTCGGCTTACGCCGGGGAGTACACCGGCCTGTTCTCCTGGCTGGAGGGGCAGAACCTGCAGCCCGTCAGCCAATACGGCGCGTTCCTCGCCGCCGGGCAGGAGACCGAACCTGCGGAGAACATCATCTCTGTGGAGAATGTCTCCGCTGACCGCTCCCGGCTCTGTCTGCCCTACTCTCTGCTCTCTCTTACCGATCAGTCCCTCACCGGCCAGAAAGACGGCGCGATACGCGCTCCCGGCATTCTGGGGCTGCGCTCTTACCGGTTCTCCGAACGCTCCGGCTCCCTGCCCGGGGAGCTGCTCCAGCAGCCCGACTGGCTTACCAGGCCCCAGACCCAGGCCGAGCAGGACTATCTCCAGACGGAGTCGGTCTACCGGGCCTTTGTCTATGACACCTATCTGGACGTAGACCCCGGCCTGTCCGACCTGATCGCCCAGGTATTTGACCCCAATGGGGACGCCCCGGAGGGGCTGTACGCCGCCACCCAGCGCATCCGCACCGCCCTGAAGAACCAGACCGTCTATCACGCCCACCCCGCCTCCGTGCCCGAGAACGCGGAGCCCATCCGGTGGTTCCTCACCCAGGGGGAGGGCAACAGCGCCCTGTTCTCCGCCACCGCCGTGCTGGCCTATCGCAGCTTTGGCATCCCCGCCCGGTACGCCGAGGGCTATCTGCTGCCCCAGTCCCGCACCGCAGCAGGGGAACTGGTCCCCCTGTCCGGGGAGGACGCCCACGCCTGGGTGGAGATCTATCTGGACGGCATGGGCTGGGTGCCCGTGGACGTGACCCCCGGCTTCTATCTGGACGCCTATATGCTCCGCCAGCTGGCCGAGCACCCCCAGCAGGTGCAGCGCACCGTCTCCCTGTCTGACGACGACGCGTCCATCCAGTCTCAGCCCCAGCGGCCCTCCGCCCCGCCCAAGCAGGACACAGAGCAGACCCCCTCTCCCCTCCCCCAGCTGCTGCTGGGCGGCGGACTGGCCCTGCTCATCCTCGTTCTGGCCCTTCTCTTCCTGCTGGAGGCCCTGTGCTGGCTGGCCCTGCTGCGCCGCCTGCGGGCCTATCAGCGGGTGAAGAGCGCCGCCCGGGGCCTGTGGCTTTGCCAGTGGATCGCCAAGATGCTCCAGATCGTCGACCCGGGCCTGCGCCTGGGCTGGGAGACTCAGGCCACGGAGGACCGCCTGCGGACCCAGCTGCCCATCCTGCGCCCCGGGGAATACACCCGGGTGGCCGCCCTGATGGAAAAGTGCATCTACAGCCAGCAGCCCCTGCCCGCCTATGAGGTGCGCACCATGCTCTATTTCGCGGAGAAGCTGTGGACCCAGCGCACGGGCCTCTCCCCCGCCAAGCTGGCCCGCATCCGTCTCACCGCATTGGCGCCGCTGCCAGCGAAAACTTAAACACCCAAAAAGAAATCACGGGGACGGTTCTCTAAGAACCGTCCCCGTGGTTATTTAAACAAAATGCGGATGTAGTCCTGACGGCCGTTGATAATGCGGCCAACAGAAACAACTTCCGTTTCAATGTGGTAAAGGGCGATATAGCTTTCGACCACCAGCATACGCAAGTCAGTTTCATAACCAGTCTTTGCCTGAATAGATACACCCATTTCAGGAAATTGCTTGAGCTGGGCGCAGCCGTCAAGGATGGCCTTTGTGATCCGGTTTGCAGCGGTGGGATTATGAAGCTCACTTTTGATATACCGTTTTATTTCCTGCAAATCGCATAATGCTTCCGGCGTATATCTCAGCTTCATTCGGCCACTCCAAGGGCGCGGTAAGCATCTTCTTCGGATACCCAACCGTCCTTTTCCGCAGATGCCCAGCCTTTTTCCGCTTCATCCAACAGGCGGCGCATGGCTTTCGCCTTCATATATTCCGCGTTTTCAGGCGAGGCCAGAAACGGCAGTCCCTCCATGTTTAGGGACTGCTGAATGAAGATATTGACGGCATCGGTAAAGGAAAGGCCCTGACGGGCGTAGACGTCCTCCACACGCTGCTTGACTTCGGGATTGATCCGCATTTGAAAGGTTGTCGTTTTGGGTGCAGATGTGACATTGATCGTGTTCATAGCATTCACCTCAACTTGAGTATATACCAAAAAGCAAAAATGTCAACACAATGTAATTACAATTATAATCAGGGGGACGGTTCTCCGATCAAAAGAACCGTCCCCCTGATTTGTTTTGTTGGTTAGGGCACTTTCACTTCGCGCTCAAAAGATTATGTCCTCTTGTGGCGAACAGGTGTCCCCCCCCCCGCGATATTTCCCCCTGTTACGCTCAGCAGGGTCCGTTCCAGCACGGATATCTCCAGGGGCTTGGACACGTGGGCGTCCATGCCCGCGTCCAGGCAGACCTGGATGTCCTCGGTAAAGGCGTTGGCCGTCATGGCCAGGATGGGGATGGTCTGGCCCAGGGGATTTTCCCCTGCGCGGATGGCCCGGGTGGCCTCCAGGCCGTTCATCACGGGCATCTGCACGTCCATCAAAATGGCGTCGTACTCCCCGGGCTTCACGCTCTGGAAGGCCTCCACCAGCTTCTGGCCGTTGGGATAGATGGTGCAGGCGGCCCCGTGCATGTCCAGGATGGCCTCCAGGATCTCGGCGTTTAGCAGGTTGTCCTCGGCGCACAGGAAGCGCTTGCCCCGCAGGACGGAGCCGCTCTTTTGGGGCAGCGCCATGTCGCTGTCCTTGGCCCCGTCCACCGCCCGGATCAGGTTGGACAGGAAGAAGGGCCGGGCGATCAGGCCGTCCACGCCGCTCTTGGTCAATATCTCGTGGACCTGCTCCGGCTGGGCATAGTCGCAGCAGAACAGCAGCACCGCGTCCCGGGCGCTCTCCCGCAGGGCCTTCACCGTGTCCGCCAGGTGCGCGTCGTGGAGATAGCCGTTGAGCAAGATCACGTCCGCCGGGTGGCGCGCCAGCTGCCGCCGGGCCTCGCCCTCGGTGGCAGCCAGGGTGAAGGGCACGTTTGCCGCCCCCAGGGACGTGCCCACGTTCCGGCACAGCACGTCGTCGTCGGAGACCAGCATCACCTTCCGGTCCCCAAAACTGTTCTCCACCCCGTGGTCGATGGGGAAGGTGAGCACCACGTCAAAGCGGCTGCCCTTGCCGGGCTGGCTCTCGATCTCGATGGTCCCGCCCATCAGGTCCACGATGTTCTTGGTGATGGCCATGCCCAGGCCGGTGCCCTGGACCTTGTTGGTCATGGAGTTCTCCGCCCGGGTGAAGGGCTCGAAGATGTGGGCCACAAACTCCGGCGTCATGCCATAGCCGTTGTCCTCCACCGTGATGCGGAAGGTGGCGTGGCCGGGTTTGTCACAGGGCAGCTCCGTCAGGTCAAAGCGCACGTACCCGCCATAGGGGGTATACTTCACCGCGTTGGACAGCAGGTTCAAAAAGATCTGCCGCAGGCGCACCCCGTCGCCGATGAGATATTCGTGGGCCACCTCGTGGACCCGGATGCGGAAGCTCTGCCCCCGCTCGTTGGTCTGGGAGCGGATGATGCTGTCCACCTGGCCCACCTGCTCGGCCAGACTGATGGAGTCCTGATTCAGGGCCACCTCGCTGGATTCGATCTTGCTCATGTCCAGCACGTCGTTGACCAGACTGAGCAGATGACGGCTGGACATGAGCACCTTTTCGATGTAGGTGTGCATCTTGTCCGAGGTATCCCCTTCGTGGGCCATCAGGTCGGTGATGCCCACGATGGCGTTCATGGGGGTGCGGATGTCGTGGGACATGTTGGAGAGGAATTCGCTTTTGGCCTTGTTGGCGGACACCAGCTCGGCGTTGAGCCGTTCCAGCTTGGCGTTGTTCTCCTCTGCGATGGCCATCTCTTTCTTCTGCTGGCGGCGCTGCATCCAGAAAATAAAGCCCGCACACACACAGGTCATCAGCACGGCAAAGGTCATGACCACGATCACCGTGGTATTGACCAGCTCCACCGTGTTCATGGCCACGGCGCTGGCGTTGACCAGAAAGACCAGCGTCCACTCGGCATTCTCCATGCGGTACATGGAGTAGAAATATTCCTCCCCGTCCAAAACGGCATTGGAGTATACCATTCCGCTGGCCTCCAGCTCCTCCCGGGCCGCGTCGAAGGACGTCCCGTGGAGATACTCCATCCCCTCCAGCGCATTATAGACGTTATAGCCATGGATCAGCTCGTTGCCCTGGCTGCTGAACAACTTCAGTCCGGTGCGGTCTATCACATACACCCCGCTGCCGCCCCCGTAGGCCGCGCAGTCAAAATAGGGCTCCAGCTCGTTCATATCCCGGGTGAAGCCATAGTACACCAGTGCGTTTCCCTCCGCCAGAGGGATCGGCTGGGCCAGCCGCTTCAAAAACACCATTTTGGTGCGGTTGGTGGTGACGGTGTTGGAGACATAGCTGATGTGCTCCGGGTCGCTCAGCAGATAGTCCAGCTCCTGAAGGGTGCCCTTCCCGCCGGTCTCGGTATAATACCGGCCATGGTCGTCCACGGCGATCAGATTGTCCAGCTTAGAGTCCAGCTCGTTCATCCTGGCCTGCTGCTCCATAAACTGATGCAGCTCGTCCACGTCGGCGGGGGTGGCCGCCTCTATATAGTTGGACAGCACGTCCACCTTGCTCCACTGGGTGCCCACCACGTCCTCCAGACCGGAATACAGCTGAACGGTGACGTCCTGCATCTGGCTCAGCCGCTCGGCATAGAGTATCCTGTCGTTATACCGGGTGTAAAAGAGGGTGAAGGCGATAACGCTCCCCGTCACCGCCATTGATCTCCGGCCCGGTCTTGCCTCCGCAGCCGGTCAGCAGGGATACGGAACAGCTCACTGCCAGCAGCAGGCTCAGGATGCGCTTTTCTGCATCGCTCTCTCCTCTTTTCCACCGCAACAACACATAAAAAAGTAGTCGGCGTCACCGTCGGCTATCGAACTCCACAGCTTTTGTGTCCTGTTGTAGTTTTCATATGACGATGTATCTATTATAACGTATAACCGCCGCAGAGAACAACTCTTTTTTCCAGTGAAGTGCAAAAAATCAGGAAAAAAACGGCGGATCGTCAGGCCCTCTCGCCCGGCGGTCCGCCGTCTTGTCTCTTGTGTGATTCAGTTCAGCCTGCCGATGGCCTCGATCAAAGCGGCCACCTCCTCGTCCCGGGTGCTCCAGCTGGTGCAGAAGCGGATGCAGTTGTGCCCCTCGTCCACGGCGTGGCTCAGTTCAAAGATAAAGTCTTTCGCCAGGGCCGCCTCCTGCTCCCGGCTCACCACGGCGAACTGCTGGTTGGTGGGGCTGTCCACCCACAGGGGGATGCCCGCCTTTTGGAAAGCCGCCTTGATCTCCATGGCCTGCCGGTCCGCCTTGCGGGCCAGGTCGAAGTACAGGCCGTTCTGGAACAGGGTGTAAAATTGCAGACCCATCAGCCAGCCCTTGGCCAGCACGTCCCCCCGCTGCTTCATGCAGGTGCGGAAGTGGTCCCCCAAGGCGGGGTTCACCAGCACCAGGGCCTCCCCGAACAGGGCACCGCACTTGGTCCCGCCGATGTAAAAGGCGTCCGTCAGCCGGGCCAGATCAGCCAGGGTCACGTCGCAGCCCTCACTGGCAAGCCAATAGCCCAGCCGGGCTCCGTCCAGGAACAGGTACAGGCCGTATTTCTTGCACACGGCGGACAGCGCCTCCAGCTCGGCCTTGGAGTACACCGTGCCGAACTCCGACGGGCTGGAGACATAGGCCATTCTGGGCTGGGTGAGGTAGTCGGGCGCGCCCCCGTCCAGATACTTGCGGCACTCTGCCTCCACCGCCCGGGCGGTGAGCTTGCCGTTCTCCGCCGGGACAGCCAGCACCTTGTGCCCGGTAAGCTCGATGGACCCGGCCTCGTGGGCATTGATGTGTCCCGTGTCCGCGCTGATGACGCTCTGCCAGGGCCGCAGGGCAGCGGAGATCAGGGTGGCGTTGGTGGGGGTACCGCCCACGATGAAGTGGACCTGAGCCTCTGCCCCGCCCAGCTGTTTTATGATCTCTGCCTGGGCCTTCTCACACCACTGGTCCGCCCCATAGCCGGGGTAGTTCTCCTCGTTGGTCTGGGCCAGGGCCTGTAATACCGCCGGGTGCGCCCCCCGGTTATAGTCGTTGTTGAACCGGAACATCGCTCTCTCCTCCGTTTTCTGTTTGGTTTTGTAGCCCGATTATACCATCCTCCATCCCACAGCTTCAACCCTTTTTCCCTGCGGGTTTCCTGTGTGTTTCACGCCGTGAAAAAAACTTTGAGAAATTTGAAAAAAGTTGTTGACAACCCGACGCCTTTCTGGTAAGATACTCATTGTTCCGAGCGAACGGGCCACAAAAAAGCCCACAACAAAATATGGGGGTATAGCTCAGCTGGGAGAGCGCTTGAATGGCATTCAAGAGGTCAGCGGTTCGATCCCGCTTATCTCCACCAACCGGACATCCAATAGGGTGTCCGGTTTTTCTTTGTCTATATTTGCAACTATTTTTAGTTGCATTTTCCTCTTTTGATGTGTATAATATAGCGCAAAAAGAATTAAAAACATATCAAATCAAGCAGCTAATCGAGCTTTTAGAACAGGAAGGTCTCATATGAATAATACAATCAAATATAAGGGCTATATTGGAAGCGTGGAGTTTTCTGAGGAGGACGGCATTTTTTATGGCAAGGTCATGGGAATCCGTTCTCTGATCTCTTACGAAGGTGAAAGCGCAAAAGAGCTTCTCGCGGATTTTCATGGCGCAGTGGATGACTATCTGGAAAACTGCAAAGCCGAAGGGAAGCAGCCCGAGGAGGCCTTTAAGGGCAGCTTTAATGTTCGGGTCTCCCCTGCCCTCCACAAAAAACTGTTTTTATATACCACCGCTCACCAGATGTCCATGAATAAATATATCGAAGATACTCTGGCGGCTTCCCCTGCGGCACAAGTCAATATATAACATCTTCTAATATTCTCAATTTAACATAATAATACGGCCCCCAGGCTGCTGCTCTTCGCGGCTGCCTGGGGGCCATTTGCTTCTTTTCTGTTATCTCTGCACCCGCCCGGAGCCGTCTCCGGCCACCAGGCGCTTGACCTCGTCGGCGGTGGACAGGTTGAAGTCCATCTCCATGGTCTGCTTCAGGCAGGAGGCCGCCGCGGCGTATTCGATGGTCTCCTGGGGGCCGTAGTCGTTCATCACGCCGTACAGCAGTCCGGCGGTGAAGGAGTCGCCGCCGCCCACCCGGTCCACCAGGCGAATCATGTACTGGCGGGAGAAATAAGGCTTGCCGCCGGTATACAGCATGGCGCTCCACTCGTTGTCCGAGGCGCTGATGCTCCGGCGCAGGGTGACGGCCACCATCTTGGTGCCATAGGTCTGGCAGATCTGCTCTGCCACGTCCACATAGCCCTCCCGGTTCAGCTTGCCCTGGGTCACGTCGGTGTCCCGGGCCTTGATCCCCAGGACCTTATCCGCATCCTCCTCGTTGGCCACCAGAATGTCGATGTAGGGCATCAGCTGGGTCATGCAGGCCTTGGCCTCCGCCTCGGTCCACAGATTCTTGCGATAGTTCAGGTCGCAGCTGATGGTCAGGCCCATCTCCTTGGCCTTTTTGCACGCCTGGATGCACACCTGGGGGATGGTCTTGCTCAGGGCGGGGGTGATGCCCGTCATGTGGAAGTTGCTGGCCCCGGCAAAGATGGCCTCCCAGTCAAAGTCCTCATAGGAGCACTGGGCGATGGAGGAGTATTTCCGGTCGTACACCACCTTAGAGGGCCGCTGAGAGGCCCCCTTCTCCACATAGAACACGCCCATGCGCTCGCCGCCATAGGCGATGTGGCCGGTGCCCACGCCGAACTTGCGCAGCTGGGCCACGCCGGCGGCGGCGATGTCGTTCTCGGGCAGACGGGTGACAAAGTCGGTGTCCATGCCCATCATGGCCAGGGAGACGCACACGTTGGCCTCCGCGCCGGTGTAGTTGACCATAAAGCGGTCCGCCTGGAGAAAGCGCAGATAGCCCTCCGGGTTCAGGCGGAGCATATAGTCTCCGAAACCTACCATTTTCTTCATTGCGCTCATCTCTCCTTATTTATTTCACGATGCCGTCCCGCAGGCCCTGCACCAGCAGCATCCCGGCGGTGGCCCCCTGGTCCTCGGTACCCAGGGCCTTGGCGGCAAACACCGCCGCCTTGCCATACTTGGGCTTCATGTTCTTGGTGGCCTCCAGTCCGGCTTTGGCCCCCTCTAAAGCGGCCTGGGCAGTGTCGGCCAGGCTGGCTCCGGCAGCGGCGGCCTTCTCCGCCGCCTCCGCCGCAGGCTGAACGGCGTCCAGCACCGTCCGGTCCCCGGGGGCGCACTTGCCCCGCTTGATGATGCCGTCGGCAAAGCCACGCAAGAACGCCGCGTAACCCGCCGCGTCCACCGTCTCCTTGCCCACCAGGCGCTTGCCGCCCTCCATCCAGCCGGAGGACATCAGCGTGCCCATGGTGGAGGGCACCACGCTGGACATCTTCATGCCGGACTTAGAAAGCCGCTTGCCCATGTCCGCCTCTTCCAGACCGGAATAAATTTCGGGCAGGGCGCAGTAGCCCTTCTTCATGGTCAGGCCCAAGTCACCGTCGCCCATGCGGGCGTCCATCTCGCACAGGTGGTCGGCGTTGTCCGTCATCACCTGGGCCACAGACTGGAGGATGGCAGTCCAGTCGCTGCTTTTGATCTCGTTCATGCGATGCGCTTCCTTTCCCGCTGATCCCGCTTACTTCTGGCAATAGAAGGGGGTGGACACGGGCATGTCCAGCATGGCCCGGGTCTCGTCGTCCAGCTTCATGATGGAGATGGAGGCCCCCGCCATCTCCATGGAGGTGGCAAACTCGCCCACAAAGGTGCGGTAGATGCGGATGCCCTTGTCCTCCAGCCGCTGGGACACGCTGTTGGACAGGATGTACAGCTCCTCGGCAGAGGTGGCGCCCAGGCCGTTGATGAGCAGGGCCACCTCCTCCCCCGCCTCCACGGGCATGTCGCCCAGCAGGGTGTTCAAAGACTCCTCGGCCAGCTCGTCGGCGGTCTTCACCGGGCCGTTCCACACGCCGGGCTCCCCGTGGATGCCCATGCCCATGGCCATCTCATTCTCCCCCAGGGTGAAGTTGGCGTGGCCGATCTCCGGGATGACGCAGGGGGTCAGGGCAAAGCCCACGGTGCGGGTGTTGTCCTTGGCCTTCTGGGCGGCGGCCAGCACCTCGTCCAGGGTGCCCATCTGGGCGGCCTTGGCCCCGGCGCACTTATACATGAAGAAGATGCCGGCCACGCCCCGGCGGGCGTTCACGTCCGCGTTGGAGTTCACGTCGTCCGCGCCCACGATAGAGGCGGTCTTGATGTCGTCCATGTCGCACATCTCGGCGGCCATGTCAAAGTTCATGATGTCGCCGGTGTAGTTGCCATAGAGATAGAGCACACCGGCCCCCGCCTCCACGGCCTTGCTGATCTCATAGATCTGCTCGGCGCTGGGAGACTGGAACACGCTGCCCACGGCGCAGCCGTCCAGCAGATTCTCCCCCACATAGCCCAGGAACAGGGGCAGGTGGCCCGTGCCGCCGCCGGTGATGATGGCCACTTTGCCGGGAATCTTCTTCTTGGTGCAGTAGCAGCGCAGGTCGCCATTCACATAGCCCACCTGGTCCCCGTGGGCCCGATAGATGCCCTGGAGCATATCGTCGGTATACTGGGCGGGATCGTTGATGATCTTTTTCATGGGAACTCCTCCTATGCCAAATTTAAGACGGTTAAGACTTTTTTACGATGTGGACCGCAAAGCCGCCCACTTCCTCTTCCAGATAGACGGCCACCAGCTCGCCCTTGGCGTTCACGTTTTTGAACTCCTCCCGGGTGGCGATGCCGTGGGCCTTGAAATAGGCCAGGGCCCGGCGCATGGACAGGGTGAACACGCCGATGTGGCCAAACTTACCGGGGAAGCGCTGGTTGCAGCACTCCACATAGGTGGCCGCGAAGTTGGAGCGTCCCCCCTCCTTCACCGGCCAGCCGAAGCAGCGGTTGAACCACTCGGCGGCGCCCAGGCCCTGGTCCTTGTTCTCGCCGTTGATGCCCACATGGGCCAGGGTGAAGCCCAGGGACTTGTCCACCGCCTTTTTGCACAGAGCCGTGATGCCCGCCCAGTCCTGGGCGTCCACCATGGCGGAGGGGGCCATAAAGCTGCCGCCCACGGCGGCGATCTTGTCGCTGGAGAGATAGTTCTCCAGGTTGTCCATGGTGATCCCGGCGGTGGGGATGAACTGGATGTTGCCATAGGGGCCGCACAGCTGCTTGATGGTGGCCATGCCGTTCATGGCCTCAGAGGGGAAGAACTTAAAGGTGGTCAGGCCCAGCGCCAGCCCCGCCTCGATCTCGGTGGGGGTGATGCAGCCGGGGACCACGGGCAGACCCAGCTCCTGGCAGTGCTTCACCACGGCGGGATTGAAGCCGGGGGCGACGATAAAGTCCGCTCCGGCGGCCTTGGCCTGGTCCACCTGCTGGGTGTGCAGAATGGTCCCCGCGCCCACCAGCATGTCGGGGTCGGCCTTTTTAATGGCCTTCAGGCAGTCCATGGCCAGAGGGGCCCGCATGGTCACCTCCAACAGGGGCAGTCCCCCCGCTCTCAGGGCGGCGGCCACCTGGGGGGCGGTCTCCGGGTCTTTCAATCCCAATACGGGGATAATGCCGTGGTCCTTGATCACAGATAATGCGTCCATACAAATTGCTCCTTTCAAACAGCCGTCTGCGGGCTCCCCACAACACGGCAGCCCGCAGATGAACAAGAGAACATTACTTCGCCTGGGCGGCGGCCTTCTTCTTGGCCATCGCGGCCTTGAGCACCGGCCAGCAGAAGGTGAGCACAATGGCGATGAACAGCACACAGGACACGGGGCGGGTGACAAAGGTCGCCCAGCTTCCGTGGCTCATCACCAGGGCCCGGCGCATGTTGGACTCCAGCATGGAGCCCAGCAGCAGGCCCAGCACAAAGGGGCCGTTGGGGAACTTAAACACCTTCAGGAAGAAGCCCAGCACACCGGCGGCGAACATGACGCCCACGTCGAAGAAGGTGTTGTTCAGGGCGAAGGAGCCCACCACGCACAGGATGCACACGGCGGTCCACACCGTGGGCTGAGACACGTTCAGCACCTTGGCGGAAATTTTGGCGGTGGCCAGACCGAAGATGAGGAATACCACGTTGGCCAGCAGCATCAGGATCATGATGGTAGCGGTGAAGGTGACGTTCTCGGTGAACATCTTGATGCCGGGCTGCATGCCGTACATGGTCAGGGAGCCGATCAGGATGGCGGTGACGGCATCGCCGGGGATGCCCAGGGTCATCATGGTGGTCATAGCGCCGCCGATCACCGCATTATTGGCGGAGGAAGCCACAGCCAGGCCCTCCAGAGAGCCCTTGCCGTACTCCTCGGGGTGCTTGCTCATCTTCTTGGCGTTGCCCCAGGAGATGATGGAAGCGATGTCGCCGCCGGCGGCGGGGATGGCACCGATGACCGTGCCCTCAACGGCGGCGATCAGGGTGGGGACAGCCAGCTCCTTGGCCTGCTTGGCGGTGGGCAGCACCCGGCCCAGGGACAGGTTGACCTTGCGGGCCTCCAGCTCGGCCTCCTGCTCGGCCTTGCGGAAGCTGTAGATCTGATAGAACACCTCGCCAATGCCGAACATGCCGATCATCACGGGGATGAAGGAGATGCCGCCCAGCAGGGCCGTCTGGCCGAAGGTGAATCGTCTGATGGACAGGATGGGGTCCAGGCCCACGCAGGAGAGCAGGATGCCCGCCAGGCCTAAGATCAGGCCCTTCAGCACGCTTCCGTCAGACACGGCCACCATCATGGACAGGCCGAACAGGGCCAGCATGCAGTACTCCGGGGCGTTGAAGGAGATGGTGAACCGGGCGATGGGGGTGGAGAACAGGATCAGGCAGAAGGTGGAGAAGATACCACCGATGAAGGAATAGATCACGTTGATGCCCAGGGCCAGTCCGCCCTTGCCCTGCCGGTACAGGTTGTAGCCGTCAAAGGCCTGACAGATGGAGGCGGGGGTACCGGGGGTGTTCACCAGAATGGCGGAGATGCCTCCGGCGAAAATGGCGGCGTTCCACAGGCCCATCAGCATGGCAAAGCCGTCGGAGGGCGCGAACCAGAAGGTGATGGGAGTCATGATGGCAATACCCATGGTGGCCGACAGGCCGGGCAGAGCGCCGATGATGGTGCCGATGCACACACCAATGGCCAGAAACAGCAGGACTGAGGGTTGTAGGCACGATTGCAGTGCACTGAACCAAACGTCAGCAGTCATTGAACTTCATCTCCTTTAACGATTGAACTGGACGGAAAATCCGACCACAAACGCGGCGTAGATAAACGCAGTAAAAACCACGGTATAGATGATGTTATACTTCAGCTTCCGGCCAAACACTGCGTTCAGCCCAAAGCAGACCAGCGCGACACAGACGATAAACTGATGGGTCGTGCGCCACAGGATGAAAAACACGATCATGCTCAGAGCGGCCAGCCCCAAGCGCTTTAAGTTGAATTTGATCTCAGGGTCCACCTGAAAATACTGTACGCTGCCCTTTTGCAGCAGCCCGCGGATAAACAAAATGGTGCCCAGGATGCCCACGGCAAAGCCCAGCAGCACCGGGAAAAAGCCCGCACCGGGCACGCCGTCCGAGGACTGGGCGTTCCAGCGCATGGTGTCCTCCAACAGGACGTAGATGGCAACGGAATAACCGAATACGGCCGTAATGAGGCCGGGGATCGTATCGCCTTTATGCATGGGGAAACCTCCTAACTCATGGTAGAAGAAAGCCGCGCTCACGCCCGAGGGCCTGAGCGCGGCTTTGGTCGTTCATTTAGGCAATGCCAAGTTCAGGGATCAGTTCGCTGTAGTAAGCCAGCTCCTCAGAGGCCTTCTGGTCCATGTCAGAGCCGCTCAGATAGGCGTGCTCATAGCCCCGGTCAGCCAAGGTCTTCTTCACGGAGTCAGAGTTGATGGCGGTCTCGGAGGCCTTCTCCAGAATGTCGATCACAGCCTGAGGGGTGTCCTTGGGAACAGCGAAGCCGCCCCAGCCCTGGATGGTGATATCGATGCCCAGTTCCTGGGCGGTGGGCACGTCGGGAACCACAGAGGAGCGGCTCTCGCCCAGGACGCACAGGACCTTGAAGTCGCCGGAGTCCACGTTGTTCTTCACCTCAGAGGGGCTGACGGTGACGGCCTGGATGTTGCCGCCCAGCAGGGCAGCCACAGCGGGGGCAGCGCCGTCGAAGGGCACGTGGGTGAACTGAACGCCGCACTCCTTCTCAATGGAGGCAGCGGCGATGTGCCAGATGGAGCCGGTGCCGGAGTTGCCCACCTGGATCTCGCCGGGGTGCTCCTTGGCGTAGTTGACGAAGTCCTCGAAGGTGTCCCAGGGGGCATCGGCCCGGACGGTGACAGCGGCGGGGATGGTCATGGCACGGCCGATGAAGCGGAAGTCATCGGTGGACAGGTCGGTGAAGCCCAGGGCCTTCAGCATGGTGGACTCCACGGGCATGTAGGCGATGGTGTAGCCGTCGGGGTTGGAGTTGCGCACCTGCTCCAGGCCGATGGCGCCGGAAGCACCGGTGACGTTGGAGACCACGATGCTGGTGCCCAGGGACTGCTCCAGCTCAGAGGCATAGATGCGGGCCACGGTGTCGGATGCGCCGCCGGCGGAATAGGGCACGATCAGGGACACCTGCTTGTTGCCGGGGAAGTCCACGGTCTCGGCGCTGCTGGAACCGCCGGAACTGGCGCTGCCGCTGGCAGCGGGGGTCTTGCTTCCGCCGCAGGCGACCAGAGTCAGGCTCATGGCAGCGGCAAGGGCAAGGGCTAAGATTTTTTTCATTTCTTATATCCTTCTTTCCTTGATTTATTTCACGCCGTTCAGCGTTGAAACACAGATTAAGTAAAAGCTTACAGATAGGGGGCCACGGTCTCCTTCAGCTTGGCCACGCCGGCCTCATCCAGGTCCATCAGGGGCTTTCTCATGTGGCCGCCGGGGACGCCCCGGAAGGTGAGGATGTTCTTGAAGATGGACATATCGCCGCCGAACTGCATGACCTTCACCAGCTTGGTGGCCTCCACCTGGGCCTTGCGGGCGGCGGCCAGGTCGCCGGACTGGAAGGCCTTGTACACGTTCACAAACGCCTCGGGGAAGGGGCCGGAGCAGCCGGACACCACGCCGTCGCAGCCACAGGCCAGACAGGGCAGGAACAGGTCGTCCGCACCGGGCACCACGGAGAAGTTGCCGCCCCGCACCTGGAGATAGTCGTTGATGCGGCGCATGTCCGCAAAGCTGTACTTCACGCCCACCACGTTCTTGCACGCGGCAGCGATCTTCTCCATGGTCTCGGCGGACACGTCGTTGTGCGCCAGCTGGGGGATGACATAGACATAGACGGGGAAGTCCTCGGGCAGGGCGGCGCACACCGTCTTGTAGTACTCCACCATGGCCTTCTCGTCCACCGTGAAATAGCTGGGCGTGACTACGCCCACGCCGTCGGCGCCGATCTTCTGGGCGTGCTGAGCCAGCCGGATGGTCTCGTCCTGGTCCATGGCGCCCACGTGGATGAACACCGTGACGCGCCCGGCGGCTTTCTTCACCACCGTCTCGGCCACCAGCTCCCGCTCCTCGGCACTCATGAGATACATCTCGCCGGTGGTACCGCAGGGATACAGACACTGCACACCCTTCTGGATCAGATACTCCGTCTGCGCCTCCAGCGCAGCGACATCCACCTTGTTGTCCGCGGTGAAGGGAGTGGTCATAGCAGTGATCACGCCGTACAACTTTTTCATTGGAAGCTCCTCCTTCGTTTCCCAGCGTTTGTTCAGTATTACTGAATTATCGTTCGGGTAAACCGTTTTTTCAAGCGCATTTTAGCACGCACGTGGGAGTATGTCAACAGCTTTTTCCCATTTTGTACAACATATATACAAGTTTTTTATTCCCTGTTGACATTCCGACGAATGCACGGTAGTATAGCAACTGTATTATTGTGTCTGTGTTTTGTCCGCCCTCCCCGGCATGGCGGGCTGTGTTTGAATTTGAAGAGAAGGATCGTTGTACCATGTCTGATAAGCGAGAAGGCGTATCGTCCCCAGCCGGAGCCAGAGTCACCGCCACAGCCAAAGCCCTGCGGGTGCTGGACTGCTTCAGCCCCACCCAGCCGGAGCTCTCCCTGGCTCAGATCAGCCGTATGCTGCAAATGCCAAAAAGCACCCTGCTCAACCAGCTGCGCACTCTGGAGGAGGCGGGCTTTTTGGGCAAGAGCCCGGAGAACCAGACCTACCGCCTGGGCCATAAGATCATGGAGCTGAGCTATTGCGCCCACGCGGCCATGCCCGTCATCCAATACGCTGTGCCGGTGATGGAGGACCTTCAGGTGTCCACCGGAGAGATCATCTACCTCACCTCCCACATCGGGGGACAGGTGTTCTATCTGGAGTGCGTCTACCCCAGCCGCCGCTCGGTGTCCTATTCTGTATCAGGCAAGACCCTGCCCATGCACTGCACCGGCTGCGGCAAGGCCATGCTCAGCCAGATGCCCACCGACCAGGTGGAGGCCATCATCCAAAAACATGGCCTGCCCTCCTTCACCCAGAACACCATCACCGACCACGACACCCTGATGGAACAGCTGGCGGTGTGCCGCCGCCGGGGCTATGCTCTGGACAATGAGGAGGAGACCATGGGGGTCAAGTGTGTGGCCATGGCCATCCGCACCAGCCGTGGGGACGTGGCCGGGGCCCTGAGCATCTCCGGCTCTACTCTGTCCATCCGAAACGAGAACATCCCCCAGTATGCCGAGCTTCTCTCCCGGGCCTGCAACTCCCTGTCCCCCTATGCCCGGATGATGCCCGCTATTTTGTATCAGAACCAAAACACATTGTAACGCCCGTCCAGGGCGAAAAAAGGCGGATACGGCCTGAAAACACAGCGCCGTATCCGCCTGAATTTTTGGAAAGTCGTTTCCCCGGCTTTCCTTTTTCTTATTTTTCCGCTATAATAGGTCTATACGTACATCGCTCCGCCGGATGCCCGGGCGGGGCTTGGTTCGCTTTACGCGGAAAGGACATGTGAGGATGGAAGGATTTGACCGCAAGTTTGGCTTTGGCTTTATGCGCCTGCCCATGGATGGGGACCAGGTGGACATTCCCCAGACCACCCAGATGGTGGACGAGTATTTAAACGCCGGATTTACTTATTTTGACACTGCCCACGGCTATCTTCAGGGCAAGAGCGAGCTGGCCCTGAAGAGCTGTCTCACCAGCCGCTATCCCCGGGACCGGTATGTGCTCACCGACAAGCTGACCAACTTTTTCTTCAAGTCGGAGGCGGACATCCGCCCCTTCTTCCAAAGCCAGCTGGAGGCCTGCGGCGTGGACTACTTTGACTTTTATCTCATGCACGCCCAGAACGAGGAGAAGTTCGCCTATTTCAAAATGCACAGGGCCTATGAGACCGCCTTCGCCCTGAAAGCCGAGGGCAAGATCCGCCATGTGGGCATCTCTTTTCATGACCGGGCGGAGGTGCTGGACCGTATCCTGACGGAGTACCCCCAGATCGAGGTGGTGCAGATCCAGTTCAACTATGTGGACTACAACGACCCCGCCGTGCAGAGCCGTCTGTGCTACGAGGTCTGCCGCAAGCATAACAAGCCCGTCATCGTCATGGAGCCCGTAAAGGGCGGCAACCTGGTGAACCTGCCCCAGCAGGCCCGGGACGTGCTGGATGCCCTCCACGGCGGCAGTCCCGCCAGCTATGCCATCCGCTTTGCCGCCGGCTTTCCCGGCATCGTCATGGTCCTGTCCGGCATGAGCGATCTGGCGCAGCTGCGGGAAAACGTCAGCCTTATGCAAAACTTCAAGCCCCTGAACGAGCAGGAGCTGGCCGCCATAGCACAGGTGCAGCAGAGCTTCCGCAGCATGCATCTGATCCCCTGCACCGCCTGCCGCTACTGCGTGGACGGCTGCCCCAAGCATATCGCCATCCCCGACCTGTTCTCCCTGATGAACACCTGGAAGCTCCACCACAACCACAACGCCATCTATTACTACGACAGCGTATATACCGCTCCCGGCAGCCGGGCCTCCGACTGCGTCAGGTGCGGCAAATGTGAGGCCGCCTGCCCCCAGCACCTGCCCATCCGGGAGCTGCTGGAACAGGTGGCTGCCGAACTGGAGCAGGAGGACTGACCCGCTCCCCCATCTAACGTCCAAACGGCCCTGACGCATATGGGGACCGTTTGGATGTTTTTTCTCTTTACTCTCAGATGGTTTTCCCGTATAATAGGGTTGGGTTGGAGAGCGCTTCTCCGGCCCCTTCGCAGACAGGGAAAGGAGGTCCCGGGTCTTTACCCATGACAGCGCCAGCGCCCGGCTTGGCCGGGACGACGAGGTGAGGGGAGTATCGAACATTCGGCGGATGCCCCTCCGCGCCCCTTCGGGCGTGTCACTCAGACCGTAAAATATGCGGGTGACCGCAAAACAAAGCGGCTGAGACCGAAGGACGAGGCACAAATGGCTGCGCGTTTGTCCTCTTGAAGCGCAAAACACCAAATCAGGAGGAAATTTAGAATATGTGTGGAATCGTAGGCTTTATTGGCCGGGAGCAGGCCGCTCCCATTCTGTTGGACGGACTGGCCCGGCTGGAGTATCGGGGTTATGACTCCGCCGGCGTGGCCGTCTATTCTGAGAAGAACCAGGCCCTCACCGTGTGCAAGGCCAAGGGCCGGCTCCAGGTTCTGTCCGATTTGATCCAGGGCGGGGCCGCCGTGGACGGCACCGTGGGCATCGGCCACACCCGCTGGGCCACCCACGGGGCCCCCAGCGACGTGAACTCCCACCCCCAGGTCAGCCAGAACGGCAAGATCGCCGTGGTCCACAACGGCATCATCGAAAATTACGTGGAGCTGAAGCAGTTCCTCATCTCCAACGGCGTCACCTTCACCTCGGAGACGGACACCGAGGTGGTGGCCCAGCTCATCGAGTATTTCTACGAGGGCGACATTCTGGAGGCCGTGGGCCGGGTCCTGCGCCGCATCGAGGGGGCCTATGCCCTGGGCATCCTGTGCGCCGACTTCCCCGACCAGCTCATCGCCGTGCGCAAGGACAGCCCCCTGATCCTGGGCTATGGCGACGGCTGCAACTTCCTGGCCAGCGATGTCACCGCCATCATCCGCCACACCCGGAAGGTGGGCTATATGGAGGACGGCGAGGTGGCCGTCCTCACCCGGGACGGCATCCAGTGCTATAACCACCTGATGCAGCCCATCGAGAAGAAGGTCAGCCAGGTGGACTGGGAGATCGACGCCGCCGAAAAGGGCGGCTATGAGCACTTCATGTTCAAGGAGATCATGGAGCAGCCCGAGGCCCTGCGCCGGTGCATCTTCCCCCGCATCAAGGATGACCAGGTCTATTTCGAGGACTTCGGTCTCAGCGAGGACTATATCCGCGCCATCAGCAAGATCTACATCGTGGCCTGCGGCTCCAGCTATCACGTGGGCATGGTGGGCAAGTATAACATCGAGCGGCTGACCCGCAAGCCGGTGGAGGTGGCCCTGGCCTCTGAGTTCCGGTATATGTCCCCCATCGTGGACAAGAACACCCTGGTCATCGCCATCAGCCAGTCCGGCGAGACCCTGGACACCATGGCCGCCCTGCGGGAGGCCAAGCGCCTGGGGGCCAAGGTCCTGTCCATCGTCAACGTGGTGGGCAGCTCCATCGCCCGGGAGTCTGACGAGGTGCTGTACACCTGGGCCGGGCCTGAGATCGCCGTGGCCACCACCAAGGCATACTCCACCCAGATGGCCGTCATCGACCTGCTGGCCCTGTACTTTGCCCGCATCCTGGGCACGGTGGACCAGAAGGAGTATGAGACCGTCCTCCAGGAGATGCTCATGCTCCCCGGCAAGATGGAGATCATCCTCAGCCACACCGACACGGTGCAGTATCTGGCCTCTCAGTACTTCAACCACGACTCCGTCTTCTTCATTGGCCGGAACGTGGACTATGCCCTGGGACTGGAGGGCTCTTTGAAGCTGAAAGAGATCTCCTACATTCACTCCGAGGCCTACGCCTCCGGCGAGCTGAAGCACGGCACCATCAGCCTGATCGAAGACGGCACCCTGGTCATCGCCCTGGGCACCTACAGCAAGCTCTTTGACAAGGCCATGAGCAACGTGGTGGAGGTCAAGGCCCGTGGCGCCGACGTGCTGGCCCTGACCACCCAGTCCCACCGGGAGGAGATGGCCCAGACCGCCAACGCCGTCATGACCATCCCCGACACCCACGACCTGCTCCTCCCCTCCCTGGGCGTGGTCCCCCTGCAGCTGTTCGCCTATTACGTCGCCCTTATGCGCGGCTGCGACATCGATAAGCCCCGCAACCTGGCCAAAAGCGTGACGGTGGAGTAAAAGATTTTATCCCTAAATAGCGTTCAACCCCGGCAGCCTGCGGGCCGCCGGGGTTTGTTGTTCTTGGT
This sequence comes from Flintibacter sp. SJQ-8, assembly GCF_054108085.1. Taxonomy (NCBI): domain Bacteria; kingdom Bacillati; phylum Bacillota; class Clostridia; order Eubacteriales; genus Flintibacter; species Flintibacter sp. SJQ-8. Next base: position 344,436 of record NZ_JBPJWR010000016.1, read on the forward strand.
AACCATGGGGAACGGATTGCCGCGTCGCTGCGCTCCTCGCAATGACAGGGCCGGGACCTTGGCTCTCCCTTCGGGAGAGCTGTCAGCGAAGCTGACTGAGAGGGCCTCACACCAGCCCCAGCTGTTTCAGCGCGAATATCCACAGAAACAGGGTCAGCGTGCAGATCAGGGAGGTGGTCACCACCATCTGGGCGGTGAATTCGTGGTCGCTGTCATAGGCCAGAGCCATGGGGTAGGCGGTGGAGGCCACGGGGGAGGCGATGCACACCAGCACCACGCCCAGGGCGTCCCCCCGGAAGCCCAAAAGGATGGCGGGGACTAACGCGCACAGGGGGGCCAGCACCAGGCGGACGAAGGAGCAGCGGACGATGGCCGCCTGGTTGTGCTGCATCCCGCCCAGCTTCAGGGACGCGCCCAGGGCCACCAGGGTGGTCACGCTGCCCGCGTTGCCCACGCTGGACACCGCCTTGACCACGGAGCCGGGCAGAGGGATATGCAGCCCCAGGCACAGCCCGCCCAGGGCGCAGCCGATGATGAGGGGGTTGCGCAGGATGCTCTTCACCAGATGCACCGGGTCGGGCCGCTTGCCCCGGCAGCTCTCCAGGGTGATGACGGCCAGGGTGTTATAGGTGGGCACCACCAGCCCCACCGCCATGGACATGAGGGCCACGCCGTTGTTCCCCATCATGGACTGGGCCAGGAACACCCCCACCACGGCGATATTGGTGCGATAGCCGCTTTGGATATAGGCCCCCCGGCGGCGCAGGTCTGGCTCCAGCTTATTGCACACGGCAGTACACAGCAGGAACCAGACCACCACCCAGGCCACCAGATAGACAAAGATGGTGGCGTGGTCCGTACCGGACAGGTCGGCGCTATATAGATTGGAGAACATCAGGCAGGGCAGAAAGGCGTGGAAGCTGATCTGGCTCAGGTGATGAAAGGCCTCCTCCGGGACGATCTTGCTGGCACGGAGCAAAATGCCCACGCACAGCGTCAAAAACATGGGCGTGACGCAGTTGAGGGCGATGATAAAGTTATCAAACATGGACAGGACCTCTTGGGGAAAGGCTCAACGGTTTACAGGGCTTACATGGTCTGCCGCCCCTCCAGGGCGCGCATGAGGGTGGCGTCGTCGGCATACTCCAGATGGCTGCCCACGGGGATGCCATAGGCCAGGCGGGAGACCCGCACCTGGAAGGGCTTGAGCAGCCGGGCCAGATACATGGCGGTGGCCTCCCCCTCCGTGTCCGGGTTGGTGGCCATGATGACCTCCTCCACCCCACCGGCGGCCACCCGCTCCACCAACGACTTGATGTGCAGGTCGTCCGGCCCCACGTGGTTCATGGGGGAGATGACCCCGTGGAGCACGTGATACAGCCCGTGATACTCCCGGGAGCGCTCCATGGCCACCACGTCCTTGGGGTCGGCCACCACGCAGATGAGACTGTGGTCCCGCTTGGGGCTGGCGCACACGGCGCAGGGGCCCTCCCCCTCCGTCAGGTTCTGGCACACGGGGCAGCAGTGGATGGCCGTTTTGGCCTGGGTGATGGACTGGGCGAAGGCGTCCGCCTCCTCCTGGGGCAGGGACAGCACGTAAAAGGCCAGGCGCTGGGCCGTCTTTCTGCCGATGCCGGGCAGCTTGGCAAAGTGCTCCACTAAATTTTCCAGCGCGGGGGGAAAGTATTCCATGAAAAAACCTCCGGGATGTGTTTGAAGCGAGATCAGCCCTGGCAGCGCAGGGCGGCGATGGCGGCGGGGATGTCCTCCTTGCCATAGACGGCGGAACCGGCCACCAGCACGTTGGCCCCGGCCTCCACCACCAGGGGAGCCGTCTTGGGGGCAATGCCGCCGTCCACCTCCAGCTCGCAGGCGGGGTTATACTGGTCGATGATCTGCCGCACCTGGCGGATGGTCTCCAGCTGAGAGTCCATGAACGCCTGGCCGCCGAAGCCGGGCTCCACCGTCATCACCAGCACCATGTCCAGCTGCTGGATATAGGGCAGGATGGCCCGGGCGGAGGTGATGGGCCGCAGGGCCACCGCCTTCTTCACGCCGCACTGATCCATGACCTTCAGGGCCTCGGCGATGCGGGTGGGGTGGTCGGCCTCCAGGTGGATGGACAGCAGGTCGGCCCCCGCCTGGGCAAAGGTCTCGATATAGCGCAGGGGCTTGTCGATCATCAGGTGGACGTCCAGGAACATGTCGGTACACTTGCGGATGGACTTGACCACGGGCACGCCCAGGGAGATGTTGGGCACAAAGTTTCCGTCCATCACGTCCACGTGGAGATAGTCGGCACTGGCCACCCGGCGGATATCCCGCTCCAGATTGCCAAAGTCGGCCGACAGGATAGAAGGGGCGATCTTGATCATGAGAAGCTGCCTCGCTTTCGTTATTGTTGTGTAAGAGTGTGCAAGGGAAGGCCCCTGGGGCCATCTGTCCCGGGGGCGCATAGGATAAAGGGCGGAGCGCGGAAGTCCATGGGCTTCCCGGTGTCCCGGCGGCGGGGCATGCTGGGCCCGTCCGGTCCCGCCCCGCTCTCCGGCGGCCCGCCGCTTTTCAGATAGCCGTCCGCCGACGGAACAACATCCCGTCGGCGGACGGCAAAGGGGTGATTTTTTACTTAAACGCGGGCTTAATACAGGTCGCCGGTGTCCCGCTCGGCCACCTGATAGCCCTCGTCCCGCATGGCCTGGAGGATCTGCATCTTGTGGTCGTGGCCAAAGGCCTCCAGCGTGACCCGCAGCTCCACGCCGGACTGGCGGTTGATGTTGACGAACTGGTTGTGCTCCAGCTTGATGATGTTGCCATTGTTCCGGGCCAGCACGTCGGCCACCCGCATCAGCTCGCCGGGACGGTCGGGCAGCTGCACGGCGAAGGTGAAGATACGGCCCCGGCCGATGAGGCCGTGCTGCACCAGGGAGGACATGGTGATCACGTCCATGTTGCCGCCGGAGAGCACGGACACCACGTTCTTGCCCTTGCAGTCCAGATGCTTCAGGGCGGCCACGGTGAGCAGGCCGGCGTTCTCCACGATCATCTTGTGCCGCTCCATGATGTCCAGGAAGGCCTCCACCAGCTCGCCGTCCTCCAGGGCCAGCACCCGGTCCACGTTCTGCTGGACATAGGGGAACACCAAATCGCCGGGGGTCTTTACCGCCACGCCGTCGGCGATGGTGCTGGCGGTGGGCAGGGTGACCACATGGCCCGCCTCCAGGCTGGCCTTCATGGAGGCCGCGCCGGTGGGCTCCACGCCGATGACCTCTACATTGGGGTTGAGCAGCTTGGCCAAGGTGGACACGCCGGCGGCCAGACCGCCGCCGCCGATGGGGATGAGGATCACATCCACGTCGGGCAGGTCCTGGAATATCTCATAGGCGATGGTACCCTGACCGGTGGCCAGGGTCAGGTCGTTGAAGGGGTGGACATAGGTCAGGCCCTGCTCCTCCGCCAGCTGGGCGGCCAGTTCGGCGGCATCGTCGAACACCTCTCCGTGGAGCACCACGTTGGCCCCATAGTCCTTGGTGTTGTTCACCTTCACCAGGGGGGTGGTGGTGGGCATGACGATAGTGGCGGCCACACCGGCGGCCTGGGCGGCATAGGCTACGCCCTGGGCGTGGTTTCCGGCGGAGGCGGTGACCAGGCCCCGGGCCTTCTCCTCGTCGGTGAGGGTGCTGATCTTATAATAGGCCCCTCGAATCTTATACGCGCCAGTGACCTGCATGTTTTCCGGCTTCAGATACACGTTGTTGCCGCAGCTCTTGCTGAGATAGGGCGAGTGGATCAGCGGTGTGGGCCGCAGCACGCCCTGCAACACATTTCGGGCTTCTTTGAACTGTTCGAGGGTAAGCATAGTTTCGCGCTCCTTTTATATCTAAATAGGCTTTTTTATCATACTCCATTCCGCCTGCATAAGTCAATGCAAACCATGCCCCGGCGGGCAATTTCCTTGACACTTCTTTGACACTTCCTTGACACCTTCCGCCCTTACGGGGTACAATGGCACTAAGCTGACAAAGCCCTTATTTTGCCCGACTGGGACGCAGGAGGAAACGACATGGCAAAGCACGTGAAGCATTCCGTTTTGCCCATCTATCTGGTGGGCTTTTTCTGGCTGGGGTACGCCCTGCTGTTCTCCCTGCGCTCGGCGGGGCAATATCTGCTGTGCGCAGCCCTGTCCGCAGTCGTGCTTATCCTGGGCAAGGCCCTGTTCCCCGACAAGACCTATGACCTACCCGGGGAGAAAGAACAGTCTAAGCAGGAGGCCGCCAAAGACGACGCCAAAGAGAAGACCCAGGCCAAGACGGAGCAGCCCGCCCCCTCCCCCGAGGTGGCTGCCCTGATGAAGGAGCGTGACCGGGCCATCAGCGAGATGCGCCGCCTGAACGACAACATCCCCGACCCCCGGCTGTCCCAGCAGATCGACCACCTGGAGGAGGTCACCGGGAAGATCGTGGACCAGGTGGTGTCCCAGCCCAAAAAGCTGCCCCAGATCCGCCGCTTTATGGACTATTACCTGCCCACGACGCTGAAGCTGCTCAACGCCTATGACCGGATGGACTCCACCGGCATCGCCGGGGACAACATCACCGCCACCAAGGACAAGGTGTCCGCCATGATGGACACCATCGTCCGGGCCTTTGACCGCCAGCTGGACGCCCTGTTCGGCGAGGAGGCCCTGGACATCTCCACCGACATCACCGTGATGGAAAACCTACTGGCCCGTGAGGGGCTGACCCAGGACAAGCCGTCCAGTCAAAACTCCGACAGCCCCGACGGCGGCGTGGAGCTCCATCTGTAACTTGATCTGATTCTAAAAACACCGAAAACGACAGGAGGACACATAAGATGAGCGAAGAAACTATGGACCTGACCCCCCAGCTGACCCTCACCCCCGACGCCGCTGCCGCCGCCCCCCAGGCCCCCAGCCTGACCCTGGAGCCCAACGCCGACCAGCAGCAGGCCCAGGCCGCCCAACAGGCCGCCCAGGCCCAGCGGGAGGCCAACGCCGTGAAGATCGACGAATCCATGCTCAGCGAGGCGGAGCGGAAGATGGTGGATGACTTTGCACAGAAGATCGACGTCACCGACTCCAACCTGGTGCTGCAATATGGCGCGGCGGCCCAGAAGAACATCGCCTCCTTCTCGGAAAACGCCCTGAGCAACGTTAGAACTAAGGATCTGGGCCAGGTGGGCGACGCCCTCAGCCAGCTGGTGGGCGAGCTGAAGACCTTCGGCCAGCCGGAGAAGAAGGGCCTGGCCGGGCTGTTCCAGAAAAAGCGCAGCGAGCTGGAGGCCATGAAGGCCAGCTACGCCAAGGCGGAGTCCAACGTGGACCGCATCGTCAAGGTACTGGAGGAGCATCAGGTGACCCTGATGAAGGACATCGCCATGTTCGACCAGATGTATGAGCTGAACACCAAGTACTATAAAGAGCTGACCATGTACATCATCGCCGGCAAGAAGCGGCTGGAGTATCTCCGCTCCAACGACCTGGTCCAGCTGCGGGAGAAGGCCGCCCAGTCCGGCACCCAGGAGGACGCTCAGGCCTGCAACGACCTTGCAAACCTGCTGGACCGGTTCGAGAAGAAGCTCCACGATCTGGAGCTGACCCGGATGATCTCTGTGCAGATGGGCCCCCAGACCCGCCTGCTGCAGAACAACGACACCCAGATGCTGGAGAAGATCCAGTCCTCTCTGGTGAACACCATCCCCCTGTGGAAGAGCCAGATGGTGCTGGCCCTCGGCCTGGAGCATGGCCGCCAGGCCACCGCAGCCCAGACCGCCGTGACCAACATGACCAACGACCTGCTGCGGCAGAACGCGGACATGCTGAAAATGGGCACCATCGAGACGGCGAAAGAGGCCGAGCGCTCTGTGGTGGACATCCAGACCCTTCAGCACACCAACGAGCAGCTCATCTCCACCCTGGACGAGGTGATGAAGATCCAGACCGAGGGCGCCCAGAAGCGCCGGGAGGCCGAGGCCGAGCTGGGCCGCATCGAGGGCGAGCTGAAGCAGAAGCTGCTGGAAATTCGGGGCTGATCTTTCCCCAATTTTCGCTCTGAAAGGACTATGCTATGAAATTCCTGCAAAAGACCTGGGTGGCCGTGGTCATCACCGCCGCCATGATCGTGGCCGCGGTGGCCATCGGCCTGAGCAAGCCCGCCCCGGCTGTCACGCCGGAGCCGTCCACCCCCGGCACCAATGTCAGCGCCGTCACCGGTCTGGACACCAGCCTGTCCACCGGGCAGTATCAGCGCTATCTCAATGACCAGCCCGGGGCCCTCACCGAGGAACAGCGCCAGCAGATTTGTCTGTACAACGCCAACTGGGACCTGCGCTATAACAGCATCCTGGTAGTGGATATCCAGTCTGCGGCCCCATCCTCCAACAGTCTGGCGGACTACGCCTATGACCAGGCCAACAGCATGGAGCTGGGGCAGTACGACGCCTATCTGGTCATCGTCCCCTCCATTCAGGACGCCTATTTTGCCGCCGGTGTGGACTATCCCCTGTCCGACAGTCAGATTACCGACTTTATGGACCGGTATCTCTATCAGGACCTGGTGGACGGCCAGACGGGCCAGGGCGTGCTGGCCCTGTGCAGCGGGCTGAACGACTACTATGTGTCCAACTTCGGCACCGGCTCCGCCGACAGCGACTATGCCTATGACGACTACGGCGCCGACGAGGGTTCCGCCCTTGTGGGTCTGCTGGTGATGCTGGTCATCCTGCTGGTGATCCTCAGCGTCATTGACCGCCTGCGCTACTCCTCCTATCGCCAGCGGTATTACGGCGTGGCGAACCCGCCCTTTGTCTTCCGGCCCCTGCTGTTCTGGCACGGGCCCTCCTATGGCTGGTATCGCCGCCGCTGGCGTCAGCCCCCTCCCCCGCCTCCCCGTGGTCCCGGCGGACCTGGCGGACCTGGTCCCCGGCGGCCCGGCGGTCCCGGCAGCTTTGGGGGCGGCCCCCGGCCCGGCAGCGGTCCTCGCCCCGGTGGCAGTTCCCGTCCCGGCAGCTTCGGCGGGGGTCCCAGACCCGGCAGCTTCGGCGGCGGCGCTCCTCGTGGCGGCGGCTTTGGCAGCAGCTCCCGTGGGGGCGGCTTTGGGGGCGGCGCTCCCAGAGGTGGTGGCTTTAGCGGCGGTTCCCGGGGCGGCGGCTTCGGCGGTGCTTCTCGCGGCGGCGGCTTTGGCGGCGGTTCCAGAGGCGGCGGCTTTGGCCGGCGCTGACCCTGCTCACTTTCTTACGCTCCGCGTCATACTCCGGCGCTGTTTCTCATATGATTTGGGGAACAAACGAATCAGGAGTGTGATGCCCCATGAGACCCAGCCCCGCTGACCTCAACCGTATCCGGCTCCATGGGCGGCTGGAGGCCGCGCCTGTCTTCTCCCACGAGAACCATGGCGTCGCGTTCTATCTCTTCCCCCTGGCCGTGGCCCGCCTGTCCGGCGTGGAGGACCGGCTGCATGTGGTCCTGCCCGACGGACTGCTCCCCCAGCTGGGGCCGCCTGTTTTGGGCCAGGAGGTCACCGTCACCGGAGAGGTCCGCACCTTCAACAACCGCTCCGGCCCGGGCAGCAAGCTGGTCATCAGCACCTTTGCCCGGTCCATCCTCCCCTGCTCCGGCCCGGATGAGAACCGGCTGGAGCTCACCGGCACTCTGTGCAAGCCCCCGGCCCTGCGCTCCACCCCTCTGGGCCGGACCATCTGCGACATGATTTTGGCGGTGAACCGGCGGTACAGCCGGGCGGACTATCTCCCCTGCATCGCCTGGGGCAGTCTGGCCCACCTGTGCGGCGGCCTGACGGTGGGAGACCGGGTGCGGCTCACCGGGCGGCTGCAAAGCCGCCTGTACAACAAGACCATCGAGGGCCGCTTAGAGGAGCGCACCGCCTTCGAGGTGTCCATCATGTCCCTGACCCAGGAGGAGGTCTCCCCTCCCCCGGAGCCAATTTTGCTCCATACACAAGCCATACAAACTGAGGGCGGTCTGTGATCACAGACCGCCCTCGTTTTTTTATGCTCTTGTTACTGCTCCTTCAGCCCGTTCTGCCGCATGGCGGCCTCCACCACGTGGGCCATGAGCACAGTGGAGGTGATGGCTCCCACGCCGCCGGGCACGGGGGTGATGGCCTTTACGATGGGCTCCACCTCCTCAAAAGCGGCGTCCCCACGCATGACCCCGTCCTTGCCCACGTTCACGCCCACGTCCACCACCACCTGGCCGGGGCGGACATAGTCGGCCTTGATGAGCCCGGCGCAGCCCGCCGCCGAGATGACGATGTCCGCCTGCTGGCACAGCTTTCGGGTATCTTCCGGCTGGGAGAGGATGTGGCAGACGGAGACGGTGGCCTCCTCGTTCATCATCAGCAGAGCCGTGGGCAGACCCACCGTCATGCTCTTGCCCACCACGGCCACTTTCTGCCCCTCCATGGGGATGTGGTAAAAGCGCAGCAGCTCCAGGCAGGCGGTGGGGGTGCAGGGGGGATAGCCCATCTCCAGCCGGGCCAGCAGCCCGCCCATAGAGCCCACGGTGATGGCGTCCACGTCCTTCTCCGGGTCCAGGGTCTGGCACACGGCCACGCTGTCCAGATGGGGCGGCAGGGGCCGGAACATAAGGCAGCCGTGGATGCTCCCATCCCCGTTGATCTCCTCCAGGGTCTGGACCAGGGTCTCCTGGGGCACGTCAGCGGGCAGCAGGAACTTTTTCACCTGCACGCCCACTTTCTCCGCCCGCTTGGTTGCCCCCCGCTCATAGGCCAGGTCGGAAGGGTGCTCCCCCACCCGCACGATGGCCAGGGTCGGCACGACGCCCGCCTGGGCCAACCGAGCCTGATTTTTCTCGATTTCCTCGCAGATGGCCTGGGCCACCGGCCCGCCTTTTAACAGAGTTGCCATGTGATTCTCCCCTTTTTAAATTTTCCCGATCTGTTTGCCCTTTTGCCACTGGATCTTATCGATCCTCGCCCCACACGGGGCGGGGACCTGAAAAGATCCAGTCAAAAAAATCAGGGCCGTATGCGCTGACATACGGCCCTGGGATGTATGATTTACAGGCCCTGCTCCTTCAGCAGCTCCTTCAGCTTCTCCTCCTCGCCCGCTTTCATCTTGTAGCAGTGCTCGGGGCCGGGGTAAGTGCCGTCGTGGCACTCCTGGACGAACTGGCTCACCGCGTCCAAGGCCACCTTATGCACGTCGGCGTACTTCTTGACGAACTTGGGGTTTCTGTCGTAATAGCCCAGCATGTCATAGAAGTTGATCATGGGGCTGTCGCTGTAGGGGCCGCAGCCGGTGCCCAGGATGGGGATGTTGCTCCGCTCATAGATGATCTTGGCCACCTCAGAGGGAATCGCCTCGATGACCACGGCGATGGCTCCTGCCTTTTCAAAGGCGGCCACCTCTTTGATCAGCTCCACTGCGGCCAGCATGTCCCGGCCCTGGGTCTTATAGCCGCCCATCTGAAGGGCCTTCTGGGGGGTCAGGCCGGTGTGGGCGATGACGGGGATGCCCGCCTTGGTCAGGGCCTCCACGGTATGGACGATCTCCATGCCGCCCTCGATCTTCACGCAGTCCATGCCAGCCTCGCGGATGTAGCGGCCGGCGTTGCGGATGGCCTCCTCGTCGCTGATCTGATAGGTGAGGAAGGGCATGTCGCCCATGATAAAGGCGCTGGGGGTCCCGGCGCGGACGGCCTTGGCGTGCTCGATCATGATATCCAGGTCGGCCTCGTTGGTGGTCTTGTGGCCCAGCATAACGGTGGCGATGGAATCGCCCATGTTGATGATCTCGATGCCGGCTTCCTCGGCCAGAACGGCCATGGGATAGTCATACAGAGCGGTGCGGGCCAGCTTCTCGCCGTTGGCCTTCTTCTCCAGGATGTAGCTCAGCGTTACCTTTTTCCGGGGTTCCATATACGATTCCTCCTGATATCTAAAATTTTATTATATCATCGATTCAGCGTGTTACTTTTTCAGACCGTAAAACTCCGCCGCCTTCTCCACGATGAACGCGCCGATGCCGTCATAGGCCTCGTGGGTGCTGCCGCCGATGTGGGGGCTGACGGTGAAGCCCTTCATGCCGAACAGGTCAGAGTTCAGCCCGGCGTTGTCCCCCAGGCCGGTGCCCGCCAGCTCGTTGGCCAGCACGTCCATGCTCAGGCCCGCCAGCTTGCCGCTGGCCAGGGCGTCCCGGGCCGCCGCCTCGTCCACCACGCCGCCGCGGGCGCAGTTGACCACGATGGACCCGTCCTTCATGGCCGCCAGCTCCTTGGCGCCCACGATGCCCTTTGTCTCCGCCGTCAAGGGGGTGTGGACGGTGAGATAATCCGCCTGGCTGCACAGCTCCAGCACGCTGTCCACCTTCTCCACGCCCTTTTCCGCCATGACCGCCCCGTCCACATAGGGGTCATAGGCCTTTACGGTCATGCCGAACGCCTGGGCCAATTGGGCCACCCGGCTGCCGATCTTACCCAGGCCGATGACGCCCAGGGTGTGGCCCTTCAGCTCGTGGCCGGTGTACTTATATTTGTTCCAGATGTGGTCCTCCTGGACCTCCCGGTTGGCCTCCATGGTAAAGCGGGACACGTCCAGCAGCTTGGAGATGGTCAGCTCCGCCACGGCGTTGCAGTTGATGCCCGGGGCGTTCTGGATGCGGATGCCCAGCTGCTTGGCATATTCCAGGTCGATGTGGTTGGTCCCCGCCGAGCACACCGCGATCATCTTCACTCGCTTGGCCGCCGCGTCCAGCAGTTCCCGGTCGATTTTGGGGTCCACCCGCATGACCAGCAGATCATATTCCGGCAAAAGCCGCTTCAACTCGTCCACGCCGGGCAGGATCTTCACGTCCACGTCCACGCCGTATTCCTTCAAACCGGATTCCACTAAGGGCGAGACCCGGTCAATGATGAGGGCTTTCATTGTATCACTATCCTTTCCTAAGATAAATTTCGCTTGGTTTTCAGGTTGCTGCTTTCTTCGCTTTTCTGCTCTGCATGAACTGTCCGCCGACCACGACGATAAAGATAACATAGCAGAAAATGTCCGTATAGAAACCGGGATCGATGCCGCAGATGGCACACAGGGCCATCAGGACCCGCTCCACCACCGTCAGCTTGCGGAAGATGTAGCCCTCGAAGCAGGCACACATACAGAACAGGCCGATGGCACAGGAGAGCACGATGCTGATGATAGAGATGGGGTTGCCCATCAGGAACAGTTCCTGGTGATAGGCAAACATGAAGGGCAGGATAAATCCGGGAAGGCCCAGCCGCGTGGCCGTGGCCGCCGTTTTGAAGTAGTCCGATTTTGCGATCTTGGACGCCACCAGGGCCGCGCTGGCCACAGGAGGCGTGATGTTCGCCAGAGCCGCGTAGTAGTAAATGAACAGGTGGACCGCGATCTTATCAAAGCCCAGCTCGATGAGCACGCTGCCAGCCAGAGAGGCCACCAGCACGTAGGCCGCCGTGGTGGGAACGCCCATGCCGAACAGGATGGTCACCGCCATGGTCAGGATCAGAGCCAGGATGCCCACGTTACCGGACAGGGTCTTGATGAAGAACACGATGTTCATGGCCAGGCCGGTCATCACGAAGATCTGGGTCACGATGCCCATGGCCGCACAGGCCGCCGCCACCGTCATGGCGCTCTTGGCACCGATGACCAGGCCGTTGTAGAGGAACATCCAGAAGTCCTTGGTCAGAATGAACTTGGGGTTGCGCACGGAATTCTTCAGCAGATAGCAGAGCACCAGCACGATACAGCCCAGGAAAGCACTGCGCATGACCGAAGTCCCGGACATCAGCAGGATAATAATGGCCAGCAGGGGCAGGAAGAAGATGCCGTCCTTTTTGAACAGTTCCTTCTTGTTGGGGATCAGCTCATCAGGCAGGGGCTTAAAGCCGTTGCGAAGGGCACGCAGGTGAACAGAAACGCCGCAGGTGACGTAATAGAACAGAGCGGGGATCAGAGCACACAGCGCGATTTTTGCATAAGGAACGCCAATGATACCGGACATGATGAACGCGCCCACGCCCATGACAGGGGGCATGATCATGCCGCCTGTGGAAGCCACGGACTCAACCGCGCCAGCGTAGTGGGGTTCATAGCCCCGGTCCTTCATCATGGGGATGGTGAAGGTGCCGGTGGAGGCCACGTTGGCCACGGCGCTGCCGTTGATGGAACCCACCAGGCCGCTGCCGATAACAGCCGCCTGAGCCGCGCCGGAACGGGTCTTGCCGCCCAGGGCGATGGCTACCTTAATAAAGAACTCACCAGCGCCGCTGGCTTCCAGCAGTCCGCCGAAGATCATGAAGAGCACGATATAGGTGGCGGAGACGTCCAGCACCGTGCCGAAAATGCCGTACAGATAAGTGGTCACGCTGGCGATCAGGCGGGGCCAGCTATATCCCGAATGACGGAAGATGCCGGGCAGCAGATAGCCAAAATGTCCATAGAGCAGAGCAATGGTCACCAGGGAAGGGAGCAGGATGCCATAAGTTCTGCGGGTGGCCTCCAACACGGCCAGGATCATGATCAGACCGATCACGGTGTCCACAGAGGTATATCGTCCGGCCCGGTTTACCAAGGCTCCGAAATTCGTGTAGATATAAATGGTAGAGACCAGAGAGCAGATCAGGAAGAACAGGCTGACCAGTTGGCTGATCAGTGCCCGCCCCGGCTTATCGCTCTCCTTCACGTTCATGGCGCTTAAAAAGACCAGTGAAAGGGCAAAGGCCAGATGCACGTCCTGGTGCAGGGTGGGGTCCATCTTGGGGATCATCACTTGCCACAGGTGGTAAATACTCATGGCAAGGGCGACAAGCGGAAAAATTCTTGCCGAAAACTTACTCAACGCTTTTCCCACGGGTATGTTCCTTTCCTTTGTATTTTGCGGGCACGGGGTTTCCTCTCCCCCCTGTCCATTTATAAAAGGGTAAACCGCCCCTGTCCGCAGCAATCAGTCACACGGTGCTCACTGCTGCGCGGCAGGAGCGGTTTCATGTCAGAACTGGTCAGCTTTATTTGCCGATCTGATAATCGTCACTCCAAACGCCGACTTCCTGATAATACTTGGCAGCGCCAGGGTGGATGGGCACGTCCTTGGGCAGACCATTCAGGGCGTCCTCTACGTTCACGCAGCTGGCGGGGGCATAGTAGGTAGCCAGGGCGTCCACGTTCTCGCAGATGGTCTTGACGAAGGTATAGGCGTCTTCCTCGCTCATGGCGGCGGAAGCAAACTGCTCAGCGGGGGAAGCCAGGTTCACATAGTCCTCGCTCTGGAAGGGGAAGGTCCCGCCCTCGATGGTGGACTGGAAGAAGTCCTTGCTCTGGCTGCACGCAGCGGCGATCTTCTCGGGGTCCTGGGGAAGGGCGCGGCAATCAGTGGTGGTGTACAGGGATTCCAGATAGGAAGCGGGGGTCTTGGCGCTGGCGAAGCCCCAGATCATATCCACGGTGCCGTCCTTCAAGGCGTCCACCGCCTGGTCGTTGGCCAGGTTCAGCATGTCGCAGTTGCTGCTGTCATAGCCATAGGCGGTCATAATCGCGGTGGCCATGGAAGCGATACCGGAACCGGTAGGCCCGAGCACCACGCGCTTGCCAGCCAGGTCCTCCAGGGACTGGATCTTGCTGTCAGCCTTGACGATGGCGATGCTCTCCACGTTGTACAGGTTCATCAGAGCCAAGATCTTATCGTTGGGGCCGTCCTCTGCGAAGGGGCCTTGGCCCACATAAGCGTCATACATCTGAGTGGTGTGGCCCACGTCCAAATCGCCGGAAGCCAGCAGGCGGCAGTTCTCAATGGAGCCGCCGGTGGCCTGTACGGTAACGGTGGAGCCAGGGATCTTATCTTGAATGACTGAGGCACAGGCGGTGCTCAGAAGCTGAATGGTTCCGCCCAGCGTACCGGCGCCCCAGGTGATGTTCAGGGCTCCGTCAGAGCTGTTTCCGCTGGTCCCGCCGGAGGTGGAACCGCCGTTGCTGCAAGAAGTCAGCACACCAACCATCATGGCCGCAGCCAGAGCCAACGCAAGTATTCTTTTTTTCATTTCTCTTTTACCTCCATTACCTTGTATTTTTAGTGTTTCCATCCATTCCTTACTTTTAAATTGTTTTTGGCTTTCTACTTAATGTTTTTTCTCATTCACCAAATTTTTCTTTGTTTCTTTCTGTTTTGTGTCCTTATCATACAATACTTGCCCTTACTTGTCTAAGGCCAAGCGCTTATATTATTATAACCAAAGGTTATCATGAGAGCAAAAAATAAGCACCATCAGCTATGGTGCTTACTACTTATTCGAAACTCAATCGTGAGTTTGTCTTATAGGATTTGAAATATTGTATTACAAATTGTTCAAACAGCTTCGACAGATATGTTCGATAGTTATTCTGATTCCGCACCAGGCACCCCTGCCAGGGGAAGGGGTCGGCGAAGGAGACCACTTTCAGGTTGTCCCGCAGGCCCCGCATGGCGTAGGGCCGGGGCAGGATGCAGATGCCCCGGTTGTGCTCGGTCATTTGCAGCATAAAGTTGACCTTAGAGCTGGAGATGTTGACCTTGGGCATAAACCCGGCCTTGATGCACCGCTCCTCGATTTGCCGGGTGAGGGTGGCGTAGCGGCTGTAGAGGTTGAAGGTCTGGTCCTCCAACTGCTCAAAACGCAGGGAGGAACACTGGGACAGGGGGTTGTTACCCGATACCACGGCGACCATCTCGTCCTCGAACAAAATGGTCTCGTGCAGTCCGTCGGCGGAGTCGCCGGTGATGCACAGGATCAGGTCCAGTTCCCCATCCAGCAGCTGTTTGCGCAGGGCGATGCTGCCGTTTTCGGTGATCTGAAGCTCCACCTCGGGCCAGCGGTCGTTGAACTCGGTGACGATGCTGACGGTGTACAGCGTGGCGATCATGGGGGTCACGCCCACCCGCAGGCGGCCCACGGGCTTGGCCTGGATGTCAGAGACGAAGTTGGTCAGGGCGTCGAACTCCGCGATCAGCGGCACAGCCCGCTGATACAGCATCTGGCCATAATCCGTCAGCTGTACCCCGGTGGTGCGGATGTCAAACAGATTGATGCCCAGCTCGTGCTCCAGCTTTTTGATGGTTTTGCTCAGGGCTGGCTGGGATATGTAAAGGTGCTCGGAGGCGCGGGTGAAATTCCGGTCTTTGGCCACCTGGACAAAGTATTTCAGCACCCGGATATCCACTGCCGTCGCTCCCTTCAAGACCGCTGGTCCACAGCGGCAAGTTTATTATAGCACACTTTTAGCGTGTTGCATAGAGAAAGACGAAAAAAATTTTCTTGACGGCTTTCCCGTTCCATGATATCCTGTCACGGAAACAGGTTACGGACCGAAAGGGATAACGACTGTGCGAAAAAGCCGCACTGTCGTTATCTCTTTTTTTGCGCCCGGACCCACAGGAGGACGGCACCATGTACCTTATGATCGACAACTACGACTCGTTCGTCTATAACCTAAAGGCCTATTTTCAGGAGCTGGGGCGGGACATCCTGGTCCGGCGCTCTGACGAGATCACTTTAGCGGACATCCAGGCCATGCAGCCCCAGGGCATCATCCTCTCCCCCGGCCCCAAGCGCCCCTGGGACGCCCAGCTGTGCGTGGACACCGTGAAGCGCTTCGGCGGAAAAATTCCCCTGCTGGGGGTGTGCCTGGGCCACCAGGTGCTGGGCCACTGCGCCGGGGCCACGGTGGAGAAAGGCGTGCGCCCCATGCACGGCAAGGTCACCCGGGTCCACCACAACGGCACCGGCCTCTTCGCCGGGCTGCCCCGGGAGTTCGACGTGACCCGGTATCACTCCCTTGTCGTGCGGCAGGAGACCCTGCCGGAGGACTATCAGGTGGACTGCGTGGCCGAGGACGGGGCCGTGATGGGCCTGTCCCACCGCACCCTGCCCCTGTTCGGGGTGCAGTTCCACCCGGAGGCCGTGCTGACCCAGTATGGCCACGAGCTGCTGGAGAACTTCTGCCGTCTGGCGGAGGAGGGGGGCGTGCCCGCATGAACCGCGTCACCGTTGAGCTGACCCCCTACGTCCCTGCGGCGGACCTGTTCCGCCTGGTGTGCCATCAGCCGGACTGCGCCTTTCTGGACTCCTCCCTGGTCAACGACCTGGGCCGCTGGTCCATCATCGGCCTGAAGCCCTATGAGACCTTTGTGAAGGAGCACGACGGCACCTTCACCCGCAACGGCCAGCCCCAGACCGGCATCTCTTTCGAGGACAGCCTGCAAAGCTATCTTCGCACCCACCGGGACGAAAATGAGACCGGCCTGCCCATGGTCTCCGGGGCCATCGGCTATTTCTCCTATGACTATGGCCGGGAGAATATGGGGGTGGCCTCTCAGGAGGCCGACCCGGAGCCCATCCCCCAGGCCCGTGTGGTCTTTTACGATCTGCTGGTCATCGAGGACTGCCGGGACAAGCGGGTGTGGCTGTCCGCCTGCGGAGTGACCGAGCCTGCGAAGATCCTGCTGGACCGTTTCCAGGCGCAGATCGCCCAGGCCGCCCGCCAGGGCTTTCCCCCCGTCCCCACCGGACACGCCTCCCGGCCCATTGATATTCGGCCCAATTTTGAAAAAGAGGAATACAAGGCGGCGGTGGACCGGATGATCCGCTATATCATCGAGGGGGACATCTACATCGCCAACATGACCCAGCGCCTGGACGTGGCCAGCGACAAGGACCCTCTTTCTGTCTTCTATTATCTGCGGGAGCACAACCCCTCCCCATTCGGCGGCTATCTGGACTGCGGCGACCACCAGATCGTGTGCGCCTCGCCGGAGCGCTTCCTCCAGCTGAAGGACGGCCTGGTCCAGACCCGGCCCATCAAGGGCACCCGCAAGCGGGGGGACACCCCGGAGGAGGACGCCGCCCTGCGTTTGGAGCTGGAGCAGTCGGAGAAGGACAAGAGCGAGCTTTTGATGATCGTGGACTTGGAGCGCAACGACTTGAACCGGGTCTGCCGCCCGGGCAGCGTGAAGGTGACGGAGCTGTTCACCGTGGAGGCCTATGCCACCGTGTTCCACCTGGTGTCCAACATCCAGGGGCAGCTGGCCGAGGGGATGGACGTCACCGACCTGCTGAAGGCCGCCTTCCCCGGCGGGTCCATCACCGGCGCGCCCAAATACCGGGCCATGGAGATCATCGACGAGCTGGAGCACGGCAAGCGGGGGCTGTACACCGGCTCCATTGGCTACCTGACCTTGGACGGGGCCTGCGACCTGAACATCGTCATCCGCACCGCCCTCCACCGGGACGGGCGCTATCACCTGGGCGTGGGCGGCGGCATCACGGCGGAGTCTGACCTGGAGTTTGAGTATCGAGGAGACCCTGCAAAAGGCCCGCGCCGTGTTGGAGGCCCTGGCATGAGCGCGCCGCTGATCTTGGACGACGGCCTGCAATTCGGCCTGGGGGTGTTCGAGACCATCGCCGCGGAACATGGCCACGGGGTGCTGCTGGAAAGTCACCTGGCCCGCCTGGCCCGGTCCGCCCAGGCCCTGGGTCTTGGGGAGCTGGCTGAACGGGGCGTCACCCATGAGGCGGTCTCCGGCTACATCCGGGAACACTGTCCGCCCCACAGCACCTGCAAGCTGATTTTGACCCAGGAGAACCTGGTCCTGCAACACCGCCCCAACCCCTATGGGCCGGAGCGGTATGACCGGGGGTTCGTCATGGACTTCAGCGCCGTGGTGCGCAACGACACCTCCCCCCTGGTTTTCCACAAGACCATGAACTATGGCGACTGCATTCTGGAGCACCGGGCCGCCGCCGCCGCTGGAATGGACGAGCGGATATTCCTCAACACCCGGGGGCAGCTGGCCGAGGGCACGGTGAGCAATCTGTTCCTCGTCTCCGGCGGAAAGCTCTATACCCCCGCCCTGGGCTGCGGCCTGCTGCCCGGGGTGCTGCGGGACTATCTCTGCCGCACGCAGGACGTGGAGGAGGCGGAGCTATACCCCTGGCAGCTGGGGGAGTTTCAGGAGTGCTTTGTCACCAACTCCCTCATGGGCATCATGCCCGTGCGCCAGCTGGGGGAGCGCGTATTCCCCAGCCGCGAGACGGCGGACCGCCTGCGGGCTGTGTATGAGCGGGACATCAAATTTTTATAAGCAAAAAAGACCTGCCGGAGCAGGTCTTTTTTCTTGCTTATTTTACGCCGTTTTCCTGGAAGAACTCCAAAATACGGGCCAGATAGTCCTCTTTTTGTTGGAAGAAGGCCCCGTGGGTGCCGCCGGGGCGCAGGTCCAGGCGGCTGTTGGGGATGGCAGCGGCCATCCACCGGGTGTGGACAGTGCGCACCAGGTCCCGCGTCCCGGCCAGCAGCAGCACCGGGGCCCGGATGCGGCCCAGTTCCTCCTCCCCCAGCTGGGGGGAGCGGCACAGCAGGGCGGCCAGCTGCCGCCGTCCCCCGAAAAAGCGCCGCAGGCCAATTCCCAGCAGGGGCAGCCGCTCCAGCATCCGGGCGGCGGCGTACTCCCCCCGGGCAAACAGCCGCAGGGGGAGGATCAGCCCCTCGGGCCGAGCGTTGCCGCTGACAGCCACCACCGCCCGGGCCCGGTCCGGGAAGCGGGCGGCAAACTCCAATGCCACGTTGGCCCCGTCGCTGAAGCCGATGATGGCGCACCGCCGGATCTTTAGATGGTCCAGCAGGGCGGCCACGTCCCCGGCCATGTCGGCGGTGGAAAACTCCCCCCGCCCCTCCCGGTGGAGGGACAGGCCGTGGCCCCGGCTGTCCATGAGCAGCACCCGGTACAGGGGACTCAGCTGCCGGAGATACCACCGGAACACCCGGTGGCTCTGGGCGTTGCCGTGGAGGAGGAGCACGGGCTCCCCCGCCCCCCAGTCCTGGTAATAGAGCCGTGCCCCCAGGGTCTCCACATAGCCGCTGGCGTTCATGGCCGCTTCTCTTTCTCCCGGGCCAGGGCGGCGGCGATGCGCCGGGCCTCCCCGGTGACCATGGACTTCACATAGCCCCGGATGCCCTTGGGGTTCTGGATCTCCACCACGGCATACAGCATGGAGGGGCTGGGCAGCTTGGGCAGATAGGCGTAGTAAGAGGGTACCCACTCCGTGGGGCTGTACTTCTCCTTGGCCCTGAACAGATCCCGGAAGCCATAGCAGTCGTTCAGGTGGTCATAGACAAAGTCCAGCAGCCGCTCCACCGGGTTCCGGCTCTCCCGGTCCAGCCCCGCCAGAGGGGCCACACCCAGGCTGCCGTACTCCACGCCTTCCGCCTTGAAGGCTTGGAACGCCTCATAGATGATGGTCTCCATCACGCCGCCGGGGGCGTCGTTCCCGTGGCGGGTCACGTCGGCCATATAGCCGTTCTTGCCCAAAAAGGGCACAAAGACGATGAAAGCCACCACCTTGCCTTGGTCGTTTTTCGCGTAGAAATACCGCTTGTCCATGGGGTCATCCAGCCCCACGGTGCCCATGGTAAAGCGGAGCAGGTCGCTCTTCTTCTGGCCCAGCCACTCCTGGGTCACCCGGTCCAGCTCTCGCTCCAGGGCGGGGTCCCGGGCGGACAGGGGCCTATACTCCGCCACCGTCACCCCGGCCTTTTTGGCGTGGTTGATGTTCATGCGCATCTTGGCGCCCTTTTTGCCGCTGATCTCATAGTCGGCCAGGCGGAACCGGGCCTCCTCCCCGCTCTTCACCGTGCCAAAGCCCTGGCGGCGGTACTTCTCAATAAAGTGGTCGGTCAGCCCCAAAAAGATCATCTGGTGGGCGGTGGAGCGGCAGAAGTCGGTGAACTCCCCCAGCAGAGCCGGAAAGTCCCCGTCGGCGCACACCGGGTCGCCGTTCACCACCACCGTGTCCCCCACAGTGCCATAGGGGACCACCCCGTCCACCGTCTTGCCGAAGTAGAGCTGTTTATCGTCCTCCAGGGCCAGATAGGAGCAGGGGTTCTGGCTATATAAATTCAGCAGGGTGCGGGCGTGCTGCCGCTGCCGGGCCTGGACGGCCTGTCCCTGCATCCAGGGGCGCAGCGCCAGGGCCAGGGCGGCCAGAATGCAGCACCAGCTGAACCAGAACAGCAGCGTCCCCATGCCCCCGGGCACGGCGGACCGGTCCCCCAGGCCGAAGATCATGCCCACGCCCAGGGCAAAGCTGTCCCACAGATCGATGCGTGTCCCCGGCGCGGCGCTCAGCCGCAGCTGGTGATAGGTCAGGCCCACGTTGGCTAGCACCGCCGCCACCGCTAGAAGGGCAAACAGGGCGGTCTTCCACTGGGTGGTCCTGCCGGAGGGGCAGCGGAAATCCTTCCGCCACAGGAAAAACAGCACCAGCAAGATCACGTCCACCGCCATGGTCCACAGCGGCATGGGCCGGGCGGTCAGCCCCCGGAGCAGGTGCAGCACAAAGACGGCCATGGCCGCCGTGTGGGCCGCCCGCAGCCGCCGATAGAGCCGGGTGGCCAGGAAGAACAGGGCCACGGAGAAGGCCCGCTCCACCATCCGCCCCATCTCCAACGACGCCTGCACCCGCTGGGCCGCCGCCAGGCTGGGGAAAAAGCTGACGCAGAACAAAAACAGGGCAAAGGCCCCCAAAAAGAAGATGGCGGCGTTCTCCGCCCAGATGCGCCGCCGGTGCGCACGCTCCTCCATATTAGGTCAACTCCTCAGTTTTTTGTGCCCTTGTTATAGTACACTCCCCGGCAAAATGCAAGTCAAAAAGTTGTGAAGTTTCTTATTCCCGCACGACAAATTCCCCCTGCCCGGCCACAAAGCGGCAGAACTGCTCTAACAAGGGGGTGGAGCGGCGGTCGTCCCACACCAGGCAGAACTTCCGCTCCCACACCGGGGTGCGGATGGCCAGGGCACGCACCGGCAGGCGCTTGAGCAGCTCCATGTCCGGCACCACCGCCGCCCCAAAGCCCCCGGCCACCAGTCCGGCGATGGCCTCGTCGTCCTCCGTCTCATAGGCGGAGAGGGGCACCCGGCCCGCCCGGGCGAACAGGCCGTCCACCACGTCCCGCAGGCCGGAATTTTTGGAGAAGGCCACCAGGGGCGTGTCTGTATCCAACAGCTCCCCCAGGTCGATCTCTCCCCGCCCGGCCAGAGGGTGGTCCTCCGGCACGATAACCACCAGGTCCTGCCGCCCCACGGGATGGCTGGACAGGCCCAGCTGCTCCGGCGGCGGAGAGGAGAACACCGCGTCCAGTTCCCCTGCCTCCAACTGGCCCAGCAGCGCGTGGGTCACGTCGGTGTGAAAGGTGAAGCGCACCTCCCCCTCTGGCCGCTCCTTTAAAAAGGCCCCGGCCAGCTTTGGCACCAGCTCCACCGCCAGGGGGCGGACCATGCCGATGCGCAGCAGTCCCGCCCCCCGGGCGGCCTGCCGCACCTCCTCTATCCCACGGTCCAGAACGTCCAGACTCTGGCGGACGGCGGTCAAGAACTGCTCCCCCAGGGGGGTGAGGGCGGTGGTGCGGCCCTGCCGCCGGAAGAGCGGTGCCCCCAGCTCCTCCTCCAGCTGGGCCATGGCGTGGCTCAGACTGGGCTGGGTGATGCACAGCCGCTTTGCCGCCTGGGTATAGCTCCCCGTGCGGCTGAGCTCCACAAAATAGCGCAGATGGATGAGATTCATGTTCTGCCCCCCTCTCTATAGATAAAATCTATTATACTATACGAAAGAATTCATTTGTCAAATGCTTTTCCCGGGACTACTCTATTAGTCGGGCTTTCGGCCCGCTTATTTTTGAAAAAGGAGCGCGTCTCATGGTTTCCTCCCAAACTCTCTCCGCCGATTCTTCCCGCGCCCTCCCCGTGATGCGGGGCGAGGCCGCCCTGGCGGTCATCATCGTCATCAACAGCCTGGGCGTGCTGCTGATGCTCCGCTCCGGCTCGGGCATCTCGGCCATCTCCAGCGTGCCCTATGCCTTCTCCCTGGTGCTGCCCTTCTTCACTCTGGGCACCTGGACCTATCTGTTCCAGGGGGCCCTGATCCTGTCCCTGATGATCCTGCGCAAAAAGCTGGTCATCCCCTATCTGTTCAGCTTTGTGGTGGGCTTTTTCTTCGGCAAGATGCTGGACCTGCACCAGCTGTGGACGGACCAGCTGCCGGTGAACCTGCCCCTGCGGGTGCTTTACTTCGCCCTGAGCTATTTCCTCATCTGCTTTGGCATCGCCCTGTCCAACCGGTGCAGGATGCCCATCATCCCCACCGACCTGTTCCCCCGGGAGCTGGCCTCCATCACCGGCTGGCCCTATGCCCGGATCAAGGTGTCCTTCGATTTGATCTGCCTGGGCACCACCGCCGTTATGACCCTGGTCTTCCTGGGCCGTCTGGACGGCCTTGGTATTGGCACGGTGCTGGCCGCCGCCACCATGGGCAAGGCCATCGCCTGGATCGGCGGCTGGATGGACCGCTATGTCACCTTCACCTCCATCCTGGACCCCGCCAAGTGAACAAAACCTATTGACAACCCCGCCCCTTCTGCTATAATCCCGTCTACAGAGATATCGCAGAAGGGGCGGGGTGCGTTTTTATGGAGCTTACGGAGCTGTTCGGCACAGAAAAGGTGGGCAAGATCTTGCTGCGGCTGGCCCCGCCGGTGATGCTGGCCCAGCTGATCCAGGCCCTTTACAACATTGTGGACAGCCTGTTCGTGGGCAAGTATGCCGACTCGGGCCTGACGGCCCTGTCCATCGTCTATCCCCTTCAGCTGCTGATGATCGCCCTGGCGGTGGGCACCGGGGTGGGCGTAAATACGGTGATGGCCGCCCGCCTTGGCATTGGCCGGAAAAAGCAGGCTGCGGAATACGCCGGGGTGGCCACCCCCATGGCCCTTGTCATGTGGCTGGCCTTTGCCGGGATCTGCTGGTGCATCATGCCCTTCTATGCCCGGGTGTCCTCCCAGTCGCCGGACGTCATCCGGGACGTGGTGACCTATGGCCGCATCGTCTGCCTGTGCAGCACTGGGCTGTTTTTAGAGAGCGTGTGGACCAAGGTCCACCAGGCCAACGGGGACATGAAGACCCCCATGGCCGCCCAGATCCTGGGGGCCGTGACCAACATCGTCCTGGACCCCCTGCTCATCTTCGGCCTGTTTGGTCTGCCCCGGCTGGGCATCGCCGGGGCGGCCATCGCCACGGTGGCCGGGCAGTTCGTGGCCGCCGCCATCGTCTTCCGGGGCGGCTTTTACCCCGCCCCCGCCCGGCGGGTCTGCTTCCGGGCCGTGCCCATCGTCCTCCGCCTGGGCTTTCCCAACATGCTCATGCAGTCGGCCTATACCTTTTACATCCTGGGGCTGAACCTGATCCTGGCGGGCTTCTCCGACCAGGCGGTCACCGCTCTGGGTCTCTATTACAAGTGGCAGACCTTCTTCTTCATCCCCCTGGGGGCCATGCAGACCTGCATCGTGCCCGTCATCAGCTTTAACTATGCCGCCCGCAAGCTGGACCGGTGCAAGAGCACCATGAAGGTATCCGCCCTGTTCGGCCTGGGGATGATGTTCCTGGGCGCCCTGGTATTCGAGTTCTTCCCCGTGCAGATGGTCCAGGTGTTCACCCCCGACCCCCTGGTGGCAGACATTTCCAAAGTGGGCTTTCGCTTTGTGGGGGTCAGCTTTCTGCCCCAGGTGCTGGCCCTGCTGTTCCCCGTGTTCTTCCAGGCCATCGGCTTCGGCCTGAAAAGCTCTCTGCTGACCATCGTCCGCACGGTGGTGCTCTTCGTCCCCCTGGGCTTTTTGTTCTCCCGCTTCGGCCTGAACTGGTTCTGGCTCACCTTCCCCGTGACGGAGGTGCTCACCGCCACGGTGGGGGCGGTGTTCTATCGGCAGTTTCTGGCCATGCCCTACGAGCAGTCCCTCCACCGGTCCTCCGCCGCCGTGTAAATGCAAAAACCGCGCCCTGTTCCGCCGGTCTTATGGCAGAACAGGGCGCGTTATTTTATGCGCTTACAGCTTGACTTTTACGACCACCTTGTGGACCTGCTCGGGGGCGTCCACGGCGATGCAGGGGGCGTGGGCGTCGCCGGGGAAGGCCACCACAAACTTGTCCCCCTCCAGCACAAAGCTGGCGCTGGCGGGACCGTGATAGAGCCACAGGTCCCGGTCCGGGTGGGCCTCCACCTCCTCGGTCATGTCCTGGAGGGGGGCCACGTCAAATTTCTCCCGGCCAGACAGGACGAACTGGATGTCGGCATACTTCCGGTGGGCCTCCGGGGTGTCGTTCACCGGGCGGGTCTCATAGTCCTGAAGGAAGAAAAACAGGTCCTCCCCCTCCACCTCATACCGGGTTTCGGTAAGGGCGGAAAAGTCCGTGTCCCGCAGCAGCTGCAAGCCCCGATAGACGCGGGGGTGGACGGTTTTATATTGCTCTATGTTTTTCAGACTGTCAAAGATCATGGCGGTGCGCTCCTTCCTGATTCCGGGCCCCTTCGGCCCGCTGCTGCCCCCATTATACGGACAGACCCCGGCCTTGGCAAGGGGCGAAAAAAGAACGGATGTCAAAAACCAGGCAAACACCGTTTTTTATTGCAGAACACAGGTCAGTTTTTAACGCCGTTTTTACCCAGTTTGTGGGGATTCCGCCGAAAAAAAATTCGTCTATTGCCTTTATTCGTAAGAACCTATATAATGAGTTCGCAAAAGAGAGGATAGCGTTCTCTATTGCGGAACTTACAAAAGGAGGCGCTGCACATGGACGGACGGGCCGAACCAAAGGTCAAATCCCTGGCCAAGGCGCTGAACATCCTCTCCTGCTTCACCATTCAAGAGCCCATCCTGGGCGTGACGGAGCTGGCCAACCGCATCGGTGTGACCAAATCCAACATCCACAACATTCTGTCCACCTTCACCTCCATGGGCTATCTTCAGCGGCTGCCCGACGGGCGCTATACCCTGGGGCTGAAGATCCTGGAATACGCGTTCATCATCAACCAGAACCTGGGCTATCCCAACGCCGTGTATGACATCCTGGTGGAGACGGCCAGCCGCACCGGCGAGATCGTCTATTTCGGTCTGCCCTATGGCACCAACGTCCTCTATCTCTATGTGGCCCACCCGGCCGACCGGCTGGGGGTGCTGCCCTATCGGGACATCCTGGGCGAGACCGCTCCCTTCTACTGCACCGGCATCGGCAAGGCCATCCTGGCCCACATGCCCGAGGAGGAGTGGCTCTCTCACATCCCTGAGGAGCGCACCAAGTATCAGCCCAACACCGTCACCGATCTGGACGGCATTCTGGAGGAGCTGCGCATCACCCGCCGCCGGGGCTATTCCATCGACAACGGCGAGCGTGACCCCAACATCCGCTGCGTGGGCGTGCCCGTCTATAACGCCGCCGGACAGCTGGTGGCCGGGGTGAGCACCTCCGGTCCCTCCGTCACCATGACGGACGAGAAGCTGCTGGAGTGCGCAGGCATCCTGCAAAACGCCGCCCTGAAGATGCGTGAGCGCATCTATCGGTAATTTTTCTTCGTTTCTTTTCCGGGTGGAGAGCCCGGTTTGGAAAAATAGGTACATTTTTGGATTTAGGAGGATCTACATGAAAAACTGGAAAAGAAGCATCGCCCTCTGCCTCAGCGCCGTCATGATGATCGGCCTGCTGGCCTCCTGCGGCAGCAAGACCCCCGCCGCCTCTGCTTCCGGCAGCACCGCTTCCGGCAGCACTTCCACCAACACCGAAGACGTTGGCGATCCCGTCAAGCTGGTCTTCTCCATCGCCGCCGTGCCCACCGATGCCCACGGTGCCGCTCAGAAGGTCTTTAAGGACACTCTGGAGGAGATTTCCGGCGGCAACATGACCGTGGAGTGCTATGACTCCGGATCCCTGTATGGTCAGGACACCGAGCACGACGCCCTGAAGAACGGCGACGTGGACCTGATCTACTCCTCCGCCTCCTGGCTGACCGACGGCTCCCCCTGGGTCTCCATGTTCACCGCTGGCTATGTGTTCCAGAGCTATGACCACATGACCAAGGTGCTCAACGGCGACATCGGCAAGGAAGTCTTCCAGAAGATCGCCGACGAGCAGGGCATCCTGCCCCTGGGCGCTTATTACCTGGGCACCCGTCAGGTCTCCCTGTCCGAGGACAAGCAGATCAAGACCCCCGAGGACCTGAACGGCATCAACCTGCGTATGCCCAACTCCGACGCCTGGGTGTTCCTGGGCAAGGCCATGGGTGCCAACCCCACCGCCATCCCCTTCAACGACCTGTATCTGGCCCTGCAGACCGGCACCGTTGACGGCCAGGACAACCCCCTGCCCACCGTGCAGTCCGCCAAGTTCTATGAGGTCCAGAAGTCCATCTCCCTGACCAACCACCTGGTGGACTCCGTGTGGCCCACCATCAACCTGAACACCTGGAACAAGCTGACCGACACCCAGAAGGGCTGGGTCATGGAGGCCGTTGAGGCCGGCCGCAAGGCTTGCGACGAGCAGAACCTGAAGACCGAGAGCGAGGTCCAGGACTTCCTGAAGGAGCAGGGCCTGAGCATCTATGAGGCCGATGTGGCTGCCTTCGCCGACCACGTGCTGAACACCTATCTGAACGACCCCATCTCCGACAGCTGGGACAAGGACCTGCTGGCCGAGATCCAGGCCATGGCCTAAATTCTCCCAAAGGTACATCCCCAACGGGGGCTGGGATAGTCCCGGCCCCCGTTTTTAAGTGCCAAAACCAATTTTCATTTTTCCTTCTGAGATCCGTTTGAACTTCCGGGCTGCCCCGGATAAAAAATTTTTGAAAGGAGCGAACATAATGAAAAAAGTCGGCGGTTTTATCCGCGACTGCGTGGAAAAGTACATCCCGGCAATGGCCTTTACGGTGCTGTTCCTGGTGTTCGTTTTCCAGGTTTTCATGCGCTACGTTATGAAGATGCCCCAGGCCTGGACCACCGAAGTGGAGCAGGCCTGCTTCCTGTGGCTGGTCATGCTGGGCGCGTGCTACTGCCAGCGGCTCAACGGCCACGTCACCTTCACTCTGGTCTATGACAAGATGAACGTGAAGGGCAAGGCCATCACTGCCATGCTGGGCAACATCCTCATCACCTTCACCTGTCTGGTCACCTTCCTGCCCTCCCTGAACTATGTGTGGGGCCTGATGGAGCGCCAGCAGATGACCACCCTGCTGAAGTGGCCCAAGACGGTCGTCTTCATGCCCTATGTGGTCTTCCTGGCCTTTATCGTGGCCTATGCCATCATGGAGATCTATGAGGAGATCATGGTCCTGTCCGGCAGCAAGAAGTATACCGACATGATGCTCGAAGCCTCTAAGTCCGAGGCCGAGCAGGCCATCGAGGCCTCTCTGGCCCAGGAGGACCTGGACCTGTCCCACATCGACTATGGAGGTGACAAGTAATGCTGGATAACCTTCCTCTGATCGTATTCCTCATCTGCTTTGTCCTGATGTTCGTGCTGCGTATGCCCATCCCCACGGGCATGATCGCCGCCTGTACCATGTACTTCCTCACCGACGGTCTGGTGGACGGCAACAGCTTTATCGGCATGATCACCGGCCAGGAGGGCCAGCTGCACCTGGTGGCCCAAAAGACCATCGAGGCCATCTTCACCAACACCACCATCATCGCCGTGCCCCTGTTCATCTTCGCGGCCAACGTGATGAACGCCGGTAAGATCACCGAGTATGTCTTCGGCGTGTGCAAGGGCCTGGTGGGCCGCTTCCCCGGCGGTCTGGCCCACGTGAACGTGCTGGCCTCTCTGGTGTTCTCCGGCATGACCGGCTCCGCCGTGGCCGACGCCTCCGGCCTGGGCAAGATGGAGATTGACGCCATGCGCGCCGAGGGCTATGATGACGGCTTCTCCTGCGCCATCACCGCCGCCTCCGCCACCATCGGCCCCATCTTCCCCCCCTCCATCCCCGCCGTTATTTACGCCATGCTCACCGGCGCCTCTGTGGGCGCGCTGTTCATGGCCGGTATGATGCCCGGCGTGATCCTGGCCATCTGCCTGTGTATCTACATCGCTTTCATCTCCAAGAAGCGCAAGTATCCCAAGTCCGTTCCTCCCCAGCTGGGTGCCTATCTGCGCTATTGCTTCAAGGCCATCTGGGCCCTGCTGACCCCCGTCATCCTGCTGGTGGGCATCTACACCGGCGTGATGACCCCCACCGAGGCTGGCGCCATCGCCGGTGCCTATGCCCTGCTCATCGCCGTTCTGGTCTATCACATCCTGAACTGGGAGGGCCTGAAGCAGGTCATTTTCGACACCGTGAAGGGCACCGGCTCCGTCTCCATTATGGTGGGCGCAGCCTCCGCCATCTCCTTCATCTTCGCCAAGGAGCAGATCGGTGTCCGTCTGGGCAACTGGATCACCTCCTTCACCGACAGCAAGTACGTCTTCCTTATCATGGTCAACATCATCATCCTGGTGCTGGGCATGTTCGTGGACACCTCCGTCATCCAGCTGGTCATGATCCCCATTCTGTGGCCCGTGGCCCAGCAGTTCGACGTGAACATCATCCACTTCGGCCTGATCATCATCTTCAACATGATGCTGGGCCTGTCTACCCCTCCCTTCGGTATGTGCCTGTTCATCACCTCCGGCATCTCCGGCACGCCCCTGAAGAACGTGATCAAAGAGATCTGGGGTCCCATCGTGGTCATGCTCATCGTGCTGCTGATCATCACCTTCGTCCCCGAATCCGTGCTGTTCCTGCCCAAGATGTTCGGTCTGATGTGAGCCGACTTCCCCGCTGTTCCTATTTGAAACCTAATATCTATCGAAGGAGCGATTTTTCATGGCATTTTCCATCAATCCCGGCGTTTGGCCCGTTATGATCACCCCCTGGACCGAGGACAACAAGCCTGACTTCAAGGCCATCAAGCAGCTGTGCGACTGGTATGTGGAGAAGGGCTGCACCGGCATCTTCGCCGTGTGCCAGTCCAGCGAGATGGCCTACCTCACCGAGCAGGAGAAGCTGGACATCGCCCGTGCCACCGCCGAGGCGGTGGACGGCCGCATCCAGGTGGTGGCCTCCGGCCACACCGCCGATGACAAGGCCACCCAGTTCCGGGAGATCGAGAACATGATGAAGATCCCCGGCATCGGCGCTTACGTGCTGGTGTCCAACCGTCTGGACCAGAAGAACGAGGGCGAGGCCGTGTTCGAGGCCAACGCCCAGGAGATCTTTGACCGCTATCCCGAGATCGACTTCGGCATCTACGAGTGCCCCATGCCCTGGAAGCGCCTGGTCTCCACTGAGTTCCTGCGCAAGGCCGGTCAGCAGGGCCGCATGGTCTTCCTGAAGGACACCTGCTGCGACTACGAGCTGGTGCGGGAGCGCCAGGCCGCTGTCGAGGGCACCCCCCTGAAGATCTTCAACGCCAACGCCCAGTCCTGGTTCGACAGCGTGTGCCACGGCGCCGCCGGTTACAGCGGCGTGATGGCCAACTTCCACCCCGATCTGTACAAGTGGTGCTTCGATCACAAGGACACCGACTATGACAAGGCCCGCCTGGTGGCCGACTTCCTGACCACCGCCGCCATGATCGAGATGCGCATCTATCCCTGCAACGCCAAGTATCACCAGAACCTGGTGGACGTGCCCATGAGCGTCTTTGCCCGCAGCGCCGACTGCGCCAAGCTGGACAAGAACGCCAAGGGCGAGGTGGAGAGCCTCATCCACCTGGAGCAGTATGTCCGCAAGCAGCTGGGCCTGCTGTAATGCACAAACCACATGGGCGTCCTGAGCTTTTCAGGGCGCTCATGCAATATCCGTCATAATGGGAGGAATCTTCTATGTCTTTAAAAAAGCCTAATATTCTGGTGGTCGGCAGCTTTATGATGGACCTGATCGCCAGCACCCGCCGGGTGCCCAACTCCGGCGAGACCGTCATCGGCATGAAATTCCAGACCGCCCCCGGCGGCAAGGGGGCCAACCAGGCCGTGCAGTGCGCCCGGCTGGGGGCCCACGTCACCATGGTAGGCCAGGTGGGTGACGATGCCTTCGGCAAGATCATGACCGACACCGCCGCCGCCGCGGGCGTGGACGTGTCCCATGTGTCCGTGGACCCCAACGAGTCCTCCGGCGTGGGCCACATCACCCTGGAGGTCACCGACGACGGGGCCAAGAACCGCATCACCGTCTGCCCCGGGGCCAACTTCACCCTGACGGTGGACGACCTGGCCTGGCTGAAGGACCAGATCGGCCGGTATGACCTGGTGATGATGCAGTTCGAGCTGCCCATGCCCGTCATCGAGGCGGTGGCCCAGTGGGCCCACGACGCCGGGGTCATCGTCATGATCAACCCCGCTCCCGCCGCCCCCCTGTCCGACAAGCTGCTCGCCTGCACCACCTATATCTCCCCCAACGAGCACGAGGCCGCCATCCTGGCCGACCACTCCATCGACGTGTCCAACGGCATCAACATGGACGACGTGGCCATCGTGGCCCGCGCCTTCCATGACCGGGGCGTGGAGAACCTGATCATCACCATGGGGGAGAACGGCTCCATCGTGGCGGGCAAGGACGGCATCCACCACACCGACTGCGTGAAGGCCCCCCAGGTGGTGGACCCCACCGCCGCCGGAGATTCCTTCGTGGCCGCTTTCTGCACCGGCCTCACCGCTGGTCTGCCCCAGGGTCAGGCCCTGGCCTTTGCCAGCCACACCGCCTCCCTTACCGTGTCCAAGATGGGCGCCATGCCCAGCCTGCCCACGGTGGACCAGGTGCAGGCCTTTATGGCCGAGCGTGGCTACACCGGCTTTGACCCCGCCGTTCTGGACGGTTTGAAGTAATATCCTTATCTTTCCCCATGGGAATACCAGTATCGAAAAGGAGTGTATCATTATGCTGAAAGAGGAGAGCAAGCAGGCTGTTTCTCAGTTCTTCACCGCTGTGGACCAGGAGTTCAACGCCTTTTTGAAGGCCCGCAGCCCCGAGGATTATGAGGCCGCCGCCCAGCTGATCCTGGAGTCTCAGGCCCACGGCGGACGGCTCCACGTCACCGGCATCGGCAAGTGCAGCCATGTGTCCACCTATGCCGCCTCTCTGTTTTCTTCCACCGGAAACCCCGCCTATTATCTCCACGGGACGGAGGCCGTCCACGGCTCCTGTGGCCAGCTGGTGGCCGGGGACGTGGTCATCGCCATCTCCAACTCCGGCGAGACCGGCGAGCTGAAGGCCACCGTCCTGGCCGTGAAGAACAACGGCTGTAAGATCATCGGCGTGTCCGGCAACCCCGACAGCTGGCTGGCCCACGAGAGCGACGCCTTCCTGGTGGCCGGCGTGAAGCAGGAGGGCGGCCCCCTGAACCGGGCCCCCCGCAACTCCGTCCTGGCCGAGCTGCTCACCCTCCAGGCCCTGTCTGTGGCCCTGCAGGTGGAGAAGGACTGGGACCCCGTGAAGTATGTCCGCTGCCACCCCGGCGGAAAGCTGGGCCAGCTGCGGGACAACGAGAAGAAGTAAATTAAGGGAGGTTTTTCACATGCTCACTGGTAAGCTGATCCACCCGGACATCATGGCCGCCCTGGCCCTGTGCGGCCACGGGGACAAGGTCCTCATCGCCGACGGCAACTATCCCCTGGACTCTAAGAGCGGTGAGGCCAAGACCGTCTATCTGGGCCTTACCCCCGGTCTGCCCACCGTCACCGACGTGCTGGAGGCCATCCAGAGCGTGGTGAACATCGAGAAGGCGGAGGTCATGGACCCCGCCGACGGCACCACCCCCGAGATCTTCGGCCAGTTCCAGTCCATGCTGGGCGGCATGGAGCTGACCAAGCTGGGCCGGTATGAGTTCTACGACGCCTGCTGCCAGCCCGGCGTGCGTCTGGCCATCTCCACCGGCGAGAAGCGCACCTTTGCCAACATCCTCGTCACCATCGGCGTGGCCTGAGCCATCTGAAGTTTCATCGTCTGACCGCCGCTGTAGGTCCCTCCTACGGCGGCGGTCTTTTTGTATGTCTTTTGACGTCCCTGGACAGACTAAGGGCATCTATCACGCCTGGAGGTCGATGCTCATGTCCCGTTTCCGCCCTTCCAAGGGTCCCGTTCTGGCCGGGCTGGCCCTGTGCCTGGTCCTGGCCGCCGCGATCTGCTACTACCACGCACAGCAGCCCCTGTCCCCCGCCGCCGGTCCGGCGGCCATCCCCGCCTCCACGGACAACTGGGGCCTGTCCTTCCCGGAGGAGGGCCAGTCCCCCGTGGGCAACGCCAGCTCCGAGGAGCTGGCCAACTACAACGCCCGCTTTCTGGGGGACACGTCCCAGAAAGTCATCTATCTTACGTTCGACTGCGGCTATGAGAACGGCTATACCGACGCCATTCTGGACGCCCTGAAAAAGCACCGGGCCCCCGCTGCCTTTTTCGTGGTGGGCAATATGATTGAGACCGCCCCCGACGTGGTCCGCCGCATGGCCCAGGAGGGGCACATCGTGGGCAACCACACCTTCCACCACCCGGACATGTCCGCCATCGCCGACCAGGCCGCCTTTCAGAAGGAGCTGGACAGCCTGGCGCAGCTCTACCAGCAGACCACGGGCCGGACCATGCCCCGGTATTACCGCCCGCCCCAGGGCAAATATAACCTGGAAAATCTGAAGCAGGCCCAGGCCCTGGGCTATCAGACCATCTTCTGGAGCCTGGCCTATGTGGACTGGTATGTGGACGACCAGCCCACCCCCGAGCAGGCGTTCAGTAAGCTCCTCCCCCGCATCCACGATGGGGCCATCGTCCTGCTCCACGCCACCTCCCGCACCAATGCGGAGATCCTGGATGAGCTGCTCACCCGGTGGGAAAACATGGGCTATACCTTCGCCTCCCTGGACCAGCTGCCCGCCCTGTGAGCGTCCCTTGGAAAAACTTTTTTATTTATTTTTAAAAAAGACTTGCATTCTGCCGCAAAAGCTGGTATGATACCAGTCGAGGCTTTTTGATAAGCGATTCTCATAGCGAGGAGGTAAGCAACATGGCCAAATGCGAATTCTGCGACAAGGGCGTCACCTTCGGCATTCAGGTGTCCCACTCTCATCGCCGTTCCAACCGCACCTGGAAGCCCAACGTGAAGCGCGTGAAGGCGATCGTGAAGGGCACCCCCACTCACGTGTACGTCTGCACCAGATGCCTCCGTTCCGGTAAGGTCACCCGCGCTGTGTAATGGAATATGGCAACTAAAAACAGCCGCCTTTTTTGAAGTGACCCCCAAAAGTTAGACAATATTTTGAAGTAAAAATTGTTCAAGCAGCCGAAAGGGCTTGCTGTCTGTGAATTGCAGGCGGCAAGCCCTTTAGCTTTGCCTTGATGCGGCGGTTGTTGTAGTAATCCAGATATTCGATCAGTTCCAGTTTGAAGTGTTCCATGGAGCGGAACTCCTGCAAATACAGCAGTTCACTTTTGAGTAAGCCGAAGAAATTCTCTATCACGGCGTTGTCCAGACAGTTTCCTTTCCGGCTCATGCTCTGGCGAACACCTTTCTCCCGGAGCATCTGTTGGTATTGTTTGTGTTGGTACTGCCAGCCCTGGTCAGAATGGAGAATCAGGTTTGTTCCGGCCGGGATCTTTGCAAACGCCTCGTCCAGCATGGTGGTTACCATGCTGAGTACAGGACGATCCGATATGGTGTAACTGACCAGATCGCTGCTGCACAGATCGAGAATCGGGGACAGATAGAGCTTCTCTCCAAACAGGCTGAACTCCGTCACATCCGTGACCCATTTCTGATTCGGCTTTTCGACATGAAAATCCCGATTTAGCAAATTTGGTGCAATTTTGCCTACTTCTCCCTTGTAGGAACGATATTTTTTCATCCTGACACGACAAACTAAGCCCAGCTTCTTCATGAGCCGCTGGACAGTCTTGTGGTTCACAGAGAATTTACGCTTGCGAAGTTCTGCCGTGATCCGGCGATAGCCGTACCGGCCCCTGTTTTCGTGGTAAATTGCTGCGATTTCTTCCTTAACAGATGCATATTTGTCTTCTCTCTGCATCTGCTTCAAATGATAGTAGAAAGTTGCACGGGGCAGCTGAGCGATTGAGAGCAGAATACTGAGTGCGTGTTTTTGCCTTAGCTTCTGAACTACCAGCGTTTTCTGCGCTGGCGTCGCTCGTCTTCCAAAACCAAGGCTTGCAAGTTTTTTAGGTAATCGTTCTCCGCACGCAGTCGCTGCACTTCGGCTAGCAGATCTTCTTCCACCTGCTTCGGCAGCTGCTTTGGCGGACGACCCTTACTGCTGCGGCCACGCCGTTCGATGGCTAACCCTTCCGGCCCTTCTTCCAGGTAGATTCGCTCCCATGATTTGATTCGATCTCTACTGTTTACCTCAAATCTACGGCAGGTTTCGCTGTAACTCAATTTCTCTTTCTGCATGGTTTCAATCACCAGTTTTTTGAATTCCGGCGTATATCGTTTGTTTGGTACTCCTTTTGGCATAGCAAAACACCCCACTTGTTAGATAGTATACCATACTGTCTAACAAATGGGGTGCAGTTCATTTCGGGCGGCTGTTTTTCTTTTGTCCCGGCGCTTGCTTTTTAGTCGGACGTTCTGATATATTAAAGTCAGACAAACAGAAAGGTGGGATACTCATGGGGATGATACATCCAGCGCCCCGGCGGTGTTTGGCGGCGGCCTGCGGCGGCGTATTTCTCGCGGCCATGCTCCTCCTGCCCTCCTGCGGGGTGCAGCATACAGCAGACCCCGTCCAGGACTTTCAGGCGCAGCTGACAGAGCGTGCCGTGCCCTGTGTTGGCTCTGAAAAGCAAGAGCCCCGAGACCTTATGCCGGCCTCCATTCAGTACGGCCACTTCTCCTCCCCGTCGTCTGACGAGCTGTGCGCCCTCTTCAAGTATACGTCCCTGGTCCACTCGGAGGGGCTGGACCGGACCCTGGCCGTGGTCTATGACACGGAGGACCTGTCTGTGGTGGCCAGCCACGAATTCGTCGCGGACCAGGTCCAGCTTCAATTTCTCCCCGCCAAAGACGGGCGGGACTATGTGCTCTATCTGGGCACCGTCACCTATCAGGGTATCTCCGCCTATTACCTACAGCTGTTCCAGATCGGCAATTCGGCCTGGGAGCCCGTCTCCGCAGACCTCCCCCAGTCTGAGGACGGCGCATACTCCCTCACCGACCGGGCCATCCTGCGCCTGAACGGGGACCACACCTACACGTCCTATGTGTGGGACCAGGAGGCAGAGCGCTTTATAAAAGACGGCTGATTTTTTCCCCCAACCAAAAACCGACAGAGCCTGCCCGTTTGCAAGCTCTGTCGGTCTTTTGTTCTTTACAGCTCCTTCGCCGCTCTCCAGGGCACATCCTGAAAGCGCTCTCCGGCCTCCAGGACCTCCACCCCTCCGGCGGTAACGTCCAGGACGTGGGCGGCAAACTCTGCGGAGCGCTCCTCGGGCAGCAGGCAGGACAGCACCACGTCCGCCCCATAGTCCACCTGCTCCACCACACCGGAGAAGGCAGCCACCTCCCGGCGCATCCCCTCGAACTGGGCGTAGGTACAGGGCACCTCCATGGCCACCCACCGGCGGACCACGGAAATGCCGGCGGCATCCAGGGCGTCCTTAGCGCTCTGGGTATAGGCCCGCACCAGGCCCCCGGCCCCCAGCAGCACCCCGCCGAAATATCGGGTGACCACGCAGCACACGTTCTCCACGCCCTCCCGCTGGAACACGTTCAGCATGGGCTGGCCCGCCGTGCCCTGGGGCTCCCCGTCGTCGGAGTAGCGCACGGCCCCGTCCCGGATGAGATAGCACCAGCAGTTGTGCCTGGCATCGTAGTGCTGTTTCTTTGTCTCCTCAATGCGCTGCCGCGCCTCCTCCTCCGAGGAGACCCGCCACACCTGGCCGATGAAGCGAGAGCGCTTTTCCACCAGCTCCGTCTGGCTGTGTCCGGTGGGGATATAGTACTCCGTCACTTAGGCTCCACCTTTCTGTCTCATTCCTGTCTCATTTGGTCTGTCAGTCCTCCCAGGGCTCCTTATGGGGCTGCCAGCCCTCCACCAGGGGACCCAGCTGGCCGATGATCCTGGTGGTACACACGGCCTTTATGTCGATGGTCTGGCCATACTCCACCGACTCCACCTTGGCCTGCTGATACAGGGTCTCTAAGATGCCGCCCTTGTCATAGGGCAGGTGGATGGTCACCCGGCGGGCCCCGTTGTCCAGCACGCCGCCGATGGCCTTCAGCAGGTCGTCCATGCCCTCCCCCGTCTTGGCGGAGACGGACACCCGGCCCTTGCCGTGGGGGC
Source organism: Flintibacter sp. SJQ-8 (assembly GCF_054108085.1). Lineage (NCBI taxonomy): Bacteria > Bacillati > Bacillota > Clostridia > Eubacteriales > Flintibacter > Flintibacter sp. SJQ-8. Next base: position 380,613 of record NZ_JBPJWR010000016.1, read on the forward strand.
GGATCTCCCCCTGCCACTGGTCGCTCTTGTTGAACACCTCGATGCGTGGGGTGTGGTCAGCGCCCAGCTCATGGATCAGCTTATCCACCACCTCCGCCTGCTCCATCCACTCCTCGTTGGAGGCGTCGATGACGTGGAGCAGCAGATCGGCAAAGGACAGCTCCTCCAGGGTGGCCTTAAAGGCCTCCACCAGGTGGTGGGGCAGCTTGCGGATAAAGCCCACCGTGTCGGACAGCAGGACCGTACAGGTGTCGGAGATTTCTAAGGTGCGGGTGGTGGTGTCCAGGGTGTCGAACAGGCGGTTGTTGGCGGGGATGTCCGCCCCGGTGAGGCGGTTGAGCAGGGTGGACTTGCCCGCGTTGGTATAGCCCACGATGGCCACCACGGGCACCTCGTTTTTGATGCGGCGGTCCCGCTGGGTGGCCCGCACCCGGCGCACGTCCTTCAGCTCCCCCTCCAGCTTGGCGATCTTCCGGTGGATGTGCCGCCGATCAGACTCCAGCTGAGTCTCGCCGGGGCCGCGGGTGCCGATGGCGCCCTCCTGGCGCTCCAGGTGCTTCCACATGCCCGTCAGCCGGGGCAGCAGATATTTATATTGGGCCAGCTCCACCTGCAGCCGGCCCTCTCTTGTCCGGGCCCGCTGGGCAAAGATGTCCAGGATCAGGGCGGAGCGGTCCAGCACCGAGACGTTCAGCTCCTCGCTGAGCACCCGCTGCTGGGAGGGGGACAGGCTGTTGTCAAAGATGACCATGTCCGCGTTCATGGCGTGGACCAGCTCTTTCACCTCGGCCACCTTGCCCTCGCCGATGAAGGTGCGGGGGTCGGGGCTGTCCTTGGACTGCATAACCACCGCCGCCGTCTGGCCCCCCGCCGTCTCCAGCAGGGCGGCCAGCTCGTCCATGGACTCCTGGGTGGCGTTTTCCTCCCGGGACAGGCTGAAGGCGTCCAGCCCCACCAGCACCGCCCGCTCCTTTTTCTCTTGGGTATTGATGTCGGTCATAGTTCCTCCCGTTTCCGGCCAGACGCCCGGCCCGGCGTCACCGCGCCAGGACCTCTACGATCTGGCCGATATACATGGTGTGATAGTCCTGCTGGGGATACCACTTCTCCTTCACATCCTGGGGGATGTTGGCCGGGTCCATGGGCTGGACAAAGCGCTTGCGGCACACCAGCACCAGCTCCGCCTGGTCAAAATAGGGCGCGCCGCACTCCGCCGCCTGAACGGTGAAGCCGCACTCCTTCACCTTGTCCACGTCCCGGCCGCTCTTGCTGCCGCACAGGGACAGGGCCTTGCGATACTCCTCGCCGAAAAAGCACAGGGTGAAATACTCCTCCCGGTCCACGAACTCCTTGGTATAGCGCTGGGGACGGATGTAGCAGGTGGCCGCCGGAGCGCCCCAGATCACGCCCAGCCCGCCCCAGGAGGCCGTCATGGTGTTGCACCGCTCCCGGCTTCCGGCGGTGATGAGCATCCACTTGTCCCCGATGAGGGAAAACACGTTCTCGCCCAGCGTTTTGGGGTCTACCTTATGAAACATAACACATACCTCCCGGCTTTCATATACGGAAAAAGCCGCACCGAATACTCGGCGCGGCTTTTATGGACGATCTTACTTGTCCAGACCGAACTTCTTGTTGAAACGGCTGACGCGGCCGCCAGTGTCTACCATCTTCTGCTTACCAGTGTAGAAGGGATGACACTTGGAGCACACCTCGACGCGGATGTCCTTCTTGGTGGAACCGGTCTCGATCACATTGCCGCAGGCGCACCGAATCGTGGTCTGCTCGTAGTTAGGATGGATGCCTTCCTTCATTTATATTCACCTCTTTCTCCCTGGAGGATCGTTTCGCACAATGCAACTGATATAATACCACAGGGCAAAGGGAAATGCAACTGTTTTTTGAAAAAAATTATTTTTTGGTTTTTCGCCCCGGGCGCGCTCCTCTTCATTTATTGTCTCAGTAAAATTTTCCCGACGGAATTGTGCGCTTTGTTGATGTGGCTGAAATCGTTCCCAGGGTTTTTGTGCTGAAATGTGCGGGTTAGCTATTGACAACTTTAGTGAGCAATGGTAAACTTAGTCCGCTTAAAAAGTTAGCCCCTGCAAACCTTTTTGCGTATTTGCGGGAGGTCACGATGAAAGGAGCGGTTTCCCATTATGCCATTAAGCCTTTCCACCACCGGCAGCGTGGTCACGATCAAAGATATCAAAGGAAAAGACGAGACCCGCCGTTTTCTGGAGAGCCTGGGCTTTGTCGTTGGCGGCAATGTGTCTGTGGTCTCTGAGATCGACGGCAATCTGATCGTCAACGTCAAAGAGAGCCGTGTGGCCATCAGCAAGAGCATGGCCAACCGGATCATGGTCTGATGGGAGACGCGGCGGCGCTGTGCCGCGCCGCCGCGCTCTTTCAAGGGAGAAAGGAGAAGTTTTACTATGAGCAAAACACTCAAGCAGGCCAAAGTGGGCGAGACTGTCACCGTGCAGCGCCTTCAGGGCGAGGGCCCTGTGAAGCGCCGCATCATGGACATGGGCATCACCAAGGGCGCTTCTATCTTTGTGCGCAAGGTGGCCCCCCTGGGCGACCCCATCGAGGTCACGGTCCGCGGCTATGAGCTGTCTCTGCGTAAGGACGACGCCGAGCTCATCCTGGTGGACTAATGTCTGTCCCGCCTTTGGGCGGGATAAACTTGGGGGCCTGACCCGTCCCCGTTTTTTTCAGTGAAGTGGTTAGCTTTCGCTAATTATTTTAAGGAGGAGAGTTGATTCATGTCCATTAAAATCGCGCTGGTGGGCAATCCCAACTGCGGAAAGACCACCATGTTCAACGCCATGACCGGCGCCAACCAGTACGTTGGCAACTGGCCCGGCGTTACCGTGGAGAAGAAAGAGGGCAAGCTGCGGGGCTATCCCGACGCTGTGGTCACCGACCTGCCCGGTATCTACTCCCTGTCCCCCTACACCCTGGAGGAGGTCGTCAGCCGGAACTACATCATTGACGAGCACCCCGACGTGATCGTCAACCTGGTGGACGCCACCAACCTGGAGCGCAACCTGTATCTGACCACCCAGGTCATGGAGATGGGCATCCCCGTTGTCATCGCCCTGAACATGATGGACGTGGTGAAGAAGAACGGCGACAAGATCGACGCCGTGAAGATGTCCAACGAGCTGGGCTGCCCCGTGCTGGAGGTCTCCGCTCTGAAGGGCACCGGCCTGAAGGAGCTGTTCGACAAGGCCGTTGAGGTCGGCAACGCCAAGACCTATAGCGGCCACCAGCACAAGTTCGCCCCCGCCGTTGAGGAGGCCCTGGGCAAGATCGAGGGTCTGCTGGAGGGCAAGGTCCCCCAGGCTCAGCTGCGCTGGCACGCTGTGAAGCTGTTCGAGCGGGACGACAAGGTCCAGGCCAAGTTCGACGCCGCCATCGTCAACAGCGTCAATGAGATCACCTCCGCCTGCGAGACCGCCCTGGATGATGACAGCGAGTCTATCATCACCAACGAGCGGTATGAGTACATCACCTCCATCATCGGCAAGATCTATAAGAAGGCCCGCCAGGGCATGAGCGTGTCCGACAAGATCGACCAGATCGTCACCAACCGTATCCTGGCCCTGCCCATCTTCGTGGTCATTATGACCCTGGTGTATTACATCGCCGTGTCCAGCCTGGGCACCATCGTCACCGACTGGACCAACGACACCCTGTTCGGCGAGTGGATCCAGCCCGCCGTGGGCGCCTTCCTGGAGAACGCCGGCGCTGCCGACTGGGTCGTGTCCCTGGTCGTTGATGGTATCATCGGCGGTATCGGCGCCCCCGTGGGCTTCGCTCCTCAGATGGCCATCGTGTTCTTCTTCCTGTCCATTCTGGAGGACTGCGGCTATATGGCCCGTGTCGCCTTCATCATGGACCGGATCTTCCGCCGCTTCGGCCTGTCCGGCAAGTCCTTCATCCCCTTCCTGATCTCCTCCGGCTGCGGCGTGCCCGGCATCATGGCCACCCGTACCATTGAGAACGAGAAGGACCGCCGCATGACCATGATGACCACCACCGCCATCCCCTGCGGCGCTAAGCTGCCCGTTATCGCCACCATCGCCGGCTTCCTGATGGGCGGCGCCTGGTGGGTCGCCCCCCTGATGTACTTTGCCGGCATCATCGTCGTCATCGTCTCCTGCATCATCCTGAAGAAGACCAAGATGTTCTCCGGCGACCCCGCCCCCTTCGTCATGGAGCTGCCCCAGTATCACGTGCCCTCTCTCAAGGGCGTGCTGCTCCACGTTTGGGAGCGCGTGTGGGCCTTCCTGAAGAAGGCCGGTACCATCCTGTTCGTCTGCTGCGCTGTCATGTGGTTCCTGGGCAGCTTCGGTATCCAGGACGGCGTGTTCGGCCTGGTGGACACCGACTACTGCTTCCTGGCCACCATCGGCGGCGCTATCGCCTGGATCTTTGCTCCTCTGGGCTTTGGTACCTGGCAGGCCGTGGCTTCCTCCCTCAGCGGCTTTGTGGCCAAGGAGGGCATCGTCTCCACCATGGGCGTGCTGAGCGGCCTGGGCGAGATCGAGGAGTATGCTCCCGACATGCACGCCCAGTTCGCAGCCTTCTTCCCCACCAGCCTGTCCGCTATCTCCTTCCTGCTGTTCAACCTGTTTGACTCCCCCTGCCTGGCCGCTATCTCCACCACCGCCAAGGAGATCGGCAGCCGCAAGTTCTTCTGGTTCGCCATCGTGTTCCAGAACGTCATGGCTTACGCCATCTCCCTGATGGTGTATCAGCTGGTGGGCCTGGCCCTGGGCGAGGTGCAGTTCGGCGCCGCCACCGTGGCCGCCGCCATCGTGCTGGTGCTGATCCTGTACTTCCTGTTCCGGCCCGACCCCGCCAAGCAGCTGCAGCGCCGCGCCGCCGCCACCCACGCCTGATCTCCTGGAGCTGATTATCAATGACCACAAATCTTTCCTTAGGCACTGCCGATATCGTGGTCCTGTGTGTGCTGGCAGTTTTGATCCTGCTGGCCCTGAAGATCATCACCGGCTTTTTCAAAGGTGGTAAAAAGTAATGCTCACTTGGATCTCCGCAAACCTGACCAACATCGTGGTGGTCGGCGTCGTTCTGGTGCTGCTGGCCCTGGCGATCCGCAAGATCGTCTCTGACCGCATCCATCACAGGAGCGATTGCAGCACCGGGGTCTGCTCCGGCGACTGCGCCCACTGCCACATGCAGCACTGAGTTTGCCAAAGACGCCCGCTCTCTCCGTTTGGAGGGGGCGGGCGCTTTCTTGACTTTTTTCTCCCGGCTTGCTATACTCAAACCGTTCTTTCAAAATTTTTCGGGAAATCGCGGGCCTGCCTGGGCCCGCGCCCTTTTGTCCCGGCAGAAAAAGGGGCCAACGCCATGTCACAATCCAAAAACATTCTGGGCACCATGCCCATGGGGCGGCTGATCTTCACCATGTCGGGGCCCATCATGCTCTCCATGCTGATGCAGGCGGTATATAACCTGGTGGACAGCATCTATGTGGCCCGGCTGGGGGACAACGCCTTTCTGGCCCTGTCCTATGCCTACCCCATCCAGACCCTGCTCATCGCTTTCTGCGTGGGCACAGGGGTGGCCTTCAGCGCCACCCTGTCCCAGCGGCTGGGGGCCAGGCAGATGGACCAGGCCAGCGCTGTGGTCCTCCACGGGGGGTCATTCTATTTCGGCTGCTGGCTGCTCTTCTTCCTGTTCGGCCTGCTGGGGGCGAACGCCTATCTCCGCGCCTGCACCGACACCCCGTCGGTCATCACCCAGGGCGCGGCCTATCTGCGGGTGTGCTGCTGCCTGTCCTTCGGCGTGTGTACTCAGTTCCCCTGCGAGCGTATCCTCCAGTCCTCTGGCCGCCCCGCCGGATTTATGATCATCCAGGGCTCCGGGGCCCTCATCAACATCATCCTGGACCCCATCCTCATCTTTATCTTTGACATGGGCGTGGTGGGGGCCGCCGTGGCCACCGTCATCGGCCAGATCACCGGGGCGTTCATCGGCCTGTTTTTGGTCCACGGGCTGCGGGAGCACTTCCCCATTTCCCTCCGTGGCCAGCGTCTCCAGCCCGCCCTGCTGGGGGAGATGGGCCGCATCGCCGGGCCCGCCATCCTGATGCAGTCGCTCAGCAGCGTCATGTCCCTGGGGCTGAACGCCATCCTCCGCCAGGTGTCTGAGACCGCCGTGTGGGTGCTGGGGGTCTATTTCAAGCTGCAATCCTTTGTGTTCATGCCCATTTTCAGCGTGAACAACGGCCTTATCTCCATCATCAGCTTTAACTACGGGGCCCGTGACCGCCGCCGGGTGTCCGGGGCCATCCGCTTCGGCATGATCCTGGCGGTGAGCACCGGCGTCATCGGCTGCGTGCTGCTGATCCTGTGCGCCACTCCCCTGCTGCGGGTGTGCTTCAACGCCGGGGCGCAGGCTCTGGCCCTGGGCGTCCCCGCTTTAGGTCTCACCGCCCTGTCCTTCCCCGTGGCCGCCGTGAGCATCATCCTGTCCGCCGCCTTCCAGTCCCTGGGCCACAGCCGCGATTCCCTGGTCATCTCCCTGCTGCGGTATATCGTGCTGCTGCTGCCCATCGCCCTCCTGCTGGTCCACCTGTGGCCGGAGCGGGCGTTCCTCTGCTTCCTCCTCACCGAGCTCGGTGCCTGCCTGGTGGCCCTGCCCATGTACCGCAGCGTGTACCGGAGCAAGATCGCGGTCCTGTAACGTGAACGGGCCGACACAGAGGTCGGCCCCTACGGCGTGTCATGTGGGCCGTCTGTAGGGACCGCTGTCCCCAGCGGCCCGCCGTTGACAACAAAACCCCCGGATACCTTGGGAACGTACCGTTCCGTGGTATCCGGGGGTTCTTTTATGAACTTATTTCGCCTTCAGCATCCGTCCGGCGTTCAAAATTGCGATGACGGATACGCCTACGTCGGCGAAGACGGCCATCCACATGTTGGCGCGGCCAATGGCGGACAGGAACAGCACCAGGAACTTCACCGCCAGGGCGAACCAGATGTTCTGGTGGACGATGGTCAGGGTCTTTCGGGCGATGCGCACCGCCACGGGCAGCTTGGACAGGTCATCGTCCATGAGGACCACGTCCGCCGCCTCGATGGCCGCGTCAGAGCCCATGGCGCCCATGGCCACGCCGATGTCCGCCCGGGACAGCACGGGGGCGTCGTTGATGCCGTCGCCCACAAAGACCAGCTGTTCGCCGGGGCGCTTCTCCTTCAGCAGGCGCTCCACCCAGTCCACCTTGTCCCCGGGCAGCAGCCCGGCGTGGACCTGATCCAGGCCCAGCTCACCGCCCACGGCCTGGGCCACGGCGGGGTCGTCGCCGGTGAGCATCACCGTCTGGCGCACCCCGGCCTCCTTCAGGGCCTTCAGGGCGGGGGCGGCGCTGTCTTTGATCTGGTCGGCCACCACCAGGTAACCGGCATAGGACCCGTCCACCGCCACGTGGACCACGGTGCCCACGGGCTTCTCCCCCTGGGGTCTGGCGATGTGATTGGCATCCATCCACTTCCCGTTGCCCGCCAGCACGGTGCGGCCATCCACCATGGCCTTCACTCCGTGGCCCGCGATCTCAGAGCCATCGGTCACCCGGCTCTGGTCGGGGGCGGGCTGACAGGCGGCCTGGATGGACAGGGAGATGGGGTGGCTGCTGAAATGCTCGGCCAGGGCGGCCCACTCCAGCAGCTCCCGCTCAGAGCAGTTCACCGGCTTGGTCTGGGTGACGGCGAAGGAGCCCCGGGTCAGGGTGCCCGTCTTGTCCATCACCACCACGCCCGTCTTGGCCAGGGCCTCCAGATAGTTGCCGCCCTTCACCAGCACGCCCACCCGGGACGCGCCGCCGATGCCGCCGAAGAAGCTGAGGGGCACGGAGATGACCAGGGCGCAGGGGCAGGACACCACCAGGAAGATCAGCGCCCGCTGCACCCACATGGAGAAGGGCCCAAAGCCCAGCACTGGGGGCAGGATGGCCAGCGCCAGGGCGGCGAAGACCACTGCCGGGGTATAGTACCGGGCAAAGCGGGTGATAAAGTTCTCCGCCTTGGCCTTTTTGGCGGAGGAGTTCTCCACCAGGTCCAGGATCTTGGCCACGGTGGACTCGCCATAGGGCTTGCTGACTTTCACCCGCAGCACGCCGGTCTGGTTGATGCAGCCGCTGATGACCTCCTGGCCGGGGGACACCTGGCGGGGCAGAGACTCGCCGGTGAGGGCCGCCGTGTCCAGGGCGGAGGTGCCCTCCTCCACGGTGCCGTCCAGGGGGACCCGCTCGCCGGGCTTGATGACGATGGTATCGCCCACGGCCACCTCCTCCGGGTCCACCTGGACCAGCTCCCCCTCCCGCTCCACGTTGGCATAGTCGGGGCGGATGTCCATCAGGTCAGAGATGGACTGGCGGCTGCGGGAGACGGCCACGCTCTGGAACAGCTCCCCCACCTGGTAAAACAGCATGACGGCCACGGCCTCGGAATACTCCCCGCAGCCAAAAGCGCCCACGGTGGCCACCGCCATGAGGAAATTCTCGTCAAACACCTGGCCGTTGCTGATGTTCCGCACGGCCCGCCACAGCACATCCCAGCCGATGACGGCATAGGGGATGAGGAACAGCACCAGGCCCAACCAGCCCCGGTGCTCCGCCCCGATGACGAGCAGCAACACATAGAGCACCGCGCTGACGATGATGCGGCGCAGGGTCTTTTTTTGCTTTCTTGTCATTGTGTCTCTCCCTCCTCTGGAAGACCAGAGGTCACTTCACCACGACCTCGCAGTCGGGCTCCACCTTTTTGCAGACCTTTACGGCCTGCTTGACGATCTCGTCAAACTTGTCGTCCTCGGCGTCGATGGTCATCTTCTGGGACAGGAAGCTGACGGAGGCGTCGTTCACGCCGTCCAGCTTTTTAATGGCGGCCTCCATCTTGGCGGCGCAGTTGGCACAGTCCAGGTCGATCAGCTTAAAGGTCTTTTTCATGAGAAAGCACTCCTTTTTGTCATCTCTTTATTTTGGTTTGCCTATTTTCTTCTGCCACCCGGCAGGGGTTTACTCCATGATGTGCTCCATGCCCTGAGACAGGATGCGGATCACGTGCTCGTCCGCCAGGGAATAGAACACGGTCTTGCCCTCCTTGCGGAACTTCACCAGCTTGCTGGTCTTCAGCACCCGCAGCTGGTGGGACACGGCGCTCTGGCTCACCTCCAGCAGCTTGGCGATGTCGCACACGCACAGCTCCGCCTCCAGCAGGGCGTACAGGATTTTCACCCGGGTGCTGTCCCCGAATATCTTGAACAGCTCCGCCAGGTCATACAGCACCTCGTCCTCCGGCAGCAGGCTTTTCACCTGCATCAGGGTGTCGGCGTGGATGATGGCCTCCTCGCAGCAGGGGGTATCCCGCTTCTCCATGAACGCACCTCGCTTTCTTTTCGATATATGAACATGTATTCATATGTTAGTTGTAATATACTCCTTAACAGGATCTTTGTCAAGAGGGTTTTCACAGGTATAGCTTTTTTTCTTCATCCCTGCTATAATAGGGCGCAAGCGTTGATACGACACGGAACGATACCTCTTATCTGGAGATGACTGTGATGGAACACAACAAAGAATTTTTAGATCTGCTGCTGGACCGGCGCAGCTGCCGGGCCTTTCGGCCTGACGCCCTGGACCGCCCCACTTTGGCCGCCATTGTAGAGACGGGCCGCTATGCCCCCAGCGCCATGGACACGCAGCAAAACCACTTCTATATCATCACCGACCAGAAGCTGCTGAAGCAGCTGAGCGAACTGGTCAGCCGCAAGCTGGAGCATCTTGCGGACCGGGACTTCCGCTATGGGGCCCCCGCCCTGGTGCTGGTGACCAACCGGAAGGACCACGCCATGGCCCCCCAGGACGCCGCCTGCGCCATGGAGAACATGATGCTGGCCGCCTATTCCATGGGCGTCGGCTCCTGCTGGCTCAATCAGCCCTTCCACCTTCAGGACGACCCCGATCTGCGCGCCCTCCTGGCCCCCCTGGGCGTAACAGAGAAGGACCTGCTGTGCTGCGCCCTGGCCCTGGGACTGCCCCAGGGGGAGCTGCCCCGCTCCCGCCCGGAGCGCACAGGCAATCTGATCACCTGGGTGGACGGAGTGTAAAAAGTTTTTTCTGATTTTGGGAACCTTTTTCTCCGGGTTTCGTCCAACCATGGCGTAACACAAAAAATACGCTGAATTTCAGCCCGAACAAAAGGAGAACCTAAGTTATGAAACGACGCACCCTCTCTCTGGTCCTGGCCTGCGCCCTGTCTGTGGCTCTGCTGTCCGCCTGCGGCAGCAAGGGGAACGACAGTTCCGTCTCCGGCTCCGCCAGCGGCAGTCTGCTGCCCGGCGGCTCCTCCTCTGTGTCTGCGGACATCTCCCATCCGGACGGCTCCGCCCCCGACCAGTCTGAGCCTGACGCCTCCGCCCCCGACGGCTCTCAGCCCGGCGACGCCTCTCAGGAGCCCGCCGCTGCCGGTTCCCTGTCCCTGAACAAGAACAGCTTCACCCTGTCCAAGGCGGGGGCGACCTATCGCCTGAAATATACCCTCTCCCCCGAGGGCGGCAAGGTGACCTTCTCCTCCAGCGACGAGAAGGTGGCCACGGTCAACGCCAAGGGCACCGTCACCGCCGTGGCCCCCGGCTCCGCCGTGATCACCGTCTCCAGCGGAGACCTCACCGCCCAGTGCACCGTCAAGTGCAGCTGGACCGCGTCCAAGCCTGCGGAATCCAAGCCTGCTGAGAGCAAGCCTGCCGGGAGCACCCAGCCCTCCGCCCCCAGCCAGAGCGCCCAGGACAAGCTGCCCTCCCAGGAGGAGAAGGCGGTGGATCTGGCCGCCTTCTTCACCAAGATCGAAAAGGACTATGACATGTCCTCCATGGAGGCCGCCGACGGCGAGCTCATCGAAAACTGCTACCCCGGCCTGTCCGCCATCCAGACCCAGCAGCTGGCCGTTTATATGTGCATGATGAACCCCTCTCCCAACGGAGACGTGGTGCTGGTCCAGGTGAAGGACAGCAAGGACGTGGACGCAGTGAAGGCCATTCTTCAGGCCCGCATCCAGTACATGGTGGGCGACGGCAACGGCCCCGGCGGCGCCTGGTATCCCGAGCCCACCGAGATGTGGGAGAACAACTCCCGCATCGTCACCCACGGCAATTATGTCATGATGGTGGCCGACTTCGAGTGCGACAACATCGTGAACGCATTCAACGCCCTGTTTTGAGCCGGACCCAAATTTAACAAATCGAGAGAACGGCGGACGAAGAGACCCTCGTCCGCCGTTCTCGTGAGGAGCGCTTATGGTTTTTTCAACGCCCATTTTCCTGTTTTATTTTCTCACCCTGACCCTGCTGGTCTACTATCTGGTGCCCAGGTGTCTGCGCAATCCGGTGCTGCTGTGCGCCTCCCTGCTGTTTTACTTCTGGGGGGAGCGGGTCTACACCGTCATTATGCTCCTGTCCACCGCCATCGACTATACCCACGGGATGCTGGTGGAGCGGTGCAAGGCTCGGGGGAACGACCGGGGGGCCCGGATGGCGGTGGCCTCGTCCATGGTGTTCAATCTGGGGCTGCTGTTCTTCTTCAAGTACTGGGACTTTCTGGCCGGGTCTCTCCAGGCCGTTGGTCTGGGCTTTATGCCCGTACTGAACATCCACCTGCCCATCGGCATCTCCTTCTATACCTTCCAGACCATGAGCTATACCATCGACGTATACCGTGGAGATGCCCGGGCCCAGCACTCCATCATCAACTTCGGCACCTTTGTCACCCTGTTTCCCCAGCTCATCGCCGGTCCCATTCTGAAATACAAGGACCTGGGGGACCAGATCGACCAGCGGGACTGCACGGCGGAGAAGTTCGCCTCCGGCGTGCAGATCTTCATGGTGGGCATGGGGAAAAAGGTCCTGCTGGCCAACAACGTGGGGCTGCTGTGGGAGCGGTATAAGGCCCTCCCCCTGGACCAGCTCACGGTGGCCGGGGCCTGGCTGGGCGTCATCGCCTTCACCTTCCAGATCTACTTCGACTTCTCCGGCTATTCCGACATGGCCACGGGCCTTGGCCGGATGCTGGGCTTTGAGTTTGCCCCCAACTTCCGCTATCCCTATATCTCCCGCAGCATCACCGAGTTCTGGCGGCGGTGGCACATCTCCCTGTCCTCCTGGTTCCGGGAGTATCTCTACATCCCCCTGGGGGGCAACCGGTGCAGCAAGCCCCGGTGGATGCTGAATCTGTTTCTGGTCTGGGCGGCCACCGGCATCTGGCACGGGGCCAGCTGGAACTATCTGCTGTGGGGTCTCTATTTCTTCGCCCTGCTCATGCTGGAAAAGCTGTTCCTGCTGGCCCGGCTGGAACAGGCCCCCCGTGTCCTTCAGCATCTCTACACCATGTTTCTGGTGGTGGTCAGCTGGGCCATCTTCGCCATCGAGGACTTTTCCCAGCTGCGGGCCTATCTGGCGGTGATGTTCGGCCTTGGGGGTGCGCCCCTGGCCGACGGGGTCTTTGGCTATTACCTGCGCAGCTATCTCCCCGTGCTGTGCGCCGCCGCCCTGGCCTCCACCCCCCTGGGCGTGTCCCTGTTTCAAAAGCTGGGGAGCCGGACCCGTCAAATTCTGTGTACCCTGCTGGTGCTGGCCGGTCTGGTCCTATGCACCGCCTATCTGGTGGACGGGACCTATAACCCCTTCCTCTACTTCCGCTTTTAAAGGAGGCCGCCATGAACAAAAAATTCGCTGTCTTTCTCTCCGCCCTGTTCTGCTGCTTTCTGGGGGGCATGGCCCTGGTCAGTCTGATCTTGCCCAAGCAGACCTTCTCCCCCATGGAGAACCGCTATCTGCAAAAGGCCCCCGCCCTCACCCCGGAGCGGGTGATGAACGGCAGCTTTATGACCGACGCGGAGAATTACGTCTCCGACCACATCGCCGGGCGGGACCTGTGGGTGGCCATGAAGGCCTGGAACGAGCGTCTGTCCGGCAAGCAGGAGAACAACGGGGTCTATTTCGGCAAACAGGACACCCTCATCAACCGGGTGGACCAGCCGGACATGGACCAGTTGGAGCAGAACCTGTCCTATGTGGACGATCTGACTGCCAACCTGTCCGTCCCGGTGTACTTCGGCCTCATCCCCTCCTCCGCCGCCATCTGGGCTGACCGTCTGCCCGACGGGGCCCCCACCGCCGACGAGAAGGGCATCATTGACCGGCTGTCCTATGAGACCGGCGCCCAGTCTGTGGACCTGTACGCCGCCCTGGACGCCCACAAGTCGGAGGACATCTACTACCGCACCGACCACCACTGGACCAGCCTGGGGGCCTATTACGGGGCCAACGCCCTGCTGGAGGAGATGGGTCTGCCCGCATTGAAGCTGGAGGACTACGCCAGGACCACGGTGAGCGACAGCTTCTACGGCACCACGTTCTCCACCTCCGGCGTGCGGTGGGTGCGCCCGGACCAGATCGACACCTATGTCCCCGAGGACGGCGTCACCGTCACCAGCTATCCCGACGGCACCCCCCAGCCCGGCTCACTGTACGTCCCTTCCCACCTGGAGGAGAAGGACAAATACTCCTTCTTCCTGGGCGGCAACCAGCCCCTGTGCGTCATCCAGACCCAGCAGAAGGACGCCCCCAAGGTGCTCCTGGTCCGGGACTCCTATTCCGACAGCCTGGCCCCCTTCCTCACGGAGCGCTTTTCCGAAATTCACCTGTTCGACCTGCGCTATAACCTGACCAGCGTCAAGTCCTATGTGGAAGAGCACGACATCGACGCGGTGGTGGTGCTCTACTCCTTCTCCAACTTCGTCACGGGAACGAATCTGTTCGCGTTGGGACGATAAACAATAAGAAAGCGGCAGCTTTGCAGAACGAAAAGTTTGCAAAGCTGCCGCTTTTTCTGTAGGGGCGGATGTCCTCATCCGCCCGCTTTGACATCTGACGGGCCGCTGAGGACAGCGGCCCTTACGCAATTCAGATAATTTAGATATCCTTAAACGCCCGGCTCAGTCTCCAGATGATGACCAGATCGGTCACGCCGTCGAAGATGAGGGACGCGCCCACCAGGCCCATCAGGGCGGCAAAGGTGCCGAAGGGGTTGACCACCACCAGCACGCCCAGGGCCAGCGTCAGGACAGCCAGGAGCAGGTCCACCCACCAGCGGCTGTAGCCCTGACCCATCAGGGCCAGCGCCCCCTGAAGGTCCACGACGCCGTGGAAGATGAGCACCGCGCCGAAAATATACTGCACCAGCTGCACCACCGAGGCGGGGCTGGTCATCAGCCAGGCCCCCAGGGCGAACAGGACTACCCCGGGCAGCACGAACAGGGCGGGCACGCCCTCCCGCCGCCGGGCCAGCCAGCCCACGAAATAGATGATCCCGGTGACGGCGATGGCCGCCCCCAGCAGCATACACAAAAAGGATACCGACTGCCCCGGCCAAAAGGCCAGGAACAGCCCCAGGAGAATGGTCACCACGGCGGCGGCGATGCTGCTGCGCCGCTGTTGATTCAGGATAGAGTTCATACTTGCCACCAGCTTTCTTGTTGTGTTCCCCTCACAGGGGCTTGACCTTGATTTGGTCTAATATCTGCCCGATGGGCCCGTGGAGCACCAGGTCGGCTTCCCTGTCCCGGGGGGTCTCGCTCTTGTTGATGAGTACCAGACGGCTGCCCCGGTAGTAGTTGATGAGTCCCGCCGCCGGATACACCGCCAGGGAGGTCCCGCCCACGATAAGCAGGTCCGCCTTTCGGATGTCGTTCACCGCCCCCTCAATGACGTCGCTGTCCAGCTGCTCCTCATACAACACCACGTCGGGCTTGACCACGCCGCCGCAGTCGCATTTGGGCACGCCGGTGCCGGAGAGCACCCACTGGGCGGAGTAGCTCTTGCCGCAGCGCGTGCAGTAATTCCGGTGGACGCTGCCGTGGAGTTCCCACACCCGTTTGGACCCGGCCAGCTGGTGCAGCCCGTCGATGTTCTGAGTCACGATGCTGCGCAGCCGCCCCGCTGCCTCCAGCTGGGCCAGCTTTCGGTGGGCCGCGTTGGGCTGGGCGGTGAGACAGAGCATCTTGTCCCGGTAAAAGCGGTAAAACTCCTCCGTCTTCCCCTTGAAAAAGGTATGGCTCAAGATCTCCTCCGGCGGATAGGCATACTTCTGGTTATAAAGCCCGTCCACGCTGCGGAAATCCGGGATACCAGACTCGGTACTCACGCCTGCGCCACCGAAGAAGACGATGGCCCGGCTCTCGTCGATCCAGCGCTGCAAGGTCTGCACATCTGCTTCCATAAAACGCCCTCCCTTTGTTTTTTCTATTGTATCACAATACCTTCAAGCAATCCAGCTGCATCATTGCAGCAGCCACGTGGCCGGGATGGACAGCAGGGGGATGGTCACGGCGGACAGGGCGGTTGTGACCACGAACAGCTCGGTGGCGTAGCGGGCGTCCCCGTCATACCGCTGGGCGAACAGGATGGTGGCCGCCGCCATGGGGCAGGCAGTGCCCACAAAGATGGTGAAGGCCATGATGAACTCCAGGTGCAGGGGCCACAGGATCAGCAGCCCCATCAGGGGATAGGCCACCAGCCGGGTCAGGGTGAGCAAATACAGCCGCTTGTTTTTCAGACTGTGGCGGATGTCCCCCTGGGCCAGGGAGATGCCCGCGATCATCATGGCCAGGGGCGTGTTCATGTTGCCGATGAGGGTGATGGGGGACAGCAGCACCTCCGGCAGGCGGACGCGGGCCACAAAACAGAGGACGCCCAGCAGGATGCCGATGACCGAGGGGTTGAATATCTTCTTCCAGCCCCCGCCCGTCTCCCCCTTCCGGTCCATGATGGACAGACCGTGGGTCCAGAACAGCACATTGAACACGGTGAGATAGGCCGTCATGTAGAAAACGCCCCGGCTGCCTAAAATTCCGTCCACCAAAGGGATGCCGATGAAGCCGCAGTTGGAGTAGATGGCCGCCATCTTCTCCACCCGGCCCCGGTCATCCCGGCCGGGGAAGAGAAATTTCGCCGCGAAAATACCCACCGCCGAGATGAGCAGCGACGCCCCCGCCACCTCCAGCAGGCCGTAAAACAGCTCCAGGTCAAAGTCCGTCTGATAGGACTGAAACAGCAGCAGCGGGGCCACCACCGTGAGCAGCAGGTCAGACAGCTTTTTGCTGGCCGTCTCGTCTATGATGCCCAGCTTATACACCGCCACCCCTACCAGCAGGATCACCAGCATCTCGCAGATGCGCTCGGCCACAATTCCAAACATTCTCTCCGTCCCTTTCCTGATCATTCAAATCTGTTTCAGTATAACCCCAACCACCGGGGGGCCGTCAAGGGGGAGCGTGTTTTTGCGGGGACGGCAAAGCGGCGCGCCTTCAAAACAGAAAGTGCGCCGCTTCTTGATTTTATAGTCTTTACAGCTTGCCCGGCCCGCCGATGACGTTGATCGGGCGGCCCGCCAGATAGCAGCGGAGGTTCTCCACCGCAAAGTCCAGCAGGCGCTGCCGCGTCTCCTTGGGGACCCAGGCCACATGGGGGGTGATGATGCAGTTGGGAGCGCGGAGGAGGGGGCTGTCCGGCGGAATGGGCTCTGTGGCCGCCACGTCCACCCCCAGGCCGCCCAGCTGGCCGGTCTCCAGGGCCCGGGCCACGTCGGCCTCATTCAGCAGTCCGCCCCGGGCGGTGTTCAGCAGCAGGACCCCTGGCTTCATCCCCGCGATGCGCTCGGCCCGGATCATCTGCCGGCTGCCCTCCGTCAGGGGGCAGTGGAGGGAGATCACGTCCGCCCGGGCGAACAGCTCCTCCCGAGGGACGAACTCCACCGGGACGGCGCAGGGCTTTTTGTGCTGTTCGTCCGCCAATAGCTTCATGCCGAAGCCGTGGGCGATGGCGGCCACCGCCTGGCCGATGGACCCAAGACCCACAATGCCCATGGTCTTGCCCCAAAGCTCCGCCATGGGCCGGTCCCAAAGGCAGAAGTCGCCGCTTTCACCCCAGCGGCCCGCTTTCACCGCCCGGTCATAGTGGCCCACCTGGTTGCACAGCTCCAGCAGCAGGGCGAAGGTGTGCTGGGCCACCGCCGGGGTGCCATAGGCGGGGATGTTGCAGATGGTCACCCCGTGCCGGGCGGCATAGTCCAGTGTCTCCCGGTCCACCTGGTCATAGCCGGTGGAGGTGAGGTCGATGAACTTCAGCTCCGGGCAGGCCTCCAGCAGCTCCCGCTTCACCACCCGCTGGCGGAGCATGGCCCCCTGGCTGCCCTGAAGGCAGTCGATCACCGCCGCCAGGGGCGGCTCCGTTTCAAAATTGGTGACGGTCACCTCCGCCAGGGCCCGAAAGCCCTCCCAGCTCAGATCCCCCGGGTTAAAGATCCGGCCATCCACCACAGAAAATTTCATAAGCTCTCGCTCCTTTTGTTTGTTGTCTGCCCGCTCACGCCGCCGCCCCGCCCAGGGCCAGCAGCACGGGGATGGTGGCCAGGGACAGCAGGGTGGAGATGAGCACGCACTGGGCCGCCAGGCGGCTGTCTGCGTCATATTTCTCCGCCATCAGGGCGCAGTTGGCCGCCACCGGCATCCCGCCCACCAGCAGAGGGGCGGAGAAGGCCTCCCCCCGGACCCCCAGGGCCAGCATGGCCGCCGCCAGGATCAATGGCGTGACCACCAGACGGCAGAAGGACACCACATAGAAGGCCCGGCCCCGCACCAGCCTGGGCAGGGAGAAGTCGGAGATGGCAAGCCCCGTGATGACCATGCCCAAGGGAGCCAGACAGGCATTGAGCATGTCAGCCGTGTCATAGATCACCTGGGGCACGGGCACCCCCAGCAGGGCCACCGGGATCATCACCAGCAGGGCCACCACCGGCGGGGTCTTCACCGTGGCCCACAGGGAGCCGGAGGAACCCTTTCTCCCCCGCTCCATGATCCAGATCCCCAGGGGCATGTTGGTCAGGCGATAGACCAGGCCCATCATGTTGGCATACAGCAGGCCCTGGCTGCTGTAGAGGCTGCTGACCATGCCCAGCCCGGCAAAGCCGAAGTTGTTATAGGCCATGGAGAACACCACCACGTTGGCCGCGGGATAGTCCAGCTTCATCCACCGGGTGACCGCCAGGGCGGCCAGAAAGGGCAGCATGACCCATATCCCCCCCGCCAGCACCAGCTTGCCGCTGTTGATCAGGGTGTCACCGCTGAGTTCCATCCCCTCGAAGGAGGTGACCACCGAGGCCGGGAACAGGATCAGAAAGCAAAAGTCTGTCAGCTGGCGGCGGAAGTCCGCCGTCACCAGCCCCTTTTTCCCCAGCACGATGCCCAGCAGCATCAGCAGGAACAGGGGCAGCAGCTGCACGACGCCCTTGAGCACCATGGTCCTCTCTCCTTTCCGGTGAAAGAGGCGGAAGGGGTCCTCCCCTTCCGCCCCGTGTCGTTTTTTTAGGGTAGTTTTTTAGATCGCTTCGATCAGATGTCCTCCTCGCCCTCCTCGGCCAGGCGGCCCTGGGCCATGGCGGCCTTGCGCTCCTTGTATGTCTTTTTCACCGACAGGAACACAGACAGCGCCGCCAGCACCAGGAAGAACACAGCGATGGGGCTGTGGAACATGGGCATGAACGACCCGTCAGACAAAATCAGCGCCCGGCGCAGGTTCTGCTCGGCGATGGGCCCCACGATATAGCCGATGATCAGGGGCGTGACGGGGAAGTCGAACTTTTGCAGCAGCATCCCATACATGCCGAACACGCCCAGCATGGCGATGTCAAAGGCCCGGTTGTTGTTGGAGAAGGCGCCCACGCAGCACAGGACCATGATGGTGGGCATCAGAATGGCCTTGGACACGGTGAGCAGCCGCACAAAGCCCCGCATCCCCACATACTCCATCAGGATCATGAAGACGTTGGCGATGATCATGGCGGCGAACACGGTGTACACCAGGCCCGCGTTGTTCACAAACAGCAGGGGGCCGGGCTGGATGCCCTGAAGGGTCAGCGCGCCCAGCATCAGGGCGGTGGCCACGTCGCCGGGGATGCCCAGGGCCAGCAGGGGGATCATGGCCCCGCCCACGGTGCCGTTGTTGGCCGACTCGCTGGCCACGATGCCGTCCATAATGCCGGTGCCGAACTTTTCGGGGTATTTAGACGTATCCTTGGCCACGGAATAGGCGATGAGGTTCGAGGTACTGGCCCCCACGCCGGGCAGGATGCCCACGCCGATGCCGATGATGGCGGAGCGGATGCAGTTGGGCAGCTGGGTGATGAACTCCTTCATGCTGAAGCCAAAGCCCTTGATCTTATAGGAGGAGACCTCCACTTTGGTGGTGTCCCGGCTCTTCTTGGCGTTTTTCATCACCTCGCCCAGGGCGAAGGAGCCGGTGAGCACGGAGATGAGGGCAAAGCCGCCCTGCAGTTCCGTAACCCCAAAGGTGAAGCGGGGGGTAAAGTCCACGGGGGCGATGCCCACCATGGCGATGACAAAGCCGAAGCAGCCGCTGATGAGGCCCTTCACCATGTTCTTGCCCGACAGGCTGGCCACCATGGTCAGGGCGAAGACGGCGATGGTGAAATACTCCCAGGTGCCAAACTTCAGGGCAAACTTGGCCATGGTGGGGGCGATGAGGATCAGGCAGAACATGCTCAGCAGTCCGCCGATGAAGGAGAAGACGATGCCCGTGCCCAGGGCCTTGCCCGCCTCCCCCCGCATGGCCATGGGGTGGCCGTCGAAGGTGGTGCCGAAGGAGGCCGCCGTGCCGGGGATGTTCAGCAAAATGGCGCTGATCAGGCCGCCGGACACGCCGCCCATCATCAGGCCCATGATCAGGGCGATGCTGATGTTGGGCTCCAGAGTATAGGTGACGGGGATGAACAGGGCGATGGCCACCGAGCCGCTCAGGCCGGGGACCGCGCCGAAGATAATGCCCACGAAGGTGCCCAGGGCGATGTAAAACAGGCCCTGCAGGGTCATAACAGAGGCAAAGCCCGCTGCGATCATACCAAAATTAAGCATCTGTGCGACCCTCCTTTAACCCAGGATGCCCTTGGGCAGCATCAGGAAGAAATAGTTACGGAACAGGAAATAGACCGCGCAGGGGATGAGGACAGAGGACAGGATGGCCACCAGATAGTTCCGCTTTCCCATGGTGGTATACAGCAGAATTTGCAGGAACATATAGACGATGGAGGGTAGCAAAAAGCCCAGGCTGCCGATGCTGAACACATAGACCAGCATCAGCACGCCGCTGACCCAGTCCAGGTTGTCGTAAAAGAGCTGCTTAAAGGTCTTCTTGCCCTCGTAGGGCTCCAGCTGGCCGTGGTCCTTCAGAAACTTAAAGTCCCGGATGGCGGTGTTCAGATTCAGCAGGCCCAGCAGGAAGATCACCACAGAAATCAGCCGGGGCATGAACTCCGGCCCCAGGGTGGTGACGGTGGAGGTCTCCACGAAGAAGGACGCTATAAACAGGAACGCCGCCAGCAGCAGCACCACAATGGCCGCGCCCACGTTTTTATAGTTGTTCAGGCTGTATTTTCGCAAAAGAGATCATCTCCTTTATCCACACGGAAATGGGCGGCCCGGCGAAACCGCTGGGGCCGCCCATTTCGTCGGCTTGATTTGAACAGATCAGAACGTGTCGCTCTGGATGGTGTCCGCCATGCCGTTCAGGAAGTCGTAATACTCGGTCTCATACTCGGCCACCTTGGTGGGGTCCATGTACAGGGGGGTGAACTGAAGGTTCTCGCAGTCCTTCTGATACTCCTCGTCGTTGACCATCTGCTCGATGGCGGAGGCCAGGGAGTCGATGATGTCCTGGGGAGTGTCCTTCTTGACCCACACGGTGTAATGGACGGCAAAGCCCACGTCGCCGATGTCCACGCCCTGCTCGTTCAGGGTGGGGATGTCGGGGGCAAAGTCAGAGCGCTCAGAGGCCAGAGAGCCGATGACCTTGGCGTCGCCGGAGGCGATGTAGTCCTTCATGATGCCCACGGTGGAGGAGACCACGTCCACCTCGCCGGAGAGCATGGCCACCACCTTGTCAGAGCCGCTGCCGATGTCCACCTTCTTGAAGGTAGTGCCGCTGGCCTGCTCAAAGGCCACGGCGTGATAGTGAGAGGGAGAACCCAGGGTCACGGCGAAGGACACCTCGCCGGGGTGCTCCTTCATGTAGTCCACCAGCTCCTGGGCGTTGCTGTAGGGGGCGTCCTTGCTGACCACCAGGATCTGGGTGTCGTTCTTGGCATAGCAGGCCACGGGGACGATGTCGTCCCAGGCATACTCCAGCTTGCCGCCCAGCACGGCGTTGGCATAGGAGAAGTAGTTGATGACCTGCTGGCCGTCGGCATCGCCGTCCATGATCTGCTTCATGGCCAGGTTTCCGCCGCCGCCATCCACGTTCACGGGGACCACGGTGGTGCCCAGATACTTCTCCAGGTCCTTGGCGAACAGGCGTCCGCTGGAGTCCACGTCGCCGCCGGGCTTGGCGGGCAGCACGATCTGCACGGGGCCGTTGGGGTAATTGCTCTGGCTGCCGCCGGAGCTGGCAGAGCCGGAGCTGGCCGCTCCGCCGCCTCCGCCGCCGCTGCATCCCGCCATCAGGAGCATCAGGGTGGCCATCGCTGCCGCAATCATCTTTTTCATCTTCGTTTCTCCTTTTCGTTTCATTTTTGTTTTTATTTCAGGGGGTCATCCCCCTTGTACCTGCATTCAGTCCGCTTTCTGCTCCTGCTGGGCCTGCCAATCTCTCACCGCGCCCACCAGCTGTTTCAGTCCGTTCATCAGGATCTGCTGGTCAGAGCCCAGGGACAGGAAATAGGTCCCGTCCTTTTTGGCCTGGGCCATGGTCTCCGGGGTGTGATACATCTCCCAGCCGATCTTTCGCACGGCCAGGGCCTTCTCCCGCACCGTTTTGATGGCGTTCACCACCCGGGGGTCGTCATACTTGCCTGGGCAGCCATAGGAGGCGGTCAGGTCCGAGGGGCCGATGGGCACCCAGTCGGTCTGGGGGATGGCCAGGATGCGGTCAATGTCCTCCACGCCCTCCTTGGTCTCGATCTGGGGCACCACAAAGCTGTTCTCGTTGGACCGGCGGGCAAACTCCTCCGGGGTCATGCCGTTGCCATAGCTGGCGGCCCGGGTGATGGGGCAGAAGCCACGCTTGCCCTCCGGGGCGAACTTCACCGCCTGGACCAGCTCCATGGCCTCCTCATAGGAACCCACAGAGGGGATCTGGATGCCGTCGGAGCCCATGTCCATCACCTGGGCGATGCGGGCCTCCTCCACGTTGGGCAGGCGCACCATGCACAGCTTGCCCGCCGCGTGGACGGCCCGGATGATGTTCTGCATGTTCTGGGCGTCAAAGGCATAGTGCTCGTTGTCGATGACGACCAGCTCCACGCCCTGAATGGCCAGCATCTCCGCCAGACTGGGGTCGGGGAAGCGGAGCATGATGGAGGTGACGACCTGACCGGCCTTCAGCTTTTCTTTCAGTTTCTTTCCGTCTAACATGCCGTTGCCTCCTTTAGTGATAGGCCGCTTCCAGCAGTGCCTTGCAGCCGGCGGCGATGATCTGCTGGTCGGAACCGATGCTCACGTGGCGCACGCCCCGCTCCAGCAGGGCCCGCACCGCTTCGGGGGTATAGGCCATCTCGCCCACGTTCTTCCCCGCAGCTCTGGCCCGGTCAATGATGTCCCGCACCACCCGCTGGACCTCCGGGTCGTCGTTGTGGCCGGGCTTGCCATAGGAGGCCGCCAGGTCAGAGGGGCCGTAGTCGATGCAGTCGATCTCCGGGATGGAGAGGATGCGGTCCAGGTCGGCCACGCCCTCCTTGGTCTCGATCTGCACCATGACGATGGAGTGCTCGTTGGCAAACTCCGCATACTCCTGGGCGGACTTGCCAAAGCCATATTCCGCCGCCCGGGTGATGGGGCAGAAGCCCCGCTCTCCCACGGGGGCATATTTCACCGCGTTCACCAGCTGCATGGCCTCCTCATAGGAGTCCACCGAGGGGACCAGGATGCCGTCCACGCCATAGTCCATGATCTGGGCGATGCGGGTGGGCTCGGCATTGGGCACCCGGACGGCGCAGGCCATGCCCCGCACGTCCGCCGCCCGCACCAGGTCGATCATGGTCTCCTCGTCAAAGGGATAGTGCTCGTTGTCGATGATGACCAGGTCCACCCCCGCCAGGGCCATGATCTCCATGGCCGCCGGACTGGGGAAACGCAGCATGGCGGAGATGACCACATCGTTGTTCCGCAGCCGCTGCCGGATATTTGTACGTCCGATCACAGGTTCTTCACTCCTTTGATTTTCATGGGGCGCGCCGCCGTCACATGCGCGCTTTCACGCCCTGGATCAGCTCCTTGAACCCGCCGCTGAGCAGCTGGAGGGGAGAGCCGATCTGGAACATGCGCACCCCGGACCGGATAGCCTTTTTAGCCTGCTCCGGGTTTTTATAGAGGTCGCACAGGCACTTGCCCGAGGCGATGATCTTCCGCTGGCCCTCCTCAATGGCCGCCTTGACCACCGGGTGGTCCGGCTGGCCGGGCAGACCGTAGGACGCGGACACGTCCGAGGGGCCGATGGCCACGACGTCGATCTCCGGGATGGACAGGATCTCGTCCAGGTTCTCCAGACCCCGCTTCGTCTCCACCATGATGGAGACCACGCTGTCCCGGTTGGCCCTGACTGGATAGTCCGCCGGGGAGGCGGTAAAGCCATAGTCCGCTGCCCGGGTGATGGGACAGAAGCCCCGCTTGCCCACTGGGGCGTATTTCACTGCGTTTACGATGGCCAGGGCCTGTTCCTTGGTCTCCACGTGGGGGATCTTGATGCCCTGAAGCTGACAGTCCATCATCTGGGCCACCCGGGCCGCCTCCTCGTTGGGGACGCGGATGACCACGCCGGAGCCGTATATCTGGGCCGCCCGGGCCAGGGCCTCCACCCGCTGGGGATTGAAGGGATAGTGCTCGTTGTCGATGCACAGCATGTCGATGCCATACTGGGCGGCGATCTCCGCCGCAGCCATGTCCGACTGGCGCAGCATCATGCACAGGAGCAGTCCGCCCCGGTCCAGCTTCTCTCTGATGGGATTTTTCATGCTCACGCCTGCTCCTCCTCTCCGCCGAAGCACTCCCGCTCCAGGGCCCGGATATCCCGCATCATGGCGTCTAAGCGCCAGCGGATCATCTGCACGTCAGAGCCCACCGTCATCACCGTGGCGCCCCGCGCACGCATCCGCTCCGCCGCCTCCGGGGTATAGGCCTGGGCCACCAGGGCCTTGCCCGACGCGGAGATCTTCCGCTGGCCCTCCTCAATGGCCGCCTTCACCACCGGGTGGTCCGGCTGGCCGGGCAGACCATAGGAGGCGGACACGTCCGAGGGGCCGATGGAGATGCCGTCCACTTCTGGGATGGCCAGGATGTCATCCAGGGCCTCCAGGCCCTTTTTCGTCTCGGTCATCAGAATGATGCAGGTCTGTTCGTTGGCCAGGCGGGTATATTCGTCGCCGCTCATGGCCATGCCATAGCTGGCCGCCCGGGTGATGGGACAGAAGCCCCGGTGGCCCACAGGGGCGTATTTCACTGCGTTCACCACGGCCAGGGCCTCTTCCCGGCTCTCGATGTGGGGGACCACCACGCCG
Organism: Flintibacter sp. SJQ-8; assembly: GCF_054108085.1. NCBI lineage: Bacteria > Bacillati > Bacillota > Clostridia > Eubacteriales > Flintibacter > Flintibacter sp. SJQ-8. The sequence continues at coordinate 405,259 of NZ_JBPJWR010000016.1, forward strand.
ATGGCACCCATGTCCATGATCTGGGCGATGCGGGCGGGCTCGGTGTTGGGCACCCGGACCATGCACTCGGCCCCATAGGTCTCCGCCGCCCGTATGATGGTCTCCATCCGCTGGGGGTTGAAAGGATAGTGCTCGTTGTCGATGACGATCAGGTCCACCCCGGCCAGAGCCATGATCTCCGCCGACGTGGGGTCGGAGCTTCGGAGAAAGGCCCGGATGACGATCTCGCCGTTTTTCAGCTTCTGCTTCACCTTGCTGGTCTGAAGCATATTGTCTCCTCCTTCTGGTGGGGGTTCAGGGCTCCTCGGTCAGCCCCAGCTCCACATACATCTTGTCAAAGCCATAGCGGGCGAACAGATAGGAGCCGTTCTGGCGCACGTGCTTCAGAGTCTCCTCCTCGCTTCTCTCCCGCTCCAGCACCTTTTGCAGGACCTCCTCCGCGTCCGCCTTGGGCACGATGACCACGGCGTCGTTGTCGGCCACCACCAGGTCGCCCGGCTCCACATACACGTTGCCGATGACGATGGGGTGGTTGATGGTGCCGGGGGTGCGCTTGGTGCTGCGCTTTACGCTGATGCCCCGGGACCAGACGGGAAAGCCGATGCGCTGCATCATCATGGTGTCCCGCACGCAGCCGTCGATGACCAGGCCGGAGGCCCCCTGCACCTGGGCGGCGTTGCTCATGATGCCGCCCCACATGCCGCCGGCCTCCTGGAACCCGTCGCAGGTGACGATGACAAAGTCCAGGGGGGAGAGCATGGTCAGCGCCTTCTGCAAGATCAGGTTGTCCCCGGGCCGGGCCTGCACCGTGAAGGCGCGGCCCACTGCGTGGGTGCCGGGCCACACAGGGCGGAAGTCGTGGGTCAGGGCCCCGTTCTTCTTCAGACACTCGTTGACCGAGGCGCTCTCGTGGACGTCCTGAAAGGCGTGGATGATCTCGTCGCTGACGGAGTCATAATGCTTGATGATGTCGTACATAATGAAAAAGACCTCTCTTTCACTATCGCGTGTTTTTATTGTATCTGTGATTGGATACAATTTTTTATGCAACAAGATTACTCCCATTCCACCCTCTTTGTCAACGGATGCGCCCTTGGTTTTTCCGCTTTTATGCAAGATGCACCATTTCTTTTGCACACTTTTCCGCTAAAGTCTGAAAAACAAAGCAAAACGGGGGCGTGTCCGTCACCTGGGGCACGTCCCCGCTGTTGATCTTTGCAAGATTTTCCCGCCGGTTCTCCCGGTTTTTCTCTGTTTTCCCGGGAAAATCAGACGATATCCGTCCTTTCGTCATATCTGACAAGGAATATCGTCAGTTTTTTGACCGGTTTTCCCTTGCATATTTGTATTTCAGTACGTATACTTAATTGTATTCAATATGTTATTTCTCCCGGTTCTTTCGGCTCAGGCTGGAGATATAGGACATGGCCATGGCGAACTGGGGGGCATACTCCGGGCTGGACAGGACCTTTTGAAAGTTCTGCTCGCTGCGGTTCAGATGCTCGCTCATGCTCTCCACACAGGCCTCCCGGTCCCCCTTCATCAGCGCCTGCTGGATCTTCTCGTGCTCTTTCTCCGCGTCGCCCATGCGCTCGGGCAGCACAAAGTTCAGCCACCGGGCCCGGGAAATTTGCAAGCGCATTCGGTTGGATATCTCGATCAGGCGCTTGTTCCCCGCCGCCTCCATAATGGCGTTGTGGAACAAATCGTCGTAGTAATAGTTCTGCACCGGGTCCTTGTTGCTCTGCATCTTGGTATAGATGTCCCCGATCTCGTCCTTCTGCTGCCGGGTCAGTCCCCCGTGGTCCATGATGATGTTGATGGCGGCCACCTCGATGGCCTTGCGCACCTGGCATATCTCGATCACGTCCTCCAGCGTCATGGGGGCCACCTTGGTCCCCGTGGGGGTGGTCTCCAGCAGGCCGTTGGCCGTGAGCAGCAGCATTGCCTCCCGGATGGGGGAGCGGCTCATGTCCAGCTCCTGCTCCAGGGCGTGGTCCGACACGGGCATCCCGGGCGCCAGCTCGAAATTGATGATCTTGTCCTTGATATAGTCATAGGCCTGCTGCACCTGCGGCCCCTTTTTTCTCGCCATGGTGTCTCCTCCCCCTCCGCGCTTCCCGGCGCGTGGTCTCCATATTTATATTTAATATAGTATACAGAACAAAACCGTTTGTCAATGTATCCCTTTATCCAGTTGTTTCCGGCGGTCCTCCGCCGAACGATCGATCCACTTTCCCACATTCTGAAGAGAGGATGACTTGCTTTATGAAAAAAATCGTGTCCTTTTTTGCCGATCACTCCGAGACCTTCGATCAACTGAACCGGCAGGCCGCCGACCACGCCCGCGCCCTGGGCTATGACTATCGCTGGGAGCCCCAGTCCCCCTTCCAGGCGGACCAGGTCATCGCCGCCCTAAAGGAGGCCGACGTGGGCATCATCGACGTGGAGCCATACGGCGAGGAGATCTTCAAGGAGATCCAGGGCCACACCAAGCTGCTGGTGCGCTTTGGCGTGGGCTTTGACAAGGTGGACCTGGCCGCCGCCAGCCGCCACGGCATCGCCATCGCCCGCACCACCGCCGCCAACGCCAGCGGCGTGGCCGAGATGGCCCTGTCCCTGATCCTGGCCGCCCGCCGGGGCCTGCGGCACAACCGCATCCACTGCATCGACACCGGCAAGTGGGACCGCTATGTCTATCACGAGACCGCCGGGGCCACCGTGGGCATCTTCAGGGCTGGGGGCCATTGGCCGCATCCTGGCCCGCCTGTGTCTCGGCCTGGGCTGCCGCGTGATGGCCTATGACCCCTACGCCAGCCAGGACGCCGCCCAGGCGCTGGGGGTGGAGCTGGTGGACCTGGATAAGCTGTTCACCACCGCCGACGCCATCAGCGTCCATGTCCCCTATTCCAAGGAGACCCACCACATCGTGGACGCCCACCGCATCGCCCAGATGAAGCCCTCCGCCGTGCTGGTGAACACCGCCCGGGGCAATCTGGTGGACGAGGACGCCCTGTACGACGCCCTGAAGGCAAACCGCATCTGCGGCGCGGGGCTGGACGTGTTCGCCCAGGAGCCCCTGCCCACCACCTCTAAGCTGCTGGAGCTGGACAACCTGGTCCTCAGCCCCCACTTCTCCAGCCAGACGGTGGAATCTCTGTGGAACACCTATAAAATGGCCATCGACATCGCCGATGACTTCTTCCAGGGCCGGGACTGCCCCCACATCCTGAACTCGGAGTATAAGGATGCCCTGTAACGCCTCCCGCCTAAGTCCTTCAAGCCTTTGAGGTGATCTGCATGAAATTTGAAAAGCATTCCCTGTGCCATATCCCCTTCTGTTATGCCGTGGGGGCCATGCCCGTAGGCGGGCGGCAGACTTATTTCTTCGCCACCGATGACACCGGCCCCTGCTATGCCGTGGACGCCCAGACGCTGGCGCGAGAGACCGTTTGGGACGGCCCCGGCGGCACCATGTCCATCGTGCCCCTGCCCAACGAACCGGACGCCTTTCTGGCCTCTCAGAACTTTATGCCCGGCTTTGCCGCCGCCCACGCCCGCATCGTCAAGGTGAAGCGGACTCCCTCCGGCTGGACGGTAACTCCCTGGCTGAAGCTGCCCTATGTCCACCGCTTCGACCTGCTCCAGCGGGACGGGCGCTGGTACTTCTTGGCCTGCATCCTCTCCTCCACCCAGGAGGAGCACGCCCGCCGGGACTGCCCCGGCTATCTGGCCGCCGCCCCCATGTCAGCCGACTTTGCGCCCCCCGCTCACCTGGAGGTGATCGCCCGGGGGATGGCCCGGAACCACGGCTATTGCCGGGTGGCCCGGGAGGGATATGACCAGGCCTATACCGCCTGCGACCAGGGGGTCTTCCGCGTCACGCCCCCCGCCGCCCCCGGAGAGAACTGGACGGTGGAGCAGCTGCTGAAGCAAGCCGCCTCCGACGTGGCGGTGTGCGACGTCGACGGAGACGGGCAGGAGGAGCTGGCCGTCATCCATCCCTTCCACGGAGACGTGTTCGCCGTGTACCACCGGAAGGCCCAGGGCTACGTTCCCTGCTATTGCTACCCCAAGCCAGCCCCCTTCCTCCACGCCATCTGGGGCGGGACCCTGCGGGGAAAGCCCGTCTTCCTGGCCGGGTGCCGGGCGGGCGACAAGGACTTCTTCCTGGTGGAGCACACCCCGTCCGGCCTCCGCGCCCGGCTCATCGAGACCGGAGCCGGTCCCAGCAACGTGACCGTCCTCCCCGGCCCGGACCACGACACCATCCTCATCGCCAACCGAGAAAGCCACGAGGCCGCGGTGTTTACCGTCACCGAGGGATGATTTGAAGGAATAGATGGCACCCCCGGCCCAGCGCCGTTTTCCGCAGGCGGTGGACCGGGGGTGTTGTGCGGTTGATAGATTCTTCATGAAAAACCTTAGTCTTACAGTCTACATCATCAGCCATCTTTTTTGTCGCAGGTCTTCCAGCGTTATCACAAGACCGTAGCTTGCTAAAAATGCATTCATATCGTTTACAAAACGCCGCTGATTTTCATCTGATAAGTTATCAAATTCTCTTTTTACCTCCTGCATATTTTTTAATAGTTTCAATCTAAATATTCCATATTCTTGTTGCAAATTCATATACGTACCTCCATGGTTTATTTTCCTTATTTTATCATATTTGTATAGTTAAGTCAATCTCTTGCCATAACGTGCCCATACATATTCCGGCAGATCCTGCAAATACTGTTTTCAGAAACAAACAGGCGTTTTTACACGCCGCAAAGGAGAAATTGTTATGAAAGCAACCGGCATTGTCCGGCGCATCGACGACCTGGGCCGTGTAGTTATCCCCAAGGAGATCCGGCGGACCATGCGCATCCGGGAGGGCGACCCGCTGGAGATATACACCGACAAGGACGGCGGGGTGATCTTTCGGAAATACTCCCTCATGGGGGCGCTGGCGGATTTTGCCGGGCAGCTGTGCGAGACCCTCAACCGCACCTGCGGGCGGGTGACGGTGATCTGTGACCGGGACAGCTGCATCGCCGTGGCCGGGGTGCCCCGGCGGGAGCTGATGGACCGCCCGGTGTCTCAGGAACTGGAACAGCTGATGTCTGGCCGCCAGGTGTATCAGCACAAGCCCGGTGAGCCCGCCCTGCCCCTGTGCGCCGGTCAGGACCGCCCCGCCCTGTCCACCGCCGCCCCCATCCTCTCCGGCGGCGACGTGCTGGGCTGCGTCACCTTCGTGGCCCAGGACCAGGACCTGGACGGCACCGAGGTGGAATACAAACTGGCCCAGTCCATCGCCGCCTTTTTGGGACGGCATATGGAGAATTAAAACAGACCCGCATCTGTCATTCAGCAGATGCGGGTCTTATCTTGCGTACTAACTTGCGTACTTTCTTCCTCCGTGATTAGTTCAGATTTTTACATATCTTTGATTTCTGCTGTTTGGCTTATCCGGTATGGTCATCTGCACCAAGTTCATCTGGAGCGCTGGGTGAAGACAATTCCTGCGGAAGCCTTCTCTTGACTTCATCCCCAGCTTTTCCATCAAGGCGGCGCTAGTGTATGGAACATCATATTCCATCGCGTCCAGCAGCCTTCGGACAGCATTGGGAAGAGCTTCATTTCTCTCGCTGATTTGAACAGAGATATCCTCCAGTATCCTGTCGATTTGAGACAGCATAAATTCGATAAAGATCGTAGATTCCCCGGCGACATGGCACCGGGAAATGGCCGCATAGTATTCATCCTGAAACTGCTCGATCTGGCTTTCGATGGGGATATATTCAAACACCGGCTTCCATTTGGACAAAATGGCCGTATGCCACAGTCTTGCCATTCTGCCGTTCCCATCAGAAAAGGGGTGGATAAAGACAAACTCATAATGAAAGACGCTGCTTAAGATCAACGGGTGAACGTCAGCCCGCGCTTCTTTCATCCACGCAAACAGCTCGTGCATAAGCTGCGGGACCAATCGCGCAGGCGGCGCCATGAAGATGCACTGGTCCCCGTTGAAAACGCCCTCCTCCCCGGAGCGAAATTCACCGGACTCCTCCACAAGATACTTTGTCATCATCCCGTGGAACCGTTTCAAATAGCGCATATCATAGGGGTCGATCTCAGAAAGCCGTTCATAGGCAGCATAGGCGTTTTTTACCTCTTGAATCTCTTTCTGCTCGCCCAAAACAACTTTGCCGTTGATCACATCCCGGACCTGTCCCAGGGTCAGGGAGTTTGCTTCGATCTTCAACGAGGAATGGATCGATTTGATCTTGTTGTTGCTCCGCAGATGCGGCTTCGCTTCCAAGCTGCTGGTGGCTGTGATCCGGCCAATTTTTTCGGAAATCGACGATACATATGACAGTATCTGGTTTGTGATCGTAAATGGCGGCTTGTATTTTTCCATCGGACCTCCTCCGTTATCTTGCGTACTATCTTGCGTACTATCTTCCTCCATTATACGGTTTTTCCGGGAAAAATCAATCTGGATCAGAAGATCAAACAGACCCATATCCGGGTCTTATCTTGAAAAAACGGCGAAATATGGTATATTGGAACCAAGACAATGAAAGGAGCTGCTTTATGAAGTGCGTGAAATGTGGGCATGAGATGGAAGGCGGATATTCTTTCCGTCTGGCCCTTGCGGGACCCGTTAAAATCGAAAAAATGGAGATCAAAAAGAACTCCATGCAGCCAGAGGTCTGCGTCTGCCCGAACTGCGGGAAGGTGGAGATATACGTTGATCCGCAATCAAGGGGACGGTTCTTATGATCAGAGAACCGTCCCCTTGATTATTTCACCCCAAATTTTCCTCAAAGAACCGCATCGTGTTCCCATAGAACAGCTGGTCGCACAGCGCAGTTCCATAGCGCTCCGCCAGCTCGCCGTACAATCCGGCGGCTTTGGTGGGGGAGCTTAGGAACTGGGGCAGATCGGCGCCGTCGAAGTCGCTGCCCAGGGCCAGGCAGTTTTCCGCCCCCAGGGCCAGGAAGTGGTCGATGTGCCGCATCAGGTCGCCAAGCTCTGGCTGGCCGTCCTCCCGGAGAAAGCGGGTGTAATAGTTCAGGCCGATCAAGCACCGGCGGCTGACCATCTGGCGGATCTGGTCGTCGGTGAGGTTCCGGGGGTGGGGGCACACGCCGCGGGCGTTGGAGTGGCTGGCCACGAAGGGGTGGTGTACCAGGTCCAGCAGCTGATAAAAGCCCGGGTCGTTGAGATGGGACACGTCGATGAGGATGCCCGCCTCCTCCAGCCGGGGGACAGCCGCTCGGCCCAGGGGGGACAGGCCGTGGTCGGTGGCGTGGCCGGAACCCAGGGGGTTCTCCCCGTTCCAGGTGAGGGTGAGCATCCCCACCCCGTCCCGGGCCAGCCGGTCAATTTCGTCTAAATCTCCACCCAAGGCCGCGCCGTTTTCCACGGTGAGAATGGCCGCCGTTTTGCCCCCGGCCCAGGCTCGGTGGATATCTCCCGCTGTGCGGCATTGGGCGGCGTCAGCCCGGACTGAGAGCTGGCGGACGAAGCTGGCCTGAAAGCGGCGGTAATAGGCGTTCCCCTCCGCCGGGGTCAGCCCGTCGGGCACGAAGACGGCAAAGCACTGGCACCAGTTTACCCCCTTCGGCAGGCGGGACAGGGCCAGCACGGACCGGGGATCGTCTAACGTATGGCTGTTCTCCCCGCCGTGGGTTGCGGTGAGGGTGTCACAGTGTAGGTCGATGAGGGCGGCGGGATAGGTCATGGACATAGGGCGCTCCTTTCTCAACATTGGCGATCAATCAGGGGGACGGATCGCCACGTCGGCCCGTTGGGCTTCCTCGCAATGACAGGCTTTTTTGACAGTCTTGGCTCTCCCTCTGGGAGAGCTGGCACGGCGAAGCCGTGACTGAGAGGGCTTTAAGACGGCTTCTTCATGGTCAGACTAATGCGCTTTTTCCCCTCGTCCACCGACAGGACCCACACGGTGACCACGTCGCCCACGGCCAGACGGTCAGAGGGGTGCTTCACCCGCCAGGGCAGCTGGGTCACGTGGACCAGGCCGTCCTGGTGGACGCCGATGTCCACGAACACGCCGAAGTCCACCACGTTGCGCACCGTGCCTTGAAGCTCCATGCCCGGTTTCAGGTCCTTGGCCTCCATCACGTCGGTGCGGAGGATGGGGGGCGGCAGCTCGTCCCGGGGGTCCCGTCCGGGCTTGGACAGCTCCCGGATCATGTCGTTCAAAGTGGGCAGACCCACGCCGCACTGCTCCGCCAGAGCGGCAAGGCCGATCTCCTCCGCCCGCTCCCGCAGCTGGGACAGGTCGCCCTCCCCCTTGCAGGCGCACAGCTGGAGGAGCTTTTTCGCCGCGGGGTAGCTCTCCGGGTGGACGCCGGTTCGGTCCAGGGGTTCGGCGCTCTCGGGCACCCGGATGAAACCGGCGCACTGCTCAAAGGCCTTTGGCCCCAGCTTGGGCACCTTCAGCAGCTGGCGGCGGGAGGTGAAAGCCCCGTTCTCCTCCCGATAGGCCACCAGGTTCTTGGCGGTGGTGTTGGTCAGCCCGGACACCCGCACCAGCAGGGAGGGAGACGCGGTGTTGGCGTCCACCCCCACGGCGTTGACGCAGTCCTCCACCACCCCGTCCAGGGCCTGGCTCAGGCGGGCCTGGGGCATGTCGTGCTGATACTGGCCCACGCCGATGGCCTTGGGGTCGATCTTCACCAGCTCGGCCAGGGGGTCCTGAAGCCGCCGGGCGATGGACACGGCGGAGCGCAGATTCACGTCGAACTGGGGGAACTCCTCCGCCGCCAGGGGGGAGGCGGAGTACACCGAGGCCCCCGCCTCACTGACGATCATATAGGACAGGTCGCCCCCCACCCGGCGGATCAGCTCCACCGTCATCTGCTCGGTCTCCCGGCTGGCGGTGCCGTTGCCGATGGCGATGCAGGTGACACCGTGGCGACGAATGAGGGCGGAGAGCTTGGTGATGCACTCCTCTTTCTGCCGCTGGCCGTGGGTGGGATAGACCACCGCGGTATCCAGGACCTTGCCCGTGGGGTCCACCACCGCCACCTTGCAGCCCATGCGATAGCCCGGGTCCAGGCCCATGGTCACCTTGCCCTTCACCGGGGGCTGCATGAGCAGGGGCTTTAAATTCAGGGCGAACATGTGGATGGCCCCCTCGTCGGCCTGCTGGGTGAGGGCGTTTCTGATCTCCCGCTCCAGAGAGGGCTGGATGAGCCGGTCATAGGCGTCGTCCGCCGCCGTGCGCACAAAGTCCATGCAGGCCGCCCCGGGCACCACGGCCCGCCGGACGGTGACGTGGGCCGTCTCCGGGTCCAGCTCCAGAGACACTTTCAGGACCTTCTCCCGCTCTCCCCGGTCCATGGCCAGGATTTGGTGGCCGTGGAGACGGCTGACGGGACAGCGGAAGTCATAATACAGGCGATAGACCGTGTCCTCCGGCTCCGCCTGGGCAGCTTTGGACACCAGCACCCCCCGGCGCTGGGCCAGCTCCCGCAGCTGCTTGCGCAGATCGGCCTGGTCAGATATCTCCTCGGCCAGGATGTCGCTGGCCCCCTGAAGGGCGTCCTGTATCGTCTCCACACCCTTCTCCGAGGCGATGAAGGCGGCGGCCTCCCGCTCCGCGTCCAGTTGGGCGCTCCCCTTGGCAGACAGGCGGCGGGCGAGAGGCTCCAGGCCCCGCTCCCGGGCGATGGTGGCCCGGGTGCGCCGCTTCTGCTTATAGGGGCGGTACAGGTCCTCCACCTCCGCCAGGGTGGCCGCGGCGGCGAGGGCGGCGGACAGCTCCTCCGTCAGCTTGCCCTGGGCCTGGATGGCGGCGGACACCTCACTGCGGCGCTGGTCTAAGTTCCGCAGATATTGCAGCCGGTCCGCCAGCTGGCGCAGCAGCTGGTCGTCCATGGACCCGTGCAGCTCCTTGCGGTAGCGGGCGATAAAGGGAATGGTGGCCCCCTCGTCGATGAGGCGGACCACATTCTCCACATAAACTTCTTTCTGCCCCAGTTCCTGGGCCAGGGCTTTGATGATGGCTTCCATGTTACCGTTCTCCTTCGGTCAGAATCTCTATCAGTTTAGCTCCCCGGCGGGAAAAAGTCCAGGGAATCAGGCGGTATTTTGGAAAAAACGCCCCCGTTCCCCTGGACAACCGGGCCAGTTTTGTCTATACTGGTGTTGAACGGGCCGGACCCCGGCCTGTATTTTTATTTTTAGGAGTGCCTGTTTTTTGAACCTTTCTATTTTGACACTGGAGCGTGTGGCCTGACCGGGAGGTCGGCAAATCTCACACGCCAGCCTCCCGAGTGGTTTTCTCACATTCAGGAGGTCATTTTCTATGAACCGCGAACACAAGCGCCAGCAATTTGACAAACATTATTTCAAGACCCACCCCTGCACCGACAGCTTCACCTGCAAGGTCTGCGGCCGCCTGGTCACCCCGGATGGGGCGGGCAGCGGCCACCGGAACCACTGCCCCAACTGCCTGTTCAGCCTGCATCTGGACGAGGAGCCGGGGGACCGGTCCTCTGACTGTGGCGGCAGGATGGAGCCCGTGGCCGTCTGGGTGCGCAAAGGGGGCGAGTGGGCCATTGTCCACCGCTGCACCCGCTGCGGCGTCCTCCGCTCCAACCGCACGGCGGCGGACGACAACCCCATAAAGCTGATGAGCATCGCCCTGAAGCCCCTGGCCAGCCCGCCCTTCCCCCTAGAGCGCATCCGGGAGCTGGCCGCCCTGATGGGCGGGGACGGGGCGCTGGAATAACCTTTCCCAAGACGCAAGGAGAACACGCCATGAAATATAACAAGGAGGCCGCCAGCGCCAAGCAGGGGGCCAAGATATTAGAGACGGCGGGACGGCTGTTTCTGGAATACGGCTATCACGAGACCAGCATCCGCCAGATCGCCCGGGAGCTGGACATCAGCCCGGGACTCATCGGCTATTACTTCCCCACAAAACGGGACCTGGCCGTGGCCCTGCTGTCCCGGCAGTTAAAGCGTTTTGCCCAACTGGACAGCCAATATGTCCCGGCGGACGACCCAGTGCTCCGCTCGGCGGTGCTGATCAAGCTGGAGATCACCGTGCTCAACTCGCCGGTATTCAAAAAGTTTTATCTTGGGGCCCTGAAAGAGGACGTGATCCTCACTGTGATCCGGGCCTCTGGCCAGGACATCTATCGGGCCATTTCGGAAAAGTATCACCTGAATTACCCAGACAGCCGCTTTGCCATGAACGACTTACTCGCCTCCAGTATCGAGCGTACCCTTGTGTTGTATGCTGACGACATCCAGTTGGAACGCAGCATCGCCGACGAGGTGTTCCTCATCAACATGCGCCTGATCTATGGCTCCGAGGACTTTCTGCTGGAAAAATGTCGAGAGAGCGAGCTGATCACCGCCCGCATTCTTTGTGACCACCCCGAGATATTAAAAGACTGGCTGTAAGTAAAAAAGTTTCCCGTGGGACTGATTTTTCAGTCCCACGGGAATTTTCTTGCCTATTTTGTGTTTAGATGAGGCATGCGGCCACGGTACACACCAGCACCAGAGGGATATTCACGCACAGGAAGGCAGGGATACAGGTATCCCGGATGTGGTCGTGCTGACCGTCGGCATTGAAGACGGAGGTACAGACCAGGGTATTCTCAGAGGCGGGGGAGCCGGAATCACCCAGAGCGCCGGCGGCAGCCACCAGCATGATGATGGCCGCGGTGCTCATGCCCATGCTCTGGCCCAGGGGAACCAGAATGGTGGCCACGATGGGCACGGTGCCGAAGGAGGTACCGATGCCCATGGTCACGGCCAGACCCACGATAAGCATGAAGAAAGCGGCAATCAGCTTGTTCCCGCCCAGGACATTGCTGAGGGCGGCAATCAGCGTATCCAGCTGGCCGATCTCACGGGTGACATTGCCGAAACCGGCGGCGGCCATCAAAATGAAACAGCCATAGGCCATGGTCTTGATGTTCTCCGTGAAGCTCTCAGACAGCTTGTTCAGCCGCACCACGCCGCACAGAATCAGGAAGGCCACACCGCAGGTGGCGGACAGGGGGATGTTGCTGGTCATGAACAACACCACCACGATGATGACGGCGGAGACCAAGGTCAGCCAGTGCTTGGCTTCCATCTTGGGCAGGGGCGTGTTGGCCTGGTTGGCGGCCTCTTCCACCACGTCGGTGGCGGTATAAGCACGGGGTTCGCGGAAGACGACGATGGCGGCGATAACACCCAAGATCAGGGCCAGCAGAATGGGCAAGTTAGCGGCGGCCACCTGAGAAAGACCCACGCCGTCCAGACCGTTGTCGGCCATGGCGCTCTGCACGATGCCCATATATACCGCGCCGATGCCCACGGGAATGCACACATAGCCGATCTGCATTCCGGCGTCGATCACAGTGACCAGCATCCGGCGGTCCACCTTGTACTTGTTGAACAGGGAGATGAAGGGAGGAATGAAAATGGGGACGAAGGTGACATAGATGAGCACCACCGTCTCAGACAGGACGGCCATCAGGCACAGGAACACGGGGATCAGCCACACTTTATTGCCGATGAGCCGGGACAGACGGGGCACCAGAACCTCGCCCATTTTGATTTCCTGCATGACAACGCCCAGCATGCCCATGACCAACAGGCCATAGACGATCTCGTTGTTGCCGCCCATGCCGTTGATGAACAGCCAGAAGCTGTCGTTCACGTTGGCACCGCTGAGGAAAATACATACAAATACGCTGGCCACGATGCTGAAGAATACCTCTACCTTCAGCAGACACAGGACGACCATGACCACCGTTGCCACTAGCATTGGGTTACAGATAATGTCCATGAAATGACCCACCCCTATTTCTTTGTTTATTTTGGACGCGTCCTATATTTCGCATTGTACTGTACGTGTCCAAAAATGTCAACTGTTATTTTACGAAATTTTCCTCCACTTGGACGGACGATTTATTAAGCTGTGGTTTTGTGCCGCTTAATTTTCATGTCGTGAAAAAAGATTTTTACTAAAAATCACAAAATCGTGTTGACATTCTCTCGGCGGCGTGCTATGTTGTGTTTGGACGCGTACAAAATTTGCAGTGAGGTGCAGATAGCTATGAAAATCGAAAAGCCGTATCCCCATTTGTTCCAGCCTCTGGTGGTCCGGGGCAAGAAGTTCCGCAACCGCATCATCTCCTCCCCCCACAATGCCGCCCCCAACACCATCCGGGCCGGCGCGGACGGGTATACCAATTTTACCGAGAACGCCATCGCCTACTACGGCAGCATCGCCCGGGGCGGCGCCGCTGTGGTGAACACCGGCCACCTGGGCGTGGACCCGGAGTACACCCTGGGCAGCGACCGGGAGCGCTTTGACTTTGGTTTCACCCCCGAGTCTACCAGCACGCCCACTCTGGTGGCTCTTACCGATACCATCCACGCCTATGGCGCGCTGGCCTCTCTGGAGCTGAATCATCCCGGCTATCAGCTGACCATTCCTCGCACCCGGGACTATATGATCGCCCCCTGTGATGGCGAGAACGAATTCGGCGTGTACAAGGCCATGGACGAGGCAGAGATGGACCGGGTGGCCGAGTGCTTTGCTAATGCTGCCCTGTTCGGCAAGCGCTGTGGCTTTGACATTATCAACGTGCATGGCGCCCATGACTGGCTTATCCAGTCCTTCCTCTCCCCCATCTCCAACCAGCGCACCGACCAGTACGGCGGCAACTGGGAGAACCGGGCCCGCTTCCCCAAGATGGTCCTCCAGCGCATCCGGGACAAGGTTGGCGAGAACACCATCATCGAGATGCGCTTTAACGCCTGCGACTATGTAAAGGGCGGCATCTCCATCGAGGACGCCGCCGCCACCATTGACTATCTCAGCGACGTGGTGGACATCATCCAGTGTACCGGCGGCAGCATGGACGACCCCTATGCCGACGTGTTCAGCATCTCTCTGGGGCCCATGGGCCACGCCATCAACGCCTGGTCCGCCGAGGAGATGAAAAAGCGCATCAAGAGCAACGTCATCATCGAGACCGTGGGCGGCATCAACGAGCCTGCCCTGGCCGAGCAGGTGCTGGCCGAGGGCAAGGCCGACCTGGTGGCCATGGCCCGCTCCTTCATCGCCGACCCCGACTGGGCCCGGAAGGCCAAGGCCAACCACGCCGAGGACATCCGCCCCTGCATCCGCTGCCGCCGCTGCCTGACCACCAGCACCCCCGAGTTCTGCAACCGCAGCCGCTGCACCGTGAATCCCGCCCGCACCCTGCCCGTGAAGCTGCCTGCCTCTGAGATCCCCTTTGAGAAGAAGACCGTGGGCGTCATCGGCGGCGGCGCTGCCGGTATGTTCTGCGCCACCGAGCTGACCAAGAAGGGCCACGACGTTATCCTGTTCGAGGCCAAGGACAAGCTGGGCGGCGTGCTGGAGTTCACCGACCACTCCGACATGAAGGACGACCTGAAGCGCTATCGGGACTATCTCATCTGCCAGGTGAAGAAGGACGCCCACATCGACCTGCGCCTGAACACCACCGCCACCCCCGAGCTGCTGGACTCCCTGGGCGTGGATACCGTGGTGCTGGCCGCCGGCGGCTCCCCCTTCATTCCTCCCGTCCCCGGCGCTGACCGGCCCAACGTGTTCCACGCCGTGGACGCCTATGGCAAGGAGGATCAGCTGGGCGACCACGTGGTAGTCGTGGGCGGCGGCTTTGTGGGCTGTGAGCTCACCATCCACCTCCAGTCCATGGGCAAGCACGTGGACGTGGTGGAGATGGCTCCCCGCCTGATGCCCGGCGAGGTGGAGTGGCTCAGCGAGTACGCCTATATCAAGTATTTCATGACCCACGAGTTCTCCCGCACCGCCCCCCTGTATCGGGATAACCCCGAGATCGACCGGGTGAAGGTCCACCTGGAGACCGGCTGTAAGGAGATCGGCCCCGACGGCGTGGTGATCCAGGGCAAGGACGGCCAGCCCGTCAAGATCGACGCCGACTCCGTGGTCATGGCCACCGGCTTCCGGCCCCAGGCCGCCCTGGCCGAGGGCTATGAGGCCCTGGGCATGGACGTCTATGTGGTGGGCGACTGCAACCGCGTGGGCAACGTGATGTCCGCCACCGAGAGCGCCTATTCCGCCGCCCTCCAGATCTGATCGAATATTCCCCTCTTTTCTAATTGGCCCCCGCGCCCGGCCCCTTCCCGGGCGCGGGGGGGCGCCCCAAACAAAAATTTTAAAAATTTTTGAAAAAAGGCTGGCTTTTTCCGAAAAGCTGTGCTATACTATCCCAGTCGCCAAAAGGCGGCACAATATCCGGGTGTGGCGAAGTTTGGTATCGCGCTTGAATGGGGTTCAAGAGGCCCTGAGTTCGAATCTCAGCACTCGGACCAAGAAAAAGCCTTGAAATCGTATGATTTCAAGGCTTTTCAGTTTGTTAAAGAACCCCTGTCCTCGTTTGTTGAGAACAGGGGTTCTTTGATAAACTGGGGAGCCGCCTGCGTATCCGCAGACGGCTCCTGTTTTGATCCACGCCCTATCCGTCATACCACTCGTCCCAGGCTTCGTCCTCATCCTCGTACCGGTCCTGGTTCTCCTCCCAAAGGTCCTCTGGGGTGTCATAGTCGTCCCGAATGCTGCCGGTGTGGCCGCTGCTGTCAGATGGGCCGAAGGGCGGTACCAGGGGTGGGGCGGAGTCGGGGCGGCCAATGGGCGGGTCGTGATAGGTAAAGCTGGAAATGGTCTCCTCCGTCTCCCCCCTCTTCTGCTGGGAGTGACACGTTGCCACGATCTGCCCCTCGTCGTTGCTCCAGGTCAGGATCTTATACCGCCGGTAAGTGTCCATGTCGTCGTAAAACCGACACTTCTCCGTCTTTGTGGGCGAGCCCAGGGACGTGTACTTCAGGCTGCTGGTGGGCATCCCGTCCACGGGCAGCTTGCCGGAATACTGCTCCTTGCGCTGCGCCTCTTTCTTTGCCGCGTCCGCCGCCTTCTCCGCCGCGCTGTACCGTTCCACCCGGAATATTAACGCGTCCACCTGCTTCTGCAAGTCCATGTTATACCGCAGCCGGATCTTGGAGAGCTCCCACAGTCCACCCTCATACTCCGTGGCGTTTTGATAGATGTTCATGTACTTGCAGTAGACGGACAGCGGCTCAGCATCCCGATAACCGGAGAGGTCGGAAAAGCTCTGTTCCGCAGATATATATTTCCCCCGTGACAGCGCGTCCAGCGCCTCTTCATAGGCCGCCGCCTGCCGCTTTTCGTGGGTCAGAAACGCGATGGCGACGCCCGCGACCACAGCCACTGCCAGGAGCGCTTTCACAAACTCCTTCATGGGGAAGGGCTTTTTCGGGCGCACAGGCTTCTGCTGGATCACAGATTTCTTTGGGGGCGGGGGCGGCTCCTCCCCCTTATCCGGTTCATTGGGCGCAACGGGCTCCACGGGCTGTGAGGGAACTTCCGGCGCTTTGGGCTCTGCGCTCTGTTCGGGAACAGCAGGGCCTTCTGTTTTTTCCGGCTCTTCGACCTCTTTCGGCTGTTCAGCCACTCCCTCTGGCGGCGCAATATGCTGCTCCACGTTCGGTGCGGCAGTTTCTGTAGTCTGTTCGCCCTCCGGCGCAGCTATGATTTGGATGACGGTCTTTGTCTGCTCCGGCGGCCAGGGGGCCACGGTCCGGGTGCAGTCCATGATCGCCTTGACCTGTCCCTTTCGCGGCGCGTCGTCTTTTCCGAAAGGCAGCTCCACCCAGTCCCCCACCTTCAGCGGCAGACCGCCGGTCAGATAGGCATAGGAGCGGCGCACCCCCTCGATCTGCACGGAACAATAGTGAAACACCGTCCCGTCGTCGGGCTTCGGGTCTTCAGGCGGTCTTCTGGCCCCACGGGTGCGCGGCTTCGTCTTTTGGCCGGATACCGCCGGATAAAAGATATGCTGAAGCCGCTTTTCCCAATCTGCGTCCAGATAGGGGTTCTTCCGCACCAGTTCAAGGCATTGCTTTCCCAATTCCTCCTGGCCGTTGTCCCGACAGGCTTCCAAAACATCCAGCTGCAATTTGCCAACAGACGCGCTTTGGAATATCTGTGACGCAAAGCGCGCGTCTTTCAGGGCACACAAAATCGGCAGCGCCTGTTCTGGCTCTGAAAAGTCTATCCAGTTCCAGTTTGGAAGCAGTTTCTTGGCCGTTTCCAGGTCTGTTTTTAAAACAGGCTCCGCGAGGTCCAGCAGGGACCGCCACATCTCCACGCCCTTTGCTCCGTCCCGAGAAAACACCTCATCCAGAATGTTCTCCCAGGACAGCTCGTCCAGGGCCTGGGCGCTCTCGTGGGGGACCTCCTCCGGGTAGTCCACCAGCAGGATCTCCCGGCAGATATCCTCGTAGTCGGGGAACTCCCCCTTTGCCAAAAGGCCCTTCGCCCGCTCCCCGTCGGGATGCAGCAGGGCCTTTTCCATGCAGTGGGCGTCATAGGCGTCCTGCCGCGCATTCTGATAGTCCTGCCCCCGGCCCATCTCCTCGCCCTTTCTCCCCTCGAAGTAGGCGTAGGCCGAACCCAGTTCGTCCAAGAGTTCGTACAGGCCGTCTGGCGTGTCACGGTTATAGTAGTCCTCCACGTGGGCGGCGATGATCTCCCGCCAGAAAGTCCCGCACTCCGTTTCAGACAGCGCCCCTTCCTCGCTGAACAGGACGCCCTTCTCCACCTGAGTCAAGACCGCCTCTATGTTTTCGCCCAGGTTTAAGTCGGGGGTGTGGTACAGGAACGCCCGCAGTTTCTCCCCCTTTTCCTTCTCCAGACCAGCCGCCGCGTTTCGAATCCCCTCTGAGATGCTGTGCAGCAGCACCCGGCCCAACAGCTGGGCGGGCTGGGACTGATCTGGCATCAGCTGCCCCAGCGCCTTTTTCAGGTCGGTCCAGCTCTCCGCCAGGTCCACATGATAGGAGAGGGAAAACGACAACTTGACCTGCACCGTTTTCTGCGTCGGTACGCTTCTTCTTCGCAGAAATCCGCTGTCGCCGCACCAGCCGCACTCCCAGTGGTTCCCGGTTATCCTGACCGGTTCGCTCCCGCACCAGGGACAACGCATATGCGCTCACCTCTCATTCCAGAAATCACTCCACACCCAGGGCCTTGTAGACGGCGTCCTCGTTTATTCCATATATAAATCTAGTATACTACATCTTCATACCCGTTTCCACAAGAAAAGCTCACCCTCTCCTTGACAGCGGCGTAGACGCGTGTCCATAATATACACAGAAGGCACGAGAAATCAGGAGGGACCGATGGAATACTACGCAAAATCCGCAAATCCCCAGGGCTATCAGGAGCCCTTAAAGCACCATCTGCAAAAGGTCTCGGAACTGGCCTGGGAGTTTGGCAAGCCCTTTGACCTGGAAAACGCCAGTGCGCTGGCGGGACAGATGCACGACTTCGGGAAGTATTCCCAGGCCTTTCAGGACGTGCTGCGAGGGACCCGAACAGGAGTCGACCACGCCATGGGCGGGGCGTGTCTACTGGAGAATTTGTATCGCGGGAGCGTCAGCAGCCGCCCTGTGATCGAGGCGGTCAACGGGCACCACGACGGCCTGGTAGCATACGACGAGATCCGCAGCGAGCTCCGCGCCATTGCCGCCAAAGACAAAACGGCCCGCGGCAACGGCGGAAAAACGCCGTCCATTGAGAGCGGCGAACAGCTGACCGAAGCCTGTACCGCATTTCGACAGGATTTCCCCGAGTTCAGACCGCCGAAACAGCTTCCCGCTCCGCCCACCGCCGAACTGGAGTCTATGCTGTACACCCGGATGCTGTTCTCCTGCCTGGTGGACGCGGACTACACCGCCTCTGCCCTGAATGACGACGGCACATACCTAGCTCATGCAGAAGATAGCTTTTTCGACCCCGCGCTGCTTTTGGAAAAGCTGTATGCCTATCGGGACGACATCAAGCGAAACTCCAAATCAGATCAGACCCTGAACGCCTATCGGGACCAGGTCTTTGACCGGTGCGGCGAGATGGGCGACGCGGCGGAGGGGCTGTTTACGCTGACGGCCCCCACCGGGACCGGGAAAACGCTGGCCCTGCTGCACTTTGCCCTTCGGCACTGCCTGAAGCACGGGAAACGGCGGATCATCATCGTGCTGCCCTTCCTGACGCTGGCCGAGCAGAGCGCCGACACCTATGCCAACATCATCCCAAACATCCTCACAGACCACAGCCAAAGTCATCTGCCGGAGGACGCCCGGGAGCTGGCAGCCCGGTGGAGCGCGCCGGTCATCATCACCACCTCCGTCCGCTTTTTCGAAGCCCTGTTTTCTGACCGGCCAACAGTCTGCCGCAAGCTCCACAACATCGCAGACAGCGTCGTCCTGTTTGACGAGGCTCAGAGCCTGCCTGCCAGCCTGACCTCTTCCACCCTCCGTGGGGTGAACGAGCTCTGCCGTCGGTATCACACCACCATAGTGTTCTCCACGGCGACCCAGCCGGATTTTTCCGCTCGAAAAGACGTGGACTGGCATCCCACGGAGATCCTGCCGGAGCACAAAGCGCTGTTTGCCGCCTTGCAGCGGGTCAACGTGGCGTGGCGGCTGGGGGAGGAGACGCCATTAGAATCCATCGCGGCGGAGATGTCAGAGCACGAGAGCGTCTGCGCCATCGTCAACCTGCGCCGCCACGCCCGGAGCATCGTGCAGGAGCTGAAAAGGCGCTGTCCGGCGGAGACGGTATTTTTCCTGACGACGGACCTGTGCCCCGCCCACCGGAGCAAGCAGATCCAGATCATCCGGGAGCGCTTGGAGCACAAGCTGCCCTGCCGGGTGGTGGCCACTCAGTGCATCGAAGCGGGGGTGGACCTGGACTTTCAGACAATGTACCGGGCCCTGGCTCCCTTGGAGGCCATCATCCAGGCTGCCGGGCGCTGCAACCGAAATGGCGGGGCCATGGGCCGCGTGATCGTTTTCCGCCCGGCGGATGAGCGGATGCCATACCCCGATGACTGGTACAACAACGCCGCCGTCACCGTGCAGGAGATGGCCCCGCCCTTCTCTATCCACGACCCGGAGACGATCCGGGAGTACTACCGGCGGCTCTTTGACGGTGCTGTGGACAAACCGGAACTGCGAAAGGCCATCGAAGCCCGGTCCTTTCCCCAGGCGGCGGCGCAGTATCATCTGATCCAAAACGCAGGCGCCCAGGTCATTGTGCCCTATCCCAGAGAGAAAGCGGAGCAGAAGGGACAAAAGGAGCAGAAGCAGTACGGTGAGATCGCCCAACAGCTGCGGGCTGACGGCGTCACCGGCGCACTGCTCCATGAGGCCGCGTCCATCACAGTGACCTGCTTTGCCAAAAACTTAGCGACCTACGCCGAAGAAATTCCCTTCGCCCAGCACGGGAGGAAAAAGCACACAGAACAGACGGAGGGCAGCGGCATTTATCTGCTCCGCCCTCAGTATGAGGATCTTTACGACCCGGTCCTGGGCCTGCATTTCCCCCAGGAGGAACAGTCAAATTACATCTGGTGACGCACAAACACGCCAGCTGTCCTGATTATGGGACAGCTGGCGTGTTATATTGATTTCACCATTAAAAGACTATTGACAAAGCAGTGTCGAACTTATACACTATACTTGACCAGCCACCATAAATTAATCCATCATTAGTTATTATTGGGTATAATTGGCTGAGAGTAGAAATAAGTAGAGTGTTATTTGACCGCTCTGTCCGTGAAACGGAGCAGAGCGAACAAATTATGGAGGTGAAAATTTATTTGAAAGAGATCGTCATCGAAGTGTGGGGGGATCTTGCCTGTTTTTCCATGCCCTATGCCAAGGTAGAGCGGCTGACCTATCCCTTCCCTACCCCATCCGCCGCCAGGGGCATCCTCTCTGCGATCTACATGAAACCGAAGGAGTTCCGGTGGCAGGTCAACCGCATCGAGGTGCTCAGTCCCATCCGCTACATCAGCTTCAAGCGCAACGAGGTCAAATCCACAACGAGCACAGCGCCGATCTCCACGGAGGAGGAGCGTACCCAGCGGCAGACGGTGGCTCTACAGGACGTCCGCTATCGAATCGCGGCGTCCATCGTCCCCCGGCCCGCCTTTGCTGGGAAGGAGACGCAGCTCTATGAGCAGGCCCTGCGGCGCATCCGCGGAGGAAAGTGCTATTTCCAGCCGTCCTTGGGGCTGCGGGAATTTGCCTGCTATTTTGAGGAGAGCGACGGGAGCCGCTCTCCCATCTCCCAGTCCATGGACGCGGGGCTGATGGTCTATGACCTGTTTACGCCGGAGGATGTGGAAGTCACGAAGAAGACAAATATCCAGATGTCTCTCTTCCACGCAGTAATGGAAAACGGCGTGATTCAGGTCCCGCCCTATGACAGCCCGGAGGTTTTGAAGGGAGGCAGCTCATGCTGAAAGCACTCTATGACTATGGAATGCGCCGACAACTGGCGCTGCCGCCGGGATTTGTGGGGAAAACCATCAAAGCATATCTCTCCTTTTCGGAACACGACGACCATGTCAGCGTCTATCTGGGGGATGAAGAATTGGTCCCCTGCCCGGACATCGGCAGTCTGGCCAACGGGAAGGACAAGAGCAACGTCCTTGCGGAGAAGCGCTCCGTGGTGATCCCAGAGGAACCCGGAAGCAAAAGCGCCTTCTTTCTGGAGACGCTCCGCTGTGCAGCGGCGGAAGAGCCCCTGCTGAACGTGTGCGTCCATGCCCTGGAGAACCCGGAAACGGCGGCGGCCATCCGGGCGGAGCTGGACCGGGCCAAGATCAAGCCGGGAGACCGGATCTCCTTCCGGGTCAACGGAACGCCGGTGCTGCGATCTGAAAAAGTCCGTGCCTGGTGGCAGGACTATCGAAAGCAATTTTTGAAGAACGCGGAGCACCCCACCGCGCTGTGTCTCATCACCGGCGAGCCCACTGTTCCCATGACCACCACTACACCCATCCAGGGATTGCAGGTCGTCGGCGGCCACGCCCGCGGGGACGCCCTCATCTGCTTTGACAAGGCGGCCTTCTGCTCCTATGGCCAGAAAAAGGCGGCCAACGCCCCGGTCTCGGAGGAGGCCTTCTCCGTGGTAAAGGCGGCGCTGGACGACTTGTTGAAGGACGCGCCCATTCTGGCCGGCATGAAGTTTGTCCACTGGTTTGACCGGGAGATCCCCCCGGAGGATGACCCGCTTCACTCCATCGATCTCGGCTTTGATCCGCTGGAAGCGCCGGAAACGGAGGAAGAAGCCGCTTCTCCCATCAACGAGGGGACCGCACGGAACAGGGCCGATCAGGTCCTGAACAGCATCGATCTCGGGCAGCCTGTTCCCGATCTGGACGATGTGTCCTATTACATCCTGCTGCTCTCCGGCGCCAACAGCCGGATCATGATCCGCAAATATGACCGGGGAAATTACGCCGACCTCCGCCGCAATCTGGGACAGTGGTACGCCGACCTGGCCCTGACCAATTCCGTCGGCACCGGAAACATCCGCCCCATGAAATTGACGGCGCGCCTGCTCCGGCTGCTGAAATTTCAGAAAACGGACAGCCGCCCCTTCGAGCGCCTGTCCAAGGAGCTAGCCGGGATCACCCCGGCGGTCATTCAGGCGATCCTGTCCGGCGGCCCTCTGCCGGACGCTGTGGCGGCCAAGTCGCTGGCCTATATCCGCTCTGACCTGGTAGCCGACGACGACAGCGGCACGCAGTGGGCCCTGCCCCTGCCCAATCCTCTGGCCTGCCAGTGGCTGAAGGTCTGGCTGCTTCGGAGAAACAGAATTCATCATCAGGAGGAACCGATCTTGGAAGAATACAACTTCGCTCTCGCCAACTCCGCCTATCATTGCGGTGGACTCATGGCCATCTATGCGGCGATCCAGCAGGCGGCCATGCCAGACGTGAACACCGGTATTGTGGAGCGGTACTACGCCTCCGCCATCCAGATGCCCGCGCTGGTCATCGGCCAGCTTAGCAGCCGGTCCAATCACCACCTGGAAAAACTGGAAAACAAGTGGCTCGCCGGAGAATATCAGAAAAAGCTGCAACAGGTCTCCGTCGCCCTGGGGACCGCTATCCCTGCCACCCTGAATCTGGAGCAGCAGTCCTACTTTGCGCTGGGCTATTACCAGATGGGCGCAAAACTCAACCAGGACAAGAACGAACATATCGCCGCCAAGAAAGCGGCGGAGACGACGAAAGAATAAGAGGAGGGTATCTTATGGCGATCCAGAACCGTTATGAATTTTTGTATTATGTCGCGTGCACGAACTCCAACCCCAACGGCGACCCGGACATGGGCAACATGCCCCGCATCGATCCCCAGACCATGCAGGGCTACATCACCGACGGCGCCACCAAGCGCCGCATCCGAAACTACATCGAGCTGGCCCATGGGGACGAACCCGGCATGAACATTATCATTCAGCAGGCCACCAATATCAACCGCCACATCGCCGAGGCCAAGCGGGCAGCCGGCGTGGAGGACTGCGCCAAGTCCAAAGAGGCCGTCTACGCCGGGCGGAAGAAGGCGTGTGAGCTGTTCTATGACGTCCGCACCTTCGGCGCGGTCATGTCCACGGGCCCCAATGCAGGCCAGGTGCGCGGCCCTGTGCAGATCACCTACGGCAAAAGCCTGGACGCGGTCCTTCCTTTGGACATCTCCATCACCCGCATGGCCGTGGCGGACAAGGTGAAAGACGGTGGTGTCACTGTGGAAGAGTATCTGGCGTGGGAGCAGGCCCAGTCTGAGGACAAGCTCCGCACCATGGGCCGGAAGCAGATGATCCCCTTCGGCCTTTACGAGGTCCGCGGCTTTGTCAGCGCCAATCTGGCCCAGGAGACCGGCTTTGACAAGGCCGACCTGAACGCCCTTTTCGAGGCCATTTTGAACATGTACGAGCATGACCACTCCGCCAGCAAGGGCGAGATGGCGGTGGTCTCCCCGTTGATCATTTTCAAGCACGTGGGCACAGATTCCAATCCGGTCCAGCGGGCCCGCCAGGCCAGGTTGGGCTGCGCCCCGGCCCATAAGCTCTTCGACCTGGTCAAGGTCACAAAGAAGCCTTCTGTCTCCTACCCCCGGAGCTATCGGGATTATGACGCGGTGGTCTCGCTGGACAAGGTGCCCAAGGGCGTGCAGATCGGTTTCCAGCCCAGCGCCTTCGAGCCGGTGACCTGGGACGAACTCCCCGCCGGCGAGGACTGGTTCCGCCATGGATGACTGGGACCCGATTTCCCTCTCCCGGCTGTCCCACGCTGGTTTTTGCCTGCGGCGGGCCGCGCTGCTGACCAATGAACAGGTATGGTCAGAGAGCGCGGACACCGCCAAGGGCCGTGCCGAGCACGAGCGGGTCCATACCCAGCGGGTAGAGCGCCGGGGCGACTCCGCCAAGCTGTATGAATTCCCGGTTTATTCCCACGCCCTGGGTATCGCCGGGAAGTGTGATTGCATTGAGGCGGAAGCGGACCCTCACGGATGTCACGTCCCTGCGTTGGACTTTCCCGCTCGGCTATACCCCGTGGAATACAAGCACGGAAAGCTCCGTGCAGAGCAGGAGTATGAGATCCAATTGTGCGCACAGGCCATGTGCCTGGAGGAAATGTTCCAGACGCACATCTCAGAAGGTGCCATCTACTACATCACCTCCCACCGCCGGTATCCGGTGTCCTTGACTGAGAGATTGCGGAACCTGGTAAAGGAAACGATTCGAGAGATCGAGTCGTTTCGCCGCAGCTTTTCCATTCCTCCAGCAGAGCCAGGGGCAAAATGCAAGGCGTGCTCCCTTCGGGACCACTGTCTGCCCGGTGTACAGCCGTCTGCTCTCAGCTACTGTACACAGCTCCGCAGAGAAGCACTGGAGGAGGACGCACCATGAAAAAACTGCTGGAAACGCTGTATATCACAACGCCAGAAAGCTATCTCTTTGAACGAAACGGGAACATCTGCATCTCCATCGGCGGCACCGAAAAGGCCTCCGTCCCAATTTCACAAGTGGATTCCATCGTTCTATTCGGAAAAAATACCCTCTCCACCGCACTGCTGTCCTTTTGTTCTAAAAACGATGTGACCATTACCTTTCTCAGTGAAAACGGCTTTTTCCAGGGACGGGTGTGTGGCCCGGTGAGTGGCAACGTGCTGCTGAGAAAACGACAGTATGAAAGCCTTTCAGAACCGGAGTTCGTAAATCGCTTTGTAACAGACCTGTTGTTCTGCAAAATTCGGAACAGTAAGTCCGTGCTGCTGAGATACGCCCGTTCCACCTTTGACGAAACTGCAAAGCGCTCTCTTGCTGCCGCGGTATCCGAACTGACAGAGATTGCGCAAAAGCTGGACGTCTGCTCGGATATTGACTCCATGCGCGGCATCGAGGGCGCAGCGGCGTCCGTCTATTTCTCCCGATTTGATGCGCTGCTCTCCAGTCCCAAGGGATACCGTTTTGAGGTGCGGAGTCATCGGCCTCCCATGAACGAGGTCAACGCTGTGCTGTCCTTTGTATATACGCTTTTAGCCCACGATGTTCGCGCATCCATAGAGACCGTGGGCCTGGACCCCGCTGCCGGGTATCTGCACACACTTCGTCCGGGACGTTCCTCCTTCGCTTTGGACCTGATAGAGGAGCTTCGCGCCCCTTTGTGTGACCGCTTGGTCATTTCTATGTTCAACAAAAACCAGTTTCAGGGGCAGGATTTTACCACGGACTTTGGTGCGGTGTACCTCAGTGACAGAGGACGGCGAAAGGTCCTGGAGCAGTGGCGCAGCAGAAAACGAGAGTCCATTCAACACCCGTTTTTAAAAGAAAAAATCTCCATTGGGATGATCCCTTACGCACAATCCATGCTCTTTGCCCGTGTGCTGCGCGGGGATCTGGACCGATATCCACCCTTTGTATGGAGGTGATGACCCATGATGCTGGTTGTGACATATGATGTGGATACCTCAGACGCCGCTGGGCAAAAGCGTCTGCGGAAAGTCGCAAAGATTTGCGAACGACATGGAATGCGCGTGCAAAACTCTGTGTTCGAGGTCCTTGTAGACGCCGCACATCTGGTCATTTTAAAAAATGAACTGGAAAAGGTCATTGACTTGGAGCAAGACTCCGTCCGCTTCTATCGGCTGGGCAATTCCTATGAGAATCGGATCGAGACCATGGGAAAAAAGCCTCTCGTAGAAGCCGGAAGCGCCTTGATCTTCTAGCGCCGACCCTTCCCGTACATAATTTCGCGGAAGGTCCGCGCAAAAATTCTTTTGATTTTCGCGGCTTTTTGAAAGATTTCTCTGACATACGGGGAATATCTCGTAAAAAACCGCGTGATCTTTCGGCAATTCTCCACAAAACACAGCATCAACTTTGTGGAAAATTGCCGTCGCCCCTCCCGTGGGGGCGCGAGTAGAAATCTCTGCGGGCGGTGCAGGCGGGGCAGGACGTTTCCGTCGCCCCTCCCGTGGGGGCGCGAGTAGAAATTATTTCCTCTCTTTCTTCTTCAACGGGCAGTAGCGTCGCCCCTCCCGTGGGGGCGCGAGTAGAAATCCGGAGCATCTCAGATGCCAAACTGCTCAACCTCGTCGCCCCTCCCGTGGGGGCGCGAGTAGAAATAAGCTGGACAAGCAGAGCGTGGCCGCCATCCTGGTCGCCCCTCCCGTGGGGGCGCGAGTAGAAATTGAGTGCAATGTGCCGTTCTATGCTTGCGTGCGGGGGGTCGCCCCTCCCGTGGGGGCGCGAGTAGAAATAAGGTCCGCCGCCTGATAAGGGGCGCTGCGGTCAGGTCGCCCCTCCCGTGGGGGCGCGAGTAGAAATCTTGAGGATGATATCCCGCTGCATGGCGTACTTATGTCGCCCCTCCCGTGGGGGCGCGAGTAGAAATCGGTACTTGGTGCAGCTTGCCACCTTAGCAAGGCCGGTCGCCCCTCCCGTGGGGGCGCGAGTAGAAATTCTTCCGGGGCCGTGTGGGTGCGGCACCAGTCATCGTCGCCCCTCCCGTGGGGGCGCGAGTAGAAATATCTATGACAAGTTCCAGGCCGCCGCAGACACAGGTCGCCCCTCCCGTGGGGGCGCGAGTAGAAATCTCCCTCTTCACCGGGGCGGATGAGGCGGCCCCGGGTCGCCCCTCCCGTGGGGGCGCGAGTAGAAATAATGTCTTGTTTTAAGCTCGCAATTCCGGTTGCGCGTCGCCCCTCCCGTGGGGGCGCGAGTAGAAATACACTCCCACCTCCGCGTCGTAGTCGATGGCCTGGGTCGCCCCTCCCGTGGGGGCGCGAGCAGAAATAAAGGACCACCTATCCACCGTATACCCTGTCCCCGTCGCCCCTCCCGTGGGGGCGCGAGTAGAAATAATTTGAGTGCTCTGGATTCCGCTACGTTATCCAGTCGCCCCTCCCGTGGGGGCGCGAGTAGAAATGAATATGTCTAATTAGATATAAAATCCGATTCAGTCGCCCCTCCCGTGGGGGCGCGAGTAGAAATACAGATGGTCGTTATATTCCCGTTTGCGGATACGTCGCCCCTCCCGTGGGGGCGCGAGTAGAAATTTCATACAGGCTGCTATAAAGCGCAAAGGGGAAGACGTCGCCCCTCCCGTGGGGGCGCGAGTAGAAATTGATTGAGCCACCCCACCTCCGACGTGGCCCCGCGTCGCCCCTCCCGTGGGGGCGCGAGTAGAAATTATATCGCCGCTTTCTTCGTGCTGGTGTACCTCCGTCGCCCCTCCCGTGGGGGCGCGAGTAGAAATGTGTATGGTGCGCCCCGGACAATCGACTGAGTGCCAGTCGCCCCTCCCGTGGGGGCGCGAGTTGAAATTGCGGTACGCCCTTGATGTTGGGGTTGACGCAGTAAGTCGCCCCTCTCACAGGAGCGTGAGTTGAAATGAGCATTTTTCTGGGACAAATCATAAAATGCTGAGTTGTCCCTCCCGCAGGGGCCCAAGCAAAACCGGCGGCGTGGTTTTTAAGTACCACGCCGCCGGTTCTGTCATTTTATATTGTCCAGGTCAGGTCGTGCCCTTCCCCACCGTCTCGTTATCTCCCCGATCAGAACGCCCAGCACTGCCGCGCCCAGGATGTCGCTGGGGAGTGGACATAGATGCTCCAGTCCAGATTCATGACAAGCTCTCCCCCTTCTGAAGGGCACCGTTGGCCTGCTCCCGCCGCTTGGTGGCCTTTTTCAGCCCCTCCAGCGCCAGCAGGATGGCCGTGCCCAGCAGGAAGGCGGGGAGCTGAAAGGTGGCGGCGTCCAGGGGCGGCAGGGGTGTGTCCAGGCTGGCGGGGCCGTTTGCGATGGCATAGAGCGACCCCAGCATCAGGCCCAGGATCAGCCAGACCATCTGGCTGCGGCAGCTGCGCAGGGCGGCGCGGATGGCGTGGATGGACAGCCCCGCTCCCGCGACGACGCCAAAGCCCAGGGCGCACAGCCCGGGGACCACGTCCAGCTGAAGGCGCAGAAAGCTGTGGATGGCCTGGATCGTGGGCAGGTACACCCCCGCGATCAGCAGGATGGACGAGCCGGAAATGCCGGGCAGCACCATGGCGGTGATGGCCACCATGCCGGAGAAAAACAGATAGACCAACTGGACCGGCGTGAGATGGGCATAGTTCACGCTGCCCATGGCGCCCATCCCCGTGCGCAGCAGAGTCAGGGCCGCCACAGCGGCCACCCCCAGCAGCAAGAACCACCCGTGGCGCAGGGGCTGCTTTTTCAGCGTCTCCCGCTCCGCCGAGACGATGAAGGGGACAGAACAGAGGGTGAGTCCCAGGAACAGGGAACTCATGAAGTAGATGTTCTTGGCAAACAGGCCGGACAGCAGGATCACACAGGCGGTCATGCCCACCATCCAGCCCAGCCCCAGCTTCAGCACATAGCGCAGCCCGGCCTTTCGCCGCTCCCTCTCCCCCCGGAACAGGTCGTGGATGGCGTCCAAAAAGCGCTCGTAAAAGCCCAGGATGAACGCGATGGTCCCGCCGGATACGCCGGGGACGCTGTCGGCCAGGGCCATGCAAAAGCCGTGAAATACCGTTACGATCATAAAAAACGCCTACTTTCTGTGAAAGATCATCTGTGCGGTGGACAAAACTGCCGGAGCGCCCAGCAGCAACAGGAGCACCAGACACCCGCCCTGCACCAGCAGCCCTCCGGGGAGCCCCAGCAGGAGCCACCCGGTCTGAACCGTCAGCGTGCCCACGCCCAGGGCCAGCTTTTTCCCGGAGAGGTGGAAGGGGAGCAGCAGGCGGGCGTTGACCAGCCGGATCAAAAACACCGCCAGACAGCTGAAAAAGGTGGCGGCGGCAGCTCCCTGAATGCCCAGCCAGGGGATGAGCCACAGGTTCAGCAGGACGTTGGATATCGCCCCCACCAGTGAGGTCCAGAAGGAGGCCGCGCTCTTTTTGGTCACCACATAGACGCTGCCCATAAAGTTGGAGAGAGCGGCGGCGGCCATGGACAGGGTCAGCATGGGGATATACCGCCACGCGGGGTAGTATGGCTCGTCCGCCAGAATGCGGATGAGCAGCGGCGACAGGGCAATGATCCCGCCTGCCCCCAAAAAGACGGTGGAGGCGAACAGGTCCCAGATCCGCCCATAGAACCGCAGGTGGGCCCGCCGGTCCCCGCTGCTCTCGGCAATGGCGGACAGCTGCCAGGCGTCCATGAATACAGAGGCCAAAATGGTCAGGATGGTGGGGATCTTATAGGCCACGGCGTAGATGCCGTTGGCGTCGCTGCCCAAAAACCACTTGACCATATACCGGTCCGACACCCCCATGACCCACCAGAAGATGGCCGTGGGGATCAGCGGGATGCAATAGCGCAGCATCTGCCGCCGCAGCCTGCTTTTGGGTGCGAATTGCACATACCGCCACAGCCGCGCTTTCCAGACAAGCCCCAGCGTTGTGGCCAGGTTCGCCACCGTGGTGGACAGGACATAGCCTCGGATGCCCCACTGGAACACCGCCAGAAAGAGCACGTTCAGACCGATGAACAGGGCCGTGTTGAACAGTCCTTGGGCGGCAAACAGGGCCGTGTCCCCCCTGGTCCGGACGAAGTGGGCACAGAGAGCGTGATAGCAGGAGGCGATGACGAAGGAGGCCAGCAGGAATCCATAGGCCCGCACCTCCGGGAACCCCTGTAAAAGGGCGATCACCAGCAGCATTCCCGCCGAGCCCAGGGTGATCACCCGCAGGCCCACGGAGAAGGCCCCGCCCGTCCGCTCCGGCGGTCCGCCGCAAAACGAAACACCGCGTCGGTGATGTCCAGCGACACCAGGGGGATCAGCAGATTTGCCGTCTGGGTGATGAGGTCGGCGGTGCCGTACTCCGCCGGGGTGAGATAGCCGGTGTAAAACCGCACCATCAAAAACACCAGCAGCTTAGAGCCGACGGTGCCGATGCTCATCAGAATGGTGTTGGCCGCCAGGGTCTGGTATTTGTTCATGCCAGGCCCGCCGCCAAACTGCCCTGTGCTTCGTTCGTCTCTCCCATAATAAACAAGCGCCTCCCTTACACCATGTCATTGTAACGGG
Organism: Flintibacter sp. SJQ-8; assembly: GCF_054108085.1. Classification (NCBI taxonomy): domain Bacteria; kingdom Bacillati; phylum Bacillota; class Clostridia; order Eubacteriales; genus Flintibacter; species Flintibacter sp. SJQ-8. The sequence goes on from NZ_JBPJWR010000016.1 coordinate 435,720, forward strand.
AGGCGTAAAACTCGATATAAACAGTTGTTAAACAAAGTTTAAACTGAGGCACAAAACAGCAAAAGGGCTGCGGCACACGCCGCAGCCCTCAGTTTATGCTATTTTATCCTATCCGAAATACAGCGTCAGTTCGACTTCGTCCTCCTGGTCCTGCAGGAAGGGCAGCTGTTCGCCCTCTTGCGTGGAACGGATGCGCAGCTGCTCGCCGGAGGGAGATATCTCCACGGGGAAGGCTCCACTGACCGTCATGTCCTGGCCGGACAGCTCCAGGCGGAGGTCGTCTTCCTCCATCCGCCACTGGCCGGAGCAGACCAGTTCGTCGGACTGGCCCTCCTGGCTCTCGCACAGCTCCGCCGTGCCCGCCCAGTCGGCGGCGTCCGCGTCTCCGCCCAGCTTCAGGACCCAGCCGGAGCAGCCCCACACCGTCTCCGCCAGACCCGTATCCGTGGGGGCAGCCCAGTCGGCGTCGCCCATCTCGTCGGGCGGCTTCTGGCTGCTGCCGGGGAAGTAATCCCCCGTGATGTCCTCCCCCGCCCCGTTATAGAAGGTCATATCATCCACGTGGGTGTCCTCCGTCAGGCCGCTGAGCTTGGTGCAGACCAGGAAGTGGTCCCCCTGGGGGTACAGGTCATAGGTCTCTCCCCCCAGCTGGGCGGATATTCTGGCGATCTGCTCCCCGGCGTCCCGCCCGGCGATGAGCAGGTATTTCTCCCCGCCGCTCTCCTCCACGCTGTTTTTAAAGTTTCCGCCGCCCCAGCCAATGCGGACGATCTTATACCGCCCCAGGGGGCCGCGCTCCAGTGTGGCGGTGCCCAGTTCTAAATCGGGCCCCACCTCAAACAGGTAATAGTTTCGCCGGCCCAGCTCCAGTTCGTCATATATCGTGACCTGTGGCGACAGGGGCGTGCTGCGGCCCCGGTCATAGAAGTCCGCCAGATACCCGGGCAGCGTGGCCTGGTCCAGTTGGATGGGATAGGTGAGGCAGACGCCCCCCAGGGCGCACAGGGCCGCCACGGCCAAAACCGCCAGCGCCAAAGTGACCTTTCGCTTCATAGAGCACCTCCAATTCCTTCATGGCCATATTGCTTGAGTTGGCCTATTATATCACAGGAAATGGCAGGGGGCAAGTGCTGTTGAAACAGATAGAAAAAGTCCTGAAAACTTTCGTTTTCAGGACTTTTGGTCCGAGTGCTGAGATTCGAACTCAGGGCCTCTTGAACCCCATTCAAGCGCGATACCAAACTTCGCCACACCCGGAAGTATTCTGTTGGCTGTCCGTGTCAGACAGCTTAGTTATAATAGCATACCCCCGGGAGAAATGCAAGTCTTTTTTTCGATTTTTTGAAAAATTTTTCTTGTATTTTCTGTCAGCGTGTTTCGTCCGTCTCCCGGCTCGGTCCAGGCGGCCAAGGCAGGTCGATCTCGCCCCGGAAGACGGTGTGGGCCGGGCCGGTCATAAAGAGCCTGCCCTCCCGCTCCTCCACCTTTAAAGTGCCTCCGGGCAGGCGGACCTGCACCTTCCTCCCACACAGGTCCCGGCGTCGGGCGGCGGCGAAGCTGGCGCAGGCCCCGGTGCCGCAGGCCAGGGTCACGCCGCTGCCCCGCTCCCACACCCGGACGGTCAGGTGCTCCCGGTCCTCCACCGTCAAAAACTCGATGTTCCGCCGCTCTCCCAACTGGGGGCAGCCCTCCAGCATGGGGCCCACCCGGGCCGTCTCCTCCTCCGTCCACTCCGGGCAGAAGACCACCCCGTGGGGGTTGCCCACATCCACCGGCGTGACCCAAAAGGCCCCCGCCGGGGTCTGGCAGTATACCTCCTCCTCCACCTGGGCCGGCCCCATGTCCACCGTCACCTCCGCCACCTGGCCGTTCTGGACGGACAGCTCCAGCCCCCGGGGCCCCGCGTCAGTCTGGACGGTCAGGCAGCGCTTGCGGGTCAGGCCATTGTCATACACAAACTTGCCCAGGCAGCGGATGCCGTTGCCGCACATGGCCCCCCGGGAGCCATCGGCGTTGTACATCTCCATGGCAAAGTCCCCCGCCCACCCCGGCTTGACGCAGATAAGTCCGTCCGCCCCAACGCCAAAATGCCGGTCACTGAGCCGTTTCGCCAGCCGGGGCAGGTCAGGCGGCTCCCCCTCCAGGCAGTTGAGAAAGAGATAGTCGTTGCCCAGGCCCTCCATTTTTACAAACTTCACAGCACGCACCACCCTTGCACCAATATCAAGCTGGTACAAGGTATGCCGGCTCCCATAGAGTTATGAGTTAGGAGTTAGGAGGGATGAGTGGAGTGGCCAACTCCTAACTCATCCCTCCTAACTCCTAACTATTTTTCTAGCTCTCGAATGACCTGTCTTGCCGTGTGGCTCAGTCTGGCTCCGGCGTCCATGCTTCGCTTTTGCAGCTCCCGGTGGGCCTGGTCCTCGGTCATGCCCAGGCGGTCCATGAGCAGCTTTTTCGCCCGGTCCACCGTGGCCTGGTCGGCGCTGGTTCGGCGGGCGGCGGTGAAGCGCTCCATCCGGTGGCCGAACTGGAGCAGCAGCTTGACGGTGGACACCGCCTCCTCCCGGCGGATGGGGGTGGCCAGGGTGTACACGTCCCGGCTGGCGCAGGCGTCCAGCATGTGCTGAGGCCCCACCAGAAGCAGGGAGCAGGCCGGGGGCAGGTCCTCCGCCAGCCACTCCGCCGGGCCGTCGGACAGATGGGGACCGCAGACCACGCAGTACACCGTCTGCTTGTTCATCAGACGGCGGACCTGGTCCCCGGAGCGGCACAGGAGGCATTTGGCCGTGCCGGTGTTCTCCAGCAGCTCGCCAAAACGCTGGGCCATGGTCCCGTTTTCAAAGGCCACGATCACCGTCTCCATGTCCGCTTCCCCCTCTCCCAGTTGTAAACGATTTGTCCGGGCGGCCACAGGCCGCCCCTACACCAGATTCATAAAGCCCGAGTATCGTTTTAATAGGTCACCAGATACTTCTCCAGCTCCCAGCTGGACACCCGGGTCTGATACTCGTTCCACTCCTTGCGCTTGCCCTGGATGTAGTGCCGGGCCACATGCTCCCCCAGCACGTCCATCATCAGCTTGTCCCGCTCCAGGGCGTCCAGGGCGTCCTTCAGCGTCTCGGGCAGGGCCCCGATGTTCCGGGCCGCCCGGGCCGCGTCGTCCATGGCGTACACGTCCCCGGAGATCTCCTCCGGCGGCTCCAGCCCCTGGGCGATGCCGTCCAGCCCGGCGGCCAGACAGGCGGCCACCGCCAGATATGGGTTGCAGGAGGGGTCCGGGCTGCGCAGCTCCACCCGGGTGCTCTGTCCCCGCACCGAGGGGATGCGGATCAGGGTGGACCGGTTGGCCGAAGACCAGGCCTTATACCGGGGGGCCTCATACCCCGCCCCCAGGCGCTTGTAGGAGTTCACCAGGGGGTTGGTCAGGGCGGTGAAGCCGTCGGCGTGGCGCAGCAGTCCGGCAATAAAGGACCGGGCCGTTTTCGACAGCTGCCGCTGGCCCCCCTCGTCATAGAACACGTTCCGCCCGTCTTTGAACAGGGACATGTTCAGGTGCATCCCCGACCCGGCCACGCCGTACACCGGCTTGGGCATGAAGGTGGCGTGCAGGCCGTTTTTCTGGGCCAGGGTCTTCACGGCCAGCTTCAGGGTCATGATCTTGTCCGCCCCGTCTAAGGCGTCCACATATTTAAAGTCGATCTCGTGCTGGCCGATGGCGCACTCGTGGTGGCTGGCCTCGATCTCAAAGCCCATCTCCTCCAGGTTCATGCACACCTCCCGGCGGGTGGACTCCCCGTGGTCCAGGGGGCCTAAGTCGAAATAGCCCGCCTCGTCCCGGGTAATAGTGGTGGCCCGGCCCATCTCGTCGGTCTCGAACAGGAAGAACTCCAGCTCCGGGCCGATGTTAAAGGTGTCAAAACCCATGTCCTCCGCCCGGCGGAGCACCCGGCGCAGCACGCCCCGGGGGTCGCCCACAAAGGGGGTGCCGTCCGGGTTATACACGTCGCAGATGAGCCGGGCCACCTTGCCCTGGGAGGGCCGCCAGGGGAAGATGGTAAAGCTGTTCAAATCGGGATACAGGCACTGGTCCGACTCGTTGATGCGGGTGAACCCCTCGATGGAGGAGCCGTCGAACATGATCTGGTTGTTCACCGCCTTCTCGATCTGAGAGGCGGTGATGGCCACGTTTTTCAGCTGGCCGAAAATATCCACAAACTGCATTCGGATAAACTCGATCTCTTCGTCCTCTACCAGACGGATGATGTCTTCCTTGGTGTGACCCATGCAGAACGCTCCTTTTCTCCTCCCGCGGGAGGGCCGCTTTGGGACTTAATGAAAAAAGTATGGCATTTCAGGGGCGCTTCTGTCAAGAGGCGGCTTTCTTTTCTGAGCCGCTTTCCCGGGAAAGGCGGGGCATTTTCGCCGGTTTTTTATCACTTTCGTGAGAACTCCCATGATTTTCTGGCCGGTCCGCCGGGAACTTTAGTCAGAATTCACTCTTGCAAAAGAGGCCGGGATAGGGTATGTTAGTAGCAGAAGATTTGCTTGCTTCCTATTTTGGATGTGGAGTAGAGCGGTCTGCTGTGAAGTAGGGCAATGACGTCTGAGTTGGCGTTGTTGTCTCTTTTTTTACCCTGACCGCCACCGGTTTAAAAGGAAAGGATCGGATCATATGAGCGTGAACATCTCTGAAATTTTCGGCGAAAACGTGTTCAGCATGTCTGTCATGCGGGAGCGCCTGCCCAAGAAAGCCTATGCCGAGGTGGTAGACGTGATGGAGCACGGCGGCAACATCACCATGGCCACCGCCGACATCGTGGCCAACGCCATGAAGGACTGGGCGGTGGAAAAGGGCGCCACCCACTACACCCACTGGTTCCAGCCCCTCACCGGCATCACCGCCGAAAAGCATGACTCCTTCATCACCGCCCCCGACGACAGCAAGACCCTGCTTCAGCTGACGGGCAAGCAGCTCATCAAGGGCGAGCCCGACGCCTCCTCCTTCCCCTCCGGCGGCCTGCGGGCCACCCACTACGCCCGGGGCTACACCGCCTGGGACATGACCTCCCCCGCCTTTGTGAAGGAGATGTCCTGCGGCACCATCCTGTGCATCCCCACCATCTTTGTCTCCTATAACGGCGAGGCCCTGGACAAGAAGACCCCCCTGCTCCGGTCTATGGAGGCCGTGAGCACCCAGGCCGTGCGTATCCTGCGCCTGTTCGGCAACACCCAGGCCACCCGGGTGACCCCCTCTGTGGGCGCGGAGCAGGAGTATTTCCTGGTGGACCGGGACAAGTACTTAAAGCGCCGCGACCTCATCTACACCGGACGCACCCTGTTCGGCGCCCCCGCCCCCAAGGGCCAGGAGCTGGACGACCAGTATTTCGGCGTCATCCGCTATCGTGTGGGCCAGTTCATGGCCGACCTGAACCAGGAGCTGTGGAAGCTGGGCATCCCCGCCACCACCCAGCACAACGAGGTGGCCCCCGCCCAGCATGAGATGGCCCCCATCTATACCATGTGCAACCTGGCCGTGGACCAGAACCAGCTGGCCATGGAGACCATGAAGCGGGTGGCCACCCGCCACGGTCTGGTGTGTCTGCTCCACGAAAAGCCCTACGCCGGTGTGAACGGCTCCGGCAAGCACGACAACTGGTCTCTCACCACCAACCTGGGCGAGAACCTGCTGGACCCCGGCGACACCCCCAACGAGAATCTCCAGTTCCTGCTGGTCCTCTCCTGCATCATCAAGGCGGTGGACGTCCACGCCGACCTGCTGCGCTGCTCCGCCTCTAACCCGGGCAACGAGCACCGCCTGGGCGCTCAGGAGGCTCCCCCCGCCATCATCTCCATCTTCCTGGGCGATCAGCTGGACAGCGTGGTGGACCAGATCGTGTCCAACGCCGACTCTGTGCAGCTGCTGGCCACCACCAAGCTCTATTCCGGCGTGTCCACCGTGCCCCTGATCAAAAAGGACGCCACCGACCGGAACCGCACCTCTCCCTTCGCCTTCACCGGCAACAAGTTCGAGTTCCGCATGGTGGGCTCCTCCGACTCCATCGCCGACGCCAACACCACCCTGAACGCCATCGTGGCCGAGGCCATGTGCGAGGCCGCCGACGTGCTGGAGAAGGCCGACGACTTTAACGCCGCCTGCTTCAAGCTCATCCACGACATGCTCTCCGCCCACCACCGGGTCATCTTCAACGGCAACGGCTATTCCGACGCCTGGGTGGAGGAGGCCGCCCGCCGTGGTCTGCCCAACCTGCCCTCCATGGTCAACGCCATCCCCGCTCTAACCACCGAGAAGGCCGAGAACCTGTTCACCAAGTTCAACATCTACACCAAGTCCGAGCTGGAGGCCCGGGCGGAGATCATGTACGAGACCTATGCCAAGGTGCTGAAGATCGAGACCCAGACCATGATCCACATGGCCGGCAAGCACTATATCCCCGCCGCCATCCACGACTGCACCCGTCTGGGCCAGTCCATCGCCGCCGTCACCGGCGCCGGCGTGGACGCCCCCGTGCAGAAGGAGCTGCTGGAGAAGTGCTCCGCCCTGCTGACCCAGGCGTCTGAGGCCCTGGAGAAGCTGAAGGTCCTGCTGCCCCAGGTGGACTCCATGGACGACGTGCCCGCCATGGCCATGGCCTATCACGACCAGATCGTCCCCGCCATGGCTGCCCTGCGCAAGCCCGTGGACGAGCTGGAGCTGCTGGTGGACAAGGCCATCTGGCCCGTGCCCACCTATGGCGACCTGATGTTCGAGGTGTAATTTTCGCGTCTGTCAGACGGCGGTCTCTTCTCTCCATTTTCCTGGTACCTTTTCCTTTCTCCTCACTTTCTTCTCTTCTTTCCGCCGCCGTCTGTGTCCCAAAGCCCCGCCCGCGCCTGTAACCAGGTGCGGGCGGGGTGCTTTTTTGTCGCACATAGCATTTATTCGTCGAATTCTAAAGTTTATGCTGTTGATAGCACAAACTTGATTTTTTTTAGAGTTTATGCCATACTATCCACAGGAGGTGTGTTCCTATGATCGGATCTCACAAGCTGAAAATGCGCAAATCTTATCTGGATAAGCTGATCGGTTTTCAGGACACGGAACCTGTCAAGATCATCACCGGTATCCGCCGCTGCGGAAAATCCAGTCTGCTGAAGCTGATGGCAGAGCATCTGCGCGATACCGGCGTGCTCCCGGAGCAGATCATCGAAATGAATTTTGAATCCCACGACTTCCGCAGCATGACCGCAGATGATATTTACCAATACGTCCGCGCCCGCACAGTTCCGCAAAAGCGAATGTATCTCTTCTTTGACGAGCTGCAGCGAATCGAGGCCTGGGAAAACGCGGTCAACGCCTTCCGGGTGGACCTTGACTGTGATATCTATGTCACCGGCTCCAACGCCTATCTCCTCTCCTCTGAGTACTCCACCTATCTCTCAGGCCGCTGTGTCGAGATCAAAATGCTCCCCCTGTCCTTCCGGGAGTTTCTGGACTTTCACGACTTTCAGGTCCGCGTGACCAACAGCGCCCTGGGCGGGACCCGCAAACAGATATTCGGCAAGGACAACGAACCCTATGAGATACGGGAAGTGTTCGACGCCTATCTGTGCTTTGGTGGGATGCCTGGGATCGCCGATGTGGGCCTGGACCAGGAGCGGGCCTTTGCCCTGCTGGACGGTATTTATTCCACGGTCATCATGCGCGACATTCTGGAACGGGAAAAGCGCCGTGGGCAGCGTCAGATCACAGACGCGGCGCTGCTGCGCAAGATCATTCTGTTTTTGGCCGACAACGTGGGCTCCACCGTCTCTATCTCCTCCATTGGAAACACACTGTCCAACGAGGGGCTGCTGGAGCACGGGCAGCGCAGAGGCAGCCCAAGTACGCACACGGTGCAGGCTTATGTGAATGCGCTGCTGGAAAGCTACTTCTTCTATGAGATCAAACGGTTTGACATCAAAGGAAAAGAATACCTCCGCACTCTTGGAAAATACTATATCGTGGACATCGGGCTGCGCAACTGTCTCCTGGGGCTGCGTGACCGTGACAGCGGACATGTCCTGGAAAACCTGGTCTATTTCGAGTTGCTGCGCCGGGGCTACGACGTCGCCATCGGCAAGATCGACAACGCCGAGGTGGACTTTATCGCCACCACTACCACGGACAAGATCTATATCCAAGTGACTGAATCCATGAGCGCCGAAACGGTCCGTCTGCGTGAATTGGCTCCGCTGCAAAGGATACAGGACAACTATGAAAAAATCGTGCTGTCGCTGGACCCTGGAGTGGAGCAGTCTTACGAGGGTATCCGATCTAAAAACCTGATCGACTGGCTGCTTTCGGACTGACCTGTGCGTTCCCTTTGTTGTCTTTCCCCGCCCGTGCCTGTTCCAGGTGCGGGCGGGGTGCTTTTTTGTCGCGCTTCCCCTTCCTTGACTTTCCCCCGGGAAATTTGGTATGATTATAGTGATATATTATGTACGTCACATGCACGAAAAGAGTGAGGAAGGTTTACCATGGCTCAAAAGAAAACCCCCTATGGAAACGAATCTATTTCCGCCCTGAAGGGGGCGGAGCGGGTGCGGAAGCGGCCCGGCGTTATCTTCGGCTCCGACGGGCTGGAGGGCTGCGAGCACTCCGTGTTCGAGATCATGTCCAACGCCATCGACGAGGCCCGGGAGGGCCACGGGCGGCTCATCACCGTCACCCGCTTTGCTGACCGGTCCATCCAGGTGGAGGACCAGGGCCGGGGCTGCCCCGTGGACTGGAACGAGAACGAGCAGCGCTTTAACTGGGAGCTGGTCTTTTGCGAGCTGTACGCCGGCGGCAAATATGACAACACCAGCGGGGACAACTATGAATATTCCCTGGGTCTGAACGGCCTGGGCGCCTGCGCCACCCAGTATTCCAGCGAATATTTCGACGCCACCATCTGGCGGGACGGCTTTAAATACACCCTCCACTTTGAAAAGGGCGAGAACATCGGCGGCCTGCACAAGGAGCCCACAGACCGGGGCAAGAAGACGGGCTCCCTGTTCCACTGGAAGCCCGACCCTGAGGTGTTCACCGACGTGGATATCCCGGTGGAATACTATCTGGACGTGATGAAGCGCCAGTCGGTGGTCAACGCGGGCATCACCTTCCGCTTCCGCAACCAGGTGGGCGGCAAGTTCGAGACCACCGATTTTCTCTATGAAAACGGCATCGTGGACTATGTGGCCGAGCTGGCCGGGGAGGACGCCCTCACCAAGCCCGTCTTCTGGGAGGCGGAGGACCGGGGCCGGGACCAGGCGGACAAGCCGGAGTATAAAGTGAAGCTGTCCGTGTCCTTCTGCTTCTCCAACCGGGTACAGGTCATCGAGCACTATCACAACTCCTCCTGGCTGGAGCACGGCGGCTCCCCGGACCGGGCGGTGCGGTCCGCCTTTGTCTCTGAGCTGGACGCCTATCTGAAAAGCCAGAACAAGTATAACAAAAACGAGAGCAAGATCACCTTCCCTGACGTTCAGGACGCGTTGGTGCTGGTGAGCAACAACTTCTCCACCCTGGCCTCCTATGAGAACCAGACGAAAAAGGCCATCAACAACAAGTTCGTCCAGGAGGCCATGACCCGCTTCCTCCGGGAGCGGCTGGAGGTCTATTTCACCGAGAACCCCCAGGACGCCCAGAAGATCGCCGAACAGGTGCTCATCAACAAGCGGTCCCGGGAGAACGCGGAGAAGACCCGGCTGAATCTGAAAAAGAAGCTCACCGGCTCCATGGACCTGTCCAACCGGGTGCAGAAGTTTGTGGACTGCCGCACCAAGGACGTGTCCCGGCGGGAGCTGTACATCGTGGAGGGCGACTCCGCCATGGGCAGCGTAAAGCTCAGCCGTGACGCGGAGTTCCAGGGCATCATGCCCGTGCGGGGCAAGATCTTGAACTGCCTGAAGGCCGACTACAACAAGATCTTCAAAAGCGAGATCATCACCGACCTGCTGAAGGTGCTGGGCTGCGGCGTGGAGGTGCAGGACAAGCGGGCCAAGGACCTGGCCTCCTTCGACCTGAACAGCCTGCGCTGGAACAAGATCGTCATCTGCACCGACGCCGACGTGGACGGCTTCCAGATCCGCACCCTGATCCTCACCATGCTCTATCGCCTGACCCCCACCCTCATCCAGCAGGGCTATGTCTACATTGCCGAGTCCCCCCTGTACGAGATCACCTGCAAGGACATGCCCTATCCCTTCTTCGCCTACTCCGACAAGGAGAAGAACGACAAAGTCGCTCAGCTTGCCGGGAAGAAGTATGAGATCCAGCGCTCCAAGGGCCTGGGCGAGAACGACCCGGAGATGATGGCCCTGACCACCATGTCCCCCGCCACCCGGCGGCTCATCAAGGTCATGCCCGAGGACGTGGAGCGCACCGCCCAGGTCTTCGACCTCCTCCTGGGCGACGACCTCCAGGGCCGCAAGAGCCACATCGCGGATAACGGATATAAATACCTGGACCTGGCGGATATTTCGTAAGGGTTTATCTCGGGCCACCCTGACACGGACATAATGGATTTAGCAACAAGACTATCCTGACACGCCGTAGGGGCGGACCTCTGTGTCCGCCCGCGACGACCACCGCACAACGATAAAACGGTAAATTTATCATTTCTCAACGGGGGCGTTCTCTTTGTCTGATGATATCATTTATCCCCGCAGGCCGAGTCTTCGTCTCTCTGCCTACGACTATAGCTCCCCAGGATCTTATTTCGTTACCATATGCGCTGCGCGGCGGGACTGTGTGTTCTTTTGCCACATCGGCCAACAGGCCGACCTGTTCTCCGACCCGCCCGTTTCCCTCACCCCGCTGGGCGTCAAGATAAAACAGTCCATTTTATCCATTCCCGCCGTGAATCCCGGCGTCGCTGTGGACTGTTATGTCATCATGCCGGACCATGTTCATCTGTTGCTGAATCTGACGGGACAGTATGGGGGCCACCCCCTGTCCAAGGTCATACAGCGGTTTAAATCTTATACCGACCACCTCTATCAGACAGACGGGCAGCCGTTCGGGCCCAAGCTGTGGCAAAGAGGATATCATGACCACATTTTGCCAACGAGAACGATTTGCTTCAAGTCAGAAATTACATACAAGAAAATCCCTTGCGCTGGAGCCAATGTCACTGACCCTGGCATTTTACGATACCCTGTCCAGCGGGCGGACACAGAGGTCCGCCCCTACGGCGTATCAAGAAGCTCTTCTAAAATCTATGATACACAGCAAACACGGGCAGCGTTGTGATATGCCTAATTACTTAACAACTCAGATTTGCTTTACTTTCTTAAAGGACTGATACAATGGCAAGAAAAAAGACCGGCGGCGGGGCGAAGAAGCCCGCTGTTGTGGACCCTGCGGCCATGGGGCTGCGGGCGGAGGTGCTGGAACAGCCCATCACCGAAACGCTGGAAACCAACTATATGCCCTATGCCATGAGCGTCATCGTCTCCCGGGCCATCCCAGAGATCGACGGCTTTAAGCCCAGCCACCGAAAGCTGCTGTACACCATGTACCAGATGAAGCTGCTCTCCGGCCCCCGGACCAAGAGTGCCAATGTGGTGGGCCAGACCATGAAGCTCAACCCCCACGGCGACGCGGCCATCTATGACACCATGGTCCGCCTCTCCCGGGGCTATGGCGCTCTGCTCCACCCCCTGGTGGACAGCAAGGGCAACTTCGGCAAGGTCTATTCCCGGGACATGGCCTGGGCCGCCAGCCGGTATACCGAGGTGCGGCTGGACCCCATCTGCGCCGAGCTGTTCCGGGACATCGACCAGGACGCGGTGGACTTTGTGGACAACTATGACGGGAAGATGAAGGAGCCCGCTCTGCTGCCCACCACCTTCCCCAATGTGCTGGTGTCCGCCAACCAGGGCATCGCCGTGGGCATGGCCAGCAACCTGTGCGGCTTTAACCTGGGGGAGGTGTGCGACGCCACCATCGCCTATTTAAAGGACCCGGAGTGCGACCTGATGGAGACGCTGAAGGCCCCCGACCTGCCCACCGGCGGCGAGCTGCTGTATGACCAGGCCGCCCTCAGCGACATCTATCGCACGGGCCGGGGCTCCTTTAAGATCCGCTCCAAGTGGCGCTATATCAAAGAAGAAAACCTGATCGAGGTCTATGAGATCCCCTACTCCACCACCATCGAGGCCATCAAAGAGAAGATCATCGAGCTGGTGAAGACGGGCAAGACCCGGGAGATCTCCGACGTGCGGGACGAGAGCGACCTGTCCGGCCTGAAGCTGACCATCGACCTGAAGCGGGGCACCGACCCGGACAAGCTCATGGCCAAGCTGTTCCGCTCCACCCCCCTGCTGGACAGCCAGTCCTGCAACTTCAACATCCTCATCGCCGGGATGCCCCGGGTGATGGGCGTGCGGGAGATCCTGGAGGAGTGGACCGCCTGGCGGATGGACTCCGTGCGCCGGCGCACCTATTTCACCATGAACCGGAAGAAGGAGAAGCTCCACCTGCTGCTGGGTCTGCGCCGCATCCTGCTGGACATTGACCGGGCCATCCAGATCATCCGGGACACGGAGGAGGACGCCGAGGTGGTGCCCAACCTGATGATCGGCTTTGGCATCGACCAGACCCAGGCCGAATATGTGGCCGACATCCGCCTGCGGAACATCAACAAGGAGTATATCCTCCGCCGCACCCAGGAGGTGGACGAGCTCCAGGCGGAGATCGCCGATCTGGAGGACCTGGTCTCCTCCCCCAAGCGCATCAAAAAGCAGATCACCCAGGAGCTGACCGAAGTCAAGAAGAAATACGCCACCCCCCGGCGCACCGAGATCGTCTATGACCACCAGAGTCAGACGGAGGCCGCCCCGGAGGACGAGACCCCCGACTATCCCGTCCACCTGTTCCTGTCCCGGGAGGGCTATCTGAAGAAGATCACCCCCCAGTCCCTGCGCATGGCCAGCGACCAGAAGTATAAGGACGGGGACGGCCCCTTCCTCCAGTGGGAGGCCAACAACCGGGACGAACTGCTGGTGTTCACCGACAGACAGCAGTGCTATAAGACCCGCCTGAGCGACTTTGACGACGCCAAGGCCAGCGTTCTGGGGGACTATCTGCCCACCAAGCTGGCCATGGACCAGGAGGAGCGTCCCCTGTGGGCCTGCATCCCCGGGGACTACTCGGGCAATCTGCTGTTCTTCTTTGACAACGGCAAGGTGGCCCGGGTGGAGCTGAGCGCCTATCAGACCCAGACCCGGCGGAAAAAGCTCACCGGAGCCTACTCCGACAAGGCACCCCTGGTCACGGCATTTTTGGTCCGGGAGGACTTTGAGGCCGCCGTGTACACCACCGAGGGCCGCTGCATGGTCTTCCACACCTCCGCCCTGAACCCCAAGACCACCCGCACCACCCAGGGCGTGAACATCATGACCCTCAAGCCCAAATACCGGGTGGAGAAGGTCCTGCCCCTGGATCAGACCGCCATCGTCAATCCGTCCCGCTACCGCGCCCGCTCCCTGCCGGTAAACGGCGCTCTGCTGAAGGAGGAGGACCGGGGCGAGACCCAGATGACCCTGGACCTGTCCTGATTTTCCCCAAGACGGACCGATAGAGAAAGAAGGGTTTCTTCATGAACGCCCAGTCCGCGAAAAAGCTGCTCACGTCTTATCTCTGGATCACCATGGGCTCCCTGCTGTACGCCTTGGCCTTTAACTGGTTCTATGCCCCCAACCAGATCGCCCTGGGGGGCATCACCGGCCTGGGCCAGGCCATCCACACCTATATTCCCTTTCTGTCGGTGGGCCTGTTCGTCCTGCTGGTGAACATCCCCCTGTTTCTGCTGGGGTGGCGGTTCATCGGCGGACATCTGCTGGCCTCCTCCCTATACGCCATGGCCCTGTCCTCGGTGGCCATGGACGGGCTGAACCTGCTCTTTCCCTTCCCGGCCACCGACCCCATGCTGGCCGCCGTGTGCGGCGGGGCCCTGCTGGGCCTGGCGGCGGGACTGATCTTCTCCAAGGGGGCCACCACTGGGGGCACCGACCTGATTGCCCGGCTGCTGAAGCTGGCCCTGCCCTGGCTGTCCATGGGCAAGGTGCTGCTTGCGGTGGACGTGTCCGCCCTGCTGCTGGTGTCCGCGGCCTATGGCAGCATCAACGCCGCCCTGTACGGCCTGGTGGCTCAAGTGGCCTATTCCTATGTCACCGACACGGTGCTCTATGGTCTGGACAAAGCCAAGGTGGCTTATATCATCACCCAGCAGACCGGCCCGGTGGTGGAGGCCCTGACCCATGATCTGGGCCGGGGCGTGACCCTGCTCCACGGCCAGGGGGCCTGGAGCGGCCAGGAGAAGCAGGTACTCATGTGCGCCTTTAAGCAGCGGCAGATCGTGGCCGTGCGCCAGACGGTGAAGGAGCTGGACCCGGACGCCTTTCTCATCGTCTGCGACGCCCGTGAGGTGCTGGGCCGGGGCTTTACCCGGTATAAGAAGAACGCACTGTAAGCCCAGAATTTCAGGAGGGGTCTTGTATGCCAAATTACGAAAAGCTCACAGAAAATCTCACCCGCCGGGGCTACACCGTCCGGCGCTTTGCCGCCGCCCAGCAGGCGGCGGACTATCTGGACTCCGTCATCGACCACACATCCGTGGCCTTCGGCGGCTCCGTTACCCTGGACCAGCTGGATCTGTACCCCCGCCTGTCCGCCCACAACCGCTGTCTGTGGCACTGGAAGGGGGATGACCGGATGGACGGGATGCAGACGGAGGTGTATCTCAGCTCTGTAAACGGCCTGGCCGAGACGGGGGAGCTCATCAACATCGACGGGGCTGGCAACCGGGTGGCCTCCACCCTGTTCGGCCACAAGCGGGTCTATTTCGTGGTGGGGGCCAACAAGATCGCCCCGGACTACGACGCCGCCCTGTGGCGGGCCCGGAACATCGCCGCCCCCAAAAACGCCCAGCGGCTAAAGCGCAAGACCCCCTGCGCCGCAAAGGCGGACCGTTGCTATGACTGCTCCAGCCCGGAGCGCATCTGCCGGGAGCTGGTGGTCCTGTGGAACAAGCCCATGGGGGTAGACACCATGGAGATCGTTTTGATCGACCAGGACCTGGGGATGTGACCTGCACATGGGCCGATGGGGACATCGGCCCCTACAAAAATCATGCTGTTACGTCGGGTGTCGCGGGCAGATCATATCCGCCCCTACTCCTATCTCATCACTCCTAACTCCTATCTCATCACTCCTAACTCCTATCTCATCACTCCTAACTCCTATCTCATCACTCCTAACTCCTAACTCAGAAAGGGGGGGCCGCACTCTTATGAAAACACGCATATTGGCCGCTGCCGCCGCCGCGTCCCTGCTGCTCACCGGGTGCGCCGGGCTGCTGGACCGGGACTATGTGTCCGTCACCGTCCACAGCACCACCCCCGCCACCGAGGGGGACAACTCCGCCCTGCGGGCCGAGAGCTATCAGGAGCTGGTGAACATCCTCACCTATCTGGTGTCCCAAAACATGCCCTCCGCCTCCATCCGCCTGTATGAGAGCGAGGACGTCCAGGCGGATTTAGAGCGGGCCTGCGTGGAGGTGGCCCAGGAGTATCCCCTGGGGGCCTATGCGGTGGACTATATCCAGTATCACGTCTCCCCCATCCTCTCCTATCACGAGGCGGAGGTGCAGATCACCTATCGCCGGACCAAGGAGCAGATGGACGCCATCGTCTCCGCCACCGGCATCACCGCCATCCGCAGCCAGCTGGAGTCCGCCCTAGAGCAGTTCTCCCCGGAGTGTACCCTGAGCATCAGCTATTTCGACGGGGGCGTGGAGGACATCCAGGCTCTGTTCCGCCAAGCCTATTTCGCCGTGCCCGACGCGGCGGAGGACCTGCCCGACGTGTCCGTGTCCCTCTATCCCGACAGCGGGCGGCAGCGCATCGTGGAGCTGGAGCTGAACTATCACCTGTCCCAGGAGGAGCTGCTCCGGCGGCAGGAGACCACCCGCTATCAGTGCCAGGAGCTGGCCCGGGACCTGAAGAGCTACACCGGCGACCTGCGCATCTCCGCCGCGGGACAGACCGTCCTGCGGGTGTGCAGCTACACCTCCGACGGGGGCAGCACGCCCTATCTGGCCCTCACCGATGGCCGGGCCAACAGCCAGGGGCTGGCCCTGTTCATGGCCGCCCTGTGCCAGCAGCTGGACGTGGACTGCATGGTGGTGGAAGGCAGCCAGAATGGCCGTCCCCACTTCTGGAACGTGGTATCCACTCAGAACGGCTGGCGGCATCTGGACCTGGCCATGGTGGAAAACTGGATCTCCCCCTATCAGACCGACGCCCAGATGACCGCGGCGGGCTATGTCTGGGACGGCCAGTCTGTCCCCCAGTGCCCCGCCCCCTTCCCCGCGTCGTAACTGCATTTAGCCCAAAAAATCGGGCCGGCGGCGGCGCTGCAAAACAGCGTCTCCGGCGGCCCAAAATTTTTTCGATTTATGCTTGACATTTTTCGATTCTCTGCTATAATAATCACTGTTGTTGCGAGTGTAGCTCATCTGGTAGAGCGCCACCTTGCCAAGGTGGAGGTAGCGAGTTCGAGCCTCGTCACTCGCTCCAAAATCGACAAGTTTCAAAAGAAACTTGTCGATTTTTTATTTTATTCAATCGTTTCTTTCCGCAGCAGATCTTTGAACAAGACGCTCATGTAATCGCTGCGGCCATAGAGGATGCGGTCAACGTAGACATTGCTGCCCTGCACGCGGTAGAACACCATGTAGCTGCCGCTGACAAGAAACCGATGATTCGTTCCAACATCTGCGATAGAGGACAGCGGGGTCCCCATCTCTGCAAAGTTTTTCAGCTGGTCGACTGCGTCCAGAATGCGGTCAGTCACGCGCTCTGCGGCAGAGCGATTTTGAAGCTCTGATACGATGTAGTCCCAGATATCATCCAGATCACGGCGGGCCTCGGTCGAGTAATAAATTCTATTCTTCATTCGCTCTTGCGCTTCAGATGCGCCCTCACCTCGTCCGGCGTCAGCCAGCCTTCCGTCTCGCCGGAGTGGCGGCCTTTTGCCAGCTCATTCATCAGGCGGATGGTCGCCTGCGCTCTCTCATAATCCTGCATATCCACAATGGCGTACCGTCCGCGTCCGTTCTTTGTCAAAAAAACAGGAGCGCCCACAGCCACGTCGTGCAGGACCTCGCTGTAATTGCGCAGGTCGGAAATGGGTTTAATGTTCGGCATATCCATCAGCTCCTTTCAGGCATAGTATATCCCATGCTGCTGTAAAATTCAACAGCAAGTTTGCAGCACATAGGGCCTGTTCGTCTTATTTCTCCCCCAAAAAACTTTTTTCATTTTGTACTTGACATTTTTCGATTCTTTGCTATAATAATCACTGTTGTTGCGAGTGTAGCTCATCTGGTAGAGCGCCACCTTGCCAAGGTGGAGGTAGCGAGTTCGAGCCTCGTCACTCGCTCCATTCGGGGCACCCAATCGGGTGTCCTTTTTTATTGTTTTGGGCCCTCTCCGCCCAGTGTGCGCACTGGGCACTCACCCTATCCCTTTTGTCCCTTCGGGACATTTCCCCTTGACAAGGGGAATCGGCCCCACAGGGGGAGGCAAGTGAGACGCGAGGAACGGATTGCCGCGTCGGGCTTGTGCCCTCCTCGCAATGACAAGTCCCCGCCTTGGCTCTCCCTTTGGGAGAGCTGGCACGGCGATAGCCGTGACTGAGAGGGCCACCCCATCTATAACAACAGCCGCAGACGTTTTTCTACGCCTGCGGCTGTTTTGCTTTATTTGCCCAGTTTCTTTCTCAAATCGCCCAGGCGGTTCAAGGCCTGGAGGAGGGTGTCCTCCTTCTTGGCGAAGTGGAGGCGGATCAGGTGGTTCACCGGCTCGCGGAAGAAGCTGGAGCCGGGGACGGCGCCCACGCCCACCTCCCGGGCCAGGTCCTCGCAGAAGGTGAGGTCGCTGTCATAGCCGAACTCAGAGATATCCAGCAGCACGTAATAGGCCCCCTGGGGATCGGTGTGGGCCAGCTTCAGGTCGTCCAGCCCCCGCAGGAACAGGTCCCGCTTGCGGGTGTAGGTGGCCTGAAGCTCGTCATAGTAGTCCTGGCCGAAGCGCAGACCGGGGATGACCGCCTCCTGGAGGGGGGCGGCGGCCCCCACGGTGAGGAAGTCGTGGACCTTTTTGATGCGCTCGGTGATCTCCTCCGGGGCGATGGTATAGCCCAGCCGCCAGCCGGTGATGGAGTAGGTCTTAGACAGGGAGGAGCAGGAGATGGTCCGCTCCCACATGCCGGGCAGGGTGGCGAAGTAGACGTGCTGGTGGGGGGCATAGACGATGTGCTCATATACCTCGTCGGTGATGACATAGGCGTCATACTTCCGGGCCAGGTCGGCGATCAGCTCCAGCTCCTGGCGGGTGAAGACCTTGCCGCAGGGGTTGGAGGGGTTGCACAGGATCAGGGCCTTGGCCCCCTGGCGGAAGGCGTCCTCCAGCACCTCCGGGTCAAAGTGGAACTCCGGCGGGACCAGGGGCACATAGATGGGCTCGGCCCCGGACAGGATGGCGTCCGCCCCATAGTTTTCGTAGAAGGGGGAGAACACGATGACCTTGTCCCCCGGGTCCACCACCGTCATCATGGCGGCCATCATGGCCTCGGTGCTGCCGCAGGTGGCCACGATCTCCCGCTCCGGGTCGATGGTCCGGCCCATGAACCGGCTCTGCTTCTCCGCCAGGGCCTGGCGGAAGCCGGGGGCGCCGCAGGTGATGGAGTACTGGTGAAAGTCCTCATAGGACACCTGGGCCAGCCGGTCCAGCAGGGCCTTGGGCGGGTCGAAATCCGGGAAGCCCTGGGACAGGTTCACCGCCCCATAGCGGTTGGAGATACGGGTCATCCGGCGGATGACGGAATCGGTAAAGTCCGCCGTGCGGCGGGACAGGTCCTTCATGGTCGTTCGCTCCTTCTGTATGTCTGTGTGTCAGTTCTGGGTGGCCTGGGTGGCGCTGCTCACGCCAAAGTCGAAGAACTGCCCTCTCCCCTGCTCCAGGGCCCGCTGATAGACCACGCTGGCGCAGCCGATGTCCATGGCTCCCGTACCGATGGGGATGCACACCAGGCGCTCGCCGGGCTTACGCTCCAGCTGGACTTTTCCGGCGGCCAGCTGGCCGATGGTGCAGGTGATGCTGCTCTCGTTCAGCTTGCCCTGGCTCACCAGCTTGGACAGGGCGCCCCGGTGCATGGTCTGCTCCACGTGGTCCACCACGATCTTGTCCGCGTGGAGCAGCACCGCGTCCTCGCACTCCTGATAGGAGCCCATGGGGAAGACGATGGTGTCAGGGGCCAGCCACTCCTCCTTCAGGAATTCGTCCTTAGACTGGGTGACGCAGATCACCGCGTCCCCCTGGGCGGCCTGGATGGGGTCGTCGCACAGGATGATCTTGCCGGGGACCACGTCCTGCATGTCCGCCTGGAAGCGCTCCAGGGCGGGGCGGGACACGTCATAGATGCGCAGCTCCTCAATGTCGAACAGGGTGGCGATGGCCCGGGTCTGCATGTGGCCCTGCATCCCCGCCCCATAGATGCCCAGGCGGATGGGGCGGCGCTGGCTGCTGCCGTGGTTGAAGAGATATTTCAGGGCCACGGCGGTCTGGGCGCCGGTGCGCATGTTGGTGATCAAGGCGCCGTCCAGCACGGAGATAAAGTTGTTGATGTGGGGATTCACCAGCATGATGAGGGAGGAGCAATAGGGGATATTCCGCTTCTTCCGCTCCCCCAGATTGCCTCCGGCCCACTTCAGCCCGGCCACATCGGCAAAGCCCACATAGGCGGGCATGGCGTTCATAAAGCCGTTATACGGCGGATAGGCAGCCGACTCGCCCAAGTCCAGGTTCACCTTAGAGGGGTTGACGACGGTGCCGTCCCCCATGCCCTGGAAGGTCTTTTCCACGGCGGCCACCACGTCCTCCATGGGCAGCAGCGCCCGCACGTCCTGTTCGCTCAATAATAAGGTCTGTCCCATTGTACTCCGTCCTCTCTCACGCGGTCAAGTGTGCCCGGGCCTCAGGCCTGGGGCAGCAGGTCCTGGTCCCAGCCGGCGGGGGTGTAGAAGCCCTTGCACTGGTCGTTGTACACAGCCAGGGTCTCGTCAGACTGATAGGCGTCCACCACCTTGCGGAACACCTCCACCTTGGCGGGGTCGCTCAGGTCAGCAGTGCGGGCGGCGATCAGGTTCCAATAGTCCTCGATGTCCAGGCGGTCATCGGCGAAGATGGCGTCGCTGGCGGCCAGGCCGAAGTCCAGGGCGTAGTTGTTGTTCACAATGGCGGCGGTGACGTCGGGCAGGGTGGAGACGATGACGTTAGCCTTCAGCTCCTTGATGGTCACGCCCACGTTATAGGTCTGGATGTCGTCCACGGTGGGGTTAAAACCGGCGTTGGGGTCCAGGGTGATGATCCCGGCGGACTCCAGCACCTTCAGGGCGCGGCCGCCGTTGGTCAGGTCGTTGGGGATGGCGATGACGTCGCCGTCCTTCAGCTCGTCCACAGAGGAGATCTTGTCGGAGAACAGGCTCAGGGGGGCGATGAAGGTGTTGCCGATGTTCTGGATCTCATAGCCATAGCTGTCGATCTCACCCTGGAGATAGATGCGGTGCTGGAAGGCGTTCAGGTCGATCTCCCCGTCGTTCAGGGCCCGGTTGGGGGTGACATAGTCAGAGAAGTTCACCAGCTCCAGGTCGATGCCCTCCTCGGCCAGGGTGGCCTTGGCGGGGGCCCACAGGTCCTCGTTGATGCCGCCCACGATACCCAGCTTCACGGTGACAGGCTCGGCGGTGGAAGCATCGGCGGAAGAGCCGGAGGCGGCGCTCTGGCTGCCGGAGGTGTTGGCGTTATTGCCGCCGCAGGCGGTGAGGGTCAGGGCAGCCAGGGCGGCGGCCAGGGCAAGGGCGATGGTCTTTCTCAGTTTCATGTTTGATTCCTCCAATGATCTTTGTTTTTCTCTTTATGCTTACAGGATACTTACAGGGTCAGGGCCAGGCGATAGTTCTCGTCCATGGTCTTGCAGGAGGCGGCGAATTCTTTCTGCTCCTCCTCCGTCAGGTTCAGCTGGATGATATCGGCCACGCCCTCCCGGTTCAGCCGGGCGGGGACGCTGGCGTACACGTCGTGCTGGCCATACTGGCCGTCCAGCAGGACGGAGATGGGCAGGATGCGGTCCTCGTCGTGGAAGACGGCCCGGACCACCTCGGCAATGGACACGCCGATGCCGAACTCGGTGCAGTTCTTGCCCTCCATGATGCGCCAGCCCCCGGCCTTGCCCGCCGCGGCGATGGCCTTCAGGTCCAGGGCGCCATAGGTGTCGGGCCGCTCCTGGCGCAGCTGGGCCAGGGGCTTGCCGCCGATGGTCACGGCGGACCAGGGGACCATCTGGCTCTCCCCGTGCTCCCCCAGGGCATAGGCCACAATGGACTTCTGGTCCACGCCGGTGGCCTGGGACAGGGCCCGGCGCAGGCGGGCGGAGTCCAGGGTGGTGCTGGTGGAGAAGATGCGCCCGCTGGGCCAGTTCAGCTTGGTCTGGATGTAGTGGGTCACCACGTCGGCGGGGTTAGAGATGTTCACGATGATGCCCGAGAAGCCAGAGGCTTTGATGTTCTCCGTCACGTGCTTCATGATGGCGATGGTCTGGCGCAGGGTGTCCATGCGGGTCTGGCCGGTGGCCAGGTCGGGCAGGGGGCCGGCGGCCACGATCATCAGGGGGGCGTCGGCGGCGTCGGCATAGGTGCCCACGCGGACCTTGGCCCGGCTGGGCAGATAGGCGGTGGAGTCGGTCAGGTCCAGGGCCTGGGCCTGGGCCTTCTTCTCGTCCACGTCGATGTAGACGATCTCGTCCACCAGACCCTGGGCGATGAGGGTGAATCCGGCGTGGGAGCCCACATGGCCGGCCCCAATGATGACTACTTTCCGATTTTGCAGCTGCATAATCTCTCTTCCTTTCTCAACTTGTCAGTGGGTGTTCTTCTTGGCCACCCGGCTGCCGATCAGCTCGATCAGGCACACCAGCAGCACCAGCACCAGCACCGTGACGTTTGTGATATCCTTCATGTTCCGGTCATGGCCCAGGGTGACGGCAAAGTCGCCCAGGCCGCCCGCGCCCACCGTTCCGGCCATGGCCGTCAGGTTCAGCAGACTGATGGCCGTGATGGTGGTGCCCCGGGCGATGGCGGGGATGCCCTCCCGCAGATAGACCCGGAAGATGATCTCCAGGGGGCTGGAGCCCATGGACAGGGACGCCTCGATCAGGCCCTTGTCCACCTGGGCCAGGGCGCTCTCCACCTGGCGGGCGAAGAAGGGGACAGAACCGAATACCAGGGGGACGATAGCGCCCTTCACGTTGATGGTGGTGCCCATAATGGCCCGGGTGACGGGCATGACCCAGGTGAGCAGGATGATGAAGGGGATGGAGCGGAACAGGCTGATGAGCTTGTCCAGCACCTGATAGACCAGGCTGTTTTCCAAAATGGCCCCCCGCTTGGTCACGGTGATGAGTACACCCAGGGTCAGACCCAGGATAAAGCAGATGATGCCCGACCAGGCCACCATGACCAGGGTCTCTTTCAGGGCCTGACCAAAATCGGGCAGGCGCTGGGCCACGTTGGGCAGATAATTATTCAGCAGCTCTTGCATCCCGGATCACCTCCACGCCTACATTTTTTTCGATGAGATATTCGATCGCCTGTGTGATCTGCTCCCGCTTGCCGCCCATGATGGCCACGGTGCCGCCGATGGGGGCGTCCTGGACGATCTCGATGTCGGCGAAGATGATGTTCACCGACACATGGAATCGCTCGGTGATGGAGGAGATCAGCGGCTCTGACACGTTCCGCTGGACATAGGACAGCCGGACGATCAGCTCCCCGGGATTCAGGCGGGTCACGGGGGAGTCGGCGGCGATGAGCTCCTCGATCTTTTGCAGGTTAGACGTGGTCTTGATAAAGCTCTGGGTGATGGGCTGCTTGGGAGCAGCGAAGATGGAGAAAACCTCCCCCTCCTCGGCCACCTTTCCGTGCTCCATCACGGCCACCCGGTTACAGATCTCCTTTACCACCGCCATCTCGTGGGTGATGACCACCACCGTCAGGCCCAGCTGCTGGTTAAGCTGCTTGAGCAGGCGGAGGATGGAGTTGGTGGTCTGGGGGTCCAGGGCGGAGGTGGCCTCGTCGCACAGCAGCACCTTGGGGTCGTTGGCCAGGGCCCGGGCGATGGCCACCCGCTGCTTCTGGCCGCCGGAGAGCTGGCTGGGATAGGCGTTCTCCTTATCCGCGATGTCCACCAGGGCCAGCAGCCTGCGGACCTTTTCGGCCACCTGCTGCTTGGAAAGGCCGCTGCCCCGCAGGGGATAGGCCACGTTTCCGAACACGGTGCGGGAGGGCATCAGGTTGAAGTGCTGAAAGATCATGCCGATCTTCTTTCTGGCCTGACGCAGCTGGGCGGGGGTCAGACTGGTCATCTCCTTGCCGTCCACCACCACGCTGCCCTGGGTGGGCCGCTCCAACAGGTTGATGCACCGCACCAGGGTGGACTTGCCCGCCCCGGAAAAGCCGATGATGCCGAATATCTCCCCCTCCCGGATCTCCAGGGAGACGTCCTGCACCGCGTACACCGGATGCTCCGGCGTGCCGAAGGTCTTTGACACATGGGAAAACGAGATCACGTTTACTCCTCCTCCATACGAAACAAAAAGCAGGGAGCCAAGCGGCTCCCTGCTTTGAAATGCTCCTTGATGCTCCCCCGGAAATGCCCGGGGAAACGGACCAATTCTATTTCGCAATGCTGCGGCAGGCAACCATTTGGACGCACAAAGTCATGGGCATCGGCATAGCCATGTCCATCATCATACCAGTGAACATTCGACAAGTCTTGCCAGTCATGGTGCGTCCTCCTTTTCCCTACCAAGTTTATTGGTATGATACCACCCCAGCCGGGGTTTGTCAATGCGCTTTTGTCAGAAAAAGCGTTTTTGTGAAAGTGCTAAAATCAAAAAGACGTTTTCCCATGTTCTCCGGCAGGTTTCACAGTTGCCCCGTGGGGCCGCCCTCTTTCAGGCGGCCCCACGGGTCTTGTTTTGCTTTAGTCGGCGAACAGAGGGGTGGACAGATAGCGGTCGCCGGTATCGGGCAGCAGGGCCACAATGGTCTTGCCCTTGTTCTCCGGGCGCTTGGCCAGCTGGATGGCCGCCCACAGGGCCGCGCCGGAGGAGATGCCAACCAGAACGCCCTCCTTCTTGCCCACCAGCTTGCCGGTGGCAAAGGCATCATCGTTCTCCACGGGGATGATCTCGTCATAGATCTTGGTGTCCAGCACGTCGGGGACAAAGCCGGCACCGATACCCTGGATCTTGTGGGCTCCGGCCACGCCCTTGCTCAGCACGGGAGAGGCAGCGGGCTCCACGGCCACCACCTTCACGTTGGGATTCTGGCTCTTCAGATACTCGCCCACGCCGGTCACGGTGCCGCCGGTGCCCACGCCAGCCACGAAGATATCCACCTTGCCGTCGGTATCCTCCCAGATCTCGGGGCCGGTGCTGGCCACATGGGCGGCGGGGTTGGCGGGGTTGACAAACTGGCCGGGAACAAAGCTGTTGGGAATCTCCCGGGCCAGCTCCTCGGCCTTGGCGATGGCACCCTTCATGCCCTTGGCGCCCTCGGTGAGGACCAGCTCGGCACCGTAGGCCTTCATCAGCTGGCGGCGCTCCACGCTCATGGTCTCGGGCATGACGATGATAATGCGATAGCCCCGGGCGGCGGCCACGCTGGCCAGGCCGATGCCGGTGTTGCCGGAGGTGGGCTCGATGATGACGGAACCGGGCTTCAGGGCCCCGCGCTGCTCCGCGTCGTCGATCATGGCCTTGGCCACCCGGTCCTTCACAGAGCCAGCGGGATTCAGATATTCCAGTTTGCCCAGCACCCGGGCCTGAAGGCCCTCGGCCTGCTCCAGGTGGGTCAGCTCCAGCAGGGGGGTCTTGCCGATCAACTGGTCAACAGAAGTATAGATCTTGCTCATGATAATTTCCTCCTAAATATTCGTCAGGCGGTTTCGCCATTTGTTCTGATAGGATATGTAAATACGTTCAGCTGATTGAAACGTGTCGATTTAGGTCCGACATCGGATGATGTGATTGCTCTTCATTTTTATTACCAACCTTTCGCATAGGTTTATATGGATTATAGGACCGTAGTCTCATTTTGTCAAGGGGTATCTTTCAATTTTTCAAAAAATTTGTTTTCCCTACCTCCCCGGTATTTTTTCTTTTTCCGGTTGATTTCCCATTAACCATGCTGTATAATAGGTAAATAAACTGGAGGAATGGTACATGCTGATTTCAACCAAAGGGCGCTATGCCCTTCGGGTCATGATCGACCTGGCAGAGCACCAGAACGCCGGCTACATTCCCTTAAAGGAAGTGGCCCAGCGGCAGGGGATCTCGGAAAAATATCTGGAGAGCATCATCAAGCTGTTGGTAAAGGCCAACCTGCTCAACGGCGTGCGGGGCAAGGGGGGCGGCTATCGCCTGACCCGCACCCCGGACAACTATACCGTGGGCAGCGTCCTGCGGCTGACAGAGGACTCACTGGCTCCTGTTTCCTGCCTGGAACCCGGAGCCCCGGTGTGCAGCCAGTCGTCCGAGTGCCGTACCCTGTCCATGTGGCGGGGGCTGGACAAGATCATCAACGACTATCTGGACAACATCACCATCGCCGATCTGATCCAAACCGACTCCCCGGGAGATTTTTACGTCATCTGACGACCCGAACCAAAAACAAGGTCCGCAAGCAGAACATACGCTTGCGGACCTTGTTTTTTAGTGCTTCAACTGAACTTTTTTGCCCCTGGACTGGACATAGAGGGTCTTGCTCTTGAAGTAGTTCACCGGGTCCACCCGGCTGCCGTTGACACGGACCTCGAAATGGAGGTGGTTGCCCGTGGACGAGCCGGTGGTGCCCACCCGGCCCACCACCTGGCCCTGCTTCACCGTCTGGCCCTGGGACACGCTGCGGGAGCTCATGTGGGCGTACAGGGTGCTGGTGCCGTCGCTGTGGCCCACCACCACATAGTTGCCATAGGAGCGGTTGCGGGTGGAGGTGATGACCACGCCGCTCTTAGAGGCCAGAATGGCCGTGCCCGCCGGGGCGGGAATGTCGATGCCCGTGTGGTTGTTGGCCTTGCCGGTGATGGGGTGGATGCGGCTGCCGAACAGAGACGTGAGCGTGTTATAGCCGTTCAAGGGCCACAGGAAGCCGGACTCGCTGGGCACGTTGGCGATCTGGGAGGCCAGTTCCTTCTCCTTCTTGCGTATCTCCGCATCCATGGCGGAGGCTGCGGCCTCCAGCGCTTTGATGGCGGCCTGGGCCTCCTGTTCCTGACCCTGGATGTCGGCGATGACCTTGTTGATCTCCGCCTCCTGGTCCTTCAGCTCCTGCCGGGCGGCCTCCTGCTCCTTCTTGGCCGACTCCAACTCGGCCCGGCTGGCCTCTAAGCTGGACTTCTCCTCCTCGATCTGGGCCTGAAGGGCCAGCAGGCTCTCCATGATGCTGTTGTCATAGTCGATGATCTCTTCCACCATCATAAAGTTGTCCAGCAGGTCGGTAAAGTCGCTGGAGCCGAAGAGGATGGACCAATAGGAGGTCTCGCCCTCCTCCTCCATCACCCGCACCCGCTGGCAAAACAGGTCATACTGCTCCTTCTCTTTGGCCTCGGTCTCGGCCAACTCGCTGGCCTTTTGGCCGATCAGGCCCTCATAGGCGCTGATCTGCTGCTGCAGGTTGCTGATTTCCTCCTGGATGACGTCCACCTGCTGCTCCAGGTTGTCCTTCTTGTCCAGAGCGTCGCTTTTGTTGGCCTGGATGGTTTTCAGCTGACTTTGCAGGTCTTTTTTCTGCTGGCTCAGCCCCCTAGATTTCTCTCTCAGGGCGTTGACCTCCGCCTGGGTCACGGCTCCGGCCTCCATCACCATGGCCGGACCGGACATGGGCAGCAGACAGGCCAGCACCAGCAGCAGACACAGGCCCTTTCTGCACCGGGCCAGCTGCTTTTTCAATGCGTCTTTCATCTCTGCCCGCCTTTACCCCAGGAAAATATCCGCCGCGATGGGCAGCAGCAATGAGAGGATCATCACCACGGCCAGCACCGCCATGATGAACCGCTGTCTTTTCTCTCGCTTCATGCTTCCATTTCCTTTCTCTTCGTCAAACCTGAAGGAACTTGCGGATGGCCAGCAGAGAGCCGCCCACGCCGATGAGGGCACCGGTGCCGCAGAACACCCCCAGGATGTTCCTGGCCATGGAGCCATAGCTGAGCATGGTGAACAGGGACAGGCCGTTGCCCTGGATGACCACCTTGCCCACCATCTGATACAGGCCCCATTGGGCAAAGAAGGCGATCAGCGCTCCCGCCAGCCCCAGGATCATACCCTCCACCACGAAGGGCCACTGAATAAATGCGTCGGTGGCGCCGCACATCTTCATGATGGCGATCTCCTCCCGGCGGTAGAACGTTGCCAGCTTGATGGTGTTGGCGATGATGAACAAAGACACCACCGCCAGGATACCGATGAGCACCAGGGCTACGCCGGTGGCGATGTTCCGCACCAGCACAAAGCCCTGGGCAATGGCAATGGCCGCATTTACTTTCGCCACGCCGGGCACCTGCCCCACCAGCTTGGTGGTCTCCTCCATCTGCTCAATGTTTTCCACGTGGATGCGATAGCGGTCCCGCAGCACGGTGGCGGGCATGGAGTCCAACAGGTCGTTGTGCTCCCGGCCCTCCAAAAACTCGTTCAGCGCCTCCTCCTTGGAGACGAAGGTCACCTGTGACACGTTGGGCACCGCCTCGATCTGGCTTTGCAGGGCCCGGGCCTCCTCCTCGGAGTAGCTGTCGTCGATGTAGGCCAAAAATTCGTTCTCTTTCTCCAGGTCCCCCAGCATGTGGTTCAGATTCACCGCCAGCAGGGAGAAGGAGCCCATGATCAGCAGACAGGCCACGATCATACACACGGCGGCAAAGGACATAAAGCCGTGGGTGAAGATGGAGTGGAACCCCTCGCTGAAATAATATCCCGCATTAAACTTTCTCGCCATTGTAGTACCCACCTGTCTCGTCGCTGATGATCCGTCCTGCCTCGATGGCCACCACACGCTTAGTAAAGCGGTTGACCAGTGCCTTTTCGTGGGTCACCACCAGGACGGTGGTGCCCAGTTCGTTGATGCGCTCCAGCAGCATCATAATTTCCAGGGAGCGCTGGGGGTCCAGGTTGCCCGTGGGCTCGTCGGCGATGATCATGCTGGGGTTGTTCACCAGCGCCCGAGCGATGGCCACGCGCTGCTGCTCGCCGCCGGAGATCTGGCCGGGATAGCGGTCCGCCTTCTGCTCCAGGCCCACCAATTGCAGCACATAGGGGATGCGCCGGCGCAGCTCCCGGGGGGAGGCGCCGATGGCCCGCATAGCAAAGGCCAGGTTTTCGTACACCGTTTTCTTTTCGATGAGCCGGAAATCCTGGAAGATGATGCCCAAGGTCCGGCGCATATAGGGGATCTGCCGGGGCGCGATGTTGCTCAGGTTATAGCCGTTGACCATCAGCCGCCCCTGGGTGGCCGCAATCTCGCCGGTGATCAGCTTGATGACGGTGGACTTGCCGGAGCCGGAGGGCCCCACCAGAAAGACGAACTCCCCGTCGTCGATCCGCAGGTTCACGCCCTTCAGCGCCTTTGTGCCGTTGTCATATTCTTTATATACATCAATGAGACGTATCATTCTCGTCCTCCGGGCTGGTGGCTCCAGCCGCATTTCCCAAAGTTTTTCCCGATCCCGCTCCACCCCGCCCGCTCCGGCGGGGCCACGGGACAATTCGTTTTCAGTGTATCACAGTTCCTGCATTATGTAAATGACAAAATCAGCGGAAAAGGCCCTCTATTCTCCCTTCTTTCCGGCCTGTCTGCCGCTATATCGTGTTACCGTTTTGTTTCTTTTGTAACTATATTGTAACTTATTTGCCGCCCGATTGCAAGGGGGAATTTTCCTGGTCGAAAGAAGAGACGAATGGGCGGGACAAAAGTTCCGGCTAGACGCAAAAAACAGGCTGCTGCAATCACGCAACAACCTGTTTAGAAAACTTAGATTCAGGACTCGATGCCCCGGGAGATGAGGTACTTTTTGACCATCAGGGCCACCTTGAAGGTGATGGCGTCGTCGAACTCCCGCAGGTCCAGACCGGTGAGCTTTTTGATCTTCTCCAGCCGGTAGACCAGAGTGTTCCGGTGGACGAACAGCTTTCTGGCCGTCTCGGACACGTTCAGGTTGTTCTCAAAGAACTTGTTGATGGTCAGCAGGGTCTCCTGGTCCAGGGCGTCGATGGGGTTCTTCTTAAAGACCTCCTGAAGGAACATCTGGCACAGGATGGTGGGCAGCTGATAGATCAAGCGGCCGATGCCCAGGTTCTCATAGTTGATGACGGTCTTCTCCGTCTCGAACACCTTGCCTACGTCGATGGCCACCCCGGCCTCTTTATAGGCCCGGGCCAGGTCCCGGATGTGGCTGACCACGGTGCTGATGCCGATGACCACCTTCACGCCCAGCTCCTTGGTCACGGCGGCGGAGATCTGCTTGGCGATCTTTTGCAGCTCCTTCACGTCCGCCCCCTCGGGCAGCTGTTTGATGAGGGCCACGTCGCTCTCGTTGATGGAGATGACGAAGTCGGTCTGCTTGTCGGGGAACAGATTCTGAATGACGTCGATGGTGCTCACGTCGGTGGGGCCCAGCTGGCGCACCAAAAAGGCGGCCCGGGGACACTCCGACACAAAGTGCAGCTCCTTGGCCTGGGTGTAGATGTCACCCAGAAGGATATTGTCAGAGATGATATTCTTTACGAAGGTGGCCTTGTCGTGCTTCTCCTCGTAATAGGTCTTGGCCTCGTTAAAGGCCACCACCGCCATGGCGCACAGGGATTCGGCGACCTCGTCCTCTCCCTTGACAAAGGCGGCATAGTCAAACTGGGCGCCCCATCCGGCCAGGGGCCGCAGGGTCTTGCCTTCAAAATAAGCCGTGCCGTTGTCGGCAGCATTCACCGCTTCCACCGCACCAGGCCAGTTCTCTCCAATACAAGTCAACTCGCTGCACGCCACAACGATGCCGTCGGCGTCGATCACGCCCACGGTACGACTGACGTTGTCCTTCATCTGGAGAACAACCCCCTGGAACATCCTGCTTGACACATCCATCCCTCCTAATATTTCTCTCACTGTCTCACTGTTTTTTTATTATAGCGAATTCCCCTCCCGTTTGGCAAGGGGTTTTTGCTAAATTTCCACGATTTTTTTGTGGAAAACGCCCAAAGGAATCAAAGTTCTCCCCGCAATGCGGCGATCTCGTTCTCTGTGAGCGTCCGCCACTGGCCGGGTTTTAGTTCCTCTTCCAGTTTCAGGGGGCCCATGGACAGGCGGTGCAGGGCGGTCACCGGCTTTCCACGGGCGGCCAGCATCCGCTTCACCTGGTGATACTTCCCCTCCCGCAGGGTGACCAGACAGGAGGAACCGTCCCCCAGGGGCTGTAATCCGGCGGGCAGGCAGTGCAGCCCGTCCCCCAGCACCATGCCCGCCGCCAGGGCGGCCACGTCGCTCTGGTCCACCCTGCCCTCCACCTGGGCCAGATAGACCTTGTCCACGTGCTTTTTGGGGGAGAGCAATTCGTGGCCCAGGGGGCCGTCGTCGGTGAGCAGCAGCAGGCCGGTGGTGTCCTTGTCCAGCCGCCCCACGGGGAACAGGCCCCGCCGCCGCAGATGCTCCGGCAGCAGGTCCAGCACCGTCTTCTGCTTGGGGTCCCGGGTGGCGGACAGCAGCCCGGCGGGCTTGTGCATCAGCACATAGACGAAGGGGGCGCAGTCCACCCTCTGGCCGTCCACCTGGATGTGGGCGGCGGCGGGATCGAACTTGTCCTCCGGCTTGGCCACCGTCATGCCGTCGGCCCGCACCCGGCCATGGCGGACCATGTCTTTTATCTCCTTCCGGGACCACCGCCCGGTGGAGGAGAGTATCTTATCCAGGCGCTCCAGAGCCATGGCGTTCTCCCTTCTCTCGTCTGCTTCTCTCGTCTGTCTGTTCTCCGGCATAAGCCCGCCCCCGGGGGCATACCCTATAGAGACATAGGGACAACGCCCGATCAGGAAGGAGCGATCTGCCGTGTTCATTTTTACCGCAAAGGTCCCCCGGCGCAAGCTGGCCCTGGGGGTGACGCTGGCGGCCCTGGCCTGCTGCTGTCTGTTCGCCCTGGACCTGGGGCCCTCCCCCGCCCAGGCCGCGGCGGCCTCCGCCCCCGGGGTGAAGGGGGTGCGCACCAACCAGGACCGGGTGGACTTTCTCCGCTCCTTCGGCTGGGAGGTGGCAGAGGAACCCCTGGCCACCCAGGAGATGGTCATCCCCCAGGAATTTGACGACAGCTATGCCCAGTATATCGACTTGCAGCGCCAGCAGGGCTTTGACCTGGAGCGCTACGCGGGCAAGCGGGCCAAGCGCTATACCTATGAGATCCTCAACTACCCCTCCGGGGAGACGGGGGTGCAGGCCAATCTGCTGCTGTACAAGACCACCGTCATTGGCGGC
This sequence comes from Flintibacter sp. SJQ-8, assembly GCF_054108085.1. Lineage (NCBI taxonomy): Bacteria > Bacillati > Bacillota > Clostridia > Eubacteriales > Flintibacter > Flintibacter sp. SJQ-8. The sequence goes on from NZ_JBPJWR010000016.1 coordinate 467,372, forward strand.
GAGGTCCTCTCCCCCCGCTTAGACGGCTTTCTCCACGGCCTGGCCATGCCGGAGATCGGGGACGCCGGGGGATAACTCACTTCCGGTCCAGGATGTGGACGTTCAGGTGGTCATAGGTCATCTCCACCCCGTGGCGGTCAAAGGCCTCCCGGACCCCCTCCTGGATGGCGTAGTACACTGTCCAATAGTCGGCGGCGGTGGTCCAGGCCCGCACCACATACTGGATGCTGCTGGCCTGATAGTCGGACAGGTGGATCTCTGGCGCGGGTTCGGCGATGATCTGGGGAATATCCTCCAGCACCTCGCCGATGGCCTGCTTTACCGTGGCGGTGGGTGCGTCGTAAGAGGCGGTGAAGTTCAGGTCCACCCGGCGGCGGCCCAGGATCGTATAGTTGATGATCTTGGTCCCGGACAACTGGCTGTTGGGCACAAAAATCTCTTTTCCGTCGATGGTGAGGATGGCGGTGTAGGACAGGTCGATGGCGTGGACGGTACCGGAGATGCCGTCGGCCTCCACATAGTCCCCCACCTGGAAGGGGGTGGTCACCAGCAGCATGATCCCCCCGGCCACATTGGACAGGGTGTTCTGCAATGCCAGGGACACGGCCAACCCGGCCACGCTGAGCATGGCCACCAGAGAGGTGGTGTGAATGCCCACGTCCTCGGCCACCATCAGCACCAGGATAAAGGCCATGGATATCTTAGCAACGCTGTGGATATAGCGGCTCAGGGATTTCAGGGACTTGGACCGGGCCAGCACCCGATCCAGCAGCTTTAAAACCACCCGGATGACCACCACGCCCACCAGGATCAGCAGCAGGACATGCACTACCTTGTCCATTGTCAGCGCCCCCAGGTTCAGCTTGAGTCCCAGGCCGCTTAATACCGCATCTAGCTTCATCTCTTCCCTCCGTTCTCCCATATTCCCCAGCTTTGCCTGCATGTTAGAATGGAGAAATTATATCAGCTTCAAACCTGCCGTGCAAGTGGGAAAACAAAATGGAGCAAGAACATAAGTCAGGGGACGGTTCCCGTGATCATCGCCTGACCATAGGACCCGTCCCCCTAATTGCATTGTGTGTTAATGTCTCAGATCCAGCAACGCCCTTTCAGCCGATTTACTCTTCCGGTATGACAGCTTCGGCAAAAAGAGCATCGTTAAATGCGGCGCGAATTTGCTCCACAGTCCAGTCAACCGGATAGTAGTCTTCAGGGTCCATAACATTGTACGAAAAATTGTTGCATGAGAATGAATCCTCACGCCACTGGGGACCCAAACTTTCCACATAATCTTTGACCTGGAACCCATGAAGTACGTCAGCCCAGGTTACGACAGCACATATCACATCGTCTTCATGCATCAGTACGTCTGCTCTCAACCTGGTCTCAAAAGAATAATCCTCCAACAAATAATTGGATAACGAAAACCAACGGACAGTATACTGGGTATTCGGTTCCAACTGGATATGATCTCTCACTAATATGTTGTGGAACGCTGCGCCATAAAGTGATTTAATTTCCTGTGACATAAAATGGCTTCCCAGCAGAGGCTCTCCTGTCGGTTCATACACATCCGTACTAGTCCAACATTGTATAGCATCCCACCCATATTCGCTTAAATACTCCTTTGCTACCTGCTGCCTGTGCCATTCGATCAAATTGTTAAAGGCGTCATACCTTACATTGATGCCAATGATCAAAAGAACGATGATGCATAACGCAGGCAACAAGTATTTGAGCTTAAAAATCTTTGACATAACAAAGGCCCTTATGTAATATTTACAGACGCTTTCAATGTTTTACTTCCTAAAGGTAAGGTTTTATATACACCATGGGCCCCACCATTGTCAGCCAAATATGCCATAGTCAGATTTGCAGTGGCTGTGAATGTAACAGACTTATCGCTCCCAGAGACGTAAGAGAACGCTCCTTTCAATACTGCGGCATTATTGGTGTCTTTGGGTCCCTTATTGGCCCAAAAAATATTAGGAGCTTCGTATTGCGTACCTATGTATTCTCCCGTAAATTTTGTGGAGTTATCACTCTTATAAGTTTTTACTTCACTGAATACAAACTTAAACTCGGAAAAAGAGTAATTTCTAGGATCTACTAGATCTGCAAGACTCGCTCCACCAGTATAAACCGGAACAGGAAACGTGACAGAGTGTGTTGAACTATCAGGTGCACACGTAACAGCCATACAATTACCACTAGTCGATGATGACTGAAGGGTAATCGTTGCCTTATTAAAACTGACGGCTAGAATATTATTATCTAATTTCTTAGCCATCTCTGTGAGCTTCACTGCATCCGCAGAAACTTTAGCATACACAAGACCATTGCTACCTTTTTTCATTTCTAAAGGCGTAAAAAGGCTCAATGCTGCGGCACTTGAACTAAAGTACACCGTATCTCTATAATTTGCATCAATCGGACTAGTAGCAGTAACAGCAGTATTAGTGCGGTCATTTTCAATAATAGGTTCCGGGTCCGAAGCGGCTGTAGCCTGAGCCGTTGCCAAGTCATTCAGCAACTGGTGCCTGTCTGTAAATGTACCGAATTCGAGCTGGATTGGAACAGATTCATCAGTAAAAGTTCCTAATGTCGAAAACATGAAAACATCTTTGCTTTGGTAGTCAACATTGACCGCCGCAGAAAAATACTCATCACCAGCAACGCCACTTACCATGTACAAAGCTAGATCATTCTCTGTACTTTTAAAAAATTCCGGTCCTGAGGCATTGATGGGAAGCAGTTCGTCATTCAGAGTGATCGTACCGTGAATGCTGCAATTTCCATTTTGGTCAAGAGATAACGTTCCCTCTAAACCTGAAAAGTTGATATCAATACTATTGTAAGTGCTGTTGGTATCATGCGTATCAACAGCGGTCAACGGAAGTTCTACCGAGACCGGCGTATTTTGGCTGTGCTCACTGCTTGCAGATGTTGCACAAATCGAAGCAGAAAAGATGATAGATAATGCCAGGAGAGAACAACAGATACGTTTAACTATATATATCCTCCTTTATGTTGTTAAGAAATATAGGCAGCGACTTTCTGTTGAAAAACTATCCTGCATTGGAATCAGCCTCCTTTATTTTAATGTGTATTTAAGACAGCACTTTGTTTTCACTTTTTAACAAAATTTTTGCAGGAAGTATCTCTCTTTATGTTCATTATAACTGATTTTTGGCGGCTGTCAATCCCTAAATCGAGGATTTTTTTGCAAGATAGAAATAGGGCGAAAGCGTTTTTTCGCTTTCGCCCTGTGTGTCATTTGTCCAGATGCTCTTTCATGCACCGGAAGGTCTCGGGACTGATGTCGTGCTCGATCTTGCAGGCATCCTCCGCCGCCACCTCTGGCGTCACGCCCATGTGGATGAGCCAGTCGGTGAGCCAGCGGTGCCGCTCGTAGATCTCCTGGGCCACCTGTTCCCCGGAGGGGGTCAGCTCCAGCCGCCCGTCCTTCTCCATAACAATGTGGCCGCTGGCCTTTAAGATGGACATGGCCCGGCTGACGGAAGGCTTGGAATAGCCCAGGTGCTGGGCCACATCAATGGAGCGCACATAGCCCTTTTCTTTTTGCAGCATCAAGATGGCCTCTAAGTAGTCCTCGCCTGATTCATGCAATGCCACGGATGCGCCTCCTTTCTTCTCCTGCTTGGGAGTAGAAAGTTAGCCAGCGCCCCGCGCTGGCCAACTTGTCTTTTGACAAATGCCCGACTAACGCAAATCAGATCATCAGATCATCAGATCAATAGTTCATCTGTCTGCGGCGGGACAGGTTCATGGTGCCGTCCTGCATCTGGTCCAGGCTGTCCAGGCTCTTGCCGGTGCCAAAGGCCACGCAGGAGATGGCGTCGTCGGCCACATGGGTCTCGATGCCGGTGTGAGATTCGATCAGCTTGTCAAAGCCCCACACCAGAGAGCCGCCGCCGGTCATCACGATGCCGTTGGTAGAGATATCGGCCACCAGCTCCGGGGGGGTGCGCTCCAGAACGGCGTGGACGGCCTCCAGAATGCGGCTGGAGACCTCCTCAAAGGCCTCGATCATCTCGCTGGAGGAGACGGAGAACACCCGGGGCAGGCCGGTCATCAGGCAGCGGCCCTTGATCTCCATGGTGACCTCCTCAGGACGGGGGAACACGCAGCCGATGGTCTTCTTCAGCTCCTCGGCGGTGCGGTCGCCGATGAGGACGTTGTGCTTGCGGCGGATATACTTCACCACAGCCTCGTCAAACTTGTCACCGGCGGTCTTGATGGAAGCGGACTCCACCACGCCGCCCAGGGAAATGACGGCGATGTCGGCGGTGCCGCCGCCGATGTCCACCACCATGTGGCCGTCGGGCTTGGTGATGTCGATGCCCGCGCCGATGGCGGCGGCCACGGGCTCCTCAATGAGATAGGCCCGGCGGGCGCCCGCCTGGATACCGGCGTCCACCACGGCGCGCTCCTCCACCTCGGTGATGCCAGAGGGGACGCAGATGAGCAGACGGGGCTTGAACAGGGAGAAGGTGGTCACCTTTTTGATGAACTCCTTCAGCATCCGCTCCGTCATGTCATAGTCGGAGATGACGCCGTCCCGCAGGGGACGCATGGCTACGATGTTGCCGGGGGTGCGGCCCAGCATGGCCTCGGCCTCGGTGCCCACCTTCAGCAGCTTGCCGGTGTTCTTGTCCATGGCCACCACCGAGGGCTCCCGCAGGACCACGCCCTTGCCCTTGATATATACCAAAACAGAAGCGGTACCCAGGTCGATACCAATGTCTTTCGTGAACAGGCTCATATTCTATGTTCCACCTTAAAATAAAATATATCTTTAGTATAGCCCGTTTGGGCGGTTTACTTCCAGTATGATTTATTATAGCGGTTCGGCCCTGGGTTTTCAACCGTTTTTTCCTTAATTTTTTATGACGGTCTGGCCTGGGCCAGGGTGACGCACCACACCTCTGCCGCCCCCGCCTCCAGCAGGGTCCGGGCGCACTCGGACAGGGTGGCCCCGGAGGTGACCACGTCGTCGGCCAGCAGTACCCGTTTTCCCGCCACCTCCGCCCCGGACAAAAGCGCATAGGCCCCCAGGGCGTTGGCCCGGCGGGCCTCGGCACTGTCCAGCCCGGACTGGGGGCGGGTGTGCCGGGCCTTGACCAGGGCGGCCGCGGCAGGCAGCTTCAGCCGCTCCGCCATGGCCCGGGCCAGCAGTTCCCCCTGGTCATAGCCCCGCTCCCGGCGGCGCTTTCGGCTCAGCGGGGCCCAGGTGACGAGATCCGCTGCCATCTCCGGCCTGTCCTGGACGCACTGGGCCATCAGCAGGCCAAAGGGCCGGGCATAGGCCCGCACCCCGGAAAATTTATACCGGTGGATTGCCTCCCGCACCGCGCCCCGGTAGGCCAGGGGCGAGCAGCAGCCTTGGATGAAGTCCACCTTCCGCTCCCCCGCCCGGCCAACCAGCCAGGGCAGGCTCTTCTGGCAGGCGGGACACACCGGGTCGGCGGGCGTCTCTAAAATGCTCTGGCAGAAGGGACACTTGGGCGGAAACAGCAGGTCCAGCAGGTCGTCCAGCAGCTTCATTCCGAATTCCTCCCCCTGTGGGAAACGCCGCCGGTCTGCGGCAGGGCAGACCGGCGGCGTCGGGCCTTTCTTACATGCTCTTGAGCTGCTCGGTGAGCTTGCTCACCAGCTCAGACAGCTTGACGGAGCGCTCCCGCTCCGCCTCCACCACGTGGGCGGGGGCCTTGTTCACAAAGCCGGGGTTGGCCAGCTTGGCGTTCAGCTTGTCCAGCTCGGCGGAGTTCTTCTTCAGTTCCTTCTCCACCCGGGCCTTCTCCTTCTCCAGGTCCACCAACTCACCCAGGGGGATGAACATCTGGGCCACGTGGGTGACCACGCAGACCATACCGGCGGCCTCGGGAGCCTGGTCGGCGGGGACGATGGTCACGTCGCTGGCATAGGCCATCTTCTTCAGGAAGGGCACGCCCAGGGCGAAGACGTGGCCCTCGTCGGTGGCCACGGTGAGGTGGGCCTTCTTGCTGGGGGGCACGTTCATCTCGCTGCGGCGGGTGCGCACGGCGCGGATGGCGTCCATGATCTGCTCCATGGCCTGCTCCTCGGCGGGGAAGTTCAGCTTCTCGCTGGCCTGGGGCCAGTGGTCCAGCATCAGGAACTGGGCCTGGCAGCCCTCCTCGTGGGGCAGAGCCTGCCAGATCTCCTCGGTGATGAAGGGCATGAAGGGGTGCAGCATCTTCAGCATCTGGGTCAGCACATAGCACAGCACCTGCTGGGCCCGGACCTTGCTGTCCTCGTCCTCGCCCTGGAGGCGGGTCTTGGTCAGCTCGATATACCAGTCGCAGTAGTCGTCCCAGATGAAGTCATAGATCTTCTGCGCCGCCACGCCCAGCTCATACTTGTCCATGTTCTCCGTGACCTCAGGGATGCAGCGGTTCAGCTTGGACAAGATCCACTTGTCCTCCAGCTCCAGCTTCTCGGGCAGGGCGCAGTGGTCGATGGTCAGGTTCATCTTCAGGAAGCGGCTGGCGTTCCAGATCTTGTTGGCGAAGTTGCGCATGGCCTCGCACCGCTCGGTGTAAAAGCGCATGTCGTTGCCGGGGCTGTTGCCCGTGACCAGGTTAAAGCGCAGGGCGTCGGCGCCGTACTTGTCGGCGATCTCCAGGGGGTCGATGCCGTTGCCCAGGCTCTTGGACATCTTGCGGCCCTTGTCGTCCCGGACCAGGCCGTGGATGAACACGGTGTGGAAGGGGGGCCGCTTGGTCTGCTCGCAGGCGGAGAAGATCATCCGGGCCACCCAGAAGAAGATGATGTCATAGCCGGTGACCAGCACGTCGGTGGGATAGAAATAGTCCAGATCAGGGGTCTTGTCCGGCCAGCCCAGGGTGGAGAAGGGCCACAGGGCGCTGGAGAACCAGGTGTCCAGCACGTCGGGGTCCCGGTGGATATGCTTGGAGTGGCACTTCTCGCACTCGGTGGCGTCGGTGCGGGACACGGTCATGTGGCCGCAGTCGTCGCAGTACCACACGGGGATCTGGTGGCCCCACCACAGCTGACGGGAGATGCACCAGTCGTGGACGTTCTCCATCCAGTTGGTATAGGTCTTGGCAAAGCGGTCGGGGACGAAGCGGGTCTCCCCGTCATACACCACCCGCAGAGCCTCCTTGGCCAGGGGCTCCATCTTCACGAACCACTGGGCGGAGATGATGGGCTCCACGTCGTTGTGGCAGCGGTAGCAGGTGCCCACGTTGTGGGAGTAGTCCTCGATCTTCTCCATCAGGCCCAGGGCCTCCAGATCGGCCACCACGGCCTTGCGGGCCTCGTACCGGTCCATGCCCTGATACTTGCCGCCGTTCTCGTTCACCTTGCCGTTGTCGTCCAGGACACGGATGGTCTCCAGATTGTGGCGCAGGCCCACCTCAAAGTCGTTGGGGTCGTGGGCAGGGGTCATCTTCACGCAGCCGGTGCCGAAGTCCATCTCCACATAGTCGTCTGCCACGATGGGGATCTCCCGGTCCATCAGGGGCAGGATGCACTTTTTGCCTACCAGGTGCTTATAGCGGTCGTCGTTGGGGTTCACGGCCACGCCGGTGTCGCCCATCATGGTCTCGGGCCGGGTGGTGGCCACCACCAGATATCCGGAGCCGTCGGCCAGGGGATAGCGCATGTGCCACAGGTGGCCGGGCTTGTCCTGATACTCCACCTCGGCATCGGACAGGGCGGTGACGCAGTGGGGGCACCAGTTGATGATGCGGCTGCCCTTGTAGATAAGGCCCTTCTCATACAGGTTGCAGAAGGTCTCCCGCACGGCCTTGGAGCAGCCCTCGTCCATGGTGAACCGGGCCCGGTCCCAGTCGCAGGAGATGCCCATCTTCTTCTGCTGCTTGACGATGCGGTCGCCGAAGCGCTGCTTCCAGTCCCACACCCGCTCCAGGAACTTCTCCCGGCCCAGGTCATAGCGGGTCAGGCCCTCCTTGGTGCGCAGCTCCTCCTCCACCTTGATCTGGGTGGCGATGCCGGCGTGGTCGATGCCGGGGACCCACAGGGCGGCGTAGCCCTCCATCCGCTTAAAGCGGATCAGGATGTCCTGCAGGGCGCAGTCCATGGCGTGGCCCATGTGCAGCTGACCGGTGACGTTGGGCGGGGGCATGACGATGGTAAAGGGCTTCTTCTTGGGGTCCCGCTGGCCGCGGAAGCAGCCGGCCTTCTCCCACTTCTCATAGATACGGGCCTCAGCCTCCTGGGGCTCGTATACCTTGGGCAATTCCATGCTCATTTCGGATTCTCCTTCCAGATATGCGGCGCGTCTCGCCGCTTGCTTGTGTGTTTGTCTGGTTTTCAGGGCTTTTTGCCCACCCACAGGGCCTTGTGCCCCGTCTTCTCCTCCAGCAGGGCGCGCAGCTGGTCCGCCGTGCCCCCGTGGAGGTTGGCCTTGTCAAAGATCAGGCCCTGGCCGGTGACCAGCAGGTAATAGAAGTTCCCCGCCGTCTCATACAGCCAGCCGCAGTTTTCATAGGGATATTTGGCGCTCTCCTGCCCCTGGTTCACCACCACGGCGTCCCGCTCAAAGCGGAAATCCGCGCTGGAGCGGATCTTGGGCATGGACCGGCCCGCGCCCCAGGCGGAGATGGTGTAGAAAAACACGCTCCACCCGCAAAGGGCCACCCCAAAGCAGCACAGCAGCAGGCATATGACCACGCTGCCTTTCTGCACCCCCAGAGTCAGGCCGCAACCCAGGCTGAGCAGGCCCGCCACCAGGGAAAAGCCCCGCTTGAACAGGGTCTGCTTTTTGGCAAAGGTCTTTCCCGCCACCCGCTGGAGCTCCTCCAGATGGGGCTGGTCATAGTCGGTGTGGGTCTTCATGGTCACGCTCATGGCGTCTCCTCCTTTTTTCTCCCGTTTGTCCATAGAAAAACGCCCCGAGCCGCAATGGGCTCAGGGCGAACTGAAAGCAAAGTCCGTGGTACCACCTGAGTTTGGACAGACCGTCCACACTTGTGTCCCCGGTAACGGGGGGTCCCGCCGTCCCTTACTGTCTCTTTCAGGGCCGGAGCGCAAAAGCCACCTTCTCCCCCGCCGGCGGGAACTTGCACCGTCCGTTCCCTCTCTGTACGGCTGCCTGACCCGGGGATACTCCTCTTTCGCATTGCTGTTTCCTGTTGCAGGGAATATTATATGAAATCTCCCCGCCGCTGTCAAGGAAAATACTCGATTTCTGCCTTTAGCGGGTGTTTTTCTGATACAGAACGTTCAGCCCCTTCAGCAGCAGATCCTTATCCAGGGTGATCTTCCGGCGGCACAGGGGCACTACAAACTGGGACATACCGCCCGTGGCCACCACGGTGGTGGGGTAGCCCAGCTCCTCCTCCACCCGGTCCAGCATCCCGTCGATCATAGCGGCGGCACCGAACATGATGCCGCTGCGCATACAGTCCACGGTGTTCTTGCCGATGACCTGCCGGGGCCGGTCCAGGCGAATACCAGGCAGCTGGGCGGTGCGGGAGGTGAGGGCCTCCATCGAGATGCGCACACCGGGGATAATGCAGCCGCCCAGGTAGGCGTTGCCCTTGCCCACCACCTCGATGGTGGTGGCGGTGCCCATATCCAGCAGGGTCAGGGGAGGCTCATATTCGGCCAGGGCGGCCACAGCTACCACAATGCGGTCGCTGCCCACCTGGGATGGGGTGTCCATCTGGATATTCAGCCCCGTCTTGATCCCCGGGCCCACCACCATGGGGGGCTTTCCGATGACCTTGCGCACCCCGGTCTGCACCGAGTTGAACACCGGGGGCACCACCGAGGAGATGATGCAGCCCTTGATGTCCCCCGGCTTGGTATCAAACAGGGACAGGACGTTCTTGATATCCACCCCGTATTGGTCCGAGGTCTTGATGTGGTCGGTGGCGATGCGGGCTTCAAAGGCGATCTTGTCGTCACGAATGCCGCCGATGACGATGTTGGTGTTTCCGATGTCAATGGCCAGGAGCATAGTTTGCTTCACCTCAGGAAAAAATCTCTTAACGAAAACTTCTCTGCTATCAGTTTTCCCCGTCCCCTGCCGGGGACGGGGAAAGGATCAAGTTACCCGCTTGTTTCAGTTCTCCGCCGTACTGCGGCCCATGGGCATGCGGGCCACCACGTGGATGAGCACCTTACCGATGGCGGTGACCAGCACCAGAGCGGCCACGGCCTCGGCAATGCTGGAGCCGGTGATGACGGCCATCACCAGGCCGAACACCGCCTCGATGCCCACGCCCATGGCCTTGGCGTACTCAGGACGCAGCAGAAAATAGATGCTGCCCATCACGCACACGGTGTTGGTCCAGGCGCCGATGAAGCCCACGATGGGCAGGGCCACCAGGTCGGGGGCCTTTACCTTCTTCAGGCCGATCCACAGCCAGCCGGATACCAGGCCGATCATGGCCCGGCAGCCCACAGCCACCCAAAGGGCCTTCACTGCGCCCGCCAGAGAGGTGCTGAGAAAGGGGGAGAAGGCGAAGGACAGCAGCGCCGGGGCGATGGTGTTGTTGATCATGGAGCAGATGCCGAACACACAGCCCAGAATGGTCCCCGCCAGAGGCCCCAGCAGAATTGCACCCAGGATGACCGGGATGTGGGTGGTGGTGGCCTTGATGATGGGCAGCTGGATCATGCCCAGGGGCGTGTTGGCCAGCAGAATGACGATGGCAGCCATCATGGCCACGCCAACCATCCAGTGGGTGTCGTGCTTACGGGTTTTCATATTCAATTACCTCCTGCTGCCGCTCTTCCAATTCAGAAGATGCAGCGCATAATTTTAGAGAGGGACAGGGAGTTGGTCTCGCTTGTCCCTCTCTATTCGTATGATTATACAGGAAGTTGTCCCCGTGCGCAAGGTCAAAATCAGAGGATATTACGGGTATTATCGTGGGATGTTGCCCAATTTTGCTCTCAGGCTTCAGGACAGCAGGATGCGGTCGTTGTCCAGGTCCTTGCCTGCCCCGGCCTTGAACTGCTCCAGCAGGTCGGTGACGGTCATCTTCTCCCGCTTCTCTCCGCTGATGTCCAGCACGATATGGCCGCTGTCCATCATCAGGGTGCGGTTGCCCAGCTCCAGGGCGTTTTTCATGTTGTGGGTCACCATCAGGGTGGTGATCTTGTGCTGCTGCACCACCCGGCGGGTGATATCCAAAACTTTTTCCGCCGTGGCCGGGTCCAGAGCGGCGGTGTGCTCGTCCAGCAGCAGCAGCTTGGGGGGCACCATGGTGGCCATCATCAGGGTCAGCGCCTGGCGCTGGCCGCCGGACAGCAGGCCCACCGGCTGGCTCATCCGGTCCTCCAGCCCCATGTCCAGCACGGCCAGCTGCTCCCGGAAAAAATCCCGGTCCTTCTTACCCACCCGGGCAAAGAAGGCGTTCTGGTTCTTGGCCGTACGGAGATAGGCCAGGGACAGGTTCTCCTCAATGGTCATATGGGGGGCGGTGCCCTTCATGGGGTCCTGGAACAGCCGCCCGATCTCCCGGCTGCGGCGGTACTCCGGCTTAAAAGTCACGTCCTCCCCGCCCAAAAGGATGCTGCCCTCGTCCGCATAGAACACCCCGCAGATGGCGTTGAACAGGGTGGATTTGCCCGCGCCGTTAGAGCCCACCACCGTGGCAAAGTCCCCGGGGGCCAGGTGCAGACTCACTTTGTTCAGGGCCCGCTTTTCGTTCACCGTGCCGGGGTAAAAGGTCTTGGATACTCCCTCCAGTTTCAGCATACCTTGGCACCTTCTCTCTTCTTTTTGGCCGCCAGCTTCTGCTTTTGCAGGGCGACCATCTTCCGGCCATAGGGGGTGGCGATGGCCACCGCCACGATCAGGGCGGACACCAGCTTAAAGCCCTCGGTGGGCACGATCTTGGTGCTGATGGCCACGGCGATGATCAGCCGGTACAGCACCGCGCCCAGCACCACGCCGAACACCCGGCGGGCAATGGACCCCCGGCCCATCAGGCTCTCGCCGATGACCAGGCTGGCCAAGGCCACGGTGACCATGCCGGTGCCCAGGTTGATGTCGCAGCTCTTGTTCAGCTGGCCGATGAGGCAGCCGGCCAGGCCGGTGAGGGAGTTGGCCAGGCACAGACCCACCGTGATGGTGAAGGCGGGGTTGATGGAGGAGGCCCGGACCATGTCCGCGTTGTCCCCCGTGGCCCGGATGGACAGGCCCAGCCGGGTGCGGAAAAAGGCGGCGATGAGCACACAGACCACCAGCAGGATGATGGCCAGCACAATAAGCTCATGCCACTTGGCCCACCAGTCCGCCGCGACGAGTCCTTTGGCCAGGGAGAACAGGCTGTCGCTGCCATAGATGGACAGGTTGGAGGACCAACCCATTACCGCCAGGTTCACCGTGTACAGACCGGTGTTGACGATGATGCCGGCCAGGATACTCTCCACCCCCAGGCGGGTCTGGAGAAAGGCGGTGACAAAGCCGGAGCAGGCCCCGGCGGCCATGGCGGCGGGCAGGGCCAGCAGCGGGTGCCCGGCCAGGGTGACCGTGGCTCCCACGGCAAAGCCCAGGGTATAGCAGCCGTCGGTGGACAGGTCGGCGATGTTCAGAATGGAAAAGCTGATGAACAGGGCCAGGGCCACCAGGGAGTAGATGGCTCCCACCTCCAGGGCGGTCTGGAGGGCGGTGAGGGATAGCAGCATAACGTACCTCCTGCGAGAAGCGGGCGCTGCGGAGTCCGCAGCGTCCGTTGCGCTCTCTTTGTTTTTTTGAAAGATCAGCTGAAGCTCTTGGCGGTGGTGATCTCCTCCACGCCGATGTTCAGGGTAGCCAGGGCGGCCTTCACGTCGTCCAGGTTCAGGCCGATGGCCTGGCAGGTCTCGGTGTTCACGGTGGCGGTCTCGTTGGCCAGGATGGCCACGGGGGTGGTGGCGGGGTCGGCGCCGTTCACCAGCAGGTCGGCCACCATGTCGGCGACCTTGGTGCCCAGCTGGGTGTAGTTCACGCCATAGCCGAAGAAGGCGCCGTTCAGGGCGAAGGAGTCAGCGCCGGTGTAGTGGGGGATCTTGGCGTCGTTGAGCTTTTCAAAGATAGCCAGCTCGGCGCTCATCACGGTGTTGTCGGTGGGGGTGAAGATGGCGTCCACCTTCTCGCCGATGAGGGAGTCCACAGCGGAGCTGACCTCGTCGGTGTTGGTGCCGGTCTTCTCCACATAGGCGATGTTGTGCGCGTCCAGATAGGCCTTGGCCTCCTCAATGGGGGTTCTGGAGGAGTCCTCAGACTTGGAATACAGCAGGCCCACCTTCTGGGTGTCGGGGTTCACGGCCAGCATCATGTCGAAGATCATGTTGGTGTTCAGGGCGTCGCTCACGCCGGTGATGGTGCCGCCGGGGGCGTCCATGCTGCTTACCAGCTTGGCAGTGACGGGGTCAGACACGGCGGCGAAGACAATGGGGATGTCCTTCTCGGTGACCACCGACTGCATGACCTGGGCGGCGGGGGTGGCGATGGGGACCACCACGTCCACACCGTCGTCCACCAGCTGGGCGGCGATCTGGTTCAGGGTGGTGCTGTCGCCCTGGCCGTTGAAGGTGTAGTCGGCGTAGTTAAAGGTCACGCCCAGCTCGGCGCTCTTGGCGTCCAGCTCCTGCTGCACGCTGCTCTCGATCTGATCCAGAGAGGCGTGGTCCATAAACTTGACGATGCCCACCTTATACTCTTTTCCGCCTTCGGCCTGGCTGGCGCTCCCGGCAGAGCCGGAGGCAGAGGCAGAACCGGCGGCGTTGTTTCCGCCGGAGCAGGCGGCCAGAGACAGGGCCATAGAGGCGGCCAGAGCGGCAGAGAGCACTTTTTTGACAATGTTTTTCATGGGGATTTCCTCCAAAATTTTATTTGGCGGCAGATGATCGGGCCGTGCCACCGGCCCGGATTTCGGAATATGGACTGAGCTGTTTTTTGAGGAAATAAAAAAACGGCTCCTTATCCCACCATGGGACAAGAGCCATACTCCTGCGATACCACCCAAATTGACGTTTTGGAAACGTCCGCTCGCTTCACGCGCCATCACGCGTGCCCGATGGATAACGGGTGGGGACCCGTCGGCATCTACTTGGTCTCCCGTTCAAGCCGCCCTCGAAAGGCCATTCGTCCGGCTGCGCCCCGCCCCGCTCTCACCACCCGGGACTCTCTGAAGGTTTGCTGTGCCGACTACTAATCTTTCTCACAGGTTTGTGCTGTTCGATTGTGCTCATTATACCACCGCCCCGCCGTTTGTCAACCCCCTTTCGCAAGATTTTTCTGCAATACGAAACAGGGGCGGCCCAAGGGCCGCCCCATAACTCCTAACTTCTAACTCCTAACTCATCCCTCGCCCAAAAGCGCCACCGCTCGGTCGATCACCTGACCGGCGGCGTCCTCCTTGCCCATCAGGGGCAGCTCCTCCGCCCCCTGGCGGGTGATGACGGTGAGGATGTTGGTGTCCACGCCGAAGCCCGCGCCGGACACCTTCAGGTTGTTGGCGCAGATCATGTCCACCTTTTTCTTTTCCAGCTTGGCCTGGCTGTTGGCCACCATGTCCCGTGTCTCCATGGAAAAGCCGCAGATGACCTGTCCCGGGCGGCGGTGCTCCCCCAGCCAGGCCAGGATGTCGGTGGTGCGCTTCAGGGGGATGGACAGGTCCCCCTCCTTCTTCTTGATCTTATCCCCGCTGTAGTCGCAGGGGGTATAGTCGGCCACGGCGGCGGCCTTGAAGATAAGGTCACTCTCCTCCGCCCGGGCGGACACGGCCTCGAACATGTCCTGAGCGGACACCACGTCCACCGTCTCCACAAAAGGCACCCGGTCCAGGTCGGTGGGGCCGGAGATCAGGGTCACGTCGGCCCCCCGCTCCATGGCCCGGCGGGCGATGGCATAGCCCATCTTGCCCGTGGAGTGGTTGGTGAGATAGCGCACCGGGTCCAGGGACTCCTGGGTGGGCCCGGCGGTGACCAGCACCCGCTTGCCCTTCAGGTCGTGGGGGAAGGCGATCTCCCGCAGGATATACTGGAGCAGGTCCTGGGGCTCGGGCAGCTTGCCCGCCCCCACCGCGCCGCAGGCCAGACGGCCAGAGGCGGGGGCGATGACCTCCCACCCATAGCGGCGGAGAATGTCCAGGTTGTCCTGGGTCACGGGATTCTCATACATGTGGGTGTTCATGGCCGGGGCGATGAGCTTGGGGCAGGTGCAGGCCAAAACGGTGGTGGTGAGCATGTCGTCGGCCAGACCGTGGGCCAGCTTGGCGCACACGTTGGCGGTGGCCGGGGCGATCATCACTAAATCGGTGCGGTCTGCCAGGGCGATGTGCTCCACCTGGTGAACAAAGTTCCGGTCAAAGGTGTCCACCATCACCTTGTTGCCCGTGAGCTGTTCAAAGGTCAAAGGGGCGATGAACTCCGTGGCGTTCCGGGTCATCACCACCTCCACGCTGGCGTGGAGCTTCACCAGGGCGGAGGTCAGATAGGCGGCCTTATAGGCGGCGATGCCCCCGGTGACGCCCAGCAGGACGGTTTTTCCCTTTAACATAAGCAGGTTCCTCCCAAAAAACGGGCCGCGGTTCAAAACAGACCGGCCCGCAGCGTTTTTCCCCATTATACCCGGTATTTTTCCCGGTGTAAAGCGGGGTTTTTCCACCGGAGCGAGAAAAGTGTGGAAACTTTCGGGCAAAAGAACAGGCGGGTCTCCGAAGAGACCCGCCTGAAAGGCGACTTTTCAGTCAGAGGGGACGGGTAAAATTACTCGTCGACCTCGATAACCACGCCGGAACCCACGGTGCGGCCACCCTCACGGATAGCGAAACGCAGGCCCTTCTCGATGGCGATGGGGGTGATCAGCTCCACCTTCATGTCGACGTTATCGCCGGGCATGCACATCTCAGTGCCCTCGGGCAGGGAGATGATGCCGGTCACGTCGGTGGTACGGAAGTAGAACTGAGGACGATAGTTGTTGAAGAAGGGGGTGTGACGGCCGCCCTCTTCCTTGGACAGGACGTAGACCTGGCCAACGAACTTGGTGTGGGGGTGAATGCTGCCGGGCTTGCACAGCACCTGGCCGCGCTCCACGTCGGTCTTAGCAACACCACGCAGCAGGGCGCCGATGTTGTCGCCGGCCTCGGCGAAGTCCAGGGTCTTGCGGAACATCTCCAGACCGGTCACGACGGTGGACTTCTTCTCGTCGGACAGACCAACGATCTCCACGGTCTCGCCGGTCTTGACGATACCACGCTCCACACGGCCGGTAGCAACGGTACCACGGCCGGAGATGGTGAACACGTCCTCGACGGGCATCAGGAAGGGCTGGTCGTCGCTGCGGGCGGGGGTGGGGATATAGTCGTCAACGGCGTCCATCAGCTCCTTGATGCAGGCATACTCGGGAGCGTTGGGGTCGTCGGACTCGCAGGTCAGAGCGTTCAGAGCGGAACCCTTGATGATGGGCACGTCGTCGCCGGGGAACTCGTAGTTGGACAGGGTCTCGCGGACCTCCATCTCCACCAGCTCCAGCAGCTCCTCGTCGTCGACCTGATCGCACTTGTT
This sequence comes from Flintibacter sp. SJQ-8, assembly GCF_054108085.1. Lineage (NCBI taxonomy): Bacteria > Bacillati > Bacillota > Clostridia > Eubacteriales > Flintibacter > Flintibacter sp. SJQ-8. The sequence goes on from NZ_JBPJWR010000016.1 coordinate 483,908, forward strand.
CAGGAAGACAACGATGGCGGGCACGCCGACCTGACGGGCCAGCAGGATGTGCTCCTTGGTCTGAGCCATGGGGCCGTCGGTGGCGGCGATGACCAGGATAGCGCCGTCCATCTGAGCAGCGCCGGTGATCATGTTCTTGATATAGTCGGCGTGGCCCGGGCAGTCAACGTGAGCATAGTGACGCTTGTCGGTCTCATACTCAACGTGGGCGGTGTTGATGGTGATACCACGCTCGCGCTCCTCGGGAGCCTTGTCGATGCTGGAGTAGTCCTCGTACTGGGCCTGACCCTTCAGAGCCAGATACTTGGTGATGGCGGCGGTCAGAGTGGTCTTGCCGTGGTCGACGTGACCGATGGTGCCGATGTTAACATGGGGCTTGGTACGCTCGAATTTAGCCTTAGCCATTGGAATTTCCTCCTTATGATGCAGATATAATATGGTATGCGGGGCTGCACTTATATCAGGAACATTTTATCCTATTCCGTCCATAAATGCAACCCCATTTTCCAGAATTCAGCGACCGGGTTTCCGGTCAGCAATTACTCCTGGTTGCGGCCGCGCTCGGCAATGATCTTGTCGGCGATGCTCTTGGGGATCTCCACATAGCTGTGGGGCTCCATGGAGTACTGGCCGCGGCCCTGGGTGCTGGAACGCAGATCGGTAGCATAACCGAACATGTTGGCCAGGGGGACCAGGGCGTCGATCTGGGTGGCACCGGGACGGCTCTCCTGACCCTGGATCTGGCCGCGGCGGCTGTTCAGGTCGCCGATGACAGTGCCCAGGTAATCGTCGGGAGCGATGACGTCCACCTTCATGATGGGCTCCAGCAGCACGGGGCTGGCCTTGCGGCAGGCCTCCTTAAAGGCCATGGAACCGGCGATCTTAAAGGCCATCTCAGAGGAGTCGACCTCGTGATAAGATCCATCATACAGGGTGACCTTCACGTCCACCACGGGGTAACCGGCCAGAACACCGGCCTGCATGGCGCCCTGGATACCGGCGTCGACAGCAGGGATATACTCCTTGGGGATGGCGCCGCCAACGATGGCGTTGACGAACTCATAGCCCTTGCCGGACTCGTTGGGCTCCACACGGATCTTAACGTGACCGTACTGGCCCTTACCGCCGGACTGACGGGCATACTTGGTGTCCTGCTCAACGGACTTCTTGATGGTCTCCTTATAGGCGACCTGGGGAGCGCCCACGTTGGCCTCCACCTTGTACTCGCGGAGCAGACGGTCCACGATGATCTCCAGGTGGAGCTCGCCCATGCCGGCGATGATGGTCTGACCAGTCTCCTCGTCGGTGTAGGTCTTAAAGGTGGGGTCCTCCTCGGCCAGCTTCATCAGGGCGATGCCCATCTTCTCCTGGCCGGCCTTGGTCTTGGGCTCGATAGCCACGCGGATAACGGGCTCGGGGAACTCCATGGACTCCAGGATGATGGGGTGCTTCTCATCACACAGGGTGTCGCCGGTGGTGGAGTTCTTCAGGCCGATAACGGCGCAGATATCGCCGGAGTAGCAGCACTCGATATCCTCGCGGTGGTTGGCGTGCATCTGCAGGATGCGGCCAATGCGCTCCTTCTGCTTCTTGGTGGAGTTCAGAACGGTGGTGCCGGTGTTCAGCACGCCGGAGTAAACACGCACGAAGGACAGACGGCCAACGAAGGGATCGGTGGCGATCTTAAAGGCCAGAGCGGAGAAGGGAGCCTCGTCGGAAGCGGGACGCTCGTCCTCCTCGTCGGTATCGGGGTTCACGCCCTGGATAGCGGGAATGTCCACAGGGGAGGGCATGTAGTCCACGATAGCGTCCAGCAGCTTCTGAACGCCCTTGTTCTTGTAAGAGGTACCGCAGGTCACGGGGACCAGCAGGTTCTCGATGGTGCCCTTACGCAGGGCCTTGCGGATCATATCCTGGGGAACAGGCTGCTCGTCCAGGACCAGCATCATGATCTCCTCGTCCAGGTCGGCGCAGGCGTCCAGCAGCTTGGTGCGGTACTCCTGGGCCAGCTCCATCATATCCTCGGGGATGGGCTCGACACGCATGTCCTTGCCCAGCTCGTCGTAATAGATGTCGGCGTCCATCTCCACCAGGTCGATGATACCCTTAAAGGTCTCCTCACTGCCGATGGGCAGCTGGATGGGGACGGCGTTGCACTTGAGACGATCGTGGATCATGTTCAGAACGTTATAGAAGTCAGCGCCCATGATGTCCATCTTGTTGACGTAGATCATGCGGGGGACCTTATAGTGGTCGGCCTGACGCCAAACGGTCTCAGACTGGGGCTCCACGCCGCCCTTGGCGCACATGACGGTCACAGAGCCGTCCAGCACGCGCAGGGAGCGCTCCACCTCGACGGTGAAGTCCACGTGGCCCGGGGTGTCGATGATGTTGATACGGGTCTGGGGGAACTGATCCTTGGTCCCCTTCCAGTAACAGGTGGTGGCGGCGGAGGTGATGGTGATACCACGCTCCTGCTCCTGAGCCATCCAGTCCATGGTAGCGGTACCCTCGTGGGTCTCGCCGATCTTGTAGTTGACGCCGGTATAGTACAGAATACGCTCGGTGGTGGTAGTCTTGCCCGCGTCAATGTGGGCCATGATGCCAATGTTCCGAGTATTCTCCAGAGAAACTTTTCTAGGCATACTTTGACTCCTTTATTACCAGCGATAGTGGGCGAAGGCCTTGTTGGACTCGGCCATCTTGTGGGTATCCTCGCGCTTCTTCACGGCGGAACCGGTGTTGTTGGCGGCGTCCATGATCTCGCCGGCCAGACGCTCCTTCATGGTCTTCTCACCACGGGCGCGGGCATAAGTGGTCAGCCAACGCAGACCCAGGGTCTGCCGCCGCTCGGGGCGAACCTCGATAGGCACCTGGTAGGTGGCGCCGCCCACACGGCGGGCCTTGACCTCCAGGGAGGGCATGATGTTCTCCAGAGCCTGGGTGTAAACCTCCATGGGCTCCTTATCGGTCTTCTCCTTGATGATATCGAAGGCGCCGTAGACCACCTTCTGGGCCACACCCTTCTTGCCATCCAGCATGATGCTGTTGGTAAGCTTGGTAACCAGGACGGAGTTGTAAAGCGGATCGGGCAGAACCTCCCGCTTGGGCACATTTCCTCTTCTGGGCACTTTGCTTCCCTCCTTCATATAAAAATGATTTCATAGGTACTCAAACTGTGTCTCACAGTCCGTGTAATGCCTGTCCGAGGTCTGCCCTATATATAGGGAAACGCTCGGCAAGGCGGTTGCCTTGCGCGGTAGCGCACAATGCAAATTCAGGTCAAGTCAGAAAAGACTTGAGGGGTGAAAACGGGTCATGCCGTTTTCGTGACCGGAAGGATCTTACTTCTTGCCGGCCTTGGGACGCTTGGCACCGTACTTGGAACGAGCCTGCATACGGCCATTCACGCCCTGAGCATCCAGAGTGCCGCGGATGATGTGGTAACGCACACCGGGAAGGTCCTTGACACGGCCGCCGCGGATCATGACCACGGAGTGCTCCTGCAGGTTGTGGCCGACGCCGGGGATATAGGCGGTGACCTCGTAGCCGTTGGTCAGACGCACACGGGCGATCTTACGCAGAGCGGAGTTCGGCTTCTTAGGAGTGGAAGTACGAACGGCGGTGCACACGCCTCTCTTCTGAGGAGAAGGCAGGTCGGTGGACTTGTTCTTCAGGGTGTTCAGACCGTGCTGAAGGGCGGGAGAGGTGGACTTGTAAGTCGCCTGGCTGCGGCCCTTGCGAACCAGCTGATTAAAAGTAGGCATGGTTTTCCTCCTTTCCAAAAATCTGCCCCATTGGGGGCATGTAATATATTTTAACAGAAAAGGCAAGCCTTATTCCATTAAAACCAAATGAATTTGCGCAGCTTACCGCACCAGGGCGGCGGCGGCGCTTTTCACGGCGATGCCGCAGGCGGCTCCCAGGTCGGCCATGGAGACGTCGTGCTCCACCGGGACCTGTCCCTCCTGGGCCAGCCGGGCCAGGGGTTCTACCACGCGGGGGTCCGCGTCGCAGGCCAGGAATACTTTGCAGGCGCGGCCATCGTTCAGCGCGCGGCGGACCTGCTTGGCGCCCACGACCTTGTTGACGCTGCTCAGTTCAGATACCATTTCGGTGCCCTCCTCTCCCCCGGCAAAGGCAGGGGTCGTTTCATTGGGGAAAGGGCGCAAAGCCCCCTATCACCGCAATTTCAGATTATAACAGACTGTCAAGCCCCCGTCAAGCACAAATCCACAAGAATTCCACAAAGTTTTCCACCCTGCCCCTCCGGTTTTCGTAAAAAACAGGAAACCGGCCTGTTTTCTCCCCTTCTAAGCCGCTTTTTGGAGGCCGCAGCGCATAGCGCCCGCCCTGACCGGGCATACTCTTCTCCAGGTATGAGAGGAGGCGAGGAACATGACTGCCCACGTAAACGACGCCTGCATCGGCTGCGGGCTGTGTACCGGGGTCTGCCCCGGCGTTTTCACCATGACCGAGGAGGGCGTGGCCGCCGCCCGGGACGAAATTTTCCCCGAGCAGGAGGCCCAGGTCCGCCAGGCCGCAGAGGACTGCCCCGTCAACGCCATTGAGGTGAGCTGAGCACCCTTTGGCAGGTTCGGACGCAGGATATCCAGCACAACGCTCAACGCACAGAACAGACCAGCCGCCCGGTCACATCGATCAGGCGGCTGGTCCGCTTTTTATTCCATCTCTATATGATTAGAGGTAAGGGGCGATTTGGTCGTGGAGAGCCTTCTTCTCGTCCTCGTCCAGGTCGATCAGCGGGGCGCGCATGTGGCCGCCGGTCATGCCGCGCATCTGCAGAACGGCCTTGAAGATGCCCATGTCCGCGCCGCTCTTCATGATCTCGCAGATCTCGTTGGCGGTCTGCTGTTCCTTCAGAGCGGTCTTCATATCCCCGGCCAGATAGGCCTTGTACACGTTCACAAAGTGCTCGGGCATGGGGCCGGAGCAACCGGACACGGTGCCCTCGCACCCCATGACCAGGGCGGGCAGGAACAGGCGGTCCGCGCCGAACAGGACGGAGAAGTTGCCGTCGTTCAGCAGCAGATAGTCCTTCAGCCGAATCATATCCGCATAGCTGTACTTAATGCCCACGATGTTGGGGCAGGTCTTCAGCAGCTTGGCCACCAGCTCGGGCTTCAGGTCGTTGGTGGCGCACTGGGGAATGGCATAGAGATAGATGGGGAAGTCCTTGGAGACGCTGGCGGAGACCTGCTGATAATAGCGGATCATGGCCTTGTCCTTGATGCCGAAGAAGCCGGGGGTCACCACGCCGATGCCGTCCACGCCGATCTTCTCGGCGTGCTGGGCCAGGCGGATGGTCTCCTTCAGGGTCATAGCGCCCACATGGATAAACACGTCCACGCGGCCCGCGGCGGCCTTCAAAACGGTCTCGGCCACCAGCTCCCGCTCCTCGGGGGTCATGTTGAACATCTCGCCCGTGGTTCCGCAGGGATACAGGCAGTTCACGCCCTTCTGGATCAGGAACTCCACCTGCTCCTCCAGGGCCTTCACGTCCACCTGGTCGTGCTCGTCAAAGGGGGTGGTCATCGCGGTGATGACGCCTTTCATTTTTTTCATATTCGTCTCGCTCCTTATCGATTGATCCAGTTTTTCGGTTCTTTCCCGTTCAGGCTGTCTATGACTGCCTGGGCGGCCATCATGCTGATGTTGTGATAGGTCTCCACCGTCTCCGCGCCGGTGTGGGGGGTACACTGAATGCCGGGGGTGTGGAGGATGGGGGCGTCCATGGGCAGGGGCTCCTGCTCATACACGTCCAGCGCCGCCCCAGCCAGGTGCCCGCCGGTCACGGCGTCGATCAGGGCCTGGGTGTCCACCAGGGCTCCCCGGGCCGTGTTGATGAAATAGGCGCCCTGCTTCATCTTGGCAAAGGCGGCCCGGTCCATGATGTGCCGGGTGGCGGGGATGCTGGGCATATGGATGCTGATGACGTCGCTCTTGGCCAGCACCGTGTCCATGTCCGTCAGGGTCACGTGCAGGTCCCGGGCCTTCGCCTCGTTGGGATAGGGGTCATAGGCCAGCAGTTCCACCCCCATGCCAGACAGCTTTTTGGCCACCCGGCCGCCGATGTCGCCAAAGCCCAGGATGCCCACCGTTTTGCCCAGGATCTCTTTTCCCACGGCCCGGGCCCACTCTCCCTGGTCCAGCTTTTGATTCAGCTGGGGGATGCTGCGCAGACAGTTCAGGATCATGGCCACGCCCAGCTCCGCCACCGCGTTGGCGTTGAGTCCGGCGGCGTTCACCACCTGAACGCCGTGGCGCTTGGCCGCTTCCAGGTCGACGTTGTCCACGCCCACGCCGAAGCGGGCCAAAATTTTCAGCTTCGGCGCGATCTGAAAGACCTGCTCGTTCCACTGGTCCATTCCGATGATAGCCCCCTGGATGTCGGGGGCCCAGACTGCCAGCTCCTCAAAGGAATAATAGGGCATGTCGTGGTCGTTCAGGATCACATGATGTCCGTTGTCCTCCAAAAGCCGGATGGCGTCCTGACACAGCGTCTGAAAGTGGGAGGCGGTGATCAAAATATTTCCCATAAATGTCCTTCTTTCTCACACCAGAGCCAGCTGGCGGCGCAGGGCGGCCACGCTGTTTTGATACTCCGGCTCGGTCAAATAGACGGGGCTGGGCTCGTCGGTCAAAAAGACCTTGCCCCAGTCCTTTCCCCCCTGATATTTGGGGACGATATGCACATGGAGATGGGTCCCGGTGTCGCCAAAGACCAGATAATTGATCTTGTCCGGCTGATACAGCCGGGTCAGGGCCTGGGCCGCCTGATAGACGCTGTCCATCAGGGCGGCGTACTCCTCCGGCGTCAGGTCTGTGATCTTCTTCACATGGCGGCGGCTGGCCAGCAGGAGCCTGCCTGGGTGGGTCTGGTCCCGGTGGAGATACAGCCTTCCACCGGGCATCTCCCCCACGGCGATCAGGTCGGGCCGAAGCTCCGCCCCGCCGCAGAATTTACACGCGCCGCTCATGCCTGCTCACCCTTTTTGGCCGCCTTGCGCTGCTTCAGATGGGCCAGCACAAAGGGATAAATCAGGGACAGGAAGGCGATGATGATGAACACGCAGGAGATAGGACGGGTGAAGAAGGTGGTCCAGTCCCCCGCCGACAGCACCATGGCCCGGCGGAAGTTCTTTTCCAGAATGCCTCCCAGGATCAGGCCCAGAATAATGGGCGGGATAGAGAACTCCATCTTAATAAGGAAGAAGCCCAGGATACCGCACAGGATCATGAGATAGATGTCGCCCACAGTGTGGTTCACGGCGAAGGTGCCCACAAAGCAGAAAACGAAGATCAGCGGCGTGAGGACGATGCTGGGGACGGAGGATATCTTGGTAAAGATACGGATACCGGCAAAGCCGCACAGGGCCATGAACGCGTTGGCGAAGAACAGGCCGACAATGATCATATACACCTTGGCGGGCTGCTCGGTCATCAGCAGAGGGCCGGGGGTGATGCCCAGCATCATCAGACAGCCCAGCATAATGGCGGTGCAGGCGTCGCCGGGGATGCCCAGGGACAGCAAAGGGATCAGTGCGCCGCCGGAGATGGCGTTGTTGGCGGATTCGGGCGCAGCGATGCCGTCGGGTGCGCCGTCGCCAAACTGCTCCGGGTGCTTGGACCAGCGCTTGGCCTCGTTATACCCCACCCAGGAGGCGATGTCGCCGCCGGTGCCGGGGATGGCCCCGATCAGCGTGCCGATCAGGCTGGACCGGATCAGCGTGGGGAAGATGGTGACCAGGTCGCTCTTAGAGGGCAGCACCCGCTCCAGCTTGGTGTTCACCTTGGCCCGGGTGGTGCCAAAGCTCTCCTGCACGTTGATCAGGCCCTGGGAGAAGGCGAACAGACCGATCAGTACCGGGATGTTGGAGATGCCGCCGGTGAGATAGACCGTGTCAAAGGTAAAGCGATAGGCTCCGGTGGTCACGTCCACGCCTACCGTGGCCAGCAGCAGACCGATCAGTGCGCCCATCACGCCCTTCAGCACGTTCTCGCTGGACACGCTGGCCACCACGCTGATGCCGAACAGGGCCAGGGCAAAGCTCTCCTGGGCGCTGAACTTCAGGGCAAAGCTGGACAGGATGGGCGAGGTCCACAGCAGCATCACCGCAGAAAACAGTCCGCCGAAGGTGGAGGCGGTGGTGGAGATGGACAGGGCCCGCCCGGGCTGGTGGTGCTTGTGGGCCATGGGATAGCCGTCCAGGCAGGTAGCAGCGGAGTTGGCGGTGCCCGGGGTGTTGATCATAATGGCGGTGATGGAGCCGCCGTAAATGGCTCCGCAGAAAATGCCCAGCATCATCAGCACGCCCAGGTTCCCGTTCAGGGACAGGGCCACCGGCAGCATAATAGACATGCCCATAACGGAGGACAGTCCGGGCATCACGCCCACAAAAATACCGCACAGCACGCCGCCCAGAATGGACAGCAGTCCCATGGGCGTCAGTACAAGGGCCAGGCTCTGTGTAAAGGCTGCAAACATATTTTGTGACCCCCTCCTTTTAAAACAGCACGCCCTGGGGCAGGACAACATTCATGACCAGCGCGAACAAAACATAGATAAAGCCGGTGATCCCCAACGTGGTCAAAAGGATCCACATCGGGCGGCGCTCCCCCATGGCCAGCATAGTGGCCGCCACAAAGACCAGCGTGGCGGGGATGAAGCCGAAGAAGTGCAGCAGCACTGCATAGGCGATCATGATCACAAAGATGATGAGCACGCAGTGGACCCCTGCGGTAGCAAAGTCGATGAGGGGAGCCTCCGGCGCTGTGGCCTTCTTGGCCTCCAGGGCCGTCTGCACCAGCAGGATAACGGAGCAGAGAATCAGTCCGCCGCACAGCATAATGGGCCAGAACGCCGCGCCGGGGTCGCCCACGTTGCCGCCCCGCACGTCAAAGTTCAGGGACAGATGGATGCCCACGGCACTGGCCGCGATCAGCAGGATAGAAAGAATGGTGTTATATTTTCTCACAAGCAAAAACTCCTTTGCCAGAAAAAGCTGGAGCGCCGGAAGGTTTGGCCCGCCGGCGCTCCAGAACGTCATAGGTCACGCTTGACCGAAGAATTCATGGCGGGACGCTTCACAGCTTTTTACTGGTTGCCCAGCAGTTCGTCATACAGCTCATACTGCTGCTGCAAAAACTCCTTCAGCTGCGCCTGGTCCATGTTGGTGGTCTGCATCCCCAGGCTGTCCAGGGTCTGGGCAAAGCTGTCGCTGTCCACACCGGCGCGCAGCTTCTCGCTGAGATAGTCCTGAATGGCGCTGTCCACGCCGGCGGGGCAGGAGATCACACAGAAGCCCATGAACTCAAAGTCGATCTGGTCGGGATAGATCTCCGCAAAGGTGGGGACGTCGGGGAAGGCCTCCAGGCGGTCATTGGCCAGCACACCGATGATCTTGGCGTTACCGGCGGCCACCTGAGCGGTAGCGTTGCAGGCCTGGGCAAAGGTGGCGTCGATGTGGCCGCCCACAACGGCGGTGACGCAGTCGGCGCTGCCCTCATAGGTCACGTTGGACACGTCGATGCCCAGGGCGTTCTCCATGGCGGTGATGGCCAGGGTGGGCGCTGCGCCGGTGCCGGTCTCGCCCACAACGATCTCGCCGGGGTGGGCCTTGGCATAGTCCACAAACTCCTCCAGGGTGGAGTAGTTCTCATTATTGCCGATGATCAGCACGAAGGGGTCCCGCAGAGCGCAGGCCAGGGGAGAGAAGGTATCCAGGGTCATGTCGGTGTTGCCCAGGACCATGTTGATGATAAAGTCGGTGTTCACCACGCCCAGGGTATAGCCGTCGGCCTTGGAGTTGGCCACCTGGGTCAGGCCGATCAGACCGCCGTTGCCGGTGACATTGGACACGGAGAAGTTCACGGGCACGTCCTTCACGCCGTCCAGCACGCCGCGGACGGACAGGTCAGTGCCGCCGCCGGCGGAGTATTGCACCACTACGTTGATGTTCTGCTTGGGATAGTCCAGCTCCGCAGCGCTGGAACCGGCCTGAGAACCGGAGCCGGAGCCGGAAGCGGCGGGGGTCTTGCTGCTGCCGCAGCCTGTGAGAGCCGCCACCAGCATCATGGCCGACAGGGCCAGAGCCATTGCCTTTTTCATCGTTTTCATCATTCTTTCCTCCTTAAAATTTGATCCAGATCTCTGGACCTTTTCACTCAAGTCAGCTTTTCGATGCATGCCCGAAGATACGCCGCAGACTGCTTCATGCCGATGGCCGCGTCCGGGATATCCTGGGGGTGCCATCTCCGTTCATATTCCAGCGAGAGCCATCCGTCATAGCCCCGGTCCTTCATGGCCTGAAGGATGGCGGGCCATGGGACGATCCCCTCCCCCACGATCCGGGTGATGACGTTCCGCTCCTCCTCTTTTGGGTGGGACACATCGGAGGAGGTAAAGCCCGTGTTTCCGGCCCGAAACACCAGATCCTTTACGTGGGTGTGATAAATTTTTGAAAACTGGAGGGGCAGGGCCTCCTCCCAGGGTTCGTTTTCCGTAAAGGTCAGGTTGGCCTGGTCATACAGGATACCCACCGCCGGGTGGTCAATCTCCCGGGCAATGGAAATGCTGTCGGCGGCGGACACCGTCATGGTGTTGAAGTGGTTCTCCATGACCAGCTTGACGTTGGCCTTTTGGGCCGCATCCCCCAGACGGCGCATACTCCGCACCAGGTTGGCCCGCTTTGCCCCGTCTGGGTCGGTGTCCGTCTGGGCGTAGTTCCCGGCGTAGATCCTGATGTACTTCGCGCCCAGGATCTCGGCATACCCGATGACCTTGCAGATGCCCTGGATCTCCCCCTCCCGCACAGTCGGGTCCAGGTCGTTAAATTTGGAGTAGTAGGGGGTCAGGGCGATGATGCGCAGTCCCAGGCGGTCCGCCAGCTCCCGCAGCCGTTTCAGCTCATCGGAGTCCGCATCCTGGGGGATGCCGCAGCGGTATCCGTCCTGTACCACGATCTCAGCCCCGTCCAGGCCGAGCTTGTGGAACAACTCCAGCGCCTCCGGCAGGGTGTACTCCGGGGTGCCCATGGTGTGCCCCGCGATTTGGAACAATTCAGATCACCTCATTCCAGGCCGGGCAGCCCGGCAGTGGTCAGAATGCGGTGCATCAGCTCCTGGGTCTTATAGGCGTCGGCGCCGCTGGTCAGGGGCTGCTGATCGTTTTTCAGGCAGTCAAAGAAGTGGTCCACCTCCTGGGTAAAGCCCATCTTGTCCACCACCTTGGCCCAACCATAGGCCAGGGGGGTCATAGAGGTGGTGTGGGACTGCTCGTTGTCGGTGACGGTGATGGTGTCGGGGCAGTTGACCAGCACGCTCTTGTTGTGGCCGTGCATCTCCAGGGTCTCCACCCACTGGCCGGAGGCCCGGTCCGCCACCAGCATGGCCACGGAGCCGTTTTCAAACTGGAGCTGGGCGGTGGTCAGCGTCTCGTAGAGGGGATCGGTAAATTTGGAACACGCATCCACCTTGACGCACTCGCCGCAGAAATAACGCAGGATGTCCACCATGTGGATGGCGTTTTCCAGTGTGGCCCGATATTCGCTGGCGGGGCGGTTCTTCTGGGCGATCAGCACGTCAGGGGACATCTGGCCATAGACCTCCTTGGCCTTGCGGTAGACCGGGGCATAGCGGCGATTGAAGGCGATCATCAGCTTTTTCCCGGTGCGGGCGGCGGCGTCCGCCATGCTGTAGGCCTCTTTCAAGGTCATGCCCATGGGCTTTTCACAGAAGACATCCACACCGGCCTCCAACAGGCGGACTACCTGTTCGGCATGGACCGTTTTGGGGGACAGGACGAAAGCACAGTCCAGACCCAAATTCAGCAGCTCGTCCATGTTATGTACAGCGTTTTGGATGGCATAGCTCTTCTGGGTGCGCTGCACGCTTTCGATGTGCTCGGCAAATGCGCCCACCATCTCCACGTCCGTGCGGGCGGCCAGAATGGGCAGATGGGCGATGTGGGCGATGGAGCCCACGCCAATCAGACCGACACGATACTTTTTTTCCATATGCTCAAACTCACTTTCGTTGCTGCCGCTCAGGATTTGGCCAAAAAGCCGCCGTCCACCGCAATCGTAAATCCATTTACATAGTCAGAGGCATCAGAGGCCAGGAAGATGGCCGCACCGGCCAGGTCCTCGGGCACGCCCCACCGCTCCATGGGGATGCGGGTGTTGGTCTCGGCCATGCGGGAGGGTTCCGAACGCATGGGGGCGGTCATATTCGTGACCATATAGCCGGGGGCGATGCAGTTGACGTGGATGTTATACTTGGCGGCCCACTCGTTGCACATGTGCATGGTGATGTTCCGCACGGCGGCCTTGCTGGCCGTGTAAGGAATGACCTTGATGCCGCCCTGATAGGAGGTCATGGAGCCGATGTTGATGATCTTTCCGCCTCCGCCCTGCTTGATGAACTGGCGGGCCACCGCCTGGCACATAAAGAACAGCGCGGTCAGGTTCACATCCAGCACGTCCTGCCAGTCCTTGCGGTCGATGTCGATGGCCATCACCCGGCGGGTGATCCCGGCGGCGTTGACCAGAATGTCCAGCTTGCCGAAGCGCTCCACCGTCTGCTTCACGATCTCCTCCGGGGCGTTCTCCTCGCTCACGCTCATCCGAATGTTCAGATACTGGCGGCCCAGGGCCTCGATCTTCTCCCGGGTCTCGCTGTCGTCAGAGCGGCCCACGCAGACGATGTCGGCGCCAGCCTCCGCCAGGCCGATGGCGATCCCCTGGCCCAGGCCGCGGGTCGCGCCGGTGACAATGGCCACCTTGCCCTTCAAGCTGAACTTATCAAACGTAGACATTTTACCACCTCATAGCAATCGTTCAAATTTTCAATACAAAGATTTTTTATTTAATGTAATCGTTTTCTTTGCGAGTGAAAGAATATCAAAAATCAACTGAATTGTCAACACCATATTGGTATAATCAACTTTTTGCACGATTTCAAAGACGATAAATTGGGCACAATGACAAGATACCCCCGACAAAACCGGAGGTATGTTCACAAAAAGCCCGGTCTGTCCTGTAAAACAGACCGGGCTCTGGACGGATCATAGATCAGCGCGGGGAAAGATGGGCGCAAAAAAACCGCAGCGGAAACTCCGCTGCGGTTTTTTTGTCATACAGTAAATTACTGCTGGGCCTGGGCCTCGACCTTGCCAAACGTGTGACCGTTGTAGGTCAGGCAATTTTTGCACATCCGGTGAGGCAGCCGGTAAGCCCCGCACTTGGGACAAGTCACGATACCGGGAGTCTCCAGCTTCCAAACGGAGCTGCGCCGCTTATCGCGCCGGGCCTTGGACACTTTTCTCTTAGGAACCGCCATGGGTGACACCTCCTTCGGTTTGCGTGCCAATCAAGGCACTTCGACTACTCACTCAGTTTTGTTATCCAACAGCTGCGCCAGGGCCGCCAATCTTGGATCTACTTCAGGTTTGCACCGACAGGGCTCCTCATTAAGATTTACCCCGCAGCCGGCACACAGCCCTTTGCAGTCGTCTGAGCAAAGGTTTTTGGTATCCATCGCAAGCACAAAGGCTTCGGTCACCACCTCGTCCAGGTCCAGCTCTGTGCCGTCCAGCAGAAGGATGTCGTCGTTTTCTTCATCCTCCAGCTCCTGGGCCACCAGACTGTTCAGCTCCACCACTTTTTCCCGGGTAAAGGGCTTTCCGCAGCGGTCACAGACCAGGTCCAGTTCAGAGCGGGCCGTCCCCTCCAGAACCAGAGCGCCCGCGTGGTTGGTCACGCAGCCCTGGGCCTGAACAGGCCGGACGATGGGCTTCCGCCCGTAAAACTCCAGGTCAGAGAGATCCACCTGAAGCTGGAAAGGCGCCTTTGCGTCGGGAATATGGATGACATTTCTCAGATCCAGACGCATGGTTTTCCTCCCCGGGTCTCACCCGTACTCGCATAATGGTACGCAACGTATTATAAAGAAAGTGGCGCGGAATGTCAAACTTTTTTTGAAAAAATTTTTACGAGTTTAAAACGGGCCGAAAAACCAGGCCACAGGCGACCCGGGTCCCGGTTGACAAAACGGCGGTTTTATGGTGGAATTACCAGGCAGACCGGCGCGGACAGACCGCCGGTGCAGAAGGAGCGCCACAGCCATGAAAGAGTTTACCATCCAGAAAAACGACGCCGGGCAGCGGCTGGACCGCTGGCTGGCCAAGACCCTGCCCCTGCTGCCCGCCCCCCTGGCCCAGAAGTATATCCGCCTGAAGCGGGTGAAAGTCAACGGAAAGGGCTCTAAGCGGGATGTGCGGCTGAACGTGGGCGACCAGCTCCAGCTGTACATCAACGACGAGTTCTTTGACCGCCCCACCCCGGAAAACGCCTTTCTCTCGCTGTATCAGCCCAAGCTGAACATTTTATATGAGGATGACCAGATCATGCTGCTGGACAAGCGCCCCGGTCTGGTGGTCCACCCCGACGAGCACGAGCGGGTGAACACCCTGCTCACCCACATCCAGGCCTATCTCTATCAGAAGAAAGAGTGGTCCCCCTACAAAGAGAACTCTTTCGCCCCCGCCCTGTGCAACCGCATTGACCGGAACACCGGCGGCATCGTCATCGCCGCCAAGACGGCGGAGGCCCTGCGGGTGATGAACCAGAAGATCAAGGACCGGGAGCTGAACAAGTATTACCTGTGCGTGGTCCAGGGGCGCATGACCCCGCCTAAGGGGAAGCTGGAGGGCTTTCTCTTTAAGGACGAGGTGAAAAAGCAGGTCTATGTGACGGACCGGCCCCAGCCGGGAGCCAAGACGGCGGTGACCCTCTACCGCACCCTGGCATCAGAGCACGGCCTGTCCCTGGTGGAGTGCGACCTGATCACCGGGCGGACCCACCAGATCCGCGCCCAGTTCGCCCACGCCGGACACCCCCTCATCGGGGACGGCAAATATGGCCGGGAGCGGGAGAACAAAAAGTATGGCCGCCACGGCCAGGCCCTCTACTCCTATCGCCTGGAGTTCCACTTTACCACCGACGCCGGACCCCTGGCCGGGCTGGATGGGAAGAGCTTTCAGGTGGAGAATGTGGATTTTGTTTCGGAGTATTTTCCCAACTATCATTGGAAATAGACCGAAGCCCATTGACTTTTTCCACAACTATGATAGAATGGCCCTATCAGGCAGTGTTTTGTATGAAAAACGCCTGTAAATCTTAAATTTTTATGAAGAAGAGGAGTGTCTGGAATGAAAAACGTGTTCCGCACCGCCCTGTGTGCGGCGGTGATGACCGCCGCCGTCTGCGTCCCCACCTTCGCCGTGAAGGCGGACGCCCCCGTCCCCGCCAAGCAGGGGGACTTCTATGTGCTGGCCAACGATCAGTATGTCACCTTCACCGACGCGGTGCCCCAGATCAGGAACAGCCGGTCCTGTCTGCCCTTTGTGGCCGTATTCCAACAGCTGGGCTTTTCTGAAAGCGACATGACCTGGGATGCTGCCACCCGCACCGTCACTGCCACAAAGCCCGATGTCACCTATACCCCCTTCAACGGCGGCGAACCCCGCCAGGGCGACGTGACCGTGCGGCTGACCATTGGCTCCAATACCTTCAGCGTCCAGTATGAGGGCGACACCACCGCCGCCCCCATGACGGGCGCCACCCAGGTGTCCCGCGACTTCACCAGCGAGATCGCTCCCTACATCGACCCCGCCACCAACCGCACCTATATCCCCTTCGGCCTGGTGGCCGATGCCCTGGGCTATAAGGTGGGCTGGGACGCCGACCAGAAGGCCGTCATCATCGACGACGTGGATGCCATTCTGACAAATAACCAGGCCACCTATCAGCGCATGGACGAGTACATGGCCTACGCCAAGTCTTTCACCCAGCAGGACCAGAAGGTCACCGGCAGCTACAGCGCCGTGCTGGACGTGGACTCTGAGGACGCGGACATCGGCCCCATGAACGTGGACGCCACCCTGAAGGGCGACTATACCATGATTCAGCAGGGCCAGAGCGCCGTGCAGTTCAAGACGGGCATGACCGCCGACGCCAAGATCGCCATCAACGGCCAGGACGTGACCCAGGCCATCCTGGGCGACACCGGCGTCAAGCTGCCCCTGAGCCTGGATGTGGAGCTGCGGGGCGATGTGACCAGCGGCCTGTTCTATGTGAACATGACCGGGCTCAGCGACCTGACCGGTATCCCCGACCAGACCTGGTATAAGATGGACCTGAAGAGCATGTTTGACCAGATGAGCGACACCACCGGCATGAGTTATGATACCCTGATGCAGCTGAGCGCCGCCAGCGCCGACCAGGGCTTCCAGCAGACCCTGGCCGACATCCTGAAGAACGCCCCTGTCACCAGCGTGAACGGCACCACCGCCGACACGCTCCGCCAGTTGAACGACATGCTGGCCGACAGCTCCTTCAAAAAGTCCGGATCTGACTATGTGAGCACCATGACCGAGGACGGGGCCACCGTGAAGTTCACCCTGAACTACAGCGGCAATAAAGTCGTCGGCTATGCCGTGGACATGAAGGCCGACATGGATGATATGGGCAGCATGACCATGACCGTGGGCATGAAGGATAAGACCCTGAACGCCAACATGGCCTTCACCGTGGACGACGGCGAGGGCAGCCTGGTCAAGCTGACCATGACCATGGACGGCGCCTATCAGGCCACCAGCCAGAAGCCCAACACCCAGCCCCCCGCCGGGGCGCAGATCGTGGATCTGCTGGGCGACGTGGAAGGCAGATAAACCCACATATATCAAACGCGCGGGCCTCAGTTTGGGGTCCGCGCGTTTTTTTGACGCAGAAAAGCATTACCTTTTTTCTGAATCTGTGGTATAATCGTCTTGGAAACAATGGCCGCCCACCCGTGGACCCTTTGGGACGGGGCACGGGCCGGACGAAGGAGGAACTCTTATGGAAAAACGGATCATCACCGTCAGCCGTGAGTTTGGCAGCGGCGGACGCAGCGTGGGCAAGGCCCTGGCCAAGCGCCTGGGCTGGAAATATTACGACAAGGAACTGGTCAAGGCCGTGGCGGAAAAGACCGGCTTTGACCCCCGGTTCATCGAGGAGCGGGGCGAGTTCTCCGTGGGCAAGAGCCTGCTGTCCTATGCTCTGGCGGGACAGGGGATGCCCGGGGTGATGAACGGCATGTCCGCCTCTGACTTTCTGTGGTGTATGCAGCGGGAGGTCATCCTGAAGCTGGCGGAGGAGGGCGGCTGCGTCATCGTGGGCCGCTGCGCCGACTATATCCTGCGGGAGCGGGAGGACGTCTTCAACGTCTTTGTCCACGCCCCCATGGCCTATCGGGCCGACCGCATCGTCCGCCTGTATGGCGAATCGGAGCGCAGCCCGGAGCAACGCCTCCAGGACAAGGACAAAAAGCGCCGGGTGAACTATAAGCACTACACGGGCCGGGACTGGGGCGTGTCCCAGAACTATCACCTGTCCCTGGACAGCGCCGCCATCGGCGTGGACCACTGCGCCGACGTGATCCTGTACGCCATGGGCCTGGACCCCGCCAAGCTGCCCATGCCGGAGGGGGAGAAAATGGAGCACACTTAATTTCATCCGATAAAATTTTCAGGCCCGGCCTGTGCAGAGATCGCACAGGCCGGGCTTTTTGTCAAACAAACATGATGGACACAGCATTCTTTGTTTTCTTGGATAAAGAAAACGATTTCAATTGACGCATAGAACTTTTGATGATATGATGATTTATATTGAGTTGTAAATTCACGATTATGAGGGGGAGACATATGGCGGCGACGTTAAAGGATGTGGCTGAACTGGCCGGCGTCAGTATCGCAACGGTGTCACGGGTGCTGAACGACCCGGAGAAGGTGGCGGAAGGGTCCAGACTGAAGGTCATGGCAGCCGTGGAAAAGCTGGGATACTCCTCAAATTTATTGGCCAAGAGTCTGCGTCAGGACGGGCTCAACGCCGTATACGTGCTGCTTCCCAGCCTGAGCGACCCCTATTTTGCCCAAATGCACCAGGCCATTTCAGACGTTCTGTTTTCCTATGGTTACCTGATGCTGTCTGCGGCCACCGAGGGCAGTCTGGAGCTGGAGCAGGAATGCCTGGCCAAAGTACGCTCTCTCAATCCCTCCGGCGTTTTGATGTACACCGCCCACCCCACCGTTCCCGAGGGCTGGTCGTCCTACCTCACCGAGGCCCCCATGCTGTTTCTCTCCGGGAACCGGCTCGTGGGCGAGAAAAAGAACATGACCGCTCTCTCCATTGACCGCCGGACCATCGGGGCCCAGGCCGCCGCCTATCTCTGGGAGACCGGCTGCCGGAATTTCATTTACCTGTGCGACGGTCCCAAGCATTTAGACGGAGAATATTGGGCGGGCATTCAGTCGGTGGCGGAGACGAACGGCGGCTCCTGCCGGCTGTGCTTCTCCAGCCGCTCCATCGAGGACGCCGCCCGTGAGCTGGACAAGGTTTTAGATCCGTCGGCCCCGGCGGCGGACTGCGTCCTAACCCAAAGCAATCTTCAGGCGGCTGGGGTACTCTCCGCCCTTCGGGCCCGGGGGCTGGCCGTGCCGGAGCAGGTGTCGGTGATGAGCTTTGAAAACACGGAGCTGGCCTGCCTGACCACCCCCCAGCTGTCTGTCATCGGGCCGTCCAGCTATCAGATCGGCATGATCGGGACGATGGAACTGCTGAACCAGATCAGCGCCCAAAAGGGCGGCCAGCTCCGTCCCAACGGGACGCTGGATCTAAAACTGATTTCAAGGGGGTCCACCCATGCTAGAGTATGAAACGCCGCAGATCCTGTCCCTTGGCGTCTTAAATGTAGACTTTGTCATGGAGCTGGGGCCCGAGCGGGTGGGTAAGAAAAAGATGGGCAAGCAGATCTCCATCAGCGCCGGCGGCCACGGATGCTCCCAGGCCATCGCCGCCGTGCGCTGCGGCGTCCCTGCCGCCGCCATTGGCCGCGTGGGCAGCGACGCCTTCGGTCAGCAGATCATCAGCACCCTTCAGGCAGAGCACGTCAACTGCGACTTTTTGACCCAGACTGACAACGCCCACAGCGGCCTGGCCACCATCATTGAGGAGGCGGGCCTGGACAACGTCTTCATCGACTTTCTGGGGGCGAATTTTCAGCTGACCAACGAAGACATCGACCAGTGTCTCAGCGCGGTGGAGCAGGCCAAGCTGGTGATCATCCACATGGGTCCAGCTGCCATGGACGTGGCCACCCACATGATCGAGCTGGCAGACCGGTGTCACACCCCCGTCCTGGTCAATCCCACGGCCTATGCCGACATTCCAGACCACCTGTGGGAAAAGGTGGACTATCTGGTGCTGAACATGTCCCAGGCCGCGGGACTGTGCGGTCTGAAGGAGGAAAATTCAAAGACGGCGCGCATCGCCGCCAGCACGTTTGGCGGCCGGGTCCGCAAGGCCGTCATCGTCCACATGGACGGCAACGGCGTCCTCATCGCCCAGGACGGCATTCTGCGCACCCTGGACCAGGGGGCCTCCTATCAGATCGTGGACTACTCCGGCGCCACCCCCTTCTTCACCGGCGTATTCGGCGCCGAGCTGGTAAAGGGCAAGAGCATCCAGGCCGCAGCCATCAAGGCCCACCGGGCCGCGATGCTCTGCATGGAAAAAGTGGGCGTCTACGCCGCCTTTCCCACCGTCGAGCAGCTGGAAGGCATCTGATTTTTATAAGCGAAACTCCCCTGGTTTTGGCCAGGGGAGTTTCTTATGTCCTCATCTGATGATAAAAATCCAGCGTTCCGAAGCCCCGCTCCAGCTGGGTCTGGACGTAGTCCTCGGTCAGGCGGGAGAGGGCGCCCAGGTCCTCTCCCCCCAGGCGGAAGGAGAACAGGCGCTTGTCGTCGCCATAGACCACGTGGCGCATGGCGGCCAGCATCCCCGGCGTCAGGGGGACCCAGCCGTCGCCGCTCTCCCGGCAGGCGGCGCAGCAGAGCACACCCTCCTGTAAATGGAACCACCCCTGCTCCGGGTCCTCCTCCCCGCACAGGGCGCAGCCCTCGATGAGGGGCTCGTACCCCGCCAGGCACATGGCCTTCAGCTCGAACACCGCCTTGATCTGCTCCGGGGGCCGGTCCAGACATTCTAATGCATGGAGGCTGTTCAGCGTCAGGGACAGCAGCCCCGGACTGGGCATCCCCTCCACCGATAGCACCTCGGCCATCTCGGCGAAGTAGCAGGCCAGGGCCAGCTTGTCCAGGTCCTGGCGCACCCCCAAAAATTCCCGCAGGGTGGACGCCTCGGTGACCGACCACTTGCCCATCCGGTCAGACAGCACCAGCTCGGACCAGCACAGCAGCTGGCAGGCGGCGGCGATGGCACTGCCTTTCTTCCGGCAGCCCCTGGCCCGGGCGGATAGCTTGCCCATGTCCGGGGTGAGCAGGGTGAGGATCTTATCCGAGTCTTTATAGTCCACCGAGCGCACCACCAGCGCCTTCGTCACGGTGGGCATGGGCAGCGCCCCCCTTCTGTGCTTCTTCTGTGCGGCTGTTACGCCTTGTCGCCCTTATAGCCGAAGTTCTGGATGGCCGCCGGGTTGTCCCGCCAGTTCTCCTTCACCTTCACCCAGGTCTGGAGATAGACCTTGGTGCCCATAAAGCGCTCCATGTCCTGCCGGGCCAGGGTGGACACCTTTTTCAGCATACTGCCGCCCTTGCCGATGATGATGCCCTTGTGGCTGTTCTTCTCGCAATAGATGGTGGCCTCCACCTCCACCACCTCGTCGTCCCGCTCGGCAAAGCGGGTGATCTCCACGGCGGTGCCGTGGGGAATCTCCTTGTCCAGGCACAGCAGCAGCTTCTCGCGTAAGATCTCCGCCATCATCTGCCGCTCCGGCTGGTCAGAGGTCATGTCCTCCGGGAACAGCTGGGGCCCTTCGGGCAGATAGCCCTCCAGCACGTCCAGCAGCTCGTCCACGCCCTCGCCGGTCTTGGCGGAGATAGGCACCACGGCCTGGAACTGGTGGGCCTGCTCATAGGTCTGGATGACCTCCAGCAGCTTCTCCTTCTTGTCCAGGGTGTCCACCTTGTTGATGACCAGCACGGCGGGGCAGCGCAGGGTCTTGATGCGGGCGATGAGCTGCTCCTCCGGCGCGCCCACGTTGGGGATAGGTTCCACCAGCAGCATCACCGCGTCCACGTCAGCCACGCTCTCCTTCACCACGTTGACCATATAGTCCCCCAGGCGGGTGCGGGCCTTGTGCAGGCCGGGGGTGTCCACAAAGATGAACTGGCTCTCTCCCCGGGTGCGCACGCCGCAGATGCGGTTGCGGGTGGTCTGGGGCTTATTGGTGACGATAGCCACCTTCTCCCCCACCAGGGCGTTGGTCAGGGTGGACTTGCCCACGTTGGGTCGGCCACAGATGGTGATGATGCCCGATTTCTTGATCTCTGCCATATATGTTTCCTCTACTTTCTTAGCTTCTCGTTCTCCGTATATCTTACTCGCTTGTCATCGCGAGGAGGGCGCAGCCCGACGCGGCGATCCGTCCCCCCTTCGGGTCACTCCTCCCGGCGGATGCCCAGGCCGTTCAGAATGGCCTCCTCCCGGGCGCGCATCTGGCGCTTCATGGGGCCCTCGTCCAGGTGGTCATAGCCCAGCAGGTGGAGCACCGAGTGGACCGCCAGATAGCTCACCTCCCGCTCCAGGCTGTGGCCATACTCCTGGGCCTGGGCCGCCGCCCGCTCCAGGGAGATGCACATATCCCCCAGGGGACACAGCCCCGTCTCCGGGTCCAGGTCCTCCTCGTCCTCGGGAGGCTCTCCCGGGGTCAGCTCGAACATGGGGAAGGACAGCACGTCGGTGGCCCGGTCAATGTCCCGCATGTCGGCGTTGATCTGGCGGATACCCGCGTCGTCGGTGAGCAGCACGCTGATCTCGCAGGGCAGGGCCACCCCCTCCGCCGCCAGGGCCGCGGTGATGACCCGCCGCAGGCCCTCCTCCAGGCCCTGGGGCACAGCGACCTCCGCGTCGATCAAAATCTGATGGTCCATGATCCTCTCTCCCTCTTCGATCAGGCAGCCTGCGTCCTCCCCGTCATTGCGAGGAGCCCCAGCGGGGCGACGCGGCAATCCGTTTTTTGTTTCAAGTTATTATAGCTGATTTTCCCCCGCTTGACCAGTCCGGGCCTGGAATATTTTCCGCCTCTTGCGATCTTGCCGGAAATTCCGGCTTTTTCTCCCCGTTTTCCCTCCATTTTTCTTGGGCGCACCCTTGCAATCATTCCGTCATTCCGGTATAATATTATGGAATTATTTTCAGCACAAGCCGGCCTCCGGCAGAGTATATAGGAAAGCGTGATCGACTTTGAAGTATGATTTTACCGCCATTGAAAAGAAGTGGCAGACCAAGTGGAAGGACGAGAAGACCTTCGCCTGCCAGACCGGAGAACAGGACAAGCCCAAGTTCTATGGCCTGGTAGAGTTCCCCTATCCCTCCGGCAACGGCCTGCATGTGGGCCACGCCCGGCCCTACACCGCCATGGACGTGGTGGCCCGCAAGCGCCGCATGGACGGCTATAACGTGCTGTTCCCCATCGGCTTCGATGCCTTCGGCCTGCCCACGGAGAACTTCGCCATCAAGAACCACATCCACCCCGCAAAAGTGACCCACGACAACATCGCCAACTTCTCCAAGCAGCTGCACATGCTGGGCTACTCCTTCGACTGGGACCGTGTGGTCAACACCACCGACCCCAGCTATTACAAGTGGACCCAGTGGATCTTCCTCCAGCTCTATAAGCACGGCCTGGCCTATAAGACCACCATGCCCGTGAACTGGTGTACCAGCTGCAAGTGCGTCCTGGCCAACGAAGAGGTGGTGGAGGGCGTGTGCGAGCGCTGCGGCTCCCCCGTCATCCGCAAGGAGAAGAGCCAGTGGATGCTGAAGATCACCGCCTATGCCCAGCGGCTCATCGACGATCTGGACGACCTGGACTATATCGAGCGGGTGAAGATTCAGCAGAAGAACTGGATCGGACGCTCCACCGGCGCCGAGGTGACCTTCAAGGCCACCACCGGCGAGGACATCGTGGTCTATACCACCCGGCCCGACACCCTGTTCGGCGCCACCTATATGGTCCTCTCCCCCGAGCACGCCCTGGTGAAGCAGTGGCTGGACGCGGGCAAGCTGGCCAACGCCGACGAGGTCGTGGCCTATCAGAAGGTGGCCGCCTCCAAGTCCGATCTGGAGCGCACCGAGCTGAATAAAGAGAAGACCGGCGTGGAGCTCTCCGGCGTGAAGGGCATCAATCCCGTCAACGGCAAGGAGATCCCCATCTTCATCTCTGACTATGTCCTGTCCACCTATGGCACCGGCGCCATCATGGCCGTGCCCGCCCACGATGACCGCGACTGGGAGTTCGCCAAGAAGTTCGGCTGCGAGATCATCGAGGTGGTCGCCGGCGGCGAGGACGTGCAGAAGGCCGCCTTTACCGCCAAGGATGACACCGGCATCCTGGTCAACTCCGACTTCCTCAACGGCCTGACCGTGAAGGAGGCCATCCCCGTCATCACCAAGTGGCTGGAGGAGCAGAAGATCGGCCACTCCAAGGTGAACTACAAGCTGCGCGACTGGGTGTTCTCCCGTCAGCGCTACTGGGGCGAGCCCATCCCCATGGTCCTGTGCGAGAAGTGCGGCTGGCAGCCCCTGCCAGAGGATCAGCTGCCCCTGCTGCTGCCCGAGGTGGAGAGCTATGAGCCCACCGATGACGGCGAGTCCCCCATCTCCAAGATGACCGACTGGGTGAACACCACCTGCCCCTGCTGCGGCGGCCCCGCCAAGCGTGAGACGGACACCATGCCCCAGTGGGCCGGCTCCAGCTGGTATTTCCTGCGGTATATGGACCCCCACAACGACAAGGCCCTGGCCGACCCCGAGGCCCTGAAGTACTGGTCCCCCGTGGACTGGTACAACGGCGGCATGGAGCACACCACCCTGCACCTGCTGTACAGCCGCTTCTGGCACAAGTTCCTCTATGACATCGGCGTGGTGCCCACCAAGGAGCCCTATCACAAGCGCACCTCCCACGGCATGATCCTGGGCGAGGGCGGCGAGAAGATGTCTAAGAGCCGGGGCAACGTGGTCAACCCCAACGACATCATCGAGCAGTATGGCGCGGACACCATGCGCACCTATATCATGTTCATCGGTGATTTCGAGAAGGCCGCCGCCTGGTCCGCCAACGGCGTGAAGGGCTGCAAGCGCTTTTTGGACCGCGTGTGGAACCTGGCCACCGACCAGGAGCACACCGGTGAGGAGTACTCCAAGGTCAACGAGGCCGCCGTCCACAAGGCCATCAAGAAGGTGTCCGAGGACATCGAGGCCATGAAGTTCAACACCGCCATCGCCACCCTGATGGCCCTGGTGAACGACTTCTATGCCAACGGGGCCAGCCGGGGCGACATGAAGGCCCTGCTGCTCATGCTCTCCCCCTTCGCCCCCCACATGTGCGAGGAGCTGTGGGAGATGGCCGGTTACGGCGGTCAGGTCTGTCTCCAGTCCTGGCCCAAGTACGACGCCTCTAAGACCGTGGCCGCCACCGCCAAGATGGCCGTCCAGGTCAGCGGCAAGGTCCGGGCCAACATCGAGGTCCCCGCCGACGCCGCCGATGCCGACATCGTCGCCGCCGCCCTGGCCGAGCCCAAGATCGCCAAGCTGGCCGAGGGCATGGACCTGGTGAAGTCCATCGTGGTCCGGGGCAAACTGGTCAGCCTGATCTTCAAACCCAAGGCCTAAATCAGGGCGGGAGAGCCGGATCTTTCTCCACAGTCCATGAAAAAGTGTATATTCACACAATATTTACACTCTGACGGGAAAACACCTCTTGACAGAAATCCCGCCAGCGCATATAATGGTACTGTTAAAGCCATATAAATGGCCCTTACGTGGCAGGGGACGCCCCGCCGCGCCGGAGGGAGGGAAATATAAATGTCGGAAGTCCGTGTAAGAGAAAACGAGTCTCTGGAGAGCGCTCTGAAGCGCTTTAAGCGCAGCTGCGCCAAGTCTGGTGTGCTGGCCGAGGTTCGTAAGCGTGAGCACTACGAGAGTCCCAGCGTGAAGCGCCGCAAGAAGTCTGAGGCTGCCCGGAAGAACAAGAAGAAGTTCTATTGATCTTCTCCCCTTCCCAGCTCAGTCGGCGTAATACCCGATCATAAAACCGTGTGACGTGTTTCGTCACACGGTTTTTTTGCTCTTCGTAGATAAAACCAGACCCAGCCGCCCAAATACAGGCGGCTGGGTCATTCTTCAGCGTGTCGATAAACCCTTTTCTGTCATTCCGAGGAGCGCAGCACCCGCAAGGGGTACGCCCCCCTCGTTTCCCTTGGCTCCCCCTGTGGGGGAGCTGGCACGGCGTGAGCCGTGACTGAGAGGGCAGCCTCCCTTGTCAAAGGGAGGTGGCACGGCGAAGCCGTGACGGAAGGATTCCGACTCTCGGAAAGCTGTCCTAAGAACGGAATCCCTCAGTCAGCTTCGCTGACAGCCCCCTTTAACAAGGGGGCCAAGGGACGGGGGTTACGGATTGCCACGTCGGCCCGTTGGGCCCCCCTTTTTGTCCCTTCGGGACATTTCCCCTTCACAAGGGGAATCGGCCTCGCAATGACAGGCTTTTTTGACAGTCTCAGTCTTATAGTTCGGTTTCCGGCGGCTCTTCCGCTGGCAAGTTTCTGCGGCGGACGTCCTCCCGCAGCATCTGATAGGCCGCGGCGGCCAGGGGGACAGCCAGAAGCATCCCGCCCACGCCCAGCACGCCCCCGCCGATGGTCACGGCGGCCAGTACCCACACCCCGGGCAGGCCGATGGAGGCCCCCACTACTCTGGGGTAGATGAGATTGCCCTCCAGCTGCTGCAGCACGGCGATGAACAGCAGAAACAGCAGCGCCTTTACCGGGGAGGCGGTGAAGATCATAAATGCCCCCACCCCTGCGCCAATATAGGCCCCGGCCACGGGGATCAGGGCGGTGAAGCCGATGAGGGTGCCCACCATGGTGGCGTAGGGGAAGCCCAGCAGCAGCATCCCGGCCATGCACAGCAGTCCAAGGATCACCGCCTCGGTACACTGACCCACCACAAAGCGGCGGAAACAGCCGTTCACCGTGTTCAGCACATACATCACACCCCCGTACCATCTCTCCGGGAGATAGGTCCGCAGGACCCGGGCACACTGACTGCCCAGGCGCTCCTTGCCCATGAGCAGATAGATGGAGAAGATAAAGCTGACCAGCAGGTTAAAGGCAGTGGACACCGCCGAGGACAGCAGGTTGAGCATGGACCCCATCACGCCGCTCAGGCTCTGGCTCAGCCACTTGCCCACCGTCTCCAGGGCCTGCTTCCAGTCCACCGAGCCATCGGCCAGAGAGGCCCCGTAGCTCTCTAATAGCTGATCCAGACCCAGATTCCGGTCCAGCAGCGTCTGGTTCAGCTGCTCCACCACCGGGGCGGCCTGCTGGGCCAGCAGGCCCACGCACTGCACCAGCTCGGGCAGGACCATCCGCACCACCAGGGCCAGGATAGCCGCCAGGCTGGCATAGGCCAGCACCAGGCTCACCGGGCGGGACAGGCTGCCGCCCCGGGGAAACAGCCTGCTCTCCAGCATAGACATCAGGATATTCACGGCATAGGCCATCACCGCCCCTAACAGCAGGGGGGCCGCCGCCTGAAGCCCCAGCTGCGCCACACGGCAGAAGGGTGTCCAGTAGTGGATGGCCAGATAAAGAGTAAACAGCATCCCGCCCAGGGGCAGCCAGCTCTTCCAGTTTTGTTTCACGCAGACCTCCTGTTCTGGCTCACAGCCCCTCCATCATGTTCACCCGGATATAGCCGCCCTCCACGTTGGTCTCCGCGATAAACTGGGGCACGGCAGGGACCATGATCTCCCGCTCGCCCCCCCGGATGACATACACGTTTCCGGCGGGCAGGTCCATAATGTCGGCGATCTTGCCCAGCACCGCACCGGTCTGGGCATCCCGGGCCTCCAGGCCCATGATGTCGGCCAGGAAGAAGCTGCCCTCGGGCAGCTTTACGTCCGCCCGGTCGATATACAAAACGGCGTTGCGCATGGCCAGGGCGCTGGGTACGTCGGTGACACCCTCCAGCTTTAAGATGACCATGTTCTTGTGGACCCGGGCCCGCTCCACCTTGATGGGCCAGTGGGAGCTGTCCACATACAGGGTCTTGAACTTGCACAAAAAGTCCGGGGAGTCGGCCCAGGGCTGGACCCGCACCTCTCCCATGACGCCGTGGGTGTTGGTGATCTTGCCGATCTCAAGGTATTGTTCGGGCATGGTGTTGTCCTCCATTCGTTTGGATGATGATATGAAAAACAAAGGCGCGGGACCAAAGCCCTGCGCCTTTGTCTTAATCCACGATCTCTACAGAGACGCGTTTGCCTGACCGCTGAGCCACGGAGCGCATCAGGATACGGATCTCCTTGGCGATGCGGCCCTGACGGCCGATCACCTTGCCCATATCCTCAGGGGCCACCCGCAGCTCCAGAACGGTCTCGCCGTCGCCCTCTACCTGGTTGACGGAGACCTGTTCCGGGTGCTCCACCAGATTCTGGGCCACATAGGTCAGAAGTTCTTTCATGGCTTGTAAAACCTCCAGCCTTACAGGGCGCCGGCCTTTTTCAGCAGATCACGGACGGTCTCAGTGGGCTGAGCGCCAGTCTTGATCCAAGCCTGAGCGCGGTCCACGTCCACCTTCAGGTCGGCGGGATGCACGACCGGGTTGTAAGTGCCGATCTCCTCGATGAAACGGCCGTCCCGGGGATAACGGGAGTCAGCCACCACGATGCGATAGAAGGGAGCCTTCTTGGCGCCCATGCGGCGCAGTCGGATTTTGACCATTTATATTCACCTCCACATAGTTCGCTGAATTTATAGGAAAGCGCGCAGACGCGCGGTTCCAACCAAAGTTGTCCGGGCCGGGCCCGGGTCTCAGAAGGGCAGGCCGGGGAACTTGCCCCCGCCCATGCCGGGCATCATGCCGCCCAGGCCGCCCATGCCGCCTTTTCCGCCCTTTTTCATCATCTTGCGCATGTTCCGGGGCATCTTGCCGCCGGAGAACTGCTTCGTCATGGTCTGAAGCATGTCAAACTGCTTCAAAAGGCGGTTCACGTCCACCACTTGGGTGCCGGAACCGGCGGCGATGCGCTTTTTCCGGCTGGAGTTCAGGACGTTGGGGTTCTCCCGCTCATAGGGGGTCATGGACAGGATAATGGCCTCCATCTGGCGGAGCATCCCGTCGTCCATGCCCACGCCCTCTAAATCAGAGGCTTTGATCCCGGGGATCATCCCGATGATATCGCTCAGGGAACCCATCTTTTTCAGCTGGGTCATCTGCTCGTAAAAATCGGTGAGGGTAAACTTGTTTTTCCGCAGCTTCTCCTGAAGCTCCATGGCCTTCTTCTCGTCGAAGGACTGCTCGGCCTTTTCGATGAGGGAGAGCATATCGCCCATGCCCAAGATACGGCTGGCCATTCGGTCGGGGTGAAACACCTCGATCTGGTCCAGCTTCTCGCCGGTGCCCACAAATTTGATGGGCTTTCCGGTGACGGCCTTGATGGACAGGGCCGCGCCACCTCGGGCGTCGCCGTCCAGCTTGGTGAGCATCACGCCGTCGATGTCCAGGGCGTCGTCAAAGGCCTTGGCGGCATTCACCGCGTCCTGGCCGATCATGGCGTCCACCACCAGCAGGATCTCGGTGGGACTCACGGCGGCCTTGATGGACTTCAGCTCGTCCATCAGCGCCTCGTCCACATGGAGACGGCCTGCGGTGTCCAGAAACACCATGTCGTTGCCGTGCTTCTCCGCGTGGGCCACAGCGGCCTTGGCGATGTCCACCGGGTCGATCTGGCCCATCTGGAACACCGGCACGTCCAGCTGCTCGCCCACCACCTCCAACTGCTTGATGGCAGCGGGCCGGTATACGTCGCAGGCGGCCAGCAAGGGGCGCTTCCCCTGCTTTTTCATCATGCCCGCCAGCTTGGCCCCGTTGGTGGTCTTGCCCGCACCCTGAAGACCCACCATCATCACAACGGTGGGGGGCTTGGGGGCGATGGTCAGCTTGGCGCTGGAGCCGCCCATCAGCTCAGTCAGCTCCTGGTTGACGATCTTTACGATCATCTGGGCCGGAGACAGGGCCTCCAGCACGTCGGCGCCCACCGCCTTCTCCGTGACCTGGGCAATAAACTGCTTGACCACTTTATAGCTGACGTCGGCCTCCAGCAATGCCAGGCGGATCTCCCGCATGGCCTCCTTTACGTCGGCCTCGGACAGGCGGCCCTTTCCCCGCAGCTTTTTAAAGGCGGCGGCCAGCTTTTCGGTAAGTCCTTCGAATGCCATGGGGTCACTCCTTCAGCAGGGTCTCGGTCTGTTCCACGATCTGTCCGGCCAGCCGCTCCAGCTCCTCGTTGTCATAGCCGGCGGCTAGCTCGGCCACCCGCTGGGCGTTCTGACGCACCTGCTCCAGCTGCGTCTGCATGGTGTGAAAGCGCTTGATCAGCCCGGTCTTGTCCTCCAGCTCGGTGAGCACGGCCTCGGCCCGGACGATCACGTCCCGCACGCCCTGTCGGGTGATGTTATAGTTCTCGGCGATCTCTCCCAGGGAGAGGTCCTCGTTGTAATAGAGGTCGTAAAACTCCTTCTGCCGATCTGTGAGCATGTCGCCGTAAAAATCGAACAGCATGGCCATGCGATAGGCTTGACTTTTCAAGAGCTTTGACCTCCCTTACGTTCCAGTTGTAAAGCCCAAAAACTTTACAAACGGAATCTTACCATGTTCCCCTCCTCTTGTCAAGTATTTTTCCTTGTCATTTCGCCCGGATTTTTTGTGGGATTTGCCAACGCCTTTGTTGTGTGATATGATAGCCCTTACCGAACAGGGGCCAGACGCCCGAAAATCTGATATTTTATTATTAAAGGTGGCACAGCCATGGAAAAGCTATATGAACAGGACGCCTATCTCCAGGCGTTTGACGCCCAGGTCCTCTCCTGCGTCCAGGGCAAGGGGGGCTGGGACGTGATCTTAGACCGCACCGCGTTCTATCCCGAGGGGGGCGGACAGCCCTATGACACCGGGACGCTGGGGGGCGTGAAGGTCCTCCAGGTCCACACCCGGGGGGAAGACGTGGTCCACACCTGCGACGGCCCCTTGGAGCCGGGCAGCCGGGTCTCCGGGCAGATCGACTGGGACCGGCGCTTTGACCTGATGCAGAACCACTCCGGGGAGCACATCGTCTCCGGCATTGCCAACGCCTGGTGGGGCTGCGATAATGTGGGTTTTCACATGGGCAGCGACTTCATCACCATCGACCTGAACACCATGATCGACGAGGAGCAGCTCCACCGGCTGGAGGCGGCGGTGAACCGCTATCTGTGGCAGGACAAGCCCGTGGTCATCACCTACCCCACCCCGGAGGAGCTGGAGACGCTGGACTATCGCAGCAAAAAGGCCCTCACCGGCCAGGTGCGCATCGTCACCTTCCCCGGGGCGGACGTGTGCGCCTGCTGCGGCACCCATGTGTCCTCCGCCGGACAGATCGGGCTGGTGAAGCTGGTGTCCGTCCAGAAGTTCCGGGAGGGCGTGCGCATCGAGCTTTTGTGCGGTGGCCGGGCCCTGGATTATCTCAGCCGCATGGAGGGGCAGAACAAGGCCGTGTCCAATCTTCTGTCCGCCAAGCCCGGCGAGACCGCTCAGGGGGTGCAGCGCCTGCTGGAGGAGAACGCCGCCCTTAAATCCCGCATTCTCACCATGGAGGAGCAGCACTTCGCCGCTCTGGCCCACGGCTGCGCCGGGGCGGGGGACGTGGTCCTGTTTGAGGACGACCTGTCCCCCGATGCCCTGCGGCGGCTGTGCGACGCGGTGCTGGGCGAGTGCCAGGGCCGGTGCGCCTGCTTCTCCGGCAGCGACGAGGCGGGGTATAAATACGCCGTGGGAGAGCGGAACGGCGATCTGCGTACCTGGGTCAAGACGTTGAACCAGACGCTGAATGGCCGGGGCGGCGGCAAGCCCGACTTCGTCCAGGGCTCCCTCCAGGCCCCCCGGGCGGATATTGAGGCCTTTCTGGCAGAATAATATCCCCCAAATTTCAGTTTAGGAGTTTTTGATTCATGCGGGTCCAACTATCCGACCACTTTACCTATCCCCGCCTGCTGCGGTTCACTCTGCCCTCCATTACCATGATGATCTTCACGTCTATCTACGGCGTGGTGGATGGGCTGTTCGTCTCCAACTTCGTGGGCAAAACAGCCTTCGCCGCCGTGAATTTTATCATGCCCCTGCTCATGGGCATGGGCGCCCTGGGCTTTATGGTGGGCTCCGGCGGCAGTGCCCTGGTCTCCCGCACCCTGGGCGAGGGGGACCGGAAAAAGGCCGAGCGCATCTTCTCCATGCCGGTCTATACGATCTTAGCCGCCGGGGTGGCGCTGACCCTGCTGGGGCAGCTGTTCCTCCGGCCCATCGCCGCAGCCCTTGGGGCAGAGGGCGAGATGCTGGAAAACTGCGTGCTCTATGGCCGAATCGTCCTGCTGTCCACCGGGCCCTTCATGCTGCAAAACGTGTTCCAGAGCTTCTTCGTGGTGGCCGAGCGGCCCCAGCTGGGCCTGACGGTGACGGTGGCGGCGGGGCTGACCAACATGACGCTGGACCTGCTGTTCGTGGGTATCTTAGGCTTCGGACTGCCCGGGGCGGCGGCGGCCACGGTGCTCAGCGAGTGTCTGGGCGGCCTGGCCCCCATGGTCTACTTTTTCAGCCGGAACACCAGCCTGCTCCACTTAGGCCCCACCCGGTTCGACGGCTGGGCCCTGTTCCAGACCTGCACCAACGGCGCGTCGGAGCTGATGACCAACCTGTCCATGTCCCTGGTGAACATGCTCTATAACCTCCAGCTCATGCGCCTGGCGGGGGAGAACGGCGTGGCCGCCTATGGGGTCATTATGTACGTGAACTTTATTTTCGTGTCCATCTTCCTGGGCTACTCCATGGGCTGCGCCCCGGTCATCGGCTTCCACTTCGGGGCCGCCCACCAGGACGAGCTGCACAACCTGTTCCGCAAGAGCCTGACCCTGGTCACCGTCACCGGCTGCGCCCTCACCCTCATCGCGGCGGGGCTGGCCGCCCCCCTGTGCCGTCTGTTCGTGGGCTATGACCCGGAGCTGTTTGCCCTCACCTGCCGCGGCCTGCGGCTTTACTCCCTGTCCTTCCTGCTGGTGGGCTTCAACATTTTCGGTTCCGCCTTCTTCACCGCCCTGGGCAACGGCGCGGTGTCCGCCTGCATCTCCTTCCTGCGCACCCTGCTGTTCCAGGTGGCCGCCGTTTTGCTGCTGCCCCTGATCTTGCAGGTGGACGGCATCTGGCTGGCCATCGTGGCCGCCGAGACCCTGGCCCTGGCCGTCACCGTCAGCTTCTTCCTGCGCAAGCGGGAGCACTACGGCTATGCGTAAGGCGTCTGCGCCCCTCGATCTTCATATTGTGAAATTTTCAAAAGGAGGCAACACTTTATTATGGAACTTACGAACCTCTTTAGCATTTTGGGGGTTATTATCTATTTTTGTTTAGCTGTCAAAGATTTTAGAAAAAGTGATTGGGGGATAAGAAAAAGAGATATTATATTCTGAAAATCGAATTAAGTGGCAACGAAAAAACGCCATTTTAGAGTTAGGCGTGGCAATTTTCGGAACACTATCTTTGTGGACATACAACATATTGAAGATGTATCGGATATTTTTGATATTTGGCATTGTTACACTAGGTATTTTCTTCTGTCCCTATTGCATATAACTGCCATAAAAAAGCAGTAGCGAAACGCCACTGCTTTTTCATATCTATCTAAGATCAGTGATTAGTGTTTGTCCAAGATGTAGGAAACACATCCATTCCAAAAACTTTATACATCATCCACCGTCCCATTGAAGATTTTCCCCAATCTTGAACAGTATATCCTTCTGTCTTCGGATCAGAATTTCCAGAAATATCAAGGTAGCAATATGTTCCATCAAGACGGCCGTGCTTTCCTCTGCCTATCGGTTGGGTTGGGTCTCCATGAAGTTCCTGGTTGTAATATGTGCATCTAACAGTTTTTGTTATTGCAACCGTTAGAACACCAGTAAGGGAACCGCTTAATATTCCATATGCACCTAAACCACTTACTACGTCAGTCATCAAGTCCGCTGGGTTTGCATAGAACGCCCAAATGGAAATCAGTGTTGAAATCCAGTTGGACAATGTTTTTGCAGTGTCTTTGTAAAAAGTATAAGGTTGATTTATATGTTGTTCATCAATGACATAACAGTTAATTGAAAAAATTTCTTCTGTCCCTACACTACGATAATGCATATAACCAAGAGTACGTTTGCTTGCGCTTGCACTAAGACCAGAGTAGGGATCATTGTTGACAAGTGGACTGACCATCGTTTCTGTGTCGTTTTGAACGATTTCCTCCTCGGTTGTAACGGTACCATCATCGTTATAGAATTTGTGATTAACGATACCGCTTCCAGCTATTGAGGTGTGTTCTTCGATAAGCGTATCGTCATTGTATTGGTAGATGGTGTATGAACGATTTCCGTTATCTTTATATGATACTGTAACTGTTGCGGTATCGTTGCTGCGGGTTGCAGCAGAACCAGTTGAGCCAATTTCTTTGAAAACGATGATGCCATTGATTCCAGGTGCCGTTTGCGAAATGTCCCTTTCTGCGGCAACTGTAACGGGTGAAAGCGTGAAAATCATAGCTAAACAGAGTATCAGGGATACGGTTTTCTTCATAAAATTACCTCCTCATATGACCGGCTGGTTTGTATAGGAAAACCGCGCGCGGCTTCCTTTAGTAAATTATAACAAAATATTGTGTAATTTTAAGAAAAATTTATATATTTATCTTTTTGCACGTGTAATATATCATCGGCAACCATACCCCCAAAATTTTTTCAAAAAATCGAAAATTCCCTCTTGCATTTCTATTTTTCCTGTGTTATACTAGCGTAGCGCTCGACAGAGTGTTGCGTGAAGCGCGGGAAATGCGGCTGTAGCTCAGTTGGATAGAGTGACTGGCTACGAACCAGTAGGTCGGGGGTTCGAATCCCTTCAGCCGTACCAAAGAAGCTCCATGTCCTGCATGGAGCTTCTTTGTTTCCACCCTTCCCTCTCTCTGAACTGTGTAAAATCAAATATGCGGCTGTAGCTCAGTTGGATAGAGTGACTGGCTACGAACCAGTAGGTCGGGGGTTCGAATCCCTTCAGCCGTACCAGTCGTTGCGAACTTTACATGGTTTGCAACGACTTTTTTAATATTTGTTCTTTCTTGAGGAGAAATTGACATGAGCACCTTTGCTAAAATCAAATTGGGTTTGGAAGAAGCTATTGCATACGAAAAGGGCGAGCTTTCCACGGACAGATAATGTACAATAACTTGCGCAAATTGGAAAAAGCATAAAAGAAGACATAGCTTGCAGGCTCTGGTAGAATGAAGTTACCACACAAACATTCGAAAGGAGACAGCAAACTATGTCCGAGAAAATTGTACAGCTGAATGAGGAAATTATCAAGGGGCAGCTCAAAGAATTAGTTCGAGGAAGTGTAGAAGAAACCCTGAACGAACTGCTGGAAAAGGAGGCGGAGTCGCTGACGCAGGCGGCCCGCTACGAGCGCAGCGAGGCCCGTCAGGGCTACCGCAGCGGTCACTACGACAGGAACCTTACCACGACCTCTGGCGACGTCACGCTCCACATGCCCCGGCTCAAGGGCGTATCCTTCGAGACTGCCATCATCGAGCGGTATCGCCGCCGGGAAAGCAGCGTGGAGGAGGCGCTCATTGAGATGTATCTGGCAGGCGTCTCCGTGCGCCGTGTGGAGGACATCACGGAGGCACTGTGGGGCAGCAAGGTTTCGCCCGCCACCATCAGCGAGCTGAACAAGAAAGCCTACGTTCACATCGAGGACTGGCGCAACCGCCCATTGCAGGGCGGGCACTATCCATACGTCTACGTGGACGGTATCTACCTGCGCCGCAACTGGGGCGGAGAGTACGAAAATGTTGCTGTTTTGGTGGCGATCGCCGTGAATGAGGACGGTTTTCGTGAGGTTTTAGGCGCTGCCGAGGGCATGAAAGAGGACAAGGCCAGTTGGGTCAGTTTCTTCCAGTGGCTTCGTGGACGCGGACTGGACGGCGTGAAGCTCATCGTCGGGGACAAGTGTCTGGGTATGTTAGAGGCCGTGGGCGAGGTGTTCCCGGACGCCAAATATCAACGCTGCACGGTGCATTTCTACCGCAATGTTTTCTCTGTTGTGCCCAAATCCAAGGTCAAAATTGTAGCGAAAATGCTCAAGGCGATCCACGCCCAGGAGAGCAAAAAGGCCTCCCGCGAGAAGGCAAAAGCCGTGGTCGCCGAGCTGCGCGCCATGAAGCTGAAGGAGGCCGCCAAGAAAGTCGAGGACGGCATTGAGGAAACGCTGACCTATTGTGACTTTCCCAGCGAGCATTGGACGCGCATCCGTACCAACAACGTGATCGAGCGGCTGAACCGTGAGATCCGCCGCCGAACCCGCGTGGTGGGGACGTTCCCTGACGGCAACTCCGCCCTGATGCTGGTCTGTGCCCGCCTTCGCCATGTGGCAGGTACCCAGTGGGGCTGCAAGAAATACATGAATATGAAGCACCTGGAGGCGGCTCTGGATGACGCCTCTATTGCCGGCTGACTTCACTCAGCCGGAGCCTGCAAACAATTTTGCGCATAAATCTTGACGGGACCCACGGACATCGGACACTATAATCAGATAATTTTAAAGGACAGACCGACAAATCATCAGACTGTCCTTTTCGTTAAAAAATCAAAATATGGTGCCGACAGAAAGAGCCTGTGAGCGAACATAGGCGACACTTCGCCCTGACTTCAAGCGGGTCAGATAGCCCTCATCCGTCAACTTCTTCAGTGCAGCAAAGATCGAGGAGCGGCTGGCGCTGGGGCAGCCCGCGACTGCCTCCGCGCTGGTAAATTTCCCGACCTTGGCATCCGCATACGCCTTGACCACATCATAAGCGGTGCTTTTCGTGCCGCTGCTCTGCATCAAGCCCACCCGCTCTTCAAACTCCACATAACAAGAAAGGATCACTTGCAGCATATAGCGGATAAATGGCGTATAGTCGTTCTTCTCCTCATGCCAGCCAAAGTCCGCTCCCTCCAAGACATCATAGTATACGTCCTTTGTCTTTTCGATTTCCTTCTCTACGCTGATATATTTGCCTACTTCAAACCCATTTTGATAAAGAAGCAGCAACGTCAGCAGGCGGCTCATACGTCCGTTTCCATCATTAAACGGATGGATACAGAGAAAGTCGCAGATAAAGGCCGGGATCAGGATCAACGGATCAATGACTTCTAACGCCAAGGCGCGGGCATAGCTGCTGCAAATGGCCTCTATCGCCGCAGGCGTTTCATGGGGCGCCACCGGTGTAAATCGCGTGACCTGAGATCCATCCGGTCTGGTCTCATTGATATAGTTCTGCACATTTTTAAAACTCCCGCCATAGGAAAGGCCCGTGCGCTTAAGCAGATCACGGTGGATCTGCAAAATGTAAGCAGGGCGCAGAGGGATAAACGCATGGCTTTCGTGGATCGTATTCAGTACATCCCGATAGCCCATGATCTCTCTTTCGTCCCGGTTGCGTGGTGTCGTTTTGTCCGACACCAACTGTTTCATCCGGGTGCTGGTGGTCACAATGCCCTCGATCTTATTGGAAGCCTCTGTGCTCTGGATACGGGCAACCTCTACCAAACGGCTTAATTCCACCGGCTTCTGTCGGACATACAGGTCTTGCCGTCCCTTATACTCGTGTATCTTTGCCACATAGGAGAGTATCTCTGCGTCCCACTTCTGCTGTGCCAATTTGGTATAGTCAAAATTTCTCATGACGCCCTCCCCAGATCGATTTGTCCAACCAACTTCTAATTAGTCCAAAGTATACCCACTTTTGGACCTATTGTCAACGTCGTTGGACTAATTGTGATGACCGGCATATTTTTCCTAAACACCCGCCCCCAGCAGCACCGCGTGACCTCGCGGCGCTGCTGGGGGCTTTCTGTTATCCGTTCAAGATCTCGTCCCCGATCTGTCGGGCGGTCTCCTCCACCAGGTCAAAGTCCACATAGGGGTTATACAGGGCCTCCAGTCTGTCGTGCATGGCTTTGGCCTGGGACAGGCTGGCCACGGCCTCGCCCATCAGGGCGGCGGAGACCTTTCTGGCAAAGCGCAGCCGGGGGCGGTCCCGGCGGAGGACGTCCCCCTCCGCCGCCCCGTCCAGGTGGATGCGCCGGTCCGCAGGCCGGGTCAGGGGTGTCTCCCCCGCAGTGCTGACAAAGGCCAGCCCCCGCTGGGGCACCAGCAGATGGGCCAGACGGTTGGGGGCCATGGGGTCGGGGCAGACCACCGCGTCATAGCCCCCCTCCACCGCCCCGGCCAGCAGATGGATGAGCAGCTCGTGGGCCAGGCCGTCCCGGTCAGAGAGCTCATACACCCGCCCGCACTGGGCGAAGGCGGTGTCATAGAGACACAGCACCCCCTTGTGGGTCACCGCCCCCAAAAAGCGCTGCTTCACCCTGCCCTTCTGTCCCCCGGACCGGGGCCGCAGCTCCCGGGCCATGATGCCCCGGGCCCGGCGGGCCAGCTTCTCCCCCGCCGCGTCGGTGAGCAGGGCCGAGCGCATATCCTCCCGCAGCCGCTCCGCAGCCCCCAGACAGCGATAGGCCCGCTGGTAACAGGCGGGATAGCCCTCCATGGCCCCCATGATCTCCTCCCGCACGTCCTGTAACCCGGCGGCGTCATAGCTCCGGCCCAGGTTCACATACCGCTCCACTACTGCCGGATACTTGGCCTCCACCACGTGGGGTGCCGTGCCGTCCACAATAGCCACCCCCAGCTGGGGCAAAACTAAGCCGTCCAGGGAGTCCGGGTCCCCGGAGCACAGGATGTACTCCGTCTCCAGCCCCGCCTGCTCCATCCGCTCCCCTACCCGGCGCATCAGGGTGGACTTGCCGCAGCCCGGCCCGCCCTTTAAGATGTAGACGGCCCGGGCCCGCTCTAAGTCGATGAGCTGGGGATACAGAGAATAGAACCCGTCCGGGGCATTGGCTCCCAAAAAATATTGCACGCGATGTTCGTCCATTGGCTCTGCCTCCGTTTCTTTCAGATGACAGACCAGCCTATGCCGCCCTTTCCCCGCCAGTGCGGCCATTTTATGTGGGAAAAACGGGCAAAAATGGTCGAAAAATCGTGAATATATCCATTGACAAGAAAAAGGGACTAGGGTAGAATAGGGCGATAAATGAAGGAAAACTTGCACAACGAAAGGGAGCCCGTGCAAACTTGCAATTTCGTATCACGAAACCATGGAAAGCACGGGGAAAAGTTGGAGGAAAGAGCTTGTATGCGTAATTTTGAGACAAAGATCCAGGAGCTGAAAACTTCTGTCCTGACGGAGGTCTCCCGCCTGACTTGGGAAGACCGCACCCAGACCGGAATTTTGGATATCCCCGAAAAGATCATCCCCGGCCCCGGGGCCAGCCTGCGCTGCTGCATCTATAAGGAGCGGGCCATCATCAACAGCCGGGTGAAGCTGGCCATGGGCGGCGACAAGGCCAACCCCTGCGTGGTGGAGGTGCTGCCCATCGCCTGTGACGAGTGCCCCGTCACCGAGATCACCGTGGGTGACTCCTGCCGCGGCTGTCTGGCCACCCGCTGCGTCCACGCCTGCCCCAAGGACGCCATCTCCATCGTGAACCACCGGGCCCACATCGACCACAACAAGTGCGTCACCTGCGGCCGCTGCGTCAACGCCTGCCAGTACAGCGCCATCGTCAAGACCCAGCGCCCCTGTGAAAAGGGCTGCCCCGCCGGGGCCATTTCCATGGGCCCGGACAAGAAGGCGTCCATCGACATCAACAAGTGCATCTCCTGCGGCAACTGCGTCTATCAGTGCCCCTTCGGGGCCATTCAGGACAAGTCCTGGATCATGGACGCCATCCAGATGCTGCGGGGCAGCGAGCACTGGGGCTATAAGACCTACGCCGTCATCGCCCCCTCCATCGCCGGGCAGTTCGCCCCCGCCAAATATGGCCAGGTGGTGGCCGGACTGAAGGCTCTGGGCTTCTCCGGCGTGGCCGAGGTGGCCCTGGGCGCCGACATGGTGGCAGACCGGGAGTCTGACGAGCTGGCGGAGAAGGGCATTCTCACCTCCTCCTGCTGCCCGGGCTTTGTGGGCTATGTGAAGAAGAAGTACCCCCAGCTGGACAAGTACATCTCCCACACCCCCTCCCCCATGGTGATGATCGGCCTGTATCTCAAGGAGAAGGAGCCCGACGCCAAGGTCATCTTCATCGGGCCCTGCGTGGCCAAAAAGAAGGAGTTCCAGCTGGGCCGCACCATGAACGCCATCGACTGCGTACTGACCTATGAGGAGCTGTATGCCCTGTTCGAGTCCAAGGACATCGACCTGACCCAGCTGGAGGAGGCCCCCCTGGACGAGGCCAGCCCCTTTGGCCGGAACTTCGCCCGCAGCGGCGGCGTGACCCAGGCCGTGGCCCAGGTGATGAAGGAGAAGGGCGTGGACTTCGACTTGAAGCCCGTACCTTGCAGCGGCATCGCCGAGTGCGAGATGGCCCTGCTGAAGCTGAAGCTGGGCAAGCTGGAGGGCAACTTCATCGAGGGCATGGCCTGCGACGGCGGCTGTGTCCAGGGTGCCGGCTGCCTGGTCCGCAGCCCCCGCAACCGCATGGATGTGGAGAAGCACGCCAAGCAGGCCGATGGCCGCACCATCCTCCAGGCCGTGGCCGCCAGCCGGGGCGAGCAGCCCAAGCAGGAAGCTGCCAAGACGGAGGCCCCCAAAGCCGAGGCTAAGCCCGCCGCGAAAGCCCCCGCAAAGCCTGAAGCCGCACCTGCTAAGTAAATACTGATATACAAAGAGGGACGGTTCCTGTGATTTGAAAAATCATGGGAACCGTCCTTTTTATTATGTTTCGCCATAAAAATCAGTCTCTTCCACGCCGTCCCACGCTCCAATGAGCCGCATGTCCGCCTGGTTGGGCGTGGTGAACGCGTCGAAGCGCCAGCCTGCGTCGGTGTTGACCAGCGTGACCGGATAGGTGCGCGTGTACTCATAGCGCGTCTCCAGCCGCCTGTCCCGCTCCTCCTCAGTCTCGTCCCGGCGGGGATAGGGGTAGGAGTAGTGCGCCGTCACCGTAAAGTCGATCCGCTGGTCCGTCTGTGCGGTCAGCGCGAATTCGTCGGGAATGTTGTCATTGTAATACTGGTCTCCATAGGCGCAGTCCAGGATGAAGAGCCGACCATCGTACTCCATGTAGATCGGCCCGTTGCCGCTGTCGTTGCAGGCAGACCAGAGCGCATCGGTAAACAGCCCGTGGACGACCCGGTCAAAGTCGGCCCAGGACCGCCAACGGCTGTTGGAGCTGACGTAGGTGCAGTCGGAGCCGTCCGGCGTGTACTCGTCATGCTCTGTTTGACCGTCTTGGGCGGGAAAGGCGTCATCAATGCCGGTGGTCTCCCCGTCGAACATGGCGCTGTAGAGGGCAAAGGCCCGCCGGTAAAGGGTCTGCTGCTCCTCCGTGAGAAACTCCGGCGCAGCGCGGAGCCGTGCCGCGTCACTCAGCTGGAGGTCGGCATCGGTCAGAGCATCCAGCTGCGCGGATGGCCCCGGCTTTGCCGCGCAGCCTGCAAGGAGCAGGAACAGGGCCGCCGCAGAAAGCAGTTTACACGATCTTCGTCTCATCTAAAAACCTCCCAACCGCTCTTTTATCATAAGTATACCATATGCCCGGTTGGAATCAAGCGTTCATTTTCCGTTTTAACGGATATTTATATTTACTATTCCCATATAGCGGACTTATAATGTGTTTGTGCAGTACGCTGCATCAATACAGGTGAAGGAGCGCTCGCTATGGAAGAAAGAATTTACATCGACCCCAAGGAAATGCTCAAAGGCTTTGACGACGGGATCAACTGCGCCATGTGCGTATTTGGTACCATGGCCCCAAAGCTCGGTTTTAACCGGGAGGAGGCGCGCCGGATCGCGGCGCTCATCGGCGGCGGGATGGGCCGCTCCGAGACCTGCGGCTGCGTCACCGGCGCTTACATGGCCCTGGGCTATAAATTTGCCAACGACCAGGCCGGTGATGTGGACAAGCTGAACTACGCCAAGGGGAAACGGGAAGCGTTCAACAAACGGTTCATCGAGAAATTCGGCAGCCTGAACTGCTGCGATATGCTGGGCGGCCTGCACAACTGCCGCCCGGAGGAGCTGGCGGTCATCAAAGAGCAGAATCTGTATGAGACCATCTGCACCCGGGCCGTCAACTATGCCTGTGCCCTCACCGAGGAGCTGCTGGACGAGGGCTGATGAATCTTAGCATGAAAAAAGAGCCGGGACCGGCTCTTTTTTCATGTCTGTGTGTTATCGTGTCTCTCCCGTGCGCATATACGCGACCATTTCCGCCGGACTCATGCCATCCAGACCCAGGTCCTTCATGGTGTAGCCCTGCTGATAATAATCCGTCTTCATCATGATGTTGCTCAGTCCCGTCATAGCGTGGAGGACCGGCGTGTCCAGCTGGAACAGCTTTGCAAAGTTGATGGCGGTCACGCAGCCCACCGGTACATCCTCGGTGATATAGCGGGACTTCAGCTCGAACCGCGCACCCACAGGGGCGGGCAGCCAGGTGTTCAGATCCAGCGGCTCGGTGAAGGGAAGTCTGAAATCCGGGCCATAGAAGAACTGTCCGATCAGCCCCATGCGGGAGGACACCAGCGCGTCCTTCTCCACCGGGCAGATGCCAACACCAAAGGCCTTTGTGATCTTTACCAGGTCCTCGTAATAGGCATACTGCACCTCGCCCACGGCGGGGGAGCAGCCGAAGGCATAGATGTCATAGTACACGTCGGGCGCACCCAAATTGGGGACAAGACCCCAGTTTTCTATCGCGCCGGTGTTCATCACCACGCTGGGGATGTGCAGCAGGGGGTTCACGTTAGAGATGCTGATATCCAGGGCGGTGTCGCCGTGGACCAGCTCCGTGGCGTCCAGGGCGGGGATCTCCTTGCAGCGCTTGAGATACTCGTCATAGTCGCAGGAGGGCAGCGTGTCCACCCGGATCTCGTTCTCCCGATAGGTGATGTTGACCACGTCCGTCTCCGTCTCCAAATTGTTATACTCCACCAGCCGCGCGCCATATACCAGGGAGTCGTATCCGGCGACGATCACCCGTGTCTTGATCCCCTTCTCCTTCATAATGCGCCGCAGGATCAGGCTGCCGAAGTTGTCCGGGAAAATGCTCACCGTCTGGCCGTCCTCCAACAGGGGGGCCAGCTCCTCAAACACCTGCTGGAACCCCTGGGCCTGCACCGAGATCAGGATGTGGTCCGCCCCGTGGACGGCCTCCGCCATGTCATAGGTCACCATATCCAGCACGGCGGTCCCGCTCCGCTTGAAGTGCTCATAGTTCATCTCCAGTCCTTCCAGGCGGATGCGGCGGCTGTTCAAAATGCCCTTTACTTTATTGTTATACCGGGTAAACTCGAACATTCTCACCTCAGCGCCGCCCAGCTTGCAGTCCGCCGCCAGGGCGTGGGCGCCGTTGCCAGCACCGATAACAGTAATTACAGCCATAGTGAAACTCCTTTCGTCTTGTCTCCAGCCGTCAAGCCTTCTCTGCGGCGGCCTTTTTGTCCTGGGACTTCAGCATAAAATAGCGGATGATAATGACCGCGCCGCTCAGGGCCCCGGCATAGCCAAAATAGGTCATGATGTAGTTGATCAGCGCCTCATAGGGAATAAACAGGACCACAAAGTATACCACCACGCCGCAGGCCACGATAAACGCTCTGTAGGGCAGGGACTTTTCATTGGACCAGAGCATAGACGCACAGGTCCACAGGATGGGGCACATGGTGGAGTAGATCGCCAGCATAATGATCACAGAGAAGACGATGCCAGCGCCGCCGATCAGGTGGTTGGCCAGGACCAGGTTCGGGATCGCCGCCACAGAGCACTCGGCGATGTTGCCCAGATAGTTCAGCCCCAGCAGGATGCAGCACAGGCCATAGGACAGGGTGCTGAGCATCATGATCCGTCTGGTGTCCTTCTCCCGATAGGGACTCAGCTCGTGGCCCAACTGGGCCACATAGGCCATGGGGATCAGGATACAGGTGCCCGTGTAGGAGATAGCGGAGAGGAGGATGCTGTGTCCCGCCCGGTTCACCGTGATGGCCCCGCTCTCTAACAGGGCGACGCTGTCCTTGATCTGAGGGAAGGTCCAAAAGGCGGAGACGATGCCCAGGATCAGGGAAAAGCCAACCACAACAGGCCCGATCTTGCCGATGATGTCTACCATCTTCTTCAGCCCCAGCAGCGCCGTGCCCACGGAGAGGATCACCGCAATGGCGTTGCCGATGGGGCGGGGCAGCCCAAACTGCTGATTGAGTACGTTGCCAAAGCCGGAGATCATAAAGAAATAGCAGCCGAGATTATAGGCCCACACAAAGAAGCTGAGGAGCTTGCCCCCTGCCTTGCCGCCTACCACCTCGTAAAGGGCCTTGATGTCCGCTGCGTTGCGGGTGCGTCCAATATAACAAACGCCCACATAGGTCAGCGCCAGAAATACGATGAAGATGACGCCGATCTAGAAGCAGCCGCTCACAGAGCCCCAGTTGGAAAAGAACTGCATCGTCTCCTGTCCGCTGGCAAAGCCAGCGCCGATGAGATATGCCAATATCGCGCCCGCCGTGTTGATCGTGGTCGCGATCCCCATTTTTTTCGTGGTTTCCATGCTTTACCTCCCTGTTATGTTCTTCTTTGCGGTTTGGGTAAGGAAAGGTCGCCTTCGTTGTGTTGTCCGAAATAAAGTTCGTATGTCCGTTATTGCGTATCAAAAGCATAAGCCAAAAAACTATACATGTCAAGTAAATTTTTCCTTGATTCTTTTAGCGCAATTTGCTAAACTCAAAGCAGCACAAGAAAAATCCACTTGCTTTTGCAGCATTCCAGACACCCATCGATCAATAAAACGGAAAGGTAGAACCATATGAGCCAAGGAAAAGATGAATTTATCGGCATCGGCGACAATCTCAAGCGCCTGCGTGGCCGCATGGGGCTCAGTCTCAGCGAGGTCGCAAATATGACCGGCGTGAGCA
The DNA here is from genome assembly GCF_054108085.1 of Flintibacter sp. SJQ-8. Classification (NCBI taxonomy): domain Bacteria; kingdom Bacillati; phylum Bacillota; class Clostridia; order Eubacteriales; genus Flintibacter; species Flintibacter sp. SJQ-8. The sequence continues at coordinate 528,124 of NZ_JBPJWR010000016.1, forward strand.
AAACCATGCTCAGTCAGATCGAACGATCTGAATCCACCCCCACCATCTCCACCATCTGGAAGATATCCAACGGCCTGAAGGTCAAGTTCGACACCCTGTTGGACACCACCCCCACCCATCTGTGCGATATCCGCCGGATCGCGGACGTGACCCCCCTGTGCGACAAGTCCGGCCTGGCCGAAAACTATTGCATGGTCCCCTTCTCCCCGGTCACGGGATACGAGTTTTTCTACTGCACCTATAAGCCCAGCTGCTCCTATCACTCCGACGGGCACAAAAACAGCCGCAGCGAGCTGATCTTCGTCTTTGAGGGAGCCATCGATCTGGAGATCGAATCCAAGACCTATCATGTAGAGGCGGGCAGCACCATCACCTTCGACGCCGCCAAGCCCCACAGCTATGTAAACAACGGGGACCGGGACGCAAACTTCTGTTCTCTCGTCAGCTACGAATGAGGTAAATTTTAATCGTCCTGCATATCGGACGATAGTTCGTTATCATTGTACACAAATTGCTTCTCCCGAAATTGTGGCGTTTGAACAAACTTCGCGTGCCGAGGAAAATTGTGTATTGACTATCTCTACAAGACGTGCTAGTCTGTTGCCGAGGTAAGGGAATTATTTTTTTACGCTGGTTGTCCGTTATAGCGAATGTAAGTCCGCAACAATGAACAAGCCGACACTCGGCAAACTAGAAAAGGGAGTTCGTTGATTATGGCAAAGAACATTTACGTACAGCTTCTGGAAAAAGAGCTCATCCCCGCCTGTGGCTGCACCGAGCCAATGGCTTTCGCCCTGGCTGCCGCCCTGGCCCGCAAGCACGCCCCCGGCGAGATCAAGGAGATCCACCTGAAGGGCTCCGGCCTGATGGTGACCGGCGTCCAGGCCGTTCTGATCCCCAACTCTCACGGCAGACACGGCGGCTTTATCTCCACCGCCATGGGTGTTGTCGCCGGTGACCCCGACATGGACATGGAGGTCCTGACCAAGATCACCGACGAGGATCTGGAGAAGGCCGAAGCTCTGGTCAACAGGCTGCTGGCCGCCGGGGCCTTTACCCAGGACCTGGAGGTGGACGTGCCCTCCATCTATCTGTCCACCAACATCGTCACCGATGAGCACAACGCCACCGTCGTCCTTCAGAACGAACACAACGGCATCTGCTATGTCGAGGCCGACGGCAAGGTCCTGCTGGACATCCGGGACATCAACCCCATCACCGAGGCTCTGAAGAAGAACAACGTGGACAAGTCCATCCTGACCATCCCCAACATCGTGGAGTTCTGCAACACGGTGGACCTGGCGGAGCTGGACCACATCCGCTATGCCATGAAGCTCACCCAGGATATCTGCCAGGACGGCATCGACAACCCCCTGGGCATGCAGTGTGGCCGCGTCCTGCTCCAGAACATGGAGAAGGGCTTGGTCGCCAAGGACGAGTATACCTACACCCTGGCCTGGACCATCGCCGGTCTGGACGCGCGCATGGGCGGCACCAGCTACACCGCCATGAGCAACACGGGCAGCGGAAACCAGGGCATCATCTGCACCATGGCCCCCATGGCTGCCGGTAAGTGGCGCAAGGAGTCTGAGGAAAAGATCATCCGCGCCGTCACCCTCTCCAACCTGATGAACATCTATCTGGATTACCGTTCCAATGAGTATGCCCACCTGTCCCCCGAGTGCTACTGCGGTGGTGTGGCGCCCGCTGCCGCCGCCTGCGGCGTGGCCTATCTCCGCGGCGATTCCGCCCAGGTCCTGAACGACATCGTCCGCACCGGCCTCGGCAACCAGGCTGGCATCATCTGCGACGGCGCCAAGCCCAGCTGCGCCTTCCGGGCCTACACCGGTCTGTTCGCCACGCTGCACGCCATGCTGCTGGCCGAACAGGGCATCGCCACCGGCTCCACCGAGGGCATTGTCCACGAGTCTGCCGACGTCACCATCGACAACATCTATCGTCTCCAGAAGGAGACCATGAGCCACACCGACGAGTTCGTCTGGAAGATCAAGCAGGAGCAGAAGACCATCTGCTGATCCTCCCCCGTTTCCGTCATCCGTCAAGATATGACCGAGCCCCCTGTCACACACAGCTGACAGGGGGCTCGTTTTATTGTTTATTGCTCTTGTGCAGGATACATCTCCGCCACCTGGGCCAGATACTCCCGCATCTCTTCCACCACGTCCTGGGGGCCGATGATCTGGGCCAGGGTGTGGAAGCCGAAGACCCAGGCGAAAAACTGGGGGCTGACCACCACGTCGGCGGTGACGGTGAAGTGGTCCGGGCCGTCGGGGACCAGCACCGCGTCCCGGCCCAGCCGGTCCAGCACTGCCCCCACCATGCGGTTGTCAAAGCGCAGGCGTACCCGCCGCTCGTCGCCGCTGAACATGCCGAAGACTTTGCGGGCATAGACGGCCATGTCCAGGGCCTCATAGGCCTGCTTGCCGTCCCGCTCCGTCTCCAGCACGGCGATGTCCACCATCTTGTCCACCCGGAAGTGCTTGATGACCTGCGCCTGGGAATCGTAGGCTACCATGTAATAGTTCTCGTCGTCCCAGGTGAGTGCGAAGGGGCTGACCTGATAGAAGTCCCCCTCCCGGCGGAACCGGCGCTTCTTGTCCACGGTATAGTCAAAATAGCGGAAGCGGATCTGCCGGTTCTGGGCGATGCCGCTGTGGATCTCGTCCACGTTATAATAGATGGACTCGTTCATGGTCTTGATGCGGTTGGCCACAAAGACCTGGCGGCTGAGCTGCCGGGCCTGATAGACGCTGGCCAGGCTCTCGATCTTTTTGATGAGGGAGACCGTCTTCTTGTGGGTGATGAACTTGGAGGACTGGACGCTGTCCACCAGCAGCTTCAGCTCGGGCAACTGAAAGTCCCGGTCCCCCACATAGTAGCCATAGACACCGCCGCCCTTCACCTGGATCACGTCCAGGCCAAACAGCCGCAGGGCCTCGATATCGTCATAGATGCTCTTGCGCTCTGCCGGAATATCTTTTTCCGCCAAACAGTCGATGATCTGATTCACCGTCACCGGATGCTCCTCATCCGAACAGCGCAGCAAAAAGTCCATCACATACAGCAGCTTTAACTTTTGATTGGAACTACGTGGCATGGGGGTCGCCTCCTTCGGGTGGGCTCAACGCCCGTTATTTCATCTGTTTTGGGTCATACCTGTTGCTCGATATGCCCAGCGGCCATTTTCGCGGCATTTCACAAGGTTTCCCCTTGCCACCAGCCCCATCAAGATCCGATTTGCCGTTGCTGCTGACACGCCGCACAGTGCCCGCACGTCGGCGTTCATAATATAGTCGTGGGTTTTCAGGTACTCTTGAATCTTGTTCCAACGCGTCGCGGCTTTATCCGTTTTTCTATCGCTTATATCATCGCTCATTTTATCACTCATATTGATGGCGTCCATGAGCGATGCTTTGATGGCGGAGAGCATGAATTCGATGAACGCGGTGGACTCGCCTGCATCGTTGCTGGCGTTGATGGCATCGTAGTATCCCTGCTGGTGGTCGTGGATGATGGATTCGACCGGCAGCCATGCAAACACAGGATTCCATTTAGAAAGCAGCAATGTATGCCAGAGCCGCCCAACACGGCCATTGCCGTCGGCAAAGGGGTGGATCAACTCCAGCTCATAGTGAAATACACAGCTGCGGATCAGCATGTGTATGTCGCTGGTTTTGGCCCATTCCAGCAGTTCCATCACCAAATTTGGAACGTACTGGGGGAGCGTTCCAAAGTGCAGCACACGACCTTCTTGGTCCACCACACCCACAGGTCTGGTGCGGAACATTCCCGATTCCTCCACCAGTCCCCGGGTCATGATGCCGTGAGTCAGAAGCAGATCATCCACGGAATAGGGGTCAAGCTCGTCCAGACGCTCGTATATTTCGTAGGCGTTCTTGACCTCAGCAATGTCCTTTGGCGGAGCCAGTACCGTCTTGCCGTCCAGCACCGCCGTGACCTGATCCAGCGTCAGCGTGTTCTGCTCGATGGCTAGGGAGCCGTGGATGGTGCGGATGCGGTTTGTTCGTCGCAGCGTCGGGTTGGCAGAAAGCTGATTCGCGCCGGACAGCTTGCCCACCAACTCGGCAATGTCGGCCACATCGCTGATGATCGCATTGGTGATCGTAAAAGGCGGCTTTTTGTTTCTCATGGCTTCTCTCCAAAATTGACCTTTTTTAAGAAATAGGGTATAAACCGATTATAGCACACCCCGCTCCGCTTTATCAATCATCCACCCGCATAAGGACATTCCCTCCCCACATACCCTTCGGCAGGGGGTGTTATGATGCTGTCTCCGGCGATTTATTTGCTTTTGCACGGACTATTTTTTACGCTGCGCCTGTCGGGCGGGGGCGGGTCCTTTCCCCGGCCCCTGAAGGCGGAGGAGGAGCGGGAATATCTCCGGCGCTGGGCCCAAGGGGATCTGGAGGCCCGGAACAAGCTGGTGGAGCACAACCTGCGCCTGGTCGCCCACATCGTGAAAAAATACTATTCCCAGTCCGGGGACCAGGAGGACCTGATCTCCATCGGCACCATCGGACTCATCAAGGGCATTTCCACGTTCAAATCGGACAAAAATGTCCGGCTGGCCACCTATGCCAGCCGGTGTATCGAAAACGAGATCTTGATGCACTTTCGCGCCCAGCGGAAGCTCCAGGGGGAGGTCTCCCTGGCGGACACCCTGGAGACGGGGGGTGAGGGCGGCTCGTTGTCCCTGATGGACGTGATCGCCGTGGACGACACCATGCTGGAGGACCTGGACACCCGGGACGCCTGCCGCCGGGTGCGCCGGTGCGTGGACGCCTGCCTGGATGACCGGGAGCGCCGGGTGATCGTCCGCCGCTATGGCCTGGATGACCACCCGCCCCAGACCCAGCGGGAGATCGCCGCCCAGTGCGGCATCAGCCGCAGCTACGTCTCCCGCATCGAAAAGCGCGCCCTGCAAAAGCTGGAGGCCGCCATGGACGGCTGGCGGCCCGGGTAAAAGCGCATAAAAAACAGAAACAGCCGCGGCAAAAACCGCGGCTGTTTCCGGCGAAGTTACTGCTCCGCAAACACACGATAGAGGAAGGTGACGATCTGAGCGCGGGTGCAGCTGTTCTTGGAGCCGAACAGGCCGTTGCCCACACCGTCAGTGATATCATTTGCTTTGGCCCAGGCCACGGCGGCGGCGAAATAATCGCTGCCGGACACGTCCTGGAAGCCTGCGCTGCCGGTGACGGCGGGGGAGCCCGCCGCGCGGTAGAGGAAGGTCACGCCCTGGGCGCGGGTACAGGTGGCGTCGGGGCTGAACTGGCCCGCGCCAGTACCGGAGGTGACGCCGTTCTCAATGGCCCAGGCCACGGCCTTGGCGTAATAGGCGTCGGCAGGCACGTCGGTCATGTTGACCGCGCCCTTGGGCTCGGGAGAGCCCGCGGCCCGCCACAGGAAGGTGACGATCTGGGCCCGGGTGCAGGACCGGTCAGCGCCGAACAGGTCATTGCCCACGCCGCCGGTGACGTTGTTGTCCTTGGCCCAGGTCACGGCGTCATAGAAGTAGTCGCTCCAGGTCACGTCCTGGAAGGGGGTAGACTCCCGGGTGTAAACTGCCTGGATGTCCACCTGGCTGTCAGGCTGGACGAACGTGAATACGCTGTTGCCCTTAGCCGTGACTTTGATTTGGTTGCCTTTAGCGTCAGTGACCAGAACTTCCTTCACCACATAGCCCGCTTCGGGCTTCACGGTGATGATGACCACGTCGCCCTTGGCGGCAGCTTTCTTGCTGGAGTCCACGCCGCTGGGGGTGGTGACGGGATAGGTGGGGGCGCTGTCGCTGCGGTCACTGCCGGAGGAGGGTACCGTGATGGTCAGCTGGGCGGCAGCTTCTTTGGTCAACTGATAGTTGTCAGCGCCGGAGAACTCGGTCTCAGCCATGTTGGTCCAGGTGATGGTGTAGGTACCGGCGGGGGAGTCCTTTGTGACCGCCGCGCCGGTCTTGTCAAGGCAGGCAAAGACAGGCTGGACGCTGGGGGTCAGGACGTCGCCGCCCACAAGGCCGGTGTAAGCCAGCTGGAAGGTGGGGAGGTCCGCGCCCTTGGTCAGGCTGACCGCCTTGGGGGCCACGGTGGCGGGCCGCTTGGCGATGGTCACGGTCAGACTGCGCTCGGCCACGTCGGTAAAGTCGTCGTCCCCCTGGACCTTATAATAGACAGTATAGTCGCCTGCGTTCACAACGGAGGGGATGGACTGGCTGTATTCGCCATCTGTGCCCAGCCGGTACAGCAGCGTGCCGCCGGAGGTGCTGCCGCCCTGGACCAGGCCCTGCGCGGAGGCGTTATACACCAGGGTGTTGGCCGTGGGCTCGGTGACAGTGGGGACAGTCTTATCGTTCACCGTCAGGGTGATGGTGACAAGATAGTCCATATAGTTGGCGTCCGTCACCTTCAGAACGACGTCGACGGTCTTGCCCACCAGGTTCTTGTCATTCTGGAACGTGAAGTCCAGCGTTTTCAGTCCGACAACCATGGTGTTGGGGACCAGCACGTTATCCGGGTCGGCGACGCTGTCAAGCACCACGCTCTGGGGGTTCTTTTCCAGACAAGTGGTCAGGTCCACGCTGCCAGTCATTCCATACTTGGCAGAGCTGTCAGCCGTTACATTAGCGTGGGCGGCTTTGGAGATGGTAAAGGTCACAGACACGGGGTCGAAGGTATAGTTGCCGTCCGGGGACATCTTCAGCGTCAGGGTGGCCGTTCCGGCGTTGACATTGTCCGTCAGCTCCACAACATAGTCGTGCGCGGTCAGCACATTGCTGTCATTGCTGGTCACAGTAAACTCCGGCGTGATGGGCTGGCCGGTGTAGACATAGTTCTTGCTGGTATCTACAGTGACGGTGGGCTGAGCGATGCGCTGTGGGGTAATGGTATAGTCATAGTAGATGCTTACGCCGCCAGCCGAAATGGTCGCCCGATAGTCGCCCATATTCACGGGAGCGTCGGTGGTCTTGGCACCATAGGTCCCGTCGCTCTGCTTTCTGGCATATTCAATGGTGGCGGTCAGACCGCTGGCCGCGATCTCACTGGGGGAACTATACTGATAATACAGCACGACAGGTTTGGGGTTCCCATCGTAGGCAGTGTCCGGCTGGTTACTTGACAGCACCTGCAAGAAATTCAGATTATTCATGGGGCAGGGATCGTCACCCGTTCCGCTGCAACGGGCCAAAATGCAGGGAAGGCTCTGGTCAGCGCTGTATTTCCAGATATGCTTGTGCGGCGGGACACGCAGGACGGTCTTCTTCGAGGCAGTATCATAGAAGAGCTCGTAGTCGCTGTTGGCCGAAACAAAGTGGTTGCTGTAGTCAGTCGAATTGGCAGAGATAACAATGGCCGGGTCAAGTTTATCTGGCGTGTAATAGGAGCTGATGTAGATGGGGGCGGTATTATTCAGGCCGCCCGTGCTAATTTTAATAGGATGGACACCAGATGAACTGTACCCCAGAAAAATATCGCAGATATTGCTGGTGTTGCTGCCGCCATAATTGCCGCTGATCTCAATGTCTCCAGAAAGAGTCATTGTGCCGCAATTGACCACACCGCCAGCAACATGACTGTAAACGGTCGTGCCAAAGGAGTTGTTGCAAATGGTGCCGCCGGTCATGGTCATAGTGCCGTCATTGAACACGCCGCCGCCGTCCCAGATGCCATATCCGCGCTTATTGTTGTCAATATGGCCGCCAAACATGTTAAAAGTGCCGAGATTCCAAACAGCGCCATTCTGATAGGTCTCGTTTTCGGTGATAGTACCGTCATATAAATTGAATGTTCCATTGCTGCCGACATATACGCCGCCGCCGCCGTAGCCGGTGCCGCCGAACCAGTCTTCGTTGCCGGTAATGCTGCCGCCGTACATGTTAAAGGTGCCATAGGTGTACACACCACCGCCGTGATAGGCGTGGTTATCCGTGAGGATACCATTGTAGAGGGAGAATCTCCCCTTGGAGGAGACATATACGGCTGAACCGGCATAATTATATTCTGTCCCATCATTGCGAAATTGTCCGGTTGCGGGGTGCCGTACACGGCCTGCATCCTTGCAGTCCGTCAGTTCAAAAGAACCACCCACACTGATGACACTACAGTTATTTGCGATTTGGATCGTGTGACCATTGAGACACAAAGCGGTATTATCAGGAGCTTCCCATGATCTCTTATTAGCCGTCAGTTCTACGTCGTGATTCAGGTAATAGTTTCCGCTTTCTTTGGGCAAAGAGTTGGAAGCTGTGTATGTCTCACTTTCCCACTGCTCCGCCGCCAGTTTGTCCGTCCACTCGATGAACGTCACGTCCTTTTCCGTGTGGTCGCTCACGTCCTTGTGGGTGGCGCCGCACAGGTCGTGGGTGTGCTCTTCCGCCTGGGCCACGGGGGCGGCCTGGATCTGGGAGAGCGCCTCGGGGATCACCTCCGGGGTCTCAGGCTCCTGAGGGGTCTCCTCGGGGGTCTCTGGAGTCTGCTCCTCCTCAGAGGGAATTTCTGTCTCGGGGGGGGGACCTGGAAGTCGTTTTGGTCATCCTGAGGCTGGTCAGCCGGGTCCTGTTCGGATTCTTGCTCCGGCGTTTGCTCCGGTTCTTGGTCGGGCTGGTCCTCGGGCTGCGTCTCCTGCTCCTGCTCATCCTCCTGGGGGTCCAGGGTGATGGCCACGGGCAGGGCGGTTTCCGGGTCGGCGGGCAGGGTGACGGGGACGCCGGGGTCCTGCTCCTGGCGCTCCTCGGCCTGGGGCTGCTCCGTCAAAGGCTCCTGCTCATCCGCCGCCATGGCCGACCAGGGCAGAAGGCTCAGCACCAGCACGGCGCTGAGAAAGCCGCTGAAGATCCGCTTTTTCATGGGTGGGTACCTCCTTTATGTTCACCTATTTTGGTTTCGCACGCTGTAAACGCGGGGGGTGATCTGATATGCTCCAGCATAGCACGCCCCGCCCTCTGACGGGGGCTCATGTCATGAAACGTCGATTTTTCGACGTGAAATGTAGGGCAGGTGCTTTTTTGAACAAATAGTTCGAGCCCGCCCTCTCGATATGAGAGGACGGGCTCGATCCGCTTATTGGTCACGCTTGCTGGGACAGATAGAGGAAGGTGACGATCTGAGCGCGGGTGCAGCTGTTCTTGGAGCCGAACAGGCCGTTGCCCACACCGTCAGTGATATCATTTGCTTTGGCCCAGGCCACAGCGGCGGCAAAATAATCGCTGTCGGACACGTCCTGGAAGCCTGCGCTGCCGGTGACGGCGGGGGAACCCGCCGCGCGGTAGAGGAAGGTCACGCCCTGGGCGCGGGTACAGGTGGCGTCGGGGCTGAACCGGTTCTCGCCGGTGCCGGAGGTAATACCGTTCTCAATGGCCCAGGCCACCGCCTTGGCGTAATAGGCGTCCTGGGGCACGTCGGTCATGTTGGCCGCGCCCTTGGGCTCGGGAGAACCGGCGGCCCGCCACAGGAAGGTGACGATCTGGGCCCGGGTGCAGAACCGGTTAGCGCCGAACAGGTCATCGCCCACGCCGCCGGTGATGTTGTTGTCCTTGGCCCAGGTCACGGCGTCGTAGAAGTAGTCGCTGCGGGCCACGTCGCGGAAGGGACCGCCCGCCTCCACATAGATGGCCTGGATCTCCACCTGGCTGTCGGGCTGGACGAAGGAGAAGGTGCCGTCGGCGTTGGCGGTGACCTTGATCTGGTTGCCCTTGGCGTCGGTAACGACGATCTCCTCCACGGCAAAGCCCGCCTCGGGCTTCACGGTGATGGTGACCACGTCGCCCTTGGCGGCGGTCTTCTTGCTGGCGTCCACGGTGCTGGGGGCGGTGACGGGATAGGTGGGCGTTCTGCTGCCACCGCCGCCGCCGGAGGAGGGCCGGGTACTGACGGTCAGCTTGCCGTCCACATAGGCCAGGTCATAGTTGCCGCTGGCCGCCGCGCCGCTGGCGCGGATGACGGTCTTGCCGGTCTTGGTCATGTCAGGCTCCGCCTGCTGGCCGTTTTCGTCCACATACTGCACCGTGGGCAGGGTGGTCAGGGCGTCGCCGTTCACCAGACCCTCGACGGTATAGCTGTCCGCCCCCAGCTCCGGGGCCGCGTCGCCGACATAGGCGCTCTGGTTTTTGGCCGTGATAGTCAGCTCGGCTCGGGCCACCGTCAGGGTGTAAGACGCGCTGGCGCTGACATAGTCCGCCGTCTCGGCGGCAGTGGCCGTGATAGTCGCCTCGCCCGCGCCCACGATGGTCACGTGACCGTCGCTGTCCACGGTAGCCACGCTGGTCTTGTCGCTGGTATAGGAGACCGTGCTCCCCTCCGCCGCGCCGGTGGCCGCCACGGTGAAAGGCTCGTCGCCATAGGTCTTGGAGATCAGGCCGTCGCCGAACTTGAAGTCGGGCTGGGGCAGTTTGTCCGTCACGGTGTACTTGCCGGGGACGAACGTGATGGTATAGTTGTTGCCGAGGGACAGGTCGCCCTGGGAGATAGTGTACTGGTCACTCAACTGGTCCTTGTTTGCGTTGGTGGCCAGCTCGCCGGTGAAGGAATCGCCAGCGCAGGGCGCGGGGTCACAGGTATAGGTCAGCGCCGCCAGGGGCTGGCCGATGCGGGTGACCTGATCCTTCGCCGTCACGGTGACGGGCTTGGGATCGATTTTGAAGGAATAGGTCAGGTCACCGTTCAAGCAGAGAATAACACCTGGATTTGAGCTTGCTGGGACGTTCCATTTCCCACTCTGTATAACATCCTGGGTCAGGTAATAGAAGCCATTGCCACGAATTTCACTCAGCGAAGAAACAGGCGTCCATTCTGTAGTCACATGTCTGGAGCTATGGTTGTCGACATTACACACACCTGCCGCGCAGGCATCGTGATTCTCGTGCGTCTCCGCCGCCTGCACCGCCACGGGCGCAGTCTGCACCTCGGGGACTACCTCCGGCGCTATCTTCGGCACCTCCGGGGTCTCAGGATTCTCTGGGGTCTCCTCTGGGGTCTCGGGGACCTGGATGCTGGGCTGGGGGTCCGAGTAAATATCTGGGTCCTGGGGGGGATTGGAAACTGGTCTGGAGCTCCTGCTCCTCCACCTGGGTCGCCGGGTTCTCTGCCGCCAGGGCGGCCCAGGGCGTCAGGCTGAGCAGCAGCGCGGCGCTGAGGAACGCGCTGAAGATCCGCTTTTTTATGGGTTGGCTACCTCCTTTATTTGCGGGGTAAACACGGAATGCTATATCATGGTGATGATAGCACAAGCGCTCCCCCGGCGGGGGCGGATGTCATGAAACGTCCTGATTTCGACATGAAATGTAGGACGGTTGCTTTTTTGACAAAAATATGTTATATTTCAGTAAAGTCCTTGTGAAATAAGCGCAGGGACGCCCCGGCTCCGGCTGGGAAAATTTGAAACGGAAAAGAGGGATACCATGAAACTGGCAGCTGATTTTCGCGCCCAGGCCAGACAGGCTCTGCGGGGCAAGTGGCCCATGGCGGTGCTGGCCGGACTGCTGGCCACCCTGCTGGGCGGGGCGACGCAGAACGGACCGGAGATCAAATTCAACCTTGACCTGGGCAGCGGCACGGGCCGGGCCAGCCTGAACTATGTGGGCCGGGAGCTGGCGTCTGTGGGCACGGACTTTCACCTTCAGTTCAACGGCTGGCTGGCCGGGGCCGCGGTGTATCTGACGGTGGTGGCCGTGGCGCTGGTGGTGCTGCTGTTCGTGGTGGGCAGCGTGGTGGGCGTGGGCTATTCCAAGTTCAACCTGGACCTGGTGGACGGGCAGGAGGCCAACATCAATCGCCTGTTCAGCTATTTCTCCTGGTGGAAGACCGCCGTGGCCGCCAGCCTGCTCCAGGGGGTGCTCATCCTGCTGTGGTCGCTGCTGCTCATCATCCCCGGCATCGTGGCCTCGCTCAGCTACGCCATGACGGACTATATCCTGGCCGAGAACCCGGACCTGACGGCCAGCCAGGCCATCCAGCAGTCGAAAGAGATGATGCAGGGCAACCGCTGGCGGCTGTTCTGCCTGCAGCTGAGCTTTATCGGCTGGAGCATCCTGTGCCTGTTCACCTTCGGCATCGGCAATCTGGTCCTGAACCCCTATCAAAAGGCCGCCGAGGCCGCCTTCTACCGGGAGGTCAGCGGGACCGGGCGGGTGTACGACGTCCTGTGACCCCGCAAATTCATCCCAAAGTATGAGAGATAGTTTGAGCCCGCCCTCTTGGTATGAGAGGGCGGGCTCAACTCGCTTATTCGGCCACGCTCACCGGGCCATAAAGAGGAAGGTGACGATCTGCGAGCGGGTGCAGCTGTCCATGGAGCCGAACAGGCCGCCGCCCACGCCGTCAGTGATATCGTGTTCGTTGGCCCACGCCACGGCCTGGGCGAAATAGTCGCCGTCGGTCACGTCGTGGAAGTCCGCGCCGCCCTGGGCCGCGGGGGACCCGGCTGCCCGCCACAGGAAGGTGACGGCCTGGGCCCGGGTGCAGGGTGCGTCGGGGCTGAAGAGGTTTGCGCCAGTGCCGGAGGCGATGCCGTTTTCCACCGCCCAGGCCACCGCTGTGGAATAATAGGCGTCGGCAGGCACGTCGGTCATGCTCACCTGGCCCTTGGGCGCGGGAGAACCCGCCGCCCGCCACAGGAAGGTGACGATCTGTCCCCGGGTGCAGGGGTCGCCGGAGCCGAACCGGTCCTGGCTCACGCCGCCGGTGATCCCGGCCCCCTTGGCCCAGGTCACCGCGTCATAGAACCAGTCCTCCGGGGCCACGTCGGTGAAAGGCTGTTCCGGGGTGCTGGGGACGTCAGGCGTGGTGGGAGTGGTGGGAGTAGAAGGAGCAGCGGGCGTGCTGGGTCTGCCGCCGCCGCCTCCGCCGGAACCTCCGCCGCCGGAGACCGGGTAGAGGACGATGGTCCCGGTGGCAGTCTCATAGTGGGCCGTATCCGCCGGGGTGAAGGTCCACCCGTAAGCGGTGTTGGCCGCCACCGTGGTTTCCAGGGGCAGGTCCCAGGTCAGCGTGCCCTCGGGCCAGTCGCTGGCCGCCGCCAGACCCGCGTCCGCCAGGGTCTTGCCGCTGGTGGAGATCAGGGTGAACTTGGGCGTGCTGTCCAGGGTGATCTTGTTCACGGTGATGGTCACCGTGCCATCGATGAAGGGCAGATAGGCGTCATCATAGCTCGTGAAGGTCCAGTTGGTGGTGTAGGAACCCACCTCGGGCGTGGCCTCGGGGTAGTCCCAGGAGAACCGGCCATCGATGGGGTTTTTCTCGCTGTCCCACAGGTTGCCGGAGATGGTGATGTCGCCCAGCTTCTCGCCATACGTCAGGGTGTCACGGCTGAGGGTAGGTCTGCCGCGGGGCACAAGTTGCTCTTCCGGGTAGAAGGACACGGTGTAGAGGTAGTCGCAGTTGCGGCTGGAGATGGTGACCGTGCAGTTCACCTTGCTGCCAGCGGGGGCGTTGTGGGCGATGTCATAGCTGACCATGCCGTCCAGCACGCTGAGGTGGTCGATCACGCCGCTGACGCTGCCCTCGTTGAGCTGCACGGCGGTGATCTCCGCGTCGGCGGGCAGATTGGCGTTGATCTTTCTGAAATAGTCCAGCGTCAGATAGCCCATTTGGTCAAGGCCAGCTTGCAGCCAGACGCTGCCGGGGTTATAGGGGTTGACCGGCTTCTGCTCCTTGTTGATGGCGGCGGTCACGCCGGGGAAGTCGGCGCTGGAGAACGCCTTGCTGCGGCTGCCGTCGGAGAAGGCGTAATTCTCGTTCAGGGTGACGGTGAATTGGACCGTCTTCCCCTCCCCCGCCTCCGCCGAGTCATAGGCCGCGCCGGTCACGGTGTAGAGATTGTCGGGCAACTGAAAGGTCGTGGGGGCCGAGGAGCCCTCGACGTGCCAGTCAGAAATGGAGACGTCGGCGGCGTCAGTGCCGTCGTAGTCCTTGCGGATGTCGCCGTCGAGGTCAAAGCCCACAGGCAGCGGGGCCACCGTCCAGGTCTTCTCCACCGTGCCGGTGAAGTTGCCCGTGCCCGCCACCGTCAGAGTGTAAGTCCCGGCGTCGGTGGCGGTGTTGCCGGTGAGGGTATAGTTGGCGTCCGCCAGCGGCTGGTCTTTCCAGGTCACAGTCACGCCCTGGGTCTGCTCCACGCCGGAAGAATAGTCGGCATTAGGGAGGAACGTCAGCTGATTTTGCTCCAGCGCCACCATGTCGGCGGTGAGGGGAGCGGGCTCGATTTCAAAGGAGGCGGTGCCGGAGTAGATAACACCATCCTTGGAACAAGACACGGTGACGGTATACTGCCCCGCATCGCTGGGCTTCTCATTCAGCAGCGTGCCGTCCGCCTTGGCGTAGGTGATAGTGAGGGATGTAACTCCCTCGGGCAGAACGGCCTCAGGGCCGCTTGCGTCCTCGCCATAGGTCCAGGAATCCATGGTGACGTCAATGTGCTCCCCCTGGGCCATCAGGTTGAATACCATGGGGATCTGGTTATAATTGCGGCTGCTCAGTCCAACGGTGATGCTGCCCACCTGCCCAGGCTGTTTGACCTCGGCCAGGGAATACAGAGTAATGTTCAGTTCGCCGTTCACAACCACAGCAGACTTGACGAATCTGGAATTCTCAAAGTGGATACCATACTGATTGACCGCCAGGTCCCCGCCGCTTCGAACGTTCTTCAAACAGTCGGCCAGAACTACCGTGTAGATCTCCTCATCAGAGGAGAGTTTGACATCGACAGGGCATATGACGGACTGACCGGCACCCAGGTCCTGGGCCTTCTGGATGGTCAGACCTTTGCTGTTTCCAGAGGAGCCATAGTTGTCCGTTTCAGGGAAGTTGCCCTCCAGAATGTAGTCACCGGCGTCGATTGGTGTTCCATCGATTGGGGTATCGCTGATTCTTTTGTAAAGATATGTTCCGATGCGATCATTATAGGTCTTGGTAGCTTCATACCATTCATATTCGACAGCGCGATAGACAGCATCGTCATTGACCTCTTCTTGTGTCTTGGAATTGATGATGCCGATATCGTCTTTGGTGGGATTGGCAATCGGGCTGCCGGTAAATTTCAGGGTGTAAGGATAGCCTTTCCAATTGATACTAAGCCCGCTTTTCTCCACTGTCACGTCAACAGTAGTCGTCGCGCTGTCCATCTCGTTGCAGCCCACATAGTTCACGGTCAGCGTGTGCTTTCCCGCGCCCAGGTCCTGGGTGTCGACGGTGAAGTTAACGCCGTATTCGTCGTACACTTTCCGCTCACTGATCTCACGGCCTTGTTCGTCGCAGACCACCACATAATTCTCGGCGGGTTCTGTCTCGGCGCTATAGGTGCTCATGCCGGTGGGCTCGACTGAAACGGAAACAGTAAATGTCTCGCCGTAGTCAAAGGTCGTTTCCGGGTTTCCGCCTCTCCAAGTATTGGCACTGATCCTCGTGCCGGACTTGACCACGGTGGCGGTGTAGGTCTTGCTGGTCAGCGAGGTGCCCTGGTAGGTGAGCTTCACGCAGGCCGTGTGGATTCCCACGGGGCACGCCGCAAAGATATCGTCCAAGTAAATGAATTCTTCTGCTTCTTGTTCGGATTTCCAAGTCTCAGTGGCGAATTCTTTGCCGTCCACATAGTACGTCACAGTGGCCGGTTTGTCTTCGCTGACCGTGTCCCTAAACGAGACTTCCATAGCAATCGAAACGGTCATACCGGCATAACCATAGGGAATCACATAGCCGTCCACTTGCTCCGGCTCGTCCAGGGTGATGGCCGGTGTTTCCTTCTTGGTGGAGATCCGTCTCGCGACGTCATCGCCGTCGCCGACATAATAAGTTCCATCTCTGAATTCAACCGTGTCGCCAGCGGCTCCGTTTTCATCAGGAGAACCATAAATCGTCCCTTCATAGTTGATTGACGAGCCTACTGCTTTTTCTGACCCGGAGATGGTCACAGTTGCGCCGTTGTCAATTTCAACAGTCCCCGTCACACCGACCTTCGCGCCGCTGATCACAGTGGTGCCTTCGGCGGCAATCAAATTACCCGTGATAGCAGCATCGGCATTTGCGAGTGCGGTTAAAGTAAAATCATCTTTTGTCCCGACCCGAACATTGCCAATAATCGTGCCGTTTTCAAGCAACAAGTGTCCACCAATATTAAAATATCCATCGTCGACAACTATGATGGAGTGGTGCTCCATTTTAATTGTCAACGGGTTCGCTGTGGACATGCCTTCAACTTCTGCATCTTTAAGTAATGTGATAATTCCGTTTCCAACATCATCATAATCGTTTGCGTCAATGGCATCTTCAAGATTATCGTAGAACAGTGGGTCAGAATCGTCAAAAGTCAGACTGGCTACTGAACTTTCGGTTTGTTTGGTGTGGTCTTCTCCGTCATCCCACGCCCAAACCGTCGTCGGCAGCAGGGAGAAACACAAAGACATCGCAAGTAAGACACTGAGCAGTCGTTTTTTCATGGGGGTCTCCTTCCTATGGGGGGATCACAGGTCCTCTGGGATGAGCCAGAGCTTTTTGGCGGCGGTTTTGGCCTCGCTGCGGCGGCTGACGCCCAGCTTGTCCAGGATGTGGCTCACGTGGGTCTTGACGGTGGTCAGCTTCACGTCCATGATCTGGCCGATCTCCGCGTTGCTCTTGTCGGCGCACATCAGCCGCAGCACTTGCAGCTCCGCCGCCGTCAGCGTCTCGTCTGGGGAGAGCCGGGGCTGGAGGAACCGGGGGTAGCAGGCCGCCTGGGCGCGGACCTGGTTCATCAGACGCTTGTGCCACCTGGCGCCGCCCGTCCACTCCAGCTGCTCCAGCAGGGGCAGCACCGCCACGCCATAGACGCTGACGGTGCGGATGAATTGAAACTCCGCCGCCGTGTCCAGGGCCTGCGTCAGCTCCTGCCGCCAGCTCTCGTCCCGCTTTCGGAAGAGGGCGATGGCGCACAGGACCCGCAGATGGATGCCGTCGATGTGCCGGGCGCAGGTCTGGACATAGGGCCGCAGTGGGGCCAGCGTCATCAGGGCCGCGTCGGGCCGTCCGTCGGCCAGCTCCACCATGGCCTGGGTCAGGTATTGATAGCGGCGCATCACGTCCAGATGCACCGGGTCCCGGGGGGCCTTGTCCCGATACCAGCCGTCGGCCTCGTCCAGGCGGCCCAGGTGCAGATCCAGGCGGCAGAGCACGGCGTCCATGTTGGGCAGAAAGCGGTCCAGCTCCCGCTGGACAAAGCGCTCCCGCAGGGTGGCGATGGTCCGCCGGGCCTCGTCCCCCTGGCCGCAGAAGAGCTGACTGCGGGCAAGCAGGGCGGTGGCGGCAAACTCCATGTCCGGGGTGCCCCGGGTGCGGATGTCCCCCATGCGGGGGATCAGGGTGAGCATCCGGCGGGAGATGTCCTCTCCCTTTTCAAACTTGCTCTCGGCGATGGCGCAGTCGGCCAGGCCCACGCCGTCGTGGCCCAGCACCGCCTCCACCGGGACCCGGAGGGTCTGATAGAGCAGGTCGTCTTTTTTGCTCCAGGGGGAGAAGTCCTTGCCGCCGTTCATGATGCTGGGCAGGGTGCTGGTGACGGAGAAGGGCGGCAGAGCCACCTCTTTGTTGGTCATCAGGCGGAACACCGCGGGAAAGGTCTCCGTCAGGCTGTCTACACTGCGCTGGGGCAGGGAGATGTCCAGCCAGGCCAGGCGGCTGCGGGCCTGTTTGCCCGCCGCGTCCTGCCGGGGGCAGCTCTGGGCGAACTGCCGCAGTTGGTCGTACCAGTATTCCGAGCCGTCGTAGTCGACGGCCAGGGCGCACAGCATGCTCATCCCCTGCATCAGGGCGGGGGAAGCGAGGATCTCGCTGTGGGGCAGGGCCCGGTAATACTGCTCCATCTCCCGGTAGTGGCCCATGCCGGGGTGAAGCTCGGCGTTTCGGATGAGCAGCTCCGACACCTTGGAGTGGTCCCCGCCTTTGGTGTAGCATTCTAAAGCGTGGGGATAGTCCTCCTTCAGCTCGTAATACAGTCCGCCCCGGCTGAACAGGGCCCGGCGCTTCTCCTGGGGATATTCCCGGTCCATCTCCCACAGGAGGAAGGCCCGGAACTGGGGCCAGAAGTGGAAGCGCTGGATGCCGTCATACCGGAGCATGGTGGTGTTCCGCTGGAGCCAGTCCAGCAGCTCCCCGGCGTGGGGGTCGCCGCTGACCACCCGGGCCATCTCCAGGTTGAAGGTGTCGAACAGGGCCATCTCCAGCAGAAAGCGGCGGATGTGCAGGTCGAAGCGGCGATAGATGGCCGTCTCGAAATAGAGGAAGACCTCCCGAAAGGACTGGGACACAATGTCCGGGCCGAAGGGCGTGCCCCCGGCCATGTTCCGGGCCGTGACGGCCACACCCAGGGGATAGCCGATGGACTCCTTTAAAATGCCGCTGACCTCGGAATCGGTGACGGCCACGCCCTCCTGCTGGAACAGCTGGCGGATGTCCTCCCGGCCAAAGAGCAGGTCGTCTGGCTCCAGCACCGTCATCAGTCCGGCATAGCGAAAGGCCATCAGGCAACCCGGCGGCGCGCCCCGGGACAGCACCACAAAGCGCCGCTGGGGACTGGTGCGGATGAGGGTACACAGGGCCTGCCACTGCTCCTCCTCCTGCATCAGCTGGGCGTCGTCCAGCAGCAGGACTTCCCAGTCCTGCGACTGGGGCGGCAGGGAGAAGTCTGGCTGGTCCGGGGTCAGGGCCAGCACCCGTTTCCCGTCCAGCAGCGTCTGGGCCAGGGTCGTCTTGCCAAAGCCGCAGGGGGCGCTGAGAAACAGCACCCGCCCCCGGTCCCAAAAGTCCTGGAACTTCCGCCGGATGCTGTTTTTTACCACAATGGTCTGCATCATAGGCATCCCCCCTTCCCGCATGCCGAGCAGCATTCCCGCAGGGGCCCCTGCGGGACAAGGGGGATATCCCCCTTGTTACAAGTTCCTCGACATATTTCGCCGTTTTTCTAAATTATAACAGCACGCTTGGAAGTTGTAAATCATACCAAAGTATGAGACGAAAATTTTTCTGCCGAAAAAGTGATGAAAATAAAACAAAATAGCGCACAGGGCCAACTTATTTCAGCCCTGTGCGCGAAAAATTTTTTTGATAATAATTTATATGGCCCCAAAAGCGTGTTAACCGCCCGGCGGCCACCGAGCGGTTAACGGGAAAAAACTCTTAACTGTTCAGGGCTGACCGCCATGCGGCAGTGCCCTCGTCTGTCTATATAATAGCCTGTTTTGCAGAAACTGTCAACGGTTTTCTTCCCGACACCCGAATATATTCCTCCCACCCCAAAGGCGAAAAACACAGCCTGTGATACCATTTCGATCCGCTTCATGGTATAATGTCAAAAAGCGTCTCTCCGCGTCGTGCTTTTTCACCGAGAGAGAATGGGGGTCACCATGGCTGTTCAACTAAGTTCTTCCTATTTAAAGCGAAGCTATCAGCTTTTGGCCAAGCTGTGCGTCGGCGAGATGGGTGCAGTTCAGGCTTTTGAGCGCTCCGGCGACATCGTCTATAAATGGGCCAGGAAGAAATTTAAAAATATTTTTCGGCAGATACCAGCTGAAAAAACAACGCTGGATGACAAGCGGGACGGGAACGAGATCGGCGTGATCGTCGACCAGGACCGGGCACGGTTCATCCTCCGGGCCGTCCACCCCGACGCCAACATCCCAGGGCGCATGTGGATCACCGACGTGCAGCTGAACCGGTCTGGGAACGACTGCCTGCTGGCCGTGCGGCTGTCGGTGACCTCCCTGCAATCCTGCACGCAAGAGGTCCCCTTCAGCCGCCCCATCTTCGTGCGCTCCATCCTCAAAAACGTCGGCATCGCCGACGTCATCCAAATATCCGGGCAGAAGCACCTGCTCCAGACCCCGGCCGACGTGGACGCCTTCCTCCGCTTTCTCGCCATGCCGGAGCGGCACATGCCCGTCGTCCTGCTGACCCCCTGCGTCCGCGAGGAGGACGCCCTCTGTAACGGGTACATGATGGACGCCGACCAAATGGCCGACGACCTGACCGGCGTGGCCCACGTCTTCCAGATCAGTCTGGATGTCAACGACTATCTCACCGACTGCATCGGCAAGCAGTGGTCGGCCTTTAACGGCGCCGTGCGGACCTATTACCCCGGGGTCTCCTTCGACGGCTCGGACTACTATCAGCACCCCCTCCTCACCCAGCAGAGCATCCGTCTGCGGGGGGTGTTTCCCAGCGATGACCCCCAGCTGTGTATGCACGAGATCGAAGAGTATGTGCAGCGGTACGTCCTGGCCCAGCGCGTTGCCTGGGAGGAGCGTGGCTTCGACTTTTACCTTGCCGCCCACCAGCAGCTGCTGCAGGAGCAGCGGGCCTCCAGCGAACAATCACAGGACGAGCTGATCTCCTCCTTTGAGGAGCAGCTGGAGCAGCTGAAAAAGCAGAACGATGAGACCATGTCCCTGGCCGATTCCTATGCAAACGACTGTGCGCTCTGTAAGGGAGAAAACGATCAGCTGCGGCAGCGCATCGGGCGGCTGACGGCTCAGATATCCGTCCTCCGCACCCAGCTTCAGCAGTGCTCCGGCCAGGCCATGGAGCAGACCGTCCCGGAGGACGGCTCCTATGCCGACATTGAGGACTGGATCGGACGGTATTACCCTGACCGGCTCTTCCTCCACCCCCGGGCGGCCCGGAGCCTGAAGAGCGCCGCCTATGAAAACGTCAAGCTGGTATACCAGTGCCTGAAGCTGCTGGCCTCCTCCTATTACGACTACTGCACCGGCCAGGGGACCTATGAGCGCTTCATCGACGCCTGCAAGCAGGTGGACCCCGGTCTGGCAGAGGGCGGGTCCATCACCGACGCCGCCGCCGGGATGCAGGGGGACTCCTATTTCCTGCAATACAACGGGAAAAAGCGCAAACTGGAGCGGCATCTCACCAAAGGGAACAGCAAGGACCGGCGCTATTGCCTGCGGATCTACTTCTTCTGGGATGACCAGGACCAGGTGGTGGTCATCGGCGACCTGCCCCACCACCTGGACACCAGCACCACTTAAATCAGGGGGCGCACCGTGAAACAAGCCATCGCCTATTACCATCTCCCCGGCCTGTTCGAGTTTTATGAACTCTACCGGGTCTTTCTGCCCCTGTTCCGGGCCCGCCGGGAGTATTTTTACCCCTGGTTCCGGATCG
The DNA here is from genome assembly GCF_054108085.1 of Flintibacter sp. SJQ-8. Classification (NCBI taxonomy): domain Bacteria; kingdom Bacillati; phylum Bacillota; class Clostridia; order Eubacteriales; genus Flintibacter; species Flintibacter sp. SJQ-8. Next base: position 549,297 of record NZ_JBPJWR010000016.1, read on the forward strand.
GCTCCATCTACGGCGCTCCGGCGGACTGCCTCTGGGGCGGCGGACGGGTGGGCTGTGGGGAGCAGGACCCCCGTGCAGTGCTGGACCTGATGGCGGAATATGATATCTCCGCCCGGCTCACCTTCAGCAACTCCCTCCTCCGGCCCGAGCACCTCTCCGACCCCAAGTGCAACGCCCTGGCCCGGCTGTTTGCCGGGTATGGCGGCCCCAAAAACGGGGTCATCGTCCACTCGGACCTGCTGCTACGCTATTTACAGGCGGAGTACCCCGGCCTCTATTTCGTCTCCTCCACCACCAAAGTGCTCACCGATTTCCCCTCCCTCCGGCAGGAGCTGGACCGGGCGGCCTTTCGCTATGTGGTGCCCGACTTCCGCCTGAACAAGGCCCTCCCCCAGCTGGACGCCCTGCCCCAGGGCTTAAAAGACAAGGTAGAATTTCTGTGCAACGAGTGCTGCTTCTTCGGCTGCAAGGATAGAAAAGCCTGCTACCGGGCGGTCAGCCGGAAAAACCTAGGGGAGCCCGGCCCGGAGCACCGCTGCGCCGCCCCCGACGCCGCCGGGGGCTACCGCTTCTCCAAGGCCATGGAGAACCCCGGCTTCATCGGCGTGGAGGACATCCAGAATATCTATCTGCCCATGGGCTTTTCCAATTTCAAGATTGAAGGCCGCAGCCTGGGCAGCGCCCTGGTGCTGGAATTTCTCCTCCACTACCTGACCCGGCCCGAATACCAGCTCCACGTGCGGGAGGAAATTTACCTGGACAACATGCTGGACCTGTTTTAAAATCCAGCCAAACAATTTCATACTGAATACTGAAATATCGGGAGGTGCGCCATGAAAACTCGCTTTGTCACTGGAAAGTTAAAGATCCTCGTCATCCTGTTCGTCATCGCCGCGCCGATTTTCTGGTATTGGTTCTGGGGGTGGGGGACCCTTCACATCATCGACTTTTCCGCCCAGGACGTGGAATATGTGAATATCAGCTGTTCCCACCTACGTAAAATCGGGACAGTCCGCGACCCCGAGGAGATCCAGGCTCTCATCGACGAAGCAAACTCCATGCAAAACAGGGGGACCAGCCTCAAAAAACTGATCCACGGCATCTTTCAGGGCGGAGGCGTCTTATACGACCTCGATTTCTATCTCACCGACGGGACTGAATTTTTGTTGGTCTTCTTTTCCGACGACGCCTATGGTCCGGTGTCAAATAAGCGCCTGAGCTATTGGTATTACTCCCCCACCGGAGAGCAGATCAACGGTCCCATGTGCCAGGGTTCTCTGGAGGTATACGCCCGGCTGTTTGAAAAGTACAACCAGGTCTCCCCGCCGCTATAAAACAGTTGCATCTCCCGCACTTTCCCTGGAAAAACGGCTCAAGATTTATCTAAATATCTTCGAGTTGATGCGCGGTTTATCCCGTGTTATAATATTACAAATATCTCGATATTAGGAGGAACATCATGGGAACACGTCAGGTCAGTATCAGAGCAGACGAAGGTCTTTTCTTGGGGTTGGCCAAGCAAAATATGCTGTTTCACCAGTGTATTTTTGAATTATGCGATAATGCAATCGCTGCCGCTGTCGATGGTAGAAAACCCAATATCGATATCTTTTTGAATCCAGTTGCTGATGACCCAGACAAAGTTGATGTTTGGGTGTGTGACAACGGAAGAGGAATGGACGATCAGCAGCTAGAAACCGCTCTTCAACCCGGAAGGGTACCTACATCCAACAGCAGACTAAACGAGCACGGATTTGGGCTGAAAAATTCTTTGGCAACATTATCTGGCGGAAATGGTGAGTGGACCCTTTGGACGAAAGCGTCGGGCAAAGAACCCTGCAAGGTTTCTGGTCCGTTTTCTTCCACAATGGAAATCGTAAGCGGTGCATTCTTTCCCTCTGAAGCGTTCCTCCCCTCAGATTCCTCCACAATTATCTTTGTCCGGGTCAAGCTCTCCTTTTTGCGTACCGTCCAGGGACGCGGTGGCCCCAGCAGTAATTTGTCTTCTCTCAGAATGTGGCTTATCGAGCATTTAGGTGTCACATATCGAGGGTTTCTGGAACAAGATCCTGAAACGCAAGACACCTCCGCACGTATCAAAGTATCTATCAATTCAGACACCAAGGTAGTTCCCCCCGTTCCGGTTCCTTTTGGAAATGTGACTACAAAGTATATCGATGTGACCCTGGGAACAAGTACGTTCCGCCTCATCTATAAGTTTGGCACTCTAGATGAGGAACTCCGGGACCAGTTGTTATACAAAAATGAAAAAGCTAAATACTATTATCAGAATAACCAAACGACACAGGGAATCGACATCCGGCTAGGGCGCCGTGTAATTGCCACCCGACAATTTGAAACAATTTGGAAAACAAGCAATGGTAAAGCCCCTTTGACACGTCACAACAATTATAATGACTTTCTCGGAGAACTTTTAATTCCAGAGGATATTCCAAGGGGTATCTTAACTACTGTCAATAATAAGACAGACTTTAATTTGGACGACCCGAATTGGAATATTATCTTTGATGAACTGAACTCAAAGTACAGACCTCCCGAAAAAATCCGCGAGACCACAGAAGCAGGTCTGCGGGACAAGTGGAAGTCCATGCTCCAGAATACAAACCCCGACGATGAAATTACCTCCGAGCAGTCTGTATGGCCTAGCGGCACCAGGATCGATGTTTACAGGAAGAGTGCTATCGATCACTCTATCATTATCTATGAACTGAAAGCAGGAAAAGGCGCCCCAATTCATTTATACCAGCTAAAAATGTACTGGGACGGATTACTGCTACAGGGAGAACAGCCAAAAGAGGCAGTTTTAATGGTAGAAGACTACGATGAAAAATTGCAGGAAATGGCAAATATAATGAATCAGATGCCGACTCCCAATCTGAACAACTCCCCCAGTCTCCCGTACAATTTTAAAATCGAGAAACACCGTGATAAAGGACTGGCCTGAGTTATTTTAACTTACTGCCCTGATTTTCCCATAGCATAACCTTTCGTATCATAACCGCTTTATCAGAACCCTCCGCCTCAGTCGTATTATCTGGGACGGAGGGCTTTTCTTCAGCTCTTGATCTAAGGCAGAACGGCAAGAAATATATCTTCTGGATATCATGCTTAATTTTTAAAATCCAGTTGCATCTCCCGCCCTTTCGTGGTAGCCTTTGGTCAGCAACACAGGAGGTCTTTTTATGAACAAACTTCAGCTTTGGGGCGCGGTGTGTCTCTCCGCCGCCCTGCTCTCGGGCTGCGGGTCCGCTCAGGGAACTGAAAGTTCCGCCAGCGCCAGCGGGAGCGACGGCTCTGGATTGGCCAGCAGCTCCGCCCCGGCGGACAACTCCTTCGCCCTCTCCCCGGAAAAGCAGCTTCAGGTCATGGCCGACCACGTGCAGGACTGGCAGGTGGCCGACGAGTGGGACTGGTGGGGCTATACCGTGGCCGACCTGGACCAGGACGACCAGCTGGAACTGATCGTCAGCCAGATCCAGGGCACCGGAGGCTATACCACCAACACCGTCTGGCAGGTCAATGATGACGGCTCCGGCCTGAGCCAGGTCAAGACCCAGGACAGCTGCCAGCCCGTGTTCCAGCCGGACGATTTCCAGGGCACCCCCACCTCCACCCTCCGGGCCTATCAGAACCAGTCGGACGGTGTTTTCACTTATATTCTGGAGGACTCCAACAAGGACGGCGCCGCCCACTACTACCAGAGCAAGCGGGCCATCGCCCTGAAGGACGGGGCGCTGAAGGGCTTCTTCCTGGGCTATCAGAACACGGAGTACGATGAAAACGGCCAGGAGCAGGTGACATACCAGGACGCCCAGGAGCAGACCATCTCTCAGCAGGACTATGACCAGGTGGAGCAGCGCTACTTCGGCGATTTTCAGCCCTGTACGGCCACCCTGTCCTGGCTGGACTGCGTCCCTGGCGACCAGCTGGCGGGCACCAATCTGCCTGACCGGCTGGCTGAGTGCTGGCAGGCCTTCTCCATCGCGGCGGACGCCTGACGAAATGCCCGTCCCATTTTTCCCCTCGACATTTCTCTTGTCATCTGCTACAATAGCAGTGGTGGAAAAGGAGGCATTCTATGTCGCATTTGCAGCGCAACCAAACAGAACCCATTGATCAGCTCTTCCAGGGCATTCTTTCACTGAAGTCGGTGGAGGAGTGTTACACCTTTTTCAGCGATCTGTTCACCGTTCAGGAGCTCACCGCTTTCGCCCAGCGCTTTCAGGTGGCCGGGCTGCTGCTGGACGGCAACACCTATGAGATGGTCCGCAATCAGGTCCCGGTGAGCAGCTCTACCATCACCCGCATCAACACCGAGCTGCGCTATGGCTCCGGCGGCTATCAGCTGGTATTGAACCGCCTGAAGGAGCTTCAGGACCAGGAGCCCGCTCCGGCTCCCGCTCCTGTCTCGGCGAAATAATAAAAGAACCGTTTGACTGCAACGAAAACAGTCAAACGGTTCTTTTTTATGGCTTCCCCACCCCCTGCGGGGCGGGAAACCGGAAATCAGAAATGCTTACAGGAAGATATACTTCAGGATGAACAGCAGCGCCAGTACATACATCAGCGGAGTGATCTTCTTGCCCTTCCCGGCGGCCAGGTTCAGCAGGACATAGGAGATGACGCCCATGGAGATGCCCTCGGAGATGCTGTAGAACAGGGGCATGGCGATGATGGCCAGGTAGGCGGGGATGGCCTCGGTCATGTTGTCCAGGTCGAAGCGGATATCGGTCACGGTGCCCACCATCAAAAAGCCCACCATGATCAGGGCGGGGGCGGTGGCGAAGGAGGGGATGGCGGTGAAGATGGGGGCGAACAGGGTGGAGATCAGGAACAGCACGCCGGTGACCATGGCGGTCAGGCCGGTGCGGCCGCCCACGGCCACGCCGGAGGCGGACTCCACAAAGGTGGTGGTGGTGGAAGTGCCCAGCACGGCGCCGGCGGAGGTGGCGATGGCGTCGCTGAGCAGGGCGGGCTTGATGCCGGGCAGCTTGCCGTCCTTATCCAGCATGTCCGCCTTGGTGGCCACGCCGATCAGGGTGCCCAGGGTGTCAAACAGGTCCACGAACAGGAAGGAGAACACCACAACGATGAAGTTGATCAGGCCCACGGCGCTGAAGTCCACGTTGAAGCACTGGCCAAAGGTCTCCCCCAGCTTGGAGAAGTCGGTCATGCCCAGGGTGGGGAACAGGCTGTAGAACCCGGCCTCGGGGGTGGGGACATAGATGCCGGTCACCTGGCACAGCATACCCAAAATCCAGGTGAGCAGGATGCCGTACAGGATGGCGCCCTTGAAATTGTGGATGTAGAACACAGCCATGAGGAACAGGCCCACCAGCGCCAGCAGGGCGCAGATACCTGAGGTGTGGAAGTTCTCGGTGAAGCTGGTGATGGTGACCAGGGTGGAGGAGTCCACGGACAGACCGGCGTTCTGAAGGCCGATGAAGGCGATGAACAGGCCGATGCCCACAGACACGCCCCGCTTCAGGGTGAGGGGGATGGCGTTGAAGATGGCCTCGCGCACGTTGGTCAGGGACAGGACGATGAAGATCAGGCCCTCGATAAACACGGCCAGCAGGGCCACCTGCCAGCTGTAGCCATAACCGGCCACCACGGTGTAAGCCATATAGGCGTTCAGGCCCATGCCCGCAGACAGGGCGAAGGGCAGGTTGGCCATCAGACCCATGCACAGGGTGCCCAGGAAGGAGGCCAGGGCGGTGGCCAGCAGCACGGCGGTGCTGTCCATGCCGGTGGAGCCCAAAATGGACGGGTTGACGGCCAGGATATAGGCCATGGTCATAAAGGTCGTGATACCGGCCATGACCTCGGTTTTGACGTCTGTCTTATGGGAAGACAGCTTGAATACGCGCTCTAACATGAAATTCTCCCTTTCTTTTTCTCTGCTCTCTCTTTTGGGGCGTTACTTGCCCTCATAGGCGACCACGGTCTCCGTGGGATACCCGGCCAGCCGGTCACGCCCGTGGAGGCCCTTCAGCTCCAGCAGGCAGACCACCTTGACCACCTTGGCCCCCAGTCCCTCCAGCAGTTGCACCGCGGCCTCCAGCGTGCCGCCGGTGGCGATCAGGTCGTCCACCACCACCACCCGCATCCCGGGGGTGATATCCTCCTTGTGGACCTCGATCTCCGCCGAGCCATACTCCAGGTCATAGGAGATATGGGCGGTCTCCCGGGGCAGCTTGCCCCGCTTGCGGATGGGAATGAACGCCTTGTGCAGGTTATAGGCCATGGGCATTCCGAACAAAAAGCCCCGGGACTCCAGCCCCACGATGGCGTCGAACTGAACGTCGCCGATGCGCTGGGTCATCTCGTCCACCGCCAGGCGCAGTCCGTCCGCGTCCCGCAGCACCGAGGTGATATCCCGGAAGATGATCCCCGGCTTGGGATAGTCCGGGATGCTGATGATGTAATCTTCCATCTTGCTCATGTGTCCTCTTCTCTCCTCCCCGGCCCAAAAGGCCGAATATTTCAGCGGCGTTTCCACCGCCATGCCTTTTTCCCGAAAAGACAACAAGAGTATTTTATCAAATCTGCGCCGCAATGCAAGGGGGAATCGCAGATTTTCTCCCCCCAGCGCCGGGTTTTCATTCGGTGAAAGAACCGGACCAGTCCCAGCCGGTCTTTTCATCCTCCTCGGTGATGGCCCGGACCACCCGGCAGGGGTTGCCCACGGCCACCGAGCCGCTGGGGATGTCCTTCACCACCACGCTCCCACCGCCGATGACCACGTTGTCCCCGATGGTCACCCCCGGCATGACCTGCACCCCAGCGCCGATCCACACGTTGTTCCCCGCGGTGATGGGATAAGCGTATTCCAGCCCCCGGTTGCGGCGCTGAAAATCGATGGGGTGCCCCGCCGTGTGAAAGCCGCAGTTGGGGGCCACGAACACGTCGTGCCCAAAGGTCACTTTGCCGCCGTCTAAGATCACCAGGCCGTGGTTGGCGTAAAAGTTCTCCCCCAGCTCAATGTTATAGCCATAGTCGCACCAAAAGGGTGCCGTGATACAGAAATGCTCCCCAGTCTTCCCCAACAGCCGACGCAGGAGTTTCTGCTGGCCCTCCACGTCAGACGGGCGCAGCTGGTTAAAGTCATAGCAGAGCTCCTTCGCCCGCACCCGCTCCGCCAAAAGCTCCTTGTCATAATTAGCATCATAAAGCATCTGCCGCTGCATCTTCTCTTTTTCCGTCATAATATTTTCCCCGCAGTCGTTGGTTTTCTAGGATCAGTCCTATCTTATTACGATTTTCAACTAGTACAAGTGTCTCAAGCATCAAAAAGACGGCCCCGCTGCTCTTAAACAAGCATTGCGGTGCCGTCTTTTTTCTGTTTTCAGCCGAGCTTTACTGCTCCTCGCTGCGGAAGTTTTGCAGGGCGCGGGCGTCCTCGGCGCGTTTTTCTTCGATGGACTCCTTCAGCAGCATGTCCTTCACCTTCATCAGACGGATGGTGTTGGAGCGCTCGTTTTCGTCCAGTTTCATGGTGATATATTTGATGTTGGCCTGCATCTCGGGGATCTTGACATATTCCAGGGCGTTCACCCGGCGGCGGGTCTTTTCGATCTCCTCGGCCAGCAGCTGGCTGGTCTTTTCCACCTCGGCCAGGCGGAGCATATCCTGGAACACGCTGGACATGGCATCCACCGCGTCGTCCAGCTCGCCGCTGGTCTGGGCAAAGCCATAGGGATAGACCTCCCCGGCGTTCTGTCCGGTGGTCTTGAAGTGGTATCGGGGCACGTCCACCGACATCACGTTCTGAAAGGTCATGTCCAGCTCCACGCTCTGCTTGGGATAGAGCAGGGACTGCTGGAGCATCTCCGGGGACATGAGGGCGGCGGCCACGGTAAAGGAGCCGTGGGCCCGCATCAGGCCCTCCTCCACCCGGCGGCGCAGGGCGCGGTTTTCCCGCACCACGTCCATGAACTGCTTCATCAGCTCGTCCCGCTTGTCCTTCAGCAGCTTGTGGCCCCGCTGGGCCGTTTTCAGGCGGCCCTTCAGTCGGGTCAGCTCCATGCGGGTGGGATTGATGGTCGTGGAAGGCATTTCGATCCCTCCTTAGTCTTTCTTGGGCAGATACTTGTCGATCATCTCCGGCTTGATGCGCTTGAGCTCGCTGCGGGGCAGGATGCTCAGCAGCTCCCAGCCCAGGTCCAGGGTCTCTTGAATGGAGCGGTTCTCGTCGGTGCCCTGGGAGACATAGCGCTTTTCAAACTCGTCGGCAAACTTGGCGTACAGCAGGTCGGTGGGGGACAGGGCCGCCTCGCCCAGGATGCTCATCAGCTCCTTGTTCTCCTTGCCGGTGGCATAGGCGGCGAAGAGCTGGTTCATGGTGCCGGAGTGGTCCTCCCGGGTCTTGCCCTCGCCGGTGCCCTTGTCCTTCAGACGGGACAGGGAGGGCAGCACGTCCACCGGGGGATTCACGCCCCGACGATAGAGCTCGCGGGAGAGGATGATCTGCCCCTCGGTGATATAACCGGTCAGGTCTGGGATGGGGTGGGTCTTGTCGTCCTCGGGCATAGTCAGGATGGGGATCATGGTGATGGAGCCCTCTTTGCCCACCTGGCGGCCCGCCCGCTCGTACATGGTGGCCAAGTCGGTGTACAGATAGCCGGGGTAGCCGCGGCGGCCGGGGACCTCTTTCTTGGCGGCGGAGATCTCACGCAGGGCCTCGGCATAGTTGGTGATGTCGGTGAGGATGACCAGCACGTGCATCCCCTTCTCAAAGGCCAGATACTCTGCGGCGGTCAGGGCCATGCGGGGGGTGGCGATGCGCTCCACGGCGGGGTCGTTGGCCAGGTTGGTGAACAGCACGGTGCGGTCAATGGCGCCGGTGCGCTTGAACTCGCTGACGAAGAACTCCGACTCCTCAAAGGTGATGCCGATGGCGGCGAAGACCACGGCGAAGTTGGACTCCCCGTCCAGCACCTTGGCCTGGCGGGCGATCTGGGCGGCCAGGGCCGCGTGGGGCAGGCCGGAGCCGGAGAAGATGGGCAGCTTCTGGCCGCGGACCAGGGTGTTCAGTCCGTCGATGGTAGAGATGCCCGTCTGGATAAACTCGTTGGGATAGTTCCGGGCGGCGGGGTTCATGGCCATGCCGTTGATGTCCCGGTATTCGTCGGCCAGGATGGCGGGGCCGCCGTCGATGGGCTGGCCCATGCCGTTGAACACCCGGCCCAGCATGTCGCCGGACACAGCCAGCTGGAGGGGGTGGCCCAAAAAGCGGATCTTGGACTGGGCCAGGTTGATGCCGGCGGAGGCCTCGAACAGCTGGACCACGGCGGAGTCGCCGTTGACCTCCAGCACCTTGCAGCGGCGGACGGAGCCGTCGGCCAGCTGGATCTCGGCCAGCTCGTCATAGGTGACGCCCTGCACCCGGTCCACCACCATCAGGGGGCCGGAGATCTCTCGGATGGTCTTGTATTCACGAATCACAGCGCGTCCTCTCCCTTCTCGGCAATGGCCGCCAGCTCCTGCTCCATCTCGTCCTGGATGGCCTCATAGGTGGTCTTATACTGGTCGGCGGGGACAGACTTGGCTCTGCCGATCTTCTCACGGGCGGGCACGGCGAACAGCTCGGCCAGGTCGCCGCCCCGCTGCTGGGCCGCCCGGCACTCGTCCTCATACTTGCGGATCATGGCCAGCATCCGGGCCTGGCGGTCATACTCGGAATAGGAGTCGATGTCCACAAAGGAGTTCTGCTGCAAAAAGTCCTCTCGGATCATCTTGGCGATCTCCAGGGTGATCTGGTCCTTGGCGGACAGAGAATCCTTACCCACCAGCTGGACGATCTCGTTCAGGCTGGCCTCCTCCTGAAGGGTGGACATGGCCCACTCCCGGTTTTTCAGGAAGTCCTTGCCCAAATGCTCGTCATACCAGGGCTGCAGGCTGTCCAGATACAGGGAATAGGAGTTCAGCCAGTTGATGGCGGGAAAGTGGCGGCGATAGGCCAGGGAGGCGTCCAGGGCCCAGAACACCTTGACGATGCGCATGGTGGCCTGGGACACGGGCTCGGACAGGTCGCCGCCGGGAGGGGACACGGCGCCCACGGCGGTCAGGCTGCCCCGGCGGTCCTCGTCAGAGCCGATGCAGGCCACAGAGCCCGCCCGCTCATAGAACTGGGCCAGACGGGAGGACAGATAGGCGGGATAGCCCTCCTCGCCGGGCATCTCCTCCAGTCGGCCAGACATCTCGCGCAGGGCCTCGGCCCAGCGGGAGGTGGAGTCAGCGATGACGGCCACGGCATAGCCCATGTCCCGGAAATACTCAGCGATGGTGATGCCGGTGTAGATAGAGGCCTCACGGGCAGCCACGGGCATGTCAGAGGTGTTGGCGATGAGCACCGTGCGCTTCATCAGCGACTCGCCGGTGCGGGGGTCCACCAGCTCGGGGAACTCCCGCAGCACGTCGGTCATCTCGTTGCCACGCTCGCCGCAGCCGATATAGACCACCAGATCCACGTCGGACCACTTGGCCAGGGCGTGCTGCATCACCGTCTTGCCCGAGCCGAAGGGGCCGGGGATGGCGGCGGTGCCGCCCTTGGCCACGGGGAAGAAGGTGTCCACGATGCGCTGGCCGGACTGCAGGGGGATGGTGGGGGGATACTTGTGCTTATAGGGGCGGCCCACACGGACGGGCCACTTCTGCATCATGGGCAGCTGGACCTTTTCGCCCTCCTCCGTCTCCAGCACGGCCACCGTCTCGGTGACGGTGAACGCGCCGGACTGAATGGACACGATGGTGCCCTTCATCTTGGGGGGGATCATGATCTTGTGGAGGATGGAGGCGGTCTCCTGCACGGTGCCGATGACGTCGCCGCCCACCACCTTGGTCCCGGGCTGGACGGTGGGGGTAAAGTCCCACTTCTTCTCCCGGTCCAGGGCGGGGACCTCCACGCCGCGGGGCAGGTTGTTCCCCTGCACCTTCTCCATGATGACCTCCAGCGGGCGCTGGATGCCGTCGTAAATATTCTCTACCAGGCCGGGCCCCAGCTCCACGGACAGGGGGGAGCCGGTGGTGACCACCTTGGCCCCAGGGCCCAGGCCGGAGGTCTCCTCATAGACCTGGATGGAGGCGGAGTCCCCACTCATGGTAAGGATCTCACCGATCAGGCGCTGCTCGCCCACACGGACCACGTCGGCCATGTTCGCCTCCTCCATGCCGGTGGCAACCACCAGCGGGCCGGAGACCTTGACGATCTTTCCCATAGGTTTCAATACCTTCTTTCGGGTAGATTTTCTAGTAATTGCAATGCGTTCAGGTTCAGGAGATGTCTGCGCCAACGGCACGCTCCACGGCAGTTTTCACGTTGGCCATACCGATGCCCAGACTGCCCTCCTTGCCGGGGATCAGAATAATGGCGGGGGTCAGGGCGTCTTTATACCGGGCGATGTCCGGCCCCATTTTGGCGGCCAGCTGCTCGGTCATATAGATGATGGCGTAATTCTCTTTGGCCATGCGGTGCAGGGCCAGGTGGCCCTCCTCCGGGCCATCGACGGGGCAGACCTCCAGCCCCAGGGCCTGAAAGCCCAGGACGCTGTCCGCGTCGCCCATCACGGCGATCTTGTACATGTGGTCTCCCCCTCCTTACACATAGGTCTCGCGCAGGCGGCGGCGGATCACGTCGCCCTCCAGCTTGGCCGCGCGCCCGGCGAAGATGGTGCGGATGGCGGTGAACTCCGCCTCCCGGGCGTAGAGATAGCCCACCACCGGCTCCTCCCCAAAGGGGACCCGGCGCTCCGAGGCCAGATAGGCGGTGACCGCATCGTCACAGGCCCGCTCGAAGTCAGTCATGGCTCCCGCTCCCGGATGGGCCAGCTTGGCCCCCAGCTGGGCGGCCTGGGCCAGACTCCCGGCGGCAAACAGCTCGCCCAGGGCGTCGGCCCGGGCAGCGGCGATGCTCTGCTCGGACACGCTGCCGCCGGGCAGCAGCACCTGGCGCAGGAATTCCGGCTCCCGGCCCATGCGGTGGACCCGCACGGCGGTGCGCAGATTGGCCACGTCCACCAGCAGCTGGACATACCGCTGCAAAAAGCGGCTGTCCAGGTCCCGGGCCAGCTGGGCCATCTCCTCAAAGCAGGCCCGGTCTAAGATCAGGTCAGCCTGCTGTGGGTCATGGCTGTCCTCCAGCAGGGCCTTGGCCTGGGTCATGGCCTTTTGAAAGGCGGGGGAACAGCCCCGCAGCTCCTCCCTGCGCCAGCCCTCCGTCAGCTGGGCGGGGTCATAGCGCCCGCCGGGCAGCAGGATGGGCTGGGGGTCCCGCCCCATGGCGGCGGCCTTGAGCAGGGTCTTTGCGTTGTGATAATCGTATTTCAGCTGGAATATCTCTACCAGCCTCCGGTCGGGCACCGCCGACTCCATGTCCCGGAACACGTCGGCCCGGGCGGCGGCCAGAGCCTGGTCCAGACTGCCCCCCTCGGGGTAGCCGCACTCGGCCAGGACCTTTCTGGCCTCGCCGTCGTCGGCGGCGTCGATCATGCGGTCCATCCGCTCCCGGGTCAGCAGGCGGTTCTCCATGGCCCGGATGCGGGCCGAGACAGAGAGATAATCCGTATCTTTTCGGTGGGACAAGGTATCCCTCCTCCCTCTTATAAAACTCTAATCGGATGTTTGCTCCGGCGTTACTCCGGGAACAGGACCTGGGCCACCTGCTTCTCCAGCTTCTCCCGCTGGAGGCGGACCAGCGTCTCAAAAGTGCAGTTGATCTCTACGTCGTTGTCCAGCATGACAAAGCCGCCCCGCATCTTTCGGGTCTCCTGGGCCAGGGTGAGAAGGCCGGTGCCGGTGACCATGGCGGCGGTGGAGTTGACTACCTTGCCCAGCAGAGCGCCAACCTTTGTGTCGGCCAGCGCACCGGGCAGCTCGGGGGCCACCCCCTTCACCAGACATTCGTTGGCGGCGATGACCACCTGCTTGCCCACCCGGGCGCGGTCGGCCTCGGAGAAGATCAGCTGCTCCTTCCCGGTTTCAGAGGCCTCCACCGCCAGGCGGGTGAGCAGGGCGATGTAGTCCTCCTCGGGCAGGGAGCACAGCTTGTCCAGGGCCAGGTCAAAGGCCTCGCCCAGTACCTCCTGCTTGGCGGCCAGGGCCAGCTTGCGCTTTTCCATCTGGGCGGCGGAGCTCAGCCGTTCCAGCCGCTCGTCGGCGGCCTTCTGTCCCCGGGCCAGGATGTCGGCGGTCTCTTTGTCCGCCTGGGCCCGGGCCTGTCGGGCGATGGCATCCGCCTTCTCCTGGGTCTGGGCGTTGAGCTGGTCGATGTCAGCCTGGGCATCAGAGAGGATCTTGGCGGTGATTTTTTCGATTCCTTCCATAAGGCAAGTCCTTTCCAGGCGATCAGGCGCTGATGTTGATGATCATCAGCATGGAGGCCAGCAGAGACAGGATGGCATAGAACTCCACGGTGATGCACAGCACCATGCCCTTGGACCAGTCGTCGGGCTTCTTGGCCAGGATGTTGATGGAGCCGGCGGCCACGCGGCCCTGGGCGATGGCGGAGAACAGGCCGCCCAGCGCCATGGGCAGGCAGGCCACGAAATACTGCATACCCTGGGCCACAGTCAGTTGGGGCAGAACGCCGGACAGCAGGCCCATACGGAACACGGCGAAGAACCACACCACCAGACCATACAGGCCCTGGGTGCCGGGGATGACCTGCAGGATCATCACCTTACCGAACTTGCTGGGGTCCTCGCACAAAAGGCCGGTGCCGGCCTCACCGGCCAGGCCGGTGCCCTTGGCGGAGCCGATGCCGCTGAGCACCGCCGCCAGGCCGGCGCCCAGCAGGGCCAGGGCCAGGCCGCCGATGCTGCCCAAAACCGTCATGCTCTGGTAAACTTCCGTCATCTGAGAGAGATCCATTTTTGTTTCCTCCTTAATCTTTGACCACGTTATAGTATTTGGTGTTCAGGTCCAGGGGGCGGAAGGGCTTTCCGCCGTCCTCATAGAATTTGTTGAAATACTCCAGGCACTGCAGGCGCAGGTCGTGGACATAGCAGCCCAGCAGGTTCAGGGCAAAGTTCAGCGTGTTGCCCGCCATGGAGATGATGATGAAGATGAACACGTTGCCGGGGATGGCACCCAGGGTGTTGAACACCTGGGCGATGACCGACCCGGCCAGCATCAGCGCCATCAGTCGGGAATAGGACAAAATGTCTCCGAAATATCCGGTGACGTGGTTATAGAGGGAGCCGAAGATCCCCGTGACCTTGCCGAAGCCCTTTTCGGTCAGCACCGGTCCGGCCACCACCATCACGCCGCCCAGGATGATCACCAGATTCGTGACCTTCAGAATGGCCAGCGCCAGTCCGGCGAAGACCACCCACCAAGTCACTTCCTCCCACACGGCGTCCATGATCTGGCCGTGCTTGAGCTTTTTCACAAAGCTGATGGCCATGCCGGTGAGGATCTGCACAAAGCCCAGGCACATGGCCCCCACCAGGATCATCATGGTGTCGTTCAGGGGGGTGAATAGGGCGGGCAGGGCGAAATCATTGCTGACACCGGTAAGGGCGAACAGCTGGGTGAGGAAGTCGCCGAAGAAGCCGCCGGTAAGGGCTCCGAAAAGGAATGTGCTCACACCGCACAGCCCCAGCAGGCCGAACAGGTGGCCCATGGTGCCGCCGGGCTTCTTCTTTTTCAGCACGATCAGCGAGGCCAGCATCATCACCAGTCCATAGCCCATGTCCGCCATCATCATGCCGTAAAACAGGATGAAAAAGGGGGCCATCAGGGGGTTGGGGTCCAGGGAGCCATAGGCGGGCAGGGAGTACATCTCCGTCACCATGTTCAGGGGCCGGGTGAGCCAGTTGTTTTTCAGCTTTACCGGCACGGCGGGGTACTCCTCCGGGCTGGGCTCGGTCAGCTCCCACGCCGTGAGGAAGGGGGCCAGTGCCTCCTGCACTGCCTCCCGCCGCTCCGCAGGGAGCCAGCCCTCTAAGTAGAAGGTCTGACTGGTGTCCAGCAGGCGCTGGCGGGATTCCTCCCGGCGGACATCTGCCTCCGCCCGGTCATACAGGCGGCGCAGGGCGGGGCGAAGCTCGCCCATGCCGGACAGCTTCTTCTCCGTCTCCGCCAGCTCCTGGTCCAGGGCGGCAAGCTCCTCGTCCAGCCTTTGCAGATTCTCCGCCGCCGTGCCCGACCACTCCTTCAGGCTGGCTCGGGACCAGCCCACATCCTTCAAAGCGGCCAGCACCGCCTCGCTCTGGCTGGCGTGGCACACCAACAGGCAATATTGGGCGTTTCGATTGGAAGATATCCTGGTCAGCTCTGACAGCTCACCGGCGGCCAGGGCCGCCCCCTGGGCGGCATCGAAGTCGGCCTCCGGGGGCAGGGTGCCCATCTGCACCGTTACCTGGGCGGTGGACTGGGTATCCAGGGGCAGGTCCATGGTCCGCCAAGGCTCCAGCTGGGCCTTTTGGGCCAATAGCTTGGTCTGCTCGCTGTGGATGGTGTTCACCCGGCGGAAAGCGCCGTTCACTTCCTCTGCCCCCTGCCGGGCCTTGTCGGCCTGGGCCTGGTCAAACAGGTCGGCCTCGTCCAGACTGGGCTTGGGAGATAAGAACTTCTCTTTGGCCGGGGCATATTTTTTCAGGACATACAGTGCGTGGTCGGCCTGATTCTGCTCCTCCCTTGCGGCGCCCAGCCGCTGGGTGTCCGGGCGGCTGAGCTGCTCCCGCAGGCGGGCCAGACTGTCTGACTCCTCCGGCGGGGCCTGCCCGGACTGGGGCTGGTCGTCAGGCAGGACGGCCTGGTCGATCTCCACGCAGCCCAGTCGCTGGAGCCTGCGCAGGATCTCTTCCCGGTCCTCCGTCATGGCGATCAGCCGCACATGATCCATTTTCACGATAGCCATCAGCCATTCACTACCTTTTCTACGATCAATTCGGCGGCCTGCTCCAGATGGCTCCGGGCGGCCTGCTTCATGGTCTGGCACTCCTGGGCGGCCTGGTCCAGCACCTGCTGCTTCCGCTGGGCCGCCTGGGCCTCGGCCTGGGCCATCATCTGGCGGGCCTGGGCCTCGGCATTGGTCCGGGCCTCCTCCAGCGTCCGCTGGGCCGCCCGCTGGGCCGTCTGCAGCTTCTGCTTGCTCTCCGCCGCCGCCGCGTCTTTGCGCTGCTTGGCCTCCTGCTCGGTCTGCGTCACCTTTTCAATGGCTTCCACTGACACGATTTTCACCACCTTTGTCTTTCGCTTGTTCTTTAGTTAGGAAAACTGCTGATAAACATATTCTATAGGGTATTGCCCAAAAATGCAAGTCTATTTAGGAAACTGCTGATAAACTATTTTCTATAGGATATTGCCCAAAAATGCAAGTCTATTTTTGCCTTTGATTCTTTTTCAACTTTATGTTTTCTAAAGGTTCTGTTATTTTTTCGTCGTTTTTGATTCTTTTCGGCGTTGTACTGGTTTACTTTTCCCTTTTCACCACAAACCAGACATTTTTACATCTTTGTCTAAAATGCTCGTGAAAGAAAGATAGTCTTTGACTGCATTTTCACAATCAAAGGCTATCAAATCTTCGTCTAATTTTCGTCGATGTGATTCCTTGCGCTTCAGGGCCTTCCGGCGCAAACTGCCCCGTCAGCGCGGCCAGCTTTTCCCGGGCGTTTGCCAAACCAAGCCGCTGGGCCAACTCGGCCCCGGTTTCTCCCGCTTCCGGGATGGTCCATATCCGCTGAATGTCGTTCTCCAGGCACTTCTCACTCAGGCCGCCGGTGGCCGCTGCCCCCTGATAGTTCTCTGGCAGACGGACAGACAGCCGGGTCCCATAGGGCTCTACCGCCTGGCTGAGCTGGGCGAACAGGTCCTCCACCGACTCCGCAAAGCGCCCGTCGGCATAGGAGCCGTTTTTCACGATCTGGTCCAGCTTGCCCTGGGTGGGGAACCAGCACTGGTCCAGCATGATCTCGTCAAAGCCCAACTGGGCCAGCTCCCGGCACAGCCCAATGAGATAGCTCCGGGCCTTCTCCGAATCTGGATTCAGCCACCGCAGCCCCAGTTCGTCCCGCCAGTTGCCGTAGCTGGCCTTTAAAGCCACGCTGTTGTTCTGATAGGGCACGGTGTTGTCCCGAAAGGCGCACACCCGGGCAATGGTATACACGTCCCCTCGGTTCCAGTCCTCCAAAGCGCCGTTGATGGTCTCATCCCCGGAGGACACCCGGGCAGCCAGGCTCTCCTCGCTCCGCCAGGCCAGATCGCCCTGGCTGTCCTTCATCTCTAAAATCAGGGCGTTGGCCCCCGCCTGCTCCAGCCGGGACCGGGCGGTGCCATCCTGCACCGCCGACAGGGGCAGCTCCACCGCCCGCAGGGCCTCGGTCTCGTCCGCCCCAGGTTTCTGGGCGCTCTGATCCTCACCGGACTGGTCCCCCTGGGGGCGGACCTCCAGGCTCACATCGCCGGGGTCTGGCTTCTGGTCGTCCTTCTGGTGGAAAAAGGGCAGCTCCAGCCGGACCCCCTGGTCCCGAAAGACCAGATAGCGCTGGCCAAACACCAGCACCCCCGCCAAAATGACCACCAGCACGGCCAGAATGGCCGCCACCCATTTCAGGATATCGTGAAAGGTCCTGCGGCCCCGATAGCCGCCGTATCCGCCGTTTCTCCGGCCCATGGTCCGACCTCCTTTGTATCGCCGCCGCCCACTAATAAAAGGGGCGGGCATATTTGATTCCATGCATCAATATCTATTGGAATGATAACAGCTTGTATCCCCGTTGTCCAGAAAAAAATGTCCCCGCCGAAAAAATCGGCAGAGACAGTAATAATAAGAGCCTTCCCCTGGGGCCGATTCCCCTTGTCAAGGGGAAATGTCCCGAAGGGACAAAAGGGATAGGGAAGGTGGCGCGGGCGAAGCCCGTGACGGATGAGGGGAAGGCCATCGTTCTCCTCCCGCCTGTTTTCAGATCACCATGCCCCCGTCCACCGGAAGGACCTGGCCGGTGACGAAGGCAGACTGGTCAGATGCCAGATAGAAGATGGCCCGGGCCGCCTCCTCCGCCCGGCCGATGCGGCCCAGGGGGGTCTCCTCCCCCAGGGCGTCCATGTCCGCCCGGGACAGGTGGGCGTTCATCTCCGTGTCGATGACCCCGGGGGCCACGCAGTTGACCCGGATGTGGGAGGGGCCCAGCTCCTTGGCCATGGCCTTGGTCAGGCCGATGACTCCGGCCTTGGCGGCGGAATAGGCCGCCTCGCAGGACCCGCCGGTGATGCCCCACATGGAGGAGACGGTGACGATACTGCCCTGCTGGCGGCGGACCATGTGGGGACAGACCGCCCGCATGGTGTAGAACACCCCGTCCAGGTCCACCCCCATCACCTGCCGCCACTGCCAGTCGGTGGTGTCGGTGAGCAGCTGCTGGGGCAGGGCGATCCCGGCGCAGCAGACCAGGGCGTCCAGGGGACCCATAGACGCCGCGGCCTCCACCAGAGCGTTGGCCTGGTCGGGATCGGACACGTCCCCCTCCAGGGCCACGGCCTCCACGCCCCCCGCCGACAGCTCCGCCGCCAGCGCCAGGGCCTGGTCCCGGCTGCGGCAATAGTTCAGGGCCACGTTCCAGCCCTCCGCCGCAAACACCCGGGCAGTGGCCGCCCCGATGCCCCGGGAGGCCCCGGTGATCAAAACATGCTTTGCCATGATTCCCGCCTCTTTTGTTTGAAATTTTATGATACCCGCCCTTTGTCAGGACGGGTATCGGAAAAAGTTATGCAAAGACCACTTGGACCAGGACCATGTAAAGGCCGGTGGCCCCAAAGATGGAGATCAGCTCGTTGCCCTTCCACAGGTGCAGCACCACCGCCGCCACCCCAGCAACGAGAGAGGGCAGCCAGCCCCCCAGGGTGGTGAAGGTCACGCCCTTCAGACAATAGACGATGAGCATGGCGATGACCGCCGGGGGCAGCACCCGGCCTAAGTACAGCACGATCTTGGGGGCGCTGTCCCCCCGGCCAAAGAGGACGAAGGGCAGCACCCGGGTGAGAAAGGTCACAGCGGCCATGACCAGAATGGTGGCCACGGCCTGACCGGTGGTCAGTGTCATACGCCCACCTCCTGCTTCTTGCCCGGCTTGGGCAGGGTGTCGTCCAGACGGGGACGCAGCAGCACCAGACCCAGGACAATGACACCCAAGGCAGGCAGCAGCATCTCGCCGGCCCCCACCAGCATCAGGCTGGCAATGGTGGCCACAGCGCCCAGCAGCACAGGCAGGTGGCTCCCCGCCGCCTTCCACTGGCCCACAGCGATGACCAGGAACAGGGCGGTCATGGCAAAGTCCACGCCGGTGGTGTCCATGCCCAGAGCGGCCCCCACCAGGGAGCCCAGCACCGAGCCCCCGATCCAATAGATGTGGTCCAGCAGGGCCACGGCAAAGTAAAAGTCGTGGTCCTTCACGCCCTGGGGGGGCTTGGCGGAGCTGAGCAGGGCATAGGTCTCGTCCGTCAGGGCAAAGATCACATACAGCTTTCGCGGCCCCATACCCCGCAGCTTTTCAATGAGGGACAACCCATAGACCAGGTGACGGAAGTTCACCATCAGGGTGAGGAAGGCCACCTGGGGCAGAGAGGCCCCTGTGGCCAGCAGAGACACCCCCAGATACTGTCCCGACCCGGCATAGATCACCAGACTCATAAAAAATGCCCACAGCACATTGTATCCAATGGACTGGAGCATCAGGCCAAAAGCCATGCCGATGGCCAGATAGCCCATCAGCACCGGAGCCGTCACGGGAAACGCGGCGGCAAACGTCCTCTTCATGTATATCCGTTCCTCTCTGTCTTGCGCAGTTTCCTCCTATTCTACCCGCTTTCTCCCCGCAATGCAAGCCTTTCTTCCCCGGTCTGCTAAGATTGGGTTAAGATTGGCGATTTTCGCCTTGATTTTCCCGGTACCCTCCGTATAATAAGAATTTGATACAGTTTCACCGCCAAAGGAGGCAATTTCCATGGAACCCCTTCTGCTCATCTACAACCCCACCGCCGGCAAGGGGCAGCTGCCCGACGAGCTGGCCGCCGTGCTGGATGAGTTTACAAAGGCCAATTGGCTGGTCACCGCCTATCCCACCCAGGGGAAGGGGGACGCCGTCCGGGCCGCCCGGGAGCTGGGGCCCCGCTTCTCCCGCCTGGTGTGCGCCGGAGGGGACGGCACCCTCAGCGAGACGGTCACCGGTCTGATGCAGCTGGAGGACCCGCCCATCCTGGGCTATATCCCCTTCGGCTCCACCAACGACTGCGCCGCTAACTTAGGGCTGCCCCGCATCCCTCGTCAGGCCGCCGCCATCGCCGCCGGACAGGGGGTCCCCCGGCCCAGCGACATCGGCAAGCTCAATGGCCGCCCCTTCGTCTATGTGGCCGCCTTCGGGGCCTTTACCAAGGTGGCCTACGAGACGCCCCAGGACCTGAAGAACACCTTCGGCCACCTGGCCTATGTGATGGCGGGCATCGCCTCTCTCCCCTCCATCACCCCCTATCACATGAAGATCGAATACGACGGGAACACCCTGGAGGACGACTTCTATTTCGGCATGGTCAGCAACGCCTATTCCATCGGTGGCATCCGCCTGCCCACCAGCGAGCACGTGGTGCTGGACGACGGGCTGTTTGAGGTGGACCTGGTCAAAAAGCCGGTGAGCCTGGCCGACGTGGCCAACGGCTTTCAGGCCCTGCTGGACCAGAACCAGCCCAGCGCCGGTTCCCGCATCCACTTCAAGGCCTCTCACCTCACCTTCACCTGTGAACAGCCCATCCCCTGGACCATCGACGGGGAGTTCGGCGGCAGCGAGTCGGTGAACGAGATCGTCAACTGTCAGCGGGCCCTGACCATCATCCGGGGCAGCTGAAGCGCTTCCAGTTTGATTTTTACAAAAGATCGCCGTACAGACGGGCAAGTCTGTACGGCGATCTTGTTTTGTGTCGGCGCGTTACTCTTTCACCAGGATATCGGACAGGTCCACCTCCTGGGCGTCGGCCCACAGGCGCTCCAGGTCATAGAACTTCCGGGCCTCGTCGGTGAACACGTGGACGATGACGCAGGAGAAGTCCATCAGCAGCCAGGCCCCGTCCCGGTGGCCCTCGATGTGGTGGACAGTCTCGCCCTGCTTCTCCATGGCCTCCTCACAGGCGTCGGACATGGCCTTGACCTGGGTGGTGGAGGTGGCGGTACACAGCACGAAGTAGTCGGCCAGGGTGGTCAGCTCCTGCGTCTTCAGCACCTTGATGTTCAGTCCCTTTTTGCTGTCCAGGGCCTTGGCCAGGCCCACAGCCATCTCATAAGAAGTCAATTCGTCGTTCTCCTTTGATCGTTTTTATTTTTAAGCCGCATCGGGCACGTCCTGGGACACGGGGTCGGTGGACGGCTCAGGCTGGGGGGTAGGTTCTGGGGTAGGTTCGGGAGTAGGCTCCGGTTCCGGGGTCGGCTCGGGCTCCGGGGTGGGCTCGGGCTGAGGGGTGGGTTCCGGGGTCGGGGTCGGCTCTGTGCTGGTCTGACCGCTGTTGTCCTTCGGCTCCTCCGGGGTGACGGGCTCGGAAGTGTCAGCGGGTTCCTCCTGGCTGGGTGTGGTCGTGGTGGTGTTGTTCTTCCCGCCGGAGGTGCTGGGCTTGCTGCTGCCGCTGCCGGAGGAAGAGGAGGTGGTGTTTCCGCTGAGCAGCAGCTTCCCGCTGGTCACGGCCAAGGTACCGCTGCCGGTCTTATACACCAGCTGCAGGTCGCTGCGCTGGATGTCCTGGTGATAGGGGTTCATGTGCTCGTTCAGGATCTGAAGCAGCTCGTCCGGGTCCAGGGTGACCAGCGAGGCCCCCTTATACATGAAGGAGCTGCCCAGAGGGGCGGTGGTGAAGTCCACATCTTTCTCCGCGTCCATGCCGCTGGCCAGCTGGGCAAAGGCCAGGATGTTGCCCACCGTCAGGTCGGTGGTCACGTTCTGTGAGAAGATCTTGGCCAGCTCCGGCACCTTCAGCAGGGTGGCGGGCTGGAGGCACTTCTTGGCCGCCGCCTTCAGGAAGGACTGCTGGACCTTCAGGCGGCCCACATCGCCGTCGGAGTGGCTTCCGTCGTTGTTCTTCCGGTGGCGGATGACCTGCATGGCGTCGTCGCCGCTGAGCAGGCGCAGGCCCGCCTTCTGGTGGATGTGCAGGTCCTGGCCGGGGGTGGGGTCGTCATAGTCCATGTCGAAGGGGACGTCGAACTCCACGCCGCCCACGGCATCCACCAATTTTCCGATGGCCTCCCACTCCACGATGACATAGAAGTCCGGGGTAATGCCCGTCAGGTGGGCCACCTCTTTCTTCAGGGCGGCCATGCCGTTTTTCACCTGGGTGCTCTTGTCCTTGCCCTTGTTATAGTTATACACCGCGTTCAGCCGCTTGCTGGTGGTGCTCACGTTGACCATGGTGTCCCGGGGCAGGCTGAGACCATACATCTTTTTGTTCACCGTGTCATAGGTGAGCAGGATCATGGTGTCCGTGTTGCCCCCTCCGGCGGTGTCCTTGCCCACTAAGAGGAAGGTATACACCCCGTCCTTTCGTCCGCTCTTGGCCACGTCGGGCATCTCACCGCTGACGTCGCCGGACAGAATGTCCCCGTTTTCGCTGTCCACGCTGGGCAGCTGGGGCACCCGTATCCAGCTTTGCAGAATGAAGAAAGCCGCGATGATGACCAGGGAGACGATCACCGCCGCCTGCAACAGGCGATAGCGGATGCGCTCTGCCCGGGTAAGCCCGGCCACCCACCGGCGGTACTGGGTCCAAAGGCCCGTCTTTTGATGGGGCTGTGCCATCCGCCGCCCTGATCTGTTTCTGTACTCGTTCATGTTCTCAGTCCTCTGTGGTAACTCCGTGCTGGCGCAGCCAGTCTCTGGCTTGCAGCGTGTTTTTGTGGATGGGGACCTGGCGCTGCTGCATCTCCTGGATGGTCATTTCCACTCCCAGCAGCATGGCCTTGTCCAGGTCGGTATAGGCCAGATGGCGCAGGCGCTCCACGCCGTCAAAGTCCCGGTTGGGCTCCATATAGTCGGCGATGTACAGCACCTTCTCCAGGGTGGTCATGTCCGCCTTGCCCGTGGTGTGCCAGAAGATGGCGTCATACACCGCCTGGGGCTGGCCGAACACTTCCCGGGCGATGCAGGCCCCGGTCTTGGAGTGGAGCAGCTTCACGGCCTTCTGCTCCAGCTCGTCCAGCTCCACCCCGTATTTTGCGCAGATCTCCAGCTGCTCGGGCAGTTCGTAATACTTGGTGCAGTCGTGGAGGATGCCCGCCCGGCGGGAAAGCTCCGGGTCGGCGCCCCAGCGCTGGGCCAGCTTCACCGCCTCCTCCTCCACGCCCATGACGTGGGGGATGCGCTTGGCCCGCATCATGGAATAGGAGCAGGCCCGCAGCTGCTTCAGATCCAGCCGGGTCAAATCGGCATTGGTGCCGTACAGCCGGTGCATCAGGATGTAGCCATAGACGGAGGGCAGCAGATACTTCCCGCCCCCGCCGTTCTCCAGCTGCTCCCGCAGGCGGGTGGAGGAGATGTCCACCAGCCCGGGCAGGGTAATGGTGGTGATCTTCGCGTCAAAGTTTTTTTGCAGATACTCCCGCTGGGGGGCGAACATGGCCTCCCCGTCCTGCTCCGTGCGGCCAAAGGCGCAGATGCCAGCCAGGGACAGGATGACCTCCGGCTCGTGCCACAGGTGCAGGGTGAGGAACATGTCCGTGCCCATGAGCAGCCACAGCTCCGCCTGGGGATAGGTCTGACGGATGGCGCGCAGGGTGTCGGAGGTATAGCTCTTGCCCTCCCGCTCCAGTTCCAGAGCGGACACCTCCACGTGGCCGCCCATCACGTCGGCCCACTTCTCCACCATGGCCAGCCGCTCCTCCTGGGGGGGCGTGCCGCTGGGCAGGGCCTTGTGGGGGGGGATGGCCGCCGGGATCAGCAGCAGCTTGTCAAGCCCCAGTGCCGCCACCGCCGCCTGGGCCGCCGCCATGTGCCCCAGGTGGGGGGGATTAAAGGTTCCGCCGTAAATTCCGATCTTCATGTTTACGCCGCCTTTCCGGGCAGGGTCCTCCCCCTGCCCTGTTCTGTTAACGGTCCGCGGGCTTTTTCTTCTTGTCCGGCACCAGAACGATCTTGTCCTTCTTGTCCTTATTGTGGGTTGGACGATACAGGACGAATTTTGTTCCGATGACCTGCACCACCTCGCTGCGGGTCAGGGGGGCCAGCTCCTGGGCCGCCTCACGGGGGGAGAGCATGGAGTTTTCCAGCACCCGGCCTTTGATGAGCTCCCGGGCCTCCAGCGCGTCGTTGGCCTGCTTGACCAGGTTGTCGCCGATGCCGTCCTTGCCCACGATGAGAATGGTGTCGATGTTGTTGGCCAGGCCCCGCAGCTGGGCCCGCTGTTTGCTTGTCAGTTCCATAAAGTCTGTGATTTCTCCTCTGATATTTTGTTTTTTTCGTCCCGCCCGGCAGGGCGGGGCGCTGGTTTTACTTTAAATAGTCTTTCAGCTTCTGCTGGAACAGGGCCAGGGCGCGGCCCCGGTGGGAGATGGCGTTCTTCTCCTGGGCAGACAGCTGGGCAAAGGTCTTTTTCAGCCCCGGGATAAAGAACACCGGGTCATAGCCAAAGCCGCCCTCCCCCATGGGGGCGAAGGCGATGGTCCCGGGGCACTCCCCCCGGGCGGTGATTACGTCCCCGTTGGGGAAGCAGCAGGTAATCACCGAGACGAACTTGGCCGTCCGGGGCGTCTGCCCCCGCAGGTTCTCCAGCAGCAGGCGATAGCGCCCGGCGTCATCCAGCTCCGGGCCGCCGTAGCGGGCGGAGTACACCCCCGGGGCCCCGTTCAGTGCGTCCACGCACAGGCCGGAGTCATCGGCGATGGCGGGCAGACCACTGGCCTCCATGACAGCTTTCGCCTTCAGCAGGGAGTTCTCCTCGAAGGTGGTGCCCGTCTCCTCCACGTCCACATCCACCCCGGCCTGGGCCTCGGAGCAGACCTCTACCCCCAGTTCCGACAGGATGGCGTTCATTTCCGCCAGCTTCTTTTCGTTTTTGCTGGCCAATACCAGTTTCATGTATTTCCTCCTCAGCGCTCCGCCGCCCGGTCCAGGGCCCGGTTGCGGAAGGTCAGGGCCAGGTCGGTGGAGACCATGGCGATGTCAATGATGTAAAAGGCCATCACATAGGTCACGTTGTGGCCCACGATCTTTCCGGCGATGCCGCACAGATAGCCCACGATGATAAACATTTCAAAACAGACGCTCTTGCCCTTGGCGGTGCGGGATCTCAGGGACTTGGTGATGTTGAAGGGCCAGGACAGGCCGAACGTGATGAGCATGAGCATCTCGAAAACCTGTGCCATAGTTTAGCCCTCCTCCCCCTGTCGGATGGCCGCCTGCTGGATGGCCATAATGTCCCGGATGCCCTTGGCGCACAGGTCCACCAGGCCCCGCTGCTCCTCAATGGTAAAGGAGCGGCCCTCGCCGGTGCCCTGGATCTCCACCAGCTGGCCCTGGTCGGTCATGACGCAGTTTAAGTCCACCTGGGCGGCGGAGTCCTCCTCATAGCACAGGTCCAGCAGCAGCTGGTCGTTCACGATGCCAGCGGACACGGCGGCCACGCTGCCAATCAAGGGGTCCTCCGTCAGCAGACCCTGGGCCATCAGCTTTTTGCAGGCCAGGGCCAGGGCCACATAGCCCCCGGTAACGCTGGCGGTGCGGGTGCCGCCGTCCCCCTGGAGCACGTCGCAGTCGATGGTGATGGTCCGCTCCCCCAGCTTCTTGTGGTCCACGGCGGCCCGCAGGGCCCGGCCCACCAGACGCTGGATCTCGGCGCTGCGGGGGGACAGCTTCAGCTTGGAGATATCCCGGCGGGAGCGCTCCCGGTTGGCCCGGGGCAGCATGGAATATTCCGCCGTCACCCAGCCCTCCCCCTCGGGGACGTGGGGCGGGGTCTTGTCCTCTACGCTGGCGCAGCACAGCACATGGGTGTTGCCGCAGCGGATGAGACAGGAGCCCTCCGCGAATTTGTTGATGTTGGGGATGATCTCCATGGGCCGCAGCTGGTCAAATGCTCTCTGGTCGATGCGTGCCATAGTGTTCCGCTTCCTCTCTTTTCATTCTAGTATGCCCCATCCCGGAAAAGGATGAACAGCATGTAAACTTTCTGTTTTTCCCGAAAATTCGACTTTGTTTCCACATTTCCCACCCTGGCGGTGGAAAACTTGTCTTAAATCAGCGCCTGGGCAAAGTCCATGGCGTCGAAGGGCTTCAGATCGTCGATGCCCTCGCCCACCCCGGCGTATTTCACGGGGACGCCCAGCTCCTTGGCGATGGCGATGGCGATGCCCCCCTTGGCCGTGCCGTCCAGCTTGGTCAGGACGATGCCGGTGACCCCGGCGGCCTGCTGGAACTGCTTGGCCTGGATCAGGCCGTTCTGGCCGGTGGTGGCGTCCAGCACCAGCAGAGTCTCCCGGGCACAGCCGGGCAGCTCCCGGTCCACCACACGGGAAATCTTATTCAGCTCGTTCATCAGGTTCTGCTTGTTGTGCAGCCGCCCGGCGGTGTCCACCAGCACCACGTCGCTGCGGCGGGCCTTGGCGGCGGAGGTGGCATCAAAGACCACGGCGGCGGGGTCGGCCCCCTCGTGCTGCTTGACGATGTCCACCCCGGCCCGCTCGGCCCAGATGGTCAGCTGCTCGGCGGCGGCGGCCCGGAAGGTGTCGGCGGCGCAGAAGAGGACCTTTTTCCCCTCATGCCGCAGCTGGGCACCGATCTTGCCGATGGTGGTGGTCTTGCCCACGCCGTTTACGCCGATGAACAGCACCACCGAGGGGGAAGTGGACAGATCCAGCGCCCCGTCCCCCACATTCATGGCGTCGGCGATGACCCGGCACATGCAGGCCCGGGCCTCCTCCAGGGTCTTGATGCCCTCGGCGCGCACCCGGCGGCGCAGCTCGGCCACCAGCTCCAATGTCACGTCCATCCCCGTGTCCGCCAGGATAAGGGACTCCTCCAGCTCGTCATAAAAGTCGTCGTTCAGCTCCGAGCCCAGGTGTGCCAGACTGGAAAAAATGTTGATCTTTTTCAGCTTGTCAAAAAAGCCCATGATTTCTGTTCCCTTCTGATTTTGGTGTCCCTCTCAGTCACGGCTTGCGCCGTGCCAGCTCCCCCGCAGGGGGAGCCAAGGGCAATTTTCGGTCATGCACCCCTTGCCTCCCCCTTTGGGGGAGGTGCCCAGTGCGCACACTGGGCGGAGAGGGTCAGCCAAAAAATTTATTTATCCCGTCCCACGTATACCTCTTCCGTGGAATACAGCTGTCCGTTCTGCTCTGCCAGCTTGTTGACCGCCTGCTCCCGGCCGTCCACGATGATGCGCAGGCGCACGCCCTGCCACTGGTTGGACTGGGTGCGCAGGCAAAACAGCTGACTGCCCGGCTCCACGCTCTCCCCCGTCTCCGGGGTGCGGACGCGGAGGACCAGGGCGATCATGCCGTCCGGGTCCCGCTCCTCGGTGGCGGTAAAGCTGCCCGGGGACAGGCTCCGGTCCTGGTCCGGCAGACAGAGGAGATAGTCGTCCTCCTCCAGCCGCACCAGCCAGTATGCCCCGGTGTCCGGCTCGGCCTGTTCCCGGGCCTGTTCCAGCCACTGCCGGACCTCGTCCGACTGGGCCTCCTCGTCGGTGAGCAGCCGCAGGCCATAGCTCACCTGCTGGCCCTCCCGGTTGTTCAGGGCGGTGAACTGGGGCTGGACATCCTCCGTCTTGGGGATGGCCCGGCCCAGTCCGGCAAAGACCACCTTGATGCCGATGAACAGCACCACGATCAGGGCCACATAGCCCAGAATGGGCAACCAGCCGTTTTTCTTCTCGTTTTCGTTCAATCTGATTTCCTCCGCTTACGGTCTTTCCCGCAGGTTCAATTCCCGCTCCATCTCGTTCAAGTTCAGGGACAGCATCCGGCTGACCCCCTGCTCCTGCATGGTCACGCCATACAGGGCGTCCGCCTCCTCCATGGTGCCCCGGCGGTGGGTAATGACGATAAACTGAGTTCTGTCCGCCATGGCACGCATGTATTGGGCGAAGCGGGCCACATTGTTGTCGTCCAGGGCGGCCTCGATCTCGTCCATGACCACGAAGGGGGTGGGCCTTACCTTTAAAATAGCAAAGTACAGGGCGATGGCCACGAAGGCCTTCTCGCCGCCGGACAGCAGGGTAATGGTCTTCAGGGCCTTGCCCGGGGGCTGGACCTTGATGTCGATGCCACAGTTGAGCACATCGTCGGGGTCCTCCAGCTCCAGTCTGGCCTTGCCCCCGCCGAACAGCTCCACAAACGTCTGGCCGAAGGCCTGGTCGATGAGGGCGAACTCCCGCTGGAAGATGGCCTTCATCTCCCCGGTAAGGCCGGAAATAATGCGCTCCAGCTCCCGTCTCGCCCGCTCCACGTCGTCCCGCTGGCCGGTGAGATAGGTATAGCGCTGGTTCACCCGGTCAAACTCCTCCACCGCGCCCACGTTCACCTGGCCCAGAGCGGAAATAGCTCGTTTCAGCTCCCCGATGCGCCGGTTGGCGGCGGGAACGGAGTCGAGTTCCTGCCGCTGCCGCCGGGCGGCCTCGTGGGAGAGGCCATAGGTCTCCCACAGCTTGTCCAGTAGCCGCTTCTCCTCCATGGCGGCGGCGGACTTCTTCTGGCTCAGGCGGGACACCTCGGCCTCCAACCGCAGCAGCTCGTCGCTGCGGGTCTGGCTCTCCCGGGTGGCCCGGACCCGCCGTGCCTCCAGTTCCAGCCGGGCGGCGTTCAGCCCCTCCAGCTGCTGGGCGCATTGGCGGCTCTCCTCCCGCAGGGCGGACAGGGCGTTCTGCTTCTCTTGGATCTCCTTGGAGAAGCCCTGGTTCTTCGTCTCATACTCGGCCACCAGACTCTGGCTCTGGGCCCGGTCCCCCGCCAGACTCTCCCGCAGGGCTTCCAGCTCACGGAGTCCCGCCTGGGTGGCCTCCCGCTCCGCTTCTAAAGCGGCCTGGGCGGCGGTGAGGCGGGACAGCTCCGCCGTCAGCGCCTCCGCCTGGGTCTTCAGGTCGCTCCGGCGGCGGTCCTGCTGGACCTGGGCGCTCTGGCTGTCCTGGGCCGCCCCCTCCAGTTGGGTCAGGCGGGCCTGGGCGGCTTTGGCGTCGGCGTCGATCTTGGCCGAACGGGCCTGGAGCTGCTCCAGCTCCCCCCGCAGGGCGGCCTGCCGCCGCTCCAGGTCCGTTTTCTCCCCCTGGGCGCGCTGAATGCGGCCCTGGGTGAGCAGGATGGCGTTTTCAAATTCCCGCAGCTGTTCTTGCGCGGTCTGGCGCTGATAGGCGGCAGCTGTTGCCTCCCGCTGGGCGTCGGCCAGCTGCCTGGCCCACTGGGCGGTGTGCTCGGCCAGCTCTGCCCGCCTGCCCTCCAGCTGCTCCAGCTCGTTGGCCCGACTGAGGATGCCCGCGCCCTTCACGGCGGAGCCGCCGGTCATAGAGCCGCCGGGATTTAGCATCTGCCCGTCCAGGGTGACGATCCTGAACTGATAGCCAAACTTCCGGGCTGCCGCGATGGCGTGGTCCAGGTCCTCCATCACCGCCACCCGGCCCAGCAGATTGGAAAAGATGTTCTGATAGCGCCTGTCAAAGGAGACCAGCCGGTCCGCCACCCCCACAAAGCCGGGCTGACGGGACAGGGCCTCCCCCTCCCGCAGGGCGTGGGGCCGAATTGTCGCAATGGGCAGAATGGTGGCCCGGCCGCCCTCCCGGCGCTTGAGGAACTGGATGACGGCCTTGCCGTCCTCCTCCCGGTCCACCACGATGTTCTGCATGGCCCCGCCCAGGGCGGTCTCGATGGCCAGGGCCACCCGGTCCGGGGCCTTCACCAGTCCGGCCACCGGGCCGTGGACGCCCTTTAACACGCCCCGGTCCGCCTGGTCCATCACCAGCTTCACCGCCCGTGAAAAGCCCTCCCGCTGCCGCTCCATGTCAGACAGCAGCCGGATACGGGCAGCCAGGGCGTTCTCCTCCATCTGGGCCTTCATGTGGGACTCTTTGCAGCCCTCCGCCTTTTTCCGGCGCTTCTCCTCCAGCAGAGCATAGCCCTGGGCGGCGTTGCGCCCCTGGTCCAAGGACTGCTTTGCCTCGTTCTGCTCTCTCTGGGCCTGGGCCAGCTGGGCTTCGGCATTGGCAGACTGCTCCTCCAGCTCTGCCAGCTCCCGGCGGACGGCCCCGTCCCGGTCCAGTACCTCCTGGGCCGCGGCGGCCAGGGCCGAGCGCAGGGCACGGGCGTCGGCGGCGTCCGCCTGGGCCAGGGCCTGGCTGTCCCGCAGGCGCTCCAGCTCCTGCTCCAGCTGTCCGGCGGACTTAGCGTTCTCCTCCACTTTCTCCCGCTGGACCTGGATGGCCTGGGAACCCGCAGATAGCTGGCCCTCGATCTCCTCCAGGCGGTCTTTCCGCTGGGCGATCTGTGCGGCCAGGGAATCTTCCCGGCCCTCCTGCTGCTGCAAATCGGCCCGGATGCGCCGGGCGGACTCGTCGTTGTGGGCGATGGAGCTGTTCAGCACGGCCACGGCAGACTCCAGCGCTCCCGCCTGCTCCTGGCGCTGCTGCTCCTGCCGGCGCAGGCCGTCGGCGGCCACGTCGTGCTCCTGCATCTGCCGGGCGCAGTCCTCCGCGTCGGCATAGGCGGCCTCCTGGGCGGTCTTGGCCCCGTCCCGCTGGGCCGTGGTGCTCTGCAGGTCGGTCTCCAGCTGGATGACCCCCGCCCGGATGTGCTCCAGGCTGTCCAGCCACACGGCGATCTCCAGCCCCCGCAGCTCGTCCCGCAGGGTCAGATACTTCTTGGCCTTGTCCCGCTGGACCCGCAGGGGCTCCAGCTGAAGCTCCAGCTCGTCCACCTTGTCGTTCACCCGCAGCAGGTTCTCGTCGGTGCGCTCCAGCTTGCGCTGGGCCTCCTCCTTCCGGTGGCGGAAGCGGGAGATTCCCGCCGCCTCCTCAAAGACCTCCCGCCGGTCGGTGGACCGCTGGGACAAGATCTCGTCGATGCGGCCCTGGCCGATGATGGCATAGCCCTCCCGGCCCAGGCCGGTGTCCATGAACAGCTCGCTTAAGTCCTTCAGGCGCACCGCATCCCGGTTGATGTAGTATTCGCTCTCCCCAGAGCGGTAATACCGCCGGGTGACCATGATCTCGTTCTCCTCCCGGGGCAGGCGGTGGTCGCTGTTGTCCAGCACCAGGGACACCTGGGCATAGCCCGTCTGCCGCCGCTTGGCGGTGCCGCCGAAGATCACGTCCTCCATCCGGCCACCACGCAGGGCACGGGTGGACTGCTCCCCCATGACCCAGCGCACCGCGTCAGACAGGTTGGACTTGCCGGAGCCGTTCGGCCCCACGATGGCGGTGATGCTCTGGTCAAAGGTCAGCACCGTCTTTTCCGGGAAGGACTTAAAGCCCTGGAGCATCAGCGCCTTGAGATACATGGACACACCTCGCTTTCGTGGGGGGATAAAATATCATTGTATTTTACCACACCCCCGCCCTGTTTTCAAGATTTCGCGCCGGAAGTCGACGGGAAAAGGGGAGAAAAAAATCAAGAGAGAACAGCGTATCTTTTTCGTCGTTCTCTCTTGCCAAGACATTTTTAATGTGTTATAATCAAACAAAAAAATTAAAAATTTTATATAAAAATCGTCATTTTAGACAAATGAATTTTCCGAAAATATCTTTTTTCTCATGTCCATCTGATTGGTTCCCTTCGCTCGTTGTGTATCGGAAAGGAAGTGATTCCAATGTTCTGATTTCGCCTGAAACCATCCATGTGCCGTTACTAACAACAAGCTGCATCAAGATAATAAATAAAGGAGCCTTATCATGAAGAGAAAAATGCTTGCACTGGTTATGGCATTTGTGCTTCTTATGCTGCAAGTGCCTGTCTCTGCTAATGTTTCTTCCGAAGACCCCTTTCCCGCCGATGTTATCCAGTCTGAGGCGATAGAACTTGTCAACATTGCGTTGGACCAGGGCGTCGTTCCTGGTCAGGATAGTAGCGAGATCACATCTCTGTATCTATCTGACAGCATCCCCATTTACGAGCTGCTGGCCGATAACACTTTTACTGAGGCCGACAATATCAAGTATTATGGGATTTTCGATCAGAATGATGTAGCCCGAGGCTTACTCATCGCTCGGATACAAGGTGATGATGAAACTTTGACCTGTGAGTACAATACTTTCTTCTGCGAAGAATTGACTGAGTATAAGCAGAGCGACGCTGAGATATGCTTCATTTTTGCTCAGACGGAAGTCACGATTTTTGACGGCCGCCAAAACCAAACAGTGATGCAAAGCGCGACGCTCCATGATGATTCCCGAGGTGTTTTCGGCGCGGAAACAGCAAGGACCTCTCAGCTTAAGTCACTAAACCGCAGCGTAATAAGCTCTATGACAGAGTTGAATCTTGTGAGCACGGCTGCCACCAACTCCACCGTCTCCGGTTCTGTAAGCGTACCTCTTGTCGCTCAGGCCCCGTGGGATAATGGATGCTGGGCAGCATGTGCGGTGAGCGTGGGAAGTTATCTAAAGCCGTCTGTCCACCTTACCGTTACAAATATTATGAACGATTATGCAAATGGAAAAGATGATGCAAAATCGTATAATACGATACAAGATGTGTTGGCATATGAATACGGATGTGAGACCACTCAACATGTCTTTTCAACACTCAATATGGGTACTGTAATGGATAACATTGGCGTTGGTACGAACAAGGGGAATCCAATTATTGCACGTGTTTCGTATAAAGGACTAGTCGAAGGACATTTCATTGTTGTGCGCGGTTATGTATACACTGCAGGAACGGGGACATTGGATCGCGCTACAATTATGGATCCTGCAGATGACAGCGGCGTCAGAATTTTGACTGTTACCGGAACAGGACGGTCAATGACGTTTAAGTATACACCAGTCACCAATTCTGATCCCCGTGATGTTGGTCTGTATATAACCATCGCCAAATAATAAGATAAATGAAAATAAACAGCTTGCCGAAAGATCGAATCTTGCCCATTGCCCGCCTACTGCTGGTGATTGCTGCCCCGTTCCTGTGGTATTGGCTCTTCGGTTGGGGGACTGTTCATATCATCGATTTTTCTGCCCAGGAAGTAGAATATGTTCAAATCAGCTGCTCACACTACCCTGAACGTGGGTCTATATATGATCCTGGGGAGATACAGGCACTGATTGATGAAGCAAATGCCATGCAAAACAAAGGGACCAGACTCAAGTTGCTTCTGCATGGAATCGGCATGGGTGGAAGTATTCTATATGACTGTGATTTTTACCTCACCGACGGCACAGAATTTTTATTGACCTTTGCCTCCGGCAAAAGCGGCGATCCGGTATCAGAGAAGGATCTAACTTGTTGGTATCGATTTTCGACCACCGAGGAAGACACAGTCGGTCCCATGTGTCGAGGCTCGATGGAGGTATATTTCCAGTTGTTTGAAAAATATAACCATCGTCCGGCACCGGGTGCTGAGCAAGACGCGAGATGAAGCCAGAAAGCCGTCCTCCAATGGGGGACGGCTTTCTGCACTTAAAGCAATGGAATTTCTGATTTACTGATTCAATTTCGTCCTTCTTCCGGCCCGCTCAACCGGCGATAGGTCCCCCGGATGAGGACGGCGGCCACGCAGAAGGCCAGCAGGTCGGACACGGGCATGGAGTACAGCACGCCGTCCAGCCCGAAGAACCGGGGCAGCAGCAGGGCAAAGCCCACGCCGAACACCACCTCCCGCAGCATAGACAGCGCCGTGGAGGCCCCCGCCCGGCCCATGGCTTGGAGGAAGATGAAGCAGGCCTTGTTTACGCAGGCCAGCACGATATTCACCGCCGCCCCGGCCAGGGTGGCCGCCATGGCAAACTTGGGGCTGCCGTCGGCCCGGATCACCGGGTTCATGGCCTGGCCGAACATGTAGAAGGGCAGGCCCAGGGTGATGTAGAACAGATATTCCTGGGCATAGCCAAAGGTCTCTTCGTTCACCCGGCCTCCGAACAGGGTGACGAGTGGGTCGGCAAAGGCCAGATACAGGGCGGTGAGGACCAGGCTGCTGACGATGGCCAGGGCCACAGCGCTGCCCACGCTCTTCCGGGCCCTCTCTATATCTCCCCGGCCCAGGCTGATGCTGACAAAGGCGCAGCAGCCGTCCCCGATCATCACCGCCACTGCCAGGGCCACCACCGTCAGGGGGAATACCACCGTGTTGGCGGCGTTGCCGAAGGAGCCCAGATAGCTGGCGTTGGCGATGAACAGCTGGTCCACAATGTTATAAAGCGCCCCCACCAGCAGAGAGATGACGCATGGCACGGCATACTGCCGCAGCAGCTGCCCCACCGGGCGCTGGCCCAAAAACTGATCGGATGTTTCCACAAAGCTCACCTTTTCCTTTTAAGATCAAGCTCCCGCTCCTGTCATGTGATATGGCCCCCGCCCCTGGGGGCGGGGACTGCGAAAGGAGATGGGAGAAATAAAAACAACGTGCCCCGCCCAAGCGCAACTGGAATTACGCATGGGTGCGACACGTTGTAACTTTATTTTACCGGAGCAAACTTCAAAAGGCAAAGGCAGTTTTGCACAAAGTTTCAGGCGGCTTTTTTACGCGGCTTTCCTTGTGGACCTAGTCCTGGCAATGCAAAATTTGCTCCTGCAACTCTTTTGAAAGAAGCTCACGCAGTTCAACGGGAATCACTTTTTCCGGGTCTTTATAGCGAAGTTCCGTGTACGCGTCTTCTTCCGCGGACTTTCCAAAAATAAAGTCGACAAATTCTGCATCTGTGCTGTTTTCAATCGCTTTATCATTGATCCGTAGTGTCATGGGAATAAACCTGGATGTGTCGTCGCTGGACTGGATGAGCCCTATCGTAAAGCTGAGATTTGTCACCCCCAGCTTGTATGTAATGGTCGGCGTTTTTAGATTTTTTACGACGCAGACGAGTTCCGATGTAATGGCAGGAAGCAATTCCAGATATCCAAGTTTCTTTTTTGCGTTGTTGTACGGGTGATTTTTGTCAAAAAATATTTGGTCGGTAGTCAGCGTCGCTTTCTTCGCTTTTTTATAAAAATCTTTCGCCGAAAGACTGGATTTTGTTCCCGTCAAATGCTTAAAGCGGTCCACCGGAAACGCCACCTCAAAGTGTTTATCTCCAACGACATACAGGAACACTTTTCCCGCCAGTTCTTCGCTGTAAACAGAAGCCGCATCTAAAATTTTCGTTCTGATCGCCAGTTTTTTCTTCTCTGGAAGGCGCATACTCTGACCTCTTTCGACATCTATGGTAAAAAAATGAGGAGTGATACGATTCACTCCTCAGAAATTTTAGAAAAGAGAGTTTTCTGCTGGTTGCCAGCCGCGGTGCCCAGTGAAAGCACCTAAAAGGTGTGAGTTTGTTAAGTCCCCCACATGGACTACAGCCCTTTCTGTCTGCTGCCGACCGCGATGCCCAGTGAAAGCATCTAAACGTTACGGGAGTTTACCCTGTCCCGTATCCAGCTCAACTTTTTGCGGTGCTCTCACACCGGAAGCATTGCTGCTTCTGTCTATAGTATACGCACTTTATGCCGTTTCGTCAACCAAAATCTTCAATTTTTCTCACATCTTGATCCAGCCCAAGGCGTTCGCCACGGAGCTGACCAGGATGATGGCGGCGAAGAGGGGGCAGAGGTATCGGATCATGAAGTTGAAGACCACTTTCCGGCGGAACTGGCCGCCGTTTTGGGTGACCTCCTCCTCGATCTTGTCCACGCCCACCACCCGGGACACCAGCAGGCAGGTGGCGATGGCGGCGATGGGCATCATCACGGAGTTGGTCAAAAAGTCGAACAGGTCCAAAAACTGCATCCCGAACACCGTGACCCCGGCCAGGGGGCCATAGCCCAGGGCGGACAGGCTGCCCAGGGCTACCATGATGACGCCGATGAGCAGGGTGGACTTGTGGCGCTTCCAGCCCAGCTCGTCCTCAAAGGTGGACACGGCGCTCTCCGTCAGGGCGATGGAGCTGGTCACGGCGGCAAACAGCACCAGCAGGAAGAACATCACGCCCACCACCGTGCCCATGCCCATGCTGTCGAACACCTTGGGGATGGTGATGAACATCAGAGCGGGACCGGCCTGAAGGGTGTCCGGGTCGCCGCCGGAGAAGGCGAACACGGCGGGAATGATCATCAGGCCCGCCATGATGGCGATGGCGGTGTCGAAGATCTCCACATTGGTGGTGGACCCCTCGATGGACACGTCTTTTTTCATATAGGAACCGAAGGTGATAAGGATGCCCATGGCGATGGACAGGGAATAGAACATCTGCCCCATGGCGGACACCACCGTCATCCAGGAGAAGTTGTCCAGATTGGGCACCAGGAAATACTTCACCCCCGCCAGGGCCCCGGGCCGGGTGACGGAGTAGACGGCGATGATAACGGACAGCACCGCCAGCACGGGCATCATGCACTTGGACACCCGCTCCACCCCGTTGCGCACCCCGGCATAGATGATGCCCAGGGTGAACAGGGTGAACACCACAAAGCACAGCTCCACCGACACGCCGCTGGAGATAAATTCAGAGAAATAGCCGTCCTGAGCCAGGGCGGAGCCGCCGCCCCGGAGATACTCCACCAGATACTTGATGACCCAGCCGCCGATGACCGAGTAATAGGGCACGATCAAAATGGGGATGATGGCGTTGATCCACCCGCCGAAGGCGAATCCGCCCCCCTTGCCAAAGGCGGCGAAGGCCCCCACGGGGCTCTTCTTGGTCATGCGGCCCAGGGCGGTCTCCGCCACGATCATGGTATAGCCGAAGGTAAAGGCCAGAATGATATAGATCAGCAGAAAAATTCCGCCGCCGTATTTGGCCGCCAGATAGGGAAAGCGCCAGATGTTCCCCAGGCCGACAGAGGCTCCCGCCGCCGACAGCACGAACCCCAGCTTCCCGGAAAAGGCGCTCCGCTTGTGATGATGCGTCTCCATAACTTCACATTCTCCTAAATCCGTTTTTACGCCTGGTTTTATTCCGCGCTTCCCCAGCTGATCGAATCTACCATGTTCCCCGCCCCCTGCGGGGGCGGAGGACCAAAAGAGAACCAGGCGTATTTTTCAAACAAGTTTGTTCAGTTTAACATAGTTATCCGAAGAACGCAATCTCTGTTTTATGGAACTTTTCAACTTTAGTAAGGCAGAGAGACTGAACACGTTTCCGCCTAAAAGCGCCCGATTTTCCAGTCTGAAATCGCTGTCCCGGCAAATCCGGCTCAGAGACTGAAAAAGCGTAGGGAAAATCCCCGCGCTTTTTCTCGGTCATTTCGCCCCAAACATCGCTGCATACAGCTGCTCCTTCGCCTGCTCCGGGGACTCTTCCAGAGCCACTGCGAATTCTTCGCTGAGCAGCTGCTCGGTCTTTCGTTTATATTGCTCGTCTGTGGTGGTCAGCCGCTTTCCCCTGTTCTGCTCGGTCTGTTCCTTCAAACTCAGCTCCTTCAGCAGCCGCAGCCGCCCGTTCAGGCCCTCTGCGGAAAGCAGCTCGTGGTAATACGAGACCAGCTCCTGGCGTTTTTTGATACCGGAAGGGCTGACCTCCAGCTGATTCAGACGGTCCAGGTAAGTATATGCCTCCTGCCGGGTGATGACGGACCGGAGATATTCCTCCTCTTTGGTGGGGACATAGCTGTGCTCGTCGCTGGTGGTAAAGGGCGGACGGAGGGTGTAATATTCTTCGTCGCTGTTTTGCAGAAAGCCCAGCTTTCCGATGGCCTCGATCCGGCAGACGCCGTTGTTTCGATACATCACATATTGGCCGACGTCATACTTCATGCAGTGGGCGCACTCCTTTCCCTGTATTTTTTCTTATTCTGTGACTATTTTATAACAAAATCGTTCTTTTTTCAAAGGCGATATTGTACGAAATCCGCGTAGAGAAAAGCGTGCAAAATGCCAAGAGCTTTATGTTTTTTCCCGCTCCGCCAGCAGTCCCACCGTTCCCCGCTGCGGGTCCCAGGCCGCATGGGAGATGCGGTCGCAGACCACGAAGCGGCTCAGGGCCGGGAGATAGTCATAGTGTAAGTCATATTTGGAGGGAACCGGGCGGCCCTGCCGCTCCAGCACGGTTCGAAAGCCCCGCAATATCGAGAGCGCGTGGGCGGCAAAGTCCAACTGCGTCTTCGCCGCCGCGTTTTTTATCCGAAGCGCCCGCATGACCGCCTGGGCGCTGTCCCCGCTGGCCGCACAGCCCAGGCCGGGCGCGTACAGACTGCCGCCCGACGGGATCATGGTATTCACCCCCGCCCTCGTCAGGGCTGCGATGGCCGCGTCATCTATGGTGATGGGGTTTCCGTCCTGGTCGCAGGGATAGGCCCCCCGAAGCTCGCTCTCTCCAAACACCTCCGGCCAATTCTTCAGGCCGGTCTCCCAGGCCCGCTTACTGGTCCACGCCTCGCTCTCCCCGCTGTCGGGGTGCTCCGCCACGTCCAGGAAATAGGCCCGGTCCGGCTCAAATCTGGCATACAGCAGGTGGCTCCCCGGCTTGGCAAAGCGTTTGCCCTCTTTCACCACCGGCTCAGTGTCGGTCTCCTTTGCGGACAGGTGCAGGTGGACGATGCCATACAGCATATTCTGATAGTCCCGGCTTCCCTGGCCATACAGCCCCCTGCTTTGAAAGCAGTTCACGTCCACGCCGCCGCGTACCCACTCCGCCAGCTTGTCCAGGGCCTCCCGGACGGAGGGCGGCAGCCGGGGCAGCTTCTCCTCCAGCTCCCGGGCCATCAAGACCTCCCGCTCTCGCGGCACGATGTACTTTTCAAAAAACGTGTATAATTTAATCAGCAAAGTGGTCAGATCGTCTTTCTTTCGATATTTCACGCCGTAATGCTCCAGCTGCTCCAGCGCAAACCGCCGCAAATCCGCTTGAAAGTCCATATTTCAGTGTCACCTCACAGTTGATTTTTTGATAAAATTCTGATAAAATTGCGATAGTATTGATAGGCCCATCATCACACAAGGAGGCGTTACCATGATCAATATCAGGCCCGTTTCGGACTTGCGCAACAAATTCCCCGAAATTGAAAACACGGTGCTGAACACCGGCGAGCCCGTTTATCTGACGAAAAACGGGTATGGCTCCATGGTCGTCATGAGCATCGAGCAGTATGCTGCCCTGACTGACGAGGTGGAACTGAAGCTGAACGAAGCAGACCGCGCCGCGGAGCGTACCGACGTTCGTTATTCCGGGGACGAAGTATTTGACCGCGTGCGGGGACGTATTCATGGACGGAAAACCTGAGCATTCTGCGCCTTTCTTTTTCCTCCTGGTCGTGATATACTTTGCTAAAGTGATTCTTGTCCAGGTCCACGTATGCCCGCAGCGATGCTGCGCGCCCGAGGTAGGGGTTTTTATGAGTAAGAACATGCAGGAAAACAGACTTGTCGAAGCGCTGACCCGAAATTCTCTTTATACCTTTGAATTCGATGTGTCCATCGGTCTGGTGGAAGAGGAGATCGTGGACAGAAACGGCGTCAACTTCACAAAGATATTGGGGCTCTCCGTCCCCTGCTCCTTCGACGCCATGATGGAGCGGGCCTTTGGCCAGGCTCTGGAGTGCCGCTATACCTCTGAGTCCTCCATCACCACTCTGTCCCGCCAGGCCCTGTTGGACGCCTTTGACCACGGGAAGACCAAGCTGGAGGCCAACCTCCACTACGCCGCCTGGGATAAATACGTGCGCATCACCTATCTGTTGTCCCGGGAGGCTGAAACCGGCCATGTCCTTGCCTATGTGATCTGCGACGACGTCACCGACCTGGAGCGGATGCGCGGCGACTCCCTCCATCTGGACAACACAAATTTAAAGCGGGAACGGGACGCCCTGACCAAGGAGCGAAACGACCTGACGGAAGAACGGGACGATCTGACCCACAAGAACACCGATCTCACCGAAGAGCGGGACGTGCTCAGCGAGGAGAACGGCGAGCTGACCCGCGCGGCGGACGCGGTACACTTCATTCTGAACGCCGGTTCCTTTGTGTGTACCTATAACTTGCAGGGAAACACCATGCTGGGCATCAAATACTCCCAGGCCATGCGCAGGCTGTATGGCTATTCCCAGGAGGGCGAGTTCCCCGACCTGTGGGACTCCTGGATGGACTGCATCCTGCCGGAGGACCGCAGCTATGTGGAAAACAGTTATTTTTCCGCTGTCAAGGACTACTCCGGCCAGACCCTGTACGACGTGACTTACCGTGCCCGGCAGAAGGACGGCGCCATCCGCTGGCAGCGCGCCGCGGCCTCGGTGCTGCGGCGGCCAGACGGGACGCCCATCGCCGGATACGGCCTGGTGATGGACATTGACGAGCAGAAGCGGGCGGCGGATCTGATCGACGCGGCGCTGGAGCAGTGCGACCTGTCCGGCGTTCAGGTCCTGCTGGTGGAGGACAACGACCTGAACATGGAGATCGCGGAGACCTTTTTGACCGACGCCGGGGCCTCCGTCACCAAGGCCTTCAACGGCCAGCAGGCGGTGTACGCCTTCTCCAAAGCGCCCGCCGGGACCTTTGACATCATCCTGATGGACGTGATGATGCCGGTGATGGACGGATACGAG
Organism: Flintibacter sp. SJQ-8; assembly: GCF_054108085.1. Taxonomy (NCBI): domain Bacteria; kingdom Bacillati; phylum Bacillota; class Clostridia; order Eubacteriales; genus Flintibacter; species Flintibacter sp. SJQ-8. The sequence continues at coordinate 589,930 of NZ_JBPJWR010000016.1, forward strand.
GCGACAAGGCGCATCCGCAGCCTGAACCGCCTGGACGCCAAGACCATCCCCATCGTCGCCATGACGGCCAACGCCTTTGCCGAGGACGTGGAGGAGTCCCGCAGCGCCGGGATGAACGAGCACATCTCCAAGCCCCTGGACATCGGAAAAGTGAAAATGACCATTGCGCGCTACATCGGGCGGAAAAGATCATAACGCGCATAACGGCATAAGCAAAAGCGAGACATGAACGAATCATGTCTCGCTTTTTGGTGGACCTGATCGGATTCGAACCGACGACCCCTACAATGCGAATGTAGTGCGCTCCCAGCTGCGCTACAGGCCCGTATTTTCTTTTTGAAGGACTTTTATCATTATAGCAGATTTTCTGGAATTGTAAAGCAAAATTTTTTGCCCGGCCAAATTTTCGTCTGGCCGGGCAATTTTCAAGCTGTCTCTTCAGGCCGGATGTCCTGGGAGGGGGCCGGTTCCGGCTCCTGGGGCTGTTCCGGCTCTGCCGGGCTTTCCTGGGAGACGTCCGGGGGCTGGGCGCTCTCCTCGGGCTGCGGCGCAGGCTCCGGGAGCTGCTCCGGCTGCTGGACGGCCTCCTCCGGCTGGGGTTCGGGGGCCTGGCCGGGGCAGACGGCCTGGACCACCCAGCGGGTGGCGTGGCCGTTTCCCGTGCAGGTGGACAGGGTCAGCACCTTGTCATACGTGTGGGGCGTCACCCCGGTGTTCAGGGCGGACAGGGCCAGACAGCTGTCCAGAAAGCTCTGGCGGCTGCTGTCGCTGCGCAGCCCCAGGCGATAGACATCGCTGTCCACGCTCACCTCTCCGGCGGCGAAGATCTCATAGCGGTGGGTGCCGCTGTCATCGGTGAGGTACACATAGGGGTGGGCCTGCCAATAGCTGCGGCTTTTGTACTGGCTCAGGGTGCCGAACATGGAGCGGTTGTTCATCCGGTGGCCGTAAATAATGGTGTTGAAGTCGCTCAGGTCGCTGCTGTTCCGGCACTCCATGAAGATGGCCCCCACGGAGTTCTTCCCGCCCCGCCAGGTGTGGTCAAGATAGTAGCTGTTGTCCGTCCCCTGGACCACGGGATAGGACACCCGGGTGCCGGGGATGAGGATCCAGCCCAGCACGTCCGGGTTCTGCTGCCGCAGGGCGGAGAAGTCCATGTCTTTCAGCGCCTGGGCGTAGGGGTCCTGCCACACGGGGACCTCCTCCGGGGCCTCCCCCGCCCCGTCGGTGCTGGCGGAGCTTGAAACGCTCCCGCTCCCGCCGGTAAAGTCCACCACCGGCAGGTCGGACAGGTCGGGCAGCCCGGCCAGCTCCTCGGCCTGGGCGTATGTCTCGTCCCCCTGGCGGTACTGCACCAGCTGGAGGGCCGTTCTGCCCAGGCAGAGGGCGCAGATCACCGCCAGCAGGGCGGCCAGAGCTTTTCGGAATTTCGGTTTCATGGTCTCTCCTCCCGGGGGTACTGGAATAGCAAGGGCCCGGACCAAAGTCCGGGCCCTTGTTGTGCTTTGGTTTTGGCTTAGCCGTTGTCGTCCTTGCGCTTCTTGCCGGTCAGGTTCAGCCAGACCAGGCCAGCGCCGGAGGCCACAGCGGCCATCACCCACAGACCCATGGCGTCGCCGGTCTTGGGCACGTCGGCCTTGGGGGTATCCTCGTCGGGGATGTCCACAGGGGCCTGGGGCAGGTCGGTCTTGGGGGTATCCTCGTCAGGGATCTCCACGGGCTGCTCAGGCAGATCGCTCTTGGGCACGTCGTCGTCCTTGATCTCGGTGTCGGGGGTGGGCTTGGGTGCGGGCCGGTCGTCGTCCCGGTCATCCCGGCCGCCGCCGCCGTTGTTGTTCACGGTGAGCACATAGTTCACCACGAACTGGTGGGGGGCCTCCCGGGTGGTGCCGGTCAGGTCAGCGGTCTGCTCCGCAGGGCTGGCCAGGTCGAAGGTATAGCCGCCGTGGCTGGCAGTGGCAGACGCATTGATGGTCTGGCTGGCCTTGGTGGTATCCTGCACCTGGGTGGTCTCGCTGTCCTGATAGGTGACGGTGCCGTCCGTGGTCACGGTGTAGTTGTAGGTCACGGTGTAGAAGTAGTTCACGATGGTGGGAGCCTTGGGGGTCCACTTAGCGGTGAACACGGTGCGCTGGTCAAAGGTGCCGTTGGTCATGGCGTTACCGGGCTGGGCCTTCCAGCCGGCGAAGTCATAGCCGTTTCTGGTGGGCTGAGGCACGGGCTGCTGGTCGTTCAGGCCGGTGTTCTTGACCACAGTGTAGTTCACACCGTCCTGAGAGTTCTTCCAGGTGCCGCCCTCCAGGTCGAACACCACGGTCACCATGTGGCGCACATACTCGATGGTACCGTTGGCACCAGCGGGGAGGATTTTATCCTTGTGGCTGTAGCGCTCCGGATTGTAACCCTCGTAGCCAGCACCCTTCTTGGCGTACTCCTCCATGTTGGCGCTCTTGCCGTAGGTCACCTGGATGGTTTCAGTCAGGGTCTTGTCCTCATCCTTGGTCTCGGGGCCGTTGTCCAGCACGGTGAAGAACACGTGGTTCAGGGTGGTGGACTGGGGATTGTTCACGGTCTTCCGATACTCCAGCGTCACATCGTAGTTCTGGAACTTCTCCATCTTGGGCATCTCGCTCACGGGGTTGCCGTTGACCTTCAAGCTGTTGCTGACGAAGTCGTTGAAGGTGAAGCCGTTATAGTTGTCATAGTCCGCACGCTTGAAGGGGACGGGAGCGTCCACTTCTCCGGTTTGTTTGCCGGAACTCTGGGGAACGCTGCTGGGGGTCCCGTCGGTGACGGTGGTATAGGTGGCGGTGATGGAGTAGGTGGGCTTCAGGTAGTACTTGATGATAACGGTAGCGGTGGGCTGACCATTCTCGCTCTTCGTGATCGTACCGGTCAGCTTGTCGTGATTCACATCGAAGCTGGCGCCGCTGCGATACCAAGTGTTGCCCGCCTTGTCCACGATGATCTCGGGGACATACTCGTTGCCACTCACGTCATAGTTCTTACCCACATAGTCGGTATAGGTCTTCTCCATAACGTCCGCAGCCAGGGCAAATTTGGGGTCGTTGCTCTCGCTCTGATACTTCACGACTACGCTGTTCTTGTCGCGCTCTTTGTAGTACAGATCGATCACGGTCTTTTCCTGGAAAGTGCCGGTCATATTGGGCTCGCTCACCAGGTCATAAACCACATAGTCCTTGGTGATGGACTTGACAACATATTTTTCACCATTTTTTGCGGAACTCAAATCATAGGCAGTGCCAATGGTTCCAGGCACAGAAACGGATTTATTCAGTTCCTCGTTGGTGCCCTCTTTCAGGTAATTCACAATTACAGTGCCGTCGCCATTCTTCGCATAGTGGAAGGTGACCTCGGTATTCTTTTTGATCTTACCCTCAGCGGGGTCGCCAGTCGCTTCCACAAAGTGATAGCCAGCGGGGGCGGCCTTCTGTTCGGCCTTATAATCCTGGCCGTAGAAGTAGTCGTTCTTAACGATGGTGTCAAAACCGTCGTGGGTGCTCTTGTCGGAGAACTCATACTTCACAGTCAGGGTGTAGGGGATCTGCTCGGTCTTGATGTCTACATGGTGGTTGGCCTGGATGTTTCTGATGCTGTAGCTGTACACGCCGTTGGCATCCGCATTGGCGGTCACGGCCTTGGGCTCGTCAGTACCGGCCTGGTCGGTCACGCTCGCCAGCTTATAGCCGGGCTTCAGCTTGAAGTTCACAGAGCCGTTCTTGCCCTTGCTATAGGTGAAGTTGTCGCCATTGATTGCAGTCACACCAGCGCCACCGGTCACAGTCACTCTATATTCATAGTGCTTATAGGTGATGGTGATATTGGGCGTAGCCTCGGCGTTCTTATTCAGCTGAATGGACTCAGGGCTGCGGCCAGTCTCGGTGTAGGTATCCACATTCTTGGCAGGAACGCCAGCGGCCTGGATCGTCTCCTCGTGCTCACCACGATAGGTATCGACGGCGGTGTTGGCATCAACAAGGGTCTCATTGCTGTCGGGGTCCACGTTATAATACTTGTGGGTCACAGTGTACTCAACGGGGGTCTTGGTGTCGTGGTAGAAGTACAGGGTGACGGTGGTGGTTTCCTGGCTGGGGGTGATGTCGGTGACAACCTCGCTGCCCTTTTCCAGTTTGCCGGTGCTGCCGGGGGCCACGGCCACCTGGTAGTCATACACAGTCTTGCCGTCATACTTCGTATAGTCGCCGGACTGGATGTTATACTGAACATCCCCGTCCTCATCCACATAGACGGTGCCGGTCAGGCTGATGGCATCCTTGTTATCGGGCTCGGCTTTGGGCTTGCCGTCCACGCAGGTGTAGTAGTAAGCCTCAACCTGATAGCTGGGCTTGATGGTCCAGGAGCCCTCGAACACCACGTCGTCGGTCAGATCGAATGTTCCATTCTCCTTGAATTCCACATTGCCGCTCTTCACGGTCCAGCCGGAGAAGTTGTACTTGTCGGAGGTGGGATTCTCAATGCGGGTCTGCTCAGAACCCCGCTTGAACCACTGCTTCTCGGGCAGGTCCATATTGGGGTTCAGGTCCTCGGGGGTGTTGTCGTACACATACTCCACGCTGTTCACATACTCCTTGGCGTAGTAGTGGACCAGCGTGTGGGCATCGGCCTTGTCGGTCACGTCGAGCGTATCGCCCTCAAAGATGGGATAAGTGCCGTCCTCCTGGACTTCGGTCAGCTTCTTGCCGTCCAGCTCAGAATACTGATAGACATACTTCACATGCTCGTCGCTGGTATCCAGGGCCTGGTTGGGGGCGTACACCTCAAGATCGGTCATGCCGTAGTCCGTTACCTTGCTCTGGAAGGCGTGGGGCTTCTGGACAGAATCGGTGATCTCGCTTGCGTTGCCGTTCTCGTCAAGAACCTTGAACTGCTCCTCCAGAGTGGACACCTTGTAAAATCCCTCGGGGATGTTGAACTGACCAGTGTACGCGGTCTTATTGCCATTCTGCTCAATGCCATACTGGAGATAAGTGGGATTGTTCAGCTTGATACCGGTGTAGTTGCCAGCATCCTCACTGGGGTCCAGCTTCACGCGATAGGTGTACTGGATAACGGTATTGCTGAACGAATCCTTATTGGTGGGGGTCCAGCGCAGGGTGCGGCCATCGCTGTCCAGCGTAATGTTGCCCTTGACGGTCTCAAAGTCCTCGTTCTCCTTGGGGCCATCCTTGGCGCTGCCGCTGACATAGGTCATCTCGTCGCCCATGGGGTCCACGATCATGGCGGAAATGCGGGTGGACAGCTCGGTAAAGGCGGAGTTCAGCGCTTCGGCATTATTGGCGTAGATATACTCGCCGTCGCCCTTGGCCATTTCTTTCAGCTTCGGGTTGTCCAGGGCAAAGCCCACGGTGTACACGTCATTTTTCTTGTTTTTAATAAAGTCTCTATAAGTGCTAGAGGTGTATCTATTGCCATATTCGCCGCCAGCAGTTGCTTCGCCGTCGGACAGCAGGACCAGAACCTTCTTGGTCACGGTGCTCTGATTCTGATTCAGCAGGTCGATACCCTTGTCCACACCGGCCATGATGTTGGTGCCGCCATCGGCAACCACATCGTTCAGGCTGTTTTCCTGCTTGGCATCGTCAGAAAAAGAGACGTACTGAACGTTAGCGCCCGCGGGCAGAGAATTCTCCAGTGCGGTCATTGCCGCCTTGGCAGACTCCAGACGGGTCTCATAGTTGACCCACTTGCCGTTCTCGTCCTTATACCGGCAGGGCAGCCAGTCGGTAGCATCACCCCAGCCGCCTGGAACCTCGTGTCTGACTTCTTTCTTTGTGCAGGTCAGCTGCCGTTCATAATGGCCGCCCAAAAGGCTGTCATCCTCTACCCAAACGCGCTGGTAGCACCACATACTATGCTCGTGGTCGCCCTTGTCGTGGTCAGGGTCGGTGCAGAACATCATGGAGCCGGACTTATCCAGGACGAACACCACGTCCAGGGGCTGCTGCTTGATCCTAGTGTCGCCGATGTCGGCGCGAACCGTGACTTCCCACTCGGTGTCGCCCACCCGCTCGGCGGTCTTGGTCAGGTTAATGCCGTGGCCGTTGACGTTTTCAACCGTGTCGGGCTTCAGGGGGTCGGGCTGGTTCTCAGCAACGTCCTCCTCAGCGAAGGCGCTGATCTGGACCAGGCTGAGGGTCATGACCATGGCCATGAGCAGGGACAGACCTCTGCGTCCAAGGCCCTTGAGCGAATACGCTCTTTTCTTCAATCGTTTGTTTCCCATTATTTCGTTCTCCTCCTCATTTTTTGCAACAGGAACGGAATACTGGCGGCCGGGCTGGCATGGCGTAATGCTTTAGCCCCCATTGCTTTGCGTCCCGCTCTTTCGGGCGGTTTGCCGTGGTCAGTGTCTTTCAGTGGCCCTGTGGGCCGGGGTCGCTGGGGTTTTGCCTGGGGTGGGGTCAGCTGCTCTTTTCCATCTGGCTGGCGCTCTCTAGGGCGCTGTCCATGAGAAGCAGCAGCTCCAGCACGCTGCGGAATCGCTGTTCGCCGCCGCCCTCCAGCCAGGCCACAGAGCCCTGCCAGCTGGCGTTCTGCCGGAAGATGACCCTGACGGTGAAGGTGGCGATTTTGCCCGTCCTGGGTCCTGTTCCGACTGCTGCGCTGCCCTTTCCCGCGGCGCTTGCGCCGAAGGCCCGGGGGGTGCTGAAAGCCTGGGGAAACTTTGTGGCGTCCAGCAGCCGCTCCATTTTCCGCAGGAAGTGGATGGCGCTGTGGAACTGCTCGCCGCTGTGCAGCTGGGGGTGGTAGAGCCGCCCGTCCAGCACACCGTCTTCATAGGAGTCGATGCACACCAGGGTGTTCCGGTATTCATTCGCCTGGACTCGGTTCTGCACGCTGTCAAGTCCTCCCCTCTCTTTAGGATGGCAACAGTATATCATATGATGGTTACAAAACCCGTTACATTTTGCTTTTCAACTCGCGGGCACAGAAAAAATCCTGCACAAATTATACCCAAACTTTTTGGGCAACTGGTACAATTAGGGGGTGTTTTTTGTGAGTAGGGTGTCATTTGGGGGAATTGGGGGGATTTGTGGGTACAAAGGCTATGAAAAAGGCCCGCCAGACGGCGGGCCCTCTCTCCACACATTCAATTCCCCATTCTCCGCCGCAGCTGCTCCGGGTTATCGGCGTAATTCAGCGCCGTCTCTCGGGTGATGCGGCCGGCCTGATACAGGTCCAGGATGGACTGGTCCATGGTCAGCATGCCCTCGCTGCCCCCGGCGGCGATGGCGTTGTCGATCTGGTGGTTCTTCCCGTCCCGGATCATGCTGCGGATGGCGCTGTTCATCTGCATCACCTCGAAGGCGGGGACCTGTTCCCCGTCCACGTCGGGCAGCAGCTGCTGGGACACCACCGTGCGCAGCACCGAGCTCAGCTGTACCCGGATCTGGGCCTGCTGGGCGGGGGGGAAGGAGTCGATGATCCGGTCAATGGTGTTCACCGCCCCCCGGGTGTGAAGGGTGGCGATGAGCAGGTGGCCGGTCTCGGCGGCGGTCATGGCCGTCTGGATGGTCTCGTGGTCCCGCATCTCCCCCAATAAGATCACGTCCGGGGCCTGGCGCAGGCAGGCGCGCAGGGCGGAGAGATAGTCCTGGGTGTCGATGGCGATCTCCCGCTGGCTGACGATGCTCTTCTGGTCCCGGTGGAGGTACTCGATGGGGTCCTCCAGGGTGATGATGTGGCAGTTCCGGGTGCGGTTGATCCGGTCCAGGATACACGCCTGGGTGGTGGACTTGCCGCTGCCCGCCGTGCCGGATACCAGCACCATACCATAGGTCAGCTCGGCCAGATCCATCACCTGGGGCGGGATGTGCAGGGCCTGAAAATCCGGTATCTCAAAGGCCACCACCCGCACCACCGCGGCCATAGACCCCCGCTGGCGATAGGCGTTCACCCGGAACCGGGCCAGTCCCCGGACGGAGAAGGAGAAGTCGTCGTCCCCCCGGGCCAGAAAGCCGTCCATGTCCCGCCCGGCCAGCTGATAGATGGCCCGCAGCAGCTCCTCCGTCTTGGGGGGCAGCAGCCGCTCGTCGTCCAGGGGCAGTATCTGCCCCTCGACCTTGGCGCTGGCCGAGCCGCCGGCCACAAAAAACAGGTCGGACGCCCGGCGCTCCACCGACTGGGTCAAATAGTCCATCAGCTCCGCCATGGGGATCGCCTCCTTTTGAAATGTAAGATCATGTGCTCCCGTCCCAAAGGTCCAGGTCCTCGTCCGCCTGCCAGTCCGCCGTGAAGACGGCCTGCCAGGCGAGGATCTCATGGCTCTCCCCCGTCAGCCGCACCCGGACCTCCAACGTCTGGGCGTCGGAGATGGGGCAGGCATAGGAAAAGACGCCCTCCCCCTCCGCCGTCACGCCGTCGGGGCGCTCCCCGGCCCGGAGCTGGGACAGGATCTCCTGGGCCTGACAGTCGGCCTGGTAATAGCCGGTGACGGCGCTCCAGCTGTTCTGGGCCAGCCGCCGGTCCGCCTGGGCCTGGGTGAGGAACAGCATGGCGAACACCGTGAGACACAGCACGGCGAAGATCACCAGCAGGGAGCTGCCCCCAACCACGGGCGCGGGATTTTTTCCCTCTCTCATGCGCTCTCTCATGTTCCCGCCTCCTGCCAGCAGACCTCCAGGGAGAACAGGCTCTCCCCGTTTTTCTCCGCTATGTCGATCTGTGCCCTGCCCAGCAGGGGCTGATCGCTCTCAACGGGCTGAACGGTGAGGGTATAGGTCGGCTCCTCCGCCGTCTCCTGCCAGGTCTCGTCCAGAGGGATGATCCAGCGCTGGCCGTCCAAATTGCCGCCCAGCTCTGCCGCAGCCTGGGCCAGGTCGCCATTCCGGGCTTTCAAGGTGTCGGCGGCGCTCTCTGCCCACAGCACGGCCCGGTCTGTGGCCTCCACCCGGCGGGATATCCCGTCGGCCAGCACAAAGGCCCTTAAGCACAGGGCGGCGGCCAGGGCGAAGACCAGCACCATCACTGTCTGCTCCATCAGCGCCAGGGGCGCACGGCTTTTCATGGCGTCGCCTCCCCGTTCAGGGGCAGATACAGGGCCAGGTCGGCCCGCTCCCCCCCGTCATAGCACAGGGCGGCCCGCAGCAGGCCGTCCTCCCGGGACAGTTCTAAATCTTCCGCAGGCAGCACCTGGGCGCCGTCCTCCGGGCCCATGCCGCTGCCGGGCTGGGCGTACAGCTCCATGAGCCAGCCGTCGTAGCAATAGACCCAGGTGGTGTAGACCTCACCGCCCTCCTCCTGATCGAAGGCCAGGGCGGGCGTGCCCTGTAGATCGGTAATTGTCACCGGGCCCTCCGCCTGACGCACCCGGGTGGCCAGATATTGGGCCCCGGTGCGTCGCTGATAGCTGTCCTGGTCCCGCTGGGCCAGGCCCTTGTACACCTTGGCCCCCGTCAGCAGGACGGACAGCACACAGACCGCGAACAGGGCAAACACCCCCAGGGGCAGCAGAGCGGACATATGCAGTTTTGTGTTTTGCTCTCTCATGTCTCCCGCTCCAGCACGGTGATGTCGGGCATCAGATTCGACCCCTCCACCTGATAGAACACCGCATAGCGCGACCGGTCGATCTGCACGCCCCAGTGCTCCTCTATGTAATCCAGATCCGGGGGATAGGCCCCCTGAGCGGCGTAGCAGGCCACCGCCGCCCGGCGGAGGGTCTCCTCCAGCTGACGGCGGCTCTGCTCCCCGCTGTCCGCGTTCAAATTACCCATGGCCCCAAAGAAGATGGCCAGGGCGCAGCATACCGTGGCCGCTCCCCCCACCAGGGAGAGCACCGCCCGGCATCTCTCTCGTCTCGTTCCCATGGCCGCTCACCCGATGGCGGACATGATGTGCATCAGGGGCAGCATCACCGACAGGAGGATGACCCCCACCAGCACAGAGGTCACGCCCACCAAGGCGGGCTCCACCCGGCTGACCCGGTCCTCCAGGGCGTCCTCCCCGGCCTGACCCAGGCGGCGGGCGATGTCCTCCATCACCCGGTCGCCGGAGCCGCTGCGCAGCCCCAGGGCCAGCAATCGGCACTCCGCCGGGGGCAGCACTTCGGACTGGCGCACCGCCTGGGAGAGCTCCTCCCCCCGGTCCAGCCGGTCCAAGCAGTCCCGGCACCGGGCCTGGGCCCCGGGGACGTCCTCCAGCAGGTCGGCGGCCTGGGTGAGGGCGTCCTCTAAGGGCAGACCGCTGGCCATGCCCATGGACAGGGCCTGGGCAAAGCGGCCATCGCTGATCTTCCGGGACACGCCCCGGTCCCCAAAGCGCCGCCGCCACCGGGAGATTAGCCCCTGGCGGAAGCCTTCAGACAGGGAGAACAGGGCCAGAAACACCCCGGCGGCGGCCAGCAGCAGGCACAGCACAGGCATCCCCCGGTCCAGCACCCGGCCCAGGGCCAGCAGCCCTCCGGCCACGCCGGTCAAGCTGCCGCCCAGCCCGGCATAGACCTGGTCGAACACCGGCAGCACCTTCGTCAGCAGCACCACGATGACCCCCAGCATGATGAGCATCAGAATACAGGGGTACAGCAGGGCAGAACGCAGGCGGCGGTCCAGGCTCATGCGGCTCTCATAGTGCCGGGCCAGGGCGTTCAGGGCCTCCTCTGTCCGCCCGGCGGCCTCCCCCACCTCCGTCAGGGCGCAGAGGTAGTGGGGAAAGCGCCCGCTGTCTTCCAGGGCCTGGGCCAGAGAGGCCCCGTCATCCACCCGGCGGGCCAGGTCGGCCAGCAGCTTGGCCAGGGCCGGCTCCTCCTGCTGCTGGCCCAGCAGGTCCAGGCCGTCCGCCGTGCCCACCCCCGCGTGGAGCAGCAGGGCCAGCCCGCCGCACAGGTCCATTAAAGTTTGGTTGGAAAGGGGCTTCTCCCTCATAGCGGTCTCCTTCGCGTTTCCCGGCTGCCCGGGCAGAAATTTTGTTGCAGTTACGGTGATTATACCACCTTCGACCTGTTTCAACAATAGGCCGCAGGGAGAGACAGAAAAATCGGGCCCGCGGTGTTCCGCAGGCCCGATTCCAGAGTGTTATCTTTAATAGAAGTATTTCGCGGAGTAGTGGGAGCCGTCCCCGATGTAGGCCATGATGGACGCGCTCTGCTTTCCGGAGGAGGCGAAGGTGGGGTCCATGCGCTGCCAGGTGGAGCCGTCGAAGTAGATGGCTCCGTCCACCCAGCCGTTCTCCTTGGTCCACACGCTGATCCAGGCGTGATAGGCCGTTCCGGCGTAGCCCACCACCAGCTTGCAGGGGACGCCCTGGCTGCGGAGCATACCCGTCATCAGGGCGGCATAGTCAAAGCAGATGCCCGTCTTTTTGGCCAGCACCGTGTCCAGCACGGGGAGATATCCGCTCTTCACGCTGGCGGCCAGTTCCTTGTCATAGGTGATGTTCTTCACCACATAGTTGTACACCAGCTCCACCTTCTTCAGGGGGTCGGTGACGCCCTTGGTCAGCTCCGCCGCCTTGGCCACGGTGTTGGGGGCCTCGGCATAGTTCACATACTGGTTGGGGTGGGTGAAGGGGGCAAACTCGTCGGTCATGGTCGCGTTGAAGGTGGCGGAGACCACGGCGGCATACTTGCTGCCCTCGGTGTTCTGATACACCGTCACCTGATAGCTGCCGTTGCCGTCGGACAGGGGGAAGGTGGCCCAGCTGCCCGCCGTCAGGTTGTATGTATAGGTGGTGGTGGGGCCCTTCACCTGGGCCTTCAGCCGCTTGTCCGTCTGGGCGGTGTACTGTACCATCACATAGCCGTCCTTGGTGTTGGAGTAGTCCACCACCGCCTTGTCGTTCTTCTTGGCCAGGGTCCCGGGGGCGGAGGTGGTCAGACTGGGGTCGATGGCCCCCGGTCCGGCAGCTAGGGCCACCATCTCGTCCTCCAGGGTGACTTCCTGAGAGGACGCGTCTCCGCTCTGGTCGGCCGCAGAAGCGGCGGCCATGGCCTGCACCGCGTCTCCGGCGGTATTCTGGGCGCAGCCGGACAGCATCATGGCTGCCAGGGCCAGGGCCAGCACTCGTTTCCACATATTACGCATCGCACATTCCCTTCTTTATCTCTCACGGGAGGCTGTAAATCGACAGGATCTACTTTTTCTCTTATACTATACTATAGCTGCGGCAGAATGAAAAGAGGGTTTCCGCATTTTTGTTACATTTTTTATTTTTTCTTCCTTTTTCATGCTTTTTCGTATTTCTAGTTGTCATTTCCAATCTTTTGTAGTATATTAAAGTTGAATTTCGAACGATTCTCTAGGATGACCGGTCTGTCATGACCGTTTTCTTTTGTGGAGGTACTGGACCATGTGCATCACCTCGCTAAAAGTGAATATGCTGGGCGGCCTCTCCATCCAGTCCGGCGGCGCAGAGATCAACGACAGCGACAACCGCTCCCGCAAGGTGTGGCTGCTGCTGGCCTATATGATCTATTGCAGAAAGCGCCCCGTGACCCAGGAGGAGCTGGTCCGGCTGCTGTGGGATGACGGGGACAACGTGACCAACCCCGCCAACGCCCTGAAGACCATGTTCCACCGGGTGCGCACCACCCTGGACCGGCTGGGGGACTCCGCCGGGCACATCCTCATCGTCCGCCAGGGGGGCAGCTACGCCTGGAACTGCAAGGTGCCCCTCACCCTGGACGTGGAGGAGTTCGACGAGCTGTGCCAGGCAGCCTCTGACGCCACCCGCCCCAAAGAGCGGCTGGAGCGCTATCTCAAGGCCCTGGAGCTGTATAACGGGGACTTTTTGGCCCACTTCTCCTCCGACCCCTGGGTGGTGCCCGTGGCGGCCTATTACCACAACATCTATCTCCAGGTGGTCCACGAGGTACTGCCCATGCTGGAGGAGGCGGACCGCCGGGAGGAGGCCGCCCTGCTCTGCCGCCAGGCCATCCAGCTGGACCCCTACTGTGAGGAGCTCTATTGGCACCTGATGCGCAATCTGCTGGACCTGGAGCGGCAGAAGGAGGCCATCGTGGTCTATGAAGAGGTCACCCAGCTGCTCTATGACAACTTCGGCGTGAACCCCTCCGACGAGCTGCGGGCCCTCTACCGGGAGGCCATGAGCTCCGTCAGCGACCAGCCCCTGCCCCTGCAGGAGATCCAGGAGCGGCTCACCGAGGCCGACCCGGACCGGGGGGCCATGGTCTGCCAGTTCGATTTCTTCCGCACCCTGTACCAGATGCAATCCCGTTTAGTCGCCCGCAGCGGCGACGCGGTGCACATCGCCCTCATCTCCGTCCAGGGGGAGGACAACGAGCCCCTGCCCAAGCGCAGCCTGAACCGGGCCATGAAAAATCTGCTGGACCAGATCCGCTACAGCCTGCGCCGGGGGGATGTGGTGGCCCCCTGCAGCGTGTCCCAATACATCCTGATGCTGCCCCAGGCCAACTATGAAAACAGCTGCATGGTCTGCCAGCGCATCCTCCTCTCCTTCGCCCGCCGCTACCCCCACTCCCCCGCCAAGCTCCACTACAGCGTTCAGCCCCTGATCCCGCTGATGTGATATCTCCACGGACCGCCGATCTGGCGGTCCGTTTTTTGCGGAACGGATTGCCGCGTCGGGCGCTACCCTCCTCGCAATGACAAGAACGACAGCCGTCATTGCGAGGAGCAAAGCGACGTGGCAATCCGTCCCCCTTCCCGCAACTGTCTGTTGCTTGTGTCTTTCCCCAATATCTGCTATTCTGTGGAAAAGGAGGCGGATAATCATGGAACCGAAGGATGTGATCGCCGCGCTGCGGCAGAAGCACGGATTTTCTCAGCAGGCCCTGGCCGACCAGGTGTTTGTCACCCGCCAGGCGGTGTCCCGCTGGGAGAGTGGGGAGACGGTGCCCGGGCCGGACACGCTGAAACTGCTCTCCCGGCTGTTCAATGTGTCCATCAACACCCTGCTTGGCTCCCCTCAAAAGCTGATCTGCCAGTGCTGCGGAATGCCCCTGGAGGACAGTATCCTCAGCCGCGAGCCGGACGGGACCCCCAACCAGGACTACTGCCAGTGGTGCTATGCCGACGGAGAGTTTGCCTACACAGACCTGAACACCCTCATCGACTTCTGTGCCGGACACATGGCCAGCCCCGCCTGGCCGGAGGATCAGGTCCGGGCCTATTTACAGGCCACCCTGCCCACGCTCAAACACTGGAAACACCCCCAATAAGCGCGCAAAAGCAGCACCCGCCGAAACGGGTGCTGCTTTGCTGTCTTCTGCAAGAGAGTTGATTTCAGCCCTTGACCTCGGTCTCGAAGGGCTCGCCCAGAGTGACGGGGCCGCCGATGTAGGTCTTGACCACTTTGCCGCCCTCCCGCACCGCGGTGGCGGTGACGGTACCGGCGGGCTGGATGTAGCTGCGGCTGAAGGTGCCTTCGGTCATGTCCCGGCTCTGAGCCAGGGCGGAGGCCAGGGAGCCGGACCCGCAGCTGCCCTCCCACACCAGGGTGTTGGTGGCGGGCACCTTCACCAGGGGGGTCATGTGCAGGGTGTTGGTGTCCAGGAAGATGACGCCATAGGCGTCCAGGCCGGGGATGTCCTGGAACAGAGGCTCGGCCTGGTCAAAGATGGCCTGGCTGGGCTCCACGTTCTCCAGCACCAGGTGGGCGATGCCGCCCAGGTGGACCAGGGTGCCCTTGTGCCCGGCGAACTCCACATTCTTCAGCCACTGGGGCAGGGGCATCTCCGCCCGGGAGGTCCCGGCGGCCAGGTCGGTGTCCACGGTGACGATGTGGTCGCAGCCGCTGGTCTCGATGCGCACATGGGCGGGGGCGCCCAGCTTCTTGGCCGTCAGCAGGCCGAAGGCCCGGGTGGCGTTGCCGCAGAACTCGCCGCCCATCATCTCCATGCGCCCGTCGCCCCCCTCCTGGGGGGTGCAGACAAAGCCCACTTGCTCAGCTTTATATTCAGGCACGGCCATCAGCTGGGCGGCGACGTCCGCCCGGCGGCTCTTCTCCACGGGGTCCAGCACAAACAGGGTGATGTTGCCCGCCGGGTCGGCGCGCAGTACGTTCAGCTTCATAGTGACACACGCTCCTTCTCTTTTTCGGTCCCGCCCAAAACAGGGCGGGCGTTCAAACAAAAAAACGGGGGCAAGGGCAAAGCCCTTGCCCCCGAGGGGAAAACAAGTGTAAGGGGAGGATTACTGGAAGTCGGGGATATACTCCTTGATCAGCTCCAGCAGCTCGCCGCTGTAGATCATTTCCTTCACAGCCTGGATGTCGGGCCAGATCTCACGGTCGATCTCGAAGAAGGCGACCTTCTCGCGGACCTTGTTGTAGATGGCCTGGTGCAGGGGGGTGATGCCCTGGCCGTGGCTGTTCAGGCGGCGGCGGATGTCGATGGCCTGGCAGGAGGTCATCAGCTCCAGAGCCAGACAATCCAGGGTGTTCTTCACGATCATGCCAGCCTTACGACCAGCGGTGGTGCCCATGGACACGATATCCTCCTGGTTGGCGGAGGAGGGGATGGAGTCCACGGAGGCGGGGTGGGCATAGATCTTGTTCTCGGACACCATGGAAGCGGCGGCATACTGCACGATCATATAGCCGGAGTTCACGCCGCCCTCGACGGTCAGGAAGGGGGTCAGGCCGTTGGACAGAGCGGCGTTGACCATACGCTCGATACGGCGCTCAGAGGCGTCGGCCAGCTCGGAAGCGGCGATGCCCAGAGTGTCGAAGGGGATGGCCATGGGCTCGCCATGGAAGTTGCCGCCGGAGATAACAGCCTCGTCCTCCAGGAACATCAGGGGGTTATCGGTCACGGCGTTCAGCTCGATCTCCACCTTGTCCAGGACATAGTCCAGGGCGTCACGGACAGCGCCGTGCAGCTGGGGGATGCAGCGCAGGGCATAGGCGTCCTGCACGCGGTCGTGCTGGCAGTTGTCGATGATCTCAGAGCCCTCCAGCAGCTTGGCCATGTTCTCGGCGACCAGCATCTGGCCCTTCTGACCACGGACAGCGTGGATACGGGGATCGAAAGCGTTGCGCAGACCGGTCAGGCCCTCAAAGTCCAGAGAGCCGATGATGTCGCCCATCTGAGCGGCGCAGATGGTGTCATACAGAGCCAGGGAGCCGACGGAGGTCATGGCGCAGGTGCCGTTGGTCAGGCCCAGGCCCTCCTTGCTGACCAGGGTGTCCAGGGTCTTGATGCCAGCCTTGGCCATGGCCTCGGCGCCGGACATCTCCACGCCCTCGAACTTGGCGCGGCCACGGCCCAGCAGAGGCAGGGACATGTGAGCCAGAGGAGCCAGGTCGCCGGAGGAGCCCAGGGAGCCCTTCTGGGGGATGATGGGGGTGACGCCCTTGTTCAGCATCTCGATCATCATCTCGACCAGCAGAGGACGCACGCCGGACACGCCCACGCACAGAGCGTTGGCGCGCAGCAGCAGCATGCCGCGGGCCACCTCGTCGGCATAGGGCTCGCCCATGGCGGTGCAGTGGCTGAGGATCAGGTTGGTGGACAGCTGGTTGCTCATCTCGGCGCTGACGGCCACCTTCTGGAAGTCGCCGAAGCCGGTGGTGATACCATAGGCCACGCGCTTCTCAGCGGCGATCTTCTCGGCCAGGGCGCGGGACTTCTTCATGGCCTCCAGAGCGGAGGGGGCCAGCTCGACGGTGGCGCCGAAGCGGGAGACAGCGACGAAGCTCTCCAGGGTCAGGCTATGGCCGTCCAGGACCACATTCTTGATAGCTTTGGGGTTGTACAGCATTCTAAAATTACTCCTTCCAAATTGGGGCGGCATTTTTTTCTGCGCCGCCTTCGTCTGCAGTAACTAGCTTTGGTATCCCGCCCGGAAAATATCCGGGCGGGATACATGAGCATTTTAAGGAATTACACGAACTGGGACAGGACGATGGCGCCGATCATCAGGGGGATGTTATAGTGCAGGAAGGTAGGCACGCAGGTGTCCCAGATGTGGTTGTGCTGGCCGTCGGCGTTCAGGCCGGCGGTGGGGCCCAGGGTGGTGTCGGAAGCGGGGGAACCGGCATCGCCCAGAGCGGCGGCAGCGGACATCAGGATGATGGTAGCGGGGATGGAGAAGCCCATCCGCTGGCACAGAGGAACGTACAGGATGGCAACGACGGGCACGGTGCTGAAGGAGGAGCCGATACCCATGGTGACCAGCAGGCCGATCAGGGTGATCACGGTGGCGGCGATCCACTTGTTGCCGCCCATGACGGCGATCGCGGCCTCGACCAGCTCGTTAACAGCGCCGGTGGCCTTCATGACCTCGGCATAGCCGCCGGCAACCAGCATGATGAAGCCGATCAGGCCCATGATGCGGACGCCGCCGTCAAACTGCTCGTCGATCTTGTTCCACTTAACAGCGCCGCCGACGATCATGATGGCAACACCGGTCAGAGCGGCCAGAGCCAGGGAGTCGGCCAGGACCTGGACCACGACCACGCCCAGGATGGCGACCAGGGTCACGGCGTGAGCAGCGGTGAAGCGGTCGGAGGCGGCATCGGAAGCGGCAGTGTCGGCAGCGACCATCTTGTACTCACGGGGCTTGCGATAGGTGACGAACACGGCGATCAGCAGGCCGACCAGCATGCAGCAGCCCAGCATCCAGTTGTAGTGGGAAACTTCGCTGACGGAGGTCTCCATGCCGTTGGCGGTCATGTTGTCGGCGATGATGCCCATGAAGATGGCACCGAAGCCGAAGGGGATGGAGATGTAGGGGGCCTTCAGGCCGAAGGACAGAGCGCAGGCCACGCCGCGGCGGTCGACCTTCATCTCATTGAACATGGCCAGCATGGGGGGGATCAGGATGGGGATGAAAGCGATGTGCACGGGGATCAGGTTCTGAGACAGGCAGGCCACAGCGGCCAGGATCAGCAGCAGCACAGAGGCGCTCTTGCCGCCCATGATCTGGGACAGCTTCTTGGAGGCCATGTCGGCCAGACCGGTGGAGGCGATGGCGGTGGCGAAGGTGCCCAGCAGCACATAAGCCAGAGCGGTGTTGGCGTTTCCGGAGAAGCCGTCGCACAGGATGCCCATCGCGTCGGGGATGGAGATGCCGCCCAGAACAGCGCCGGTCATAGCGGCGATGATCAGGGACATCAGCACGTTCAGCTTCAGCAAGCACAGGACGCAAAGGACAACGACGGATACCAGAACGGGATTCGTTAATAATGACATGTTATTACCCCTCTTTTCAATTCGTTCTTTTCCCTTCTTCTAAAAACAGCGGTTTCATGCGTTTGCGATTCGACCCTTTGACCTTATCTCTCTCCCGCGCGGGCTAGCACCACCGGGCTTTGAGAGGCTTAAAATCTATCGGGTCTCCTCTCCTCTGTTCTTAACGATTTTTATTATAACCGATGTTTTAGATAAATTCAATAAAAACTTTTCGATTTTTACTTTATTCTTTATGCAACATCACAGCAATTAGGTGATTCACTAGTACACTGCATTGTGATATCGTCTATACAAGAACAGACCGGCAGAGAAGAGAACTCCGCCGGTCTGTTAGAAAACTCTGTTCTGTATTTATATTCACCCGTTCGCTGCCTGACGCAGCACCGCCAGCAGCTCCTCCGTCACGGCCCCGTTGGTGCCCATGACGTCGCCGCCCATTTTCAGGGAGGGGGCCGCTCCGTCCACCGTTACCACGGCTCCGCCGGCCTCCTGAACGATGAGAAGACCCGCGGCATAGTCCCAGGGCTTCAGGCTGTTCTCCACATAGGCGTCCAGCCGGCCCGCCGCCACATAGCACAGATCCACAGAGGCCGCCCCCACCCGGCGGATGTCGTGGCAGCGGTCATACACCGCCCGCAGACACCGGAAGGTCCGGTCCGCCGCCTCCCGCTGGCTGGGGTTGGTCCCCACGTCCACCAGGCAGTCGGCCAGGCGCTTCGCCCCGCTGACGTGGATGGGCTCCCCGTTCACAAAGGCCCCGCCGCCCCGCCGGGCGGAAAATAACTCCCCGGCATAGGGATCGTATACCAGGCCCAGCTCCACTTGCCCTTTATCCGCCAGGGCCAGGGACACGGCGCTGTGGCGGAAGCCGTGGACCAGGTTCATGGTCCCGTCCACCGGGTCTAAGATCCACATGGGCTTTTCAAAGTCCAGGCCGCTGTTGTCCTTCTCCTCCCCCATCAGCTGCACTTCCGGGGCGAGCTGAGCCAGCCGCTCCTTTAAAAAGGTCTGTACCGACAGGTCCACCTCGGTCACAAAGTCGGTGACCCCCTTGTGCTTCATGTGGCTGGCCTTGGTCCGGTCATAAAAGATCTGTCCGGCCTCCCGCACCGCCTGCTCCACCTGTGCCAGAAAAACGGGGTCCTGAATGTTCATATGGATTGCCTCCTATATAAAATGCTTCTCTTTATCTTTTTCTCTTTAACAGAAACAGGATAAACAACGGGATGAGATTTAGCAGCAGCAGCGACGGGATCTCTATGGTCAGCCTGTGGTATATTTTAGGAAGCATTTCCAGTTCCACTGCTTCTCCAAATTCGTACCACACGTTCACCATCTTGAGTTCCGTTAAAACTGCCAGCGCTCCAAACATCAAACTGCCAAATGTAAGAACATGGGGCATCATCTGCTTTTTCTTCCCTGCCGCAAAAACGTTGACACAGGCCAGGAAAAATGCGATCCGCATATAAATCCTCCAGGTGACATTCCACATAAAACCACCCCGTTTTTTATTTTTTATCCTCCTGGATCAGCAGCTTCAATGCCTCCACACCCACGTCGATGGCGGCGGAGGTGTCCAGGGATTCCTTCTGATCCAGTCCGGCGGCCTCCCGCTCCTGGTTCCAGATGACGTGGAACACCGCTCCGCAGCGCACACGGCGGGCGGCGGCCACAGTGAACAGGGCGGCCCCCTCCATCTCCGAGGCCAGCACCCCCAGCCGCTTCCACGCCTGCCACTTCTGCTCCAGGTCATAGGACACGGGCATCCGGCCCGGGGAGTGCTGGCCATAGAAGGAGTCCTTGCTCTGCACCACCCCGGCGTGCCAGGGCTTGCCCAGGGCCTTGCAGGCCCGGACCAGGGCATCCACCGCCTGATAGTCGGCCACAGCGGGCCACTCGATGGGGGCATACTCCCGGCTGGTGCCCTCCATGCGCACCGCCCCGGTGGCCACCACCACGTCGTCGCTCTGGACGGACAGCTCGATGCCGCCGCAGGTGCCCACCCGGATAAAGGTGTGGGCACCCAGATTGGCCAGCTCCTCCATGGCGATGGCGGCGGAGGGCCCGCCGATGCCGGTGGACACCACGCTCACCCGCTCCCCCAGCAGCTCCCCCGTCCAGGTCTCGAATTCCCGGTTGGTCTTTACATGCACCGCCCCGTCAAAGCGCTGGGCAATGGCCCTGCACCGGCCCGGGTCGCCGGGGAGGATGCAGTATTTGCCCACGTCCCCCTGGGCGCACTGGATATGAAACTGGACGGAACGTTCCTTTTCGTTCATGGCGGAGTCCTCCTTGTCTCTTTTTTCTCATGCTATCATATCTAGGTGGGGTTTTCAACGGCGGTTTTCAGACTTCTCCCCCTTTACGGCGATTTTGTTTGCTGATATAATAAAGAAAAGAAAATAGTCCCGGCCCACGGGCCGGGACCTGCTGTGATCTTCCATCTCATCAGGAGGTGTCCGCCGTGTCTATCCCCAGCTGGGCAAAGCGTATTTACCGCAGAGTCCGGGAGCAGTTTCTCCGCATCCCAGAGACGCCACGCAGTCTCATCGTCTCCGCCCTGTTCCTGTGCGGGGCCTATCTGGCCAGCGGCATTCTGATCAACCACACCGGGGGCGAAAACAACTCCGCCCTGGTCTTTGTGCTGGCGGTGGTCATGATCTCGCTGCTCACCGAGGGGTATGCCTATGGCATCGTCTCCTCCATCATCGGCGGCTTCTGCATCAACTTCTTCTTCATGGTGCCATACGCCGCCTTCTCCCTGAGCTACGCGGGCTATCCGGTGGCCATGATCTCCATGGTGGCCATCTCCTGCGTGGTGTGCGCCCTGACCACCCGGACCAAAAACCAGCGGGCGGAGGCCATCCGCCAGGAAAAGCGCACCAAATCCCTGTACGAGCTGAACGAGCGGCTCAACGCTGAAAAGGCGGCCATCCAGCTGGAGTCCGCCCGGGAGACCATCCGGGGCAACATCCTCCGGGCGGTGTCTCACGACCTGCGCACCCCCCTCACCTCCATCTCCGGCGCGGCCTCGGTGCTGCTGAGCAGCCCGGAGGTCTCCCCGCAAAACATAGCCATGCTGCGGGACATCAAAAACGACGCCGACTCCCTCATTATTATGGTAGAGAATCTGCTGTCCATCACCCGCATTCAAGACGGCAACATCCCCCTGAAAAAGCACGAGGAGATGCTGGAGGAGGTGGCCGGGGACGCCATCCTCACCACCCGCCGCCGCTTTCCCGACTGCCACGTGGAGCTGGACCTGTCCGAGGACATCCTATATTTTCCCATGGAACCCATGCTGGTCAAGCAGGTGATGGTGAATCTGCTGGAAAACGCCATCCGCCACTCCGGCGACACCCAGCACATCACCCTGCACCTGTTCCGCCAGGACGACTGGGCGGTGGTGGAGGTCCGGGACCGGGGCAAGGGCCTGTCCCCCGAGATCTGCCAGGCCGTGCAGGCCGGCAAGCAGCTGGACAAAAAGCTCTCCGGCGACACCTCTCGGGGTATGGGCATCGGCCTGTCCGTCTGTCAAAGCATCATCAAGGCCCACGGCGGCTTCTTCGCCGCGGGCAATAACCCGGAGGGCGGGGCGGTGTTCCGCTTCGGTCTCCCTATGGAGGAAACGAACCATGCCTGAAAAACGCGTCATCCTGGTCATCGAGGATGACCACGCCATCAGCAACTTTATCTGCCGCGCCCTCACCGCCAACGACTATAAGGCCATCCCCGCCGCCAGCGGCAAGGAGGGCCTGTCCCTGTTCTTCTCCCACAGCCCGGACCTGGTCCTCCTGGACCTGGGGCTGCCCGACATGGACGGGCTGGAGGTGCTGGAGCAGTTCAGCGACCTGCCCCAGGAGGTGCCCACCATCATCATCTCCGCCCGTGACCGGGAGTCGGAAAAGGTCAAGGCCCTGGATATGGGGGCGGACGACTATGTGGTCAAGCCCTTCGGCGTGTCCGAACTGCTGGCCCGCATCCGCACCACCCTCCGCCGGGCCGACCGCATCAAGGTCAGCCAGGGCATCCAGCGGGACGTGTATCAGGTGAAGGACCTGGTCGTGGACATCTCCAAGCACCAGGTCACCCTGGGCGGCCAGCTGATCCACTTCACCCAGAACGAGTTTAAGATCCTGGAGCTGCTGGCCATCCACGCCGGGAAAGTGCTCACCTATGACTTCATTTTGCAGCACGTGTGGGGCCCTTACAGCGGCAACAGCAGCAACCAGATCCTGCGGGTGAACATGGCCAACATCCGCCGCAAGCTGGGTGAGAACCCCTCCGAGCCCAAGTACATATACACCGAACTGGGCATCGGCTATCGGATGCTGGAGGATTAAGAGATTATTTTTCAAGCCGCGAAGCGTGTGCTTCGCGGCTTTTATTTTGGACGTTGGGAACGGATTGCCGCGTCAGGGCTGCGCCCTTCCTCGCAATGACAGCAAAACTGACCCGGATATGTCATTGCGAGGAGCGGAGCGACGTGGCAATCCGTCTAACTCATCCCTCCTAACTCCTAACTCATCACTTCCCGCAGCCTCCCCAGCGCTTTGCGCTCCAACCTGGACACCTGCACCTGGGACACGCCTACGATCCGGGCGGTCTGTACCTGGGTCATGCCCCGGTAATAGCGCAGCAGCAGCACCTCCCGCTCCCGCTCCGGCAGGGTATCTAAAGCCGTGCGCAGGGCCAGGCGCTCGATAAGACCCTCTTCCTCGTTTCCGGCGGTGAGCATCCCCTCTAAAGTCAGGCCGTTCTCCCCCGTCTCGCTCTGGAGGGAGAGGACGGGCTCTGCCGCCGTCTCCGCCGCGGCGATGTCCTCCGGCTCCAGCCCCGTCTCCGCCGACAGCTCGCTGAGGGTGGGCTCCCGGCCCAGCCGGGCGGACAGGCGGCTCTGGGCCCCACGCACGGCGGCGGAGCGCTCCTTCAGCCCCCGGCTCACCTTCACCGGCCCGTCATCCCGGAGAAAGCGGCGGATCTCCCCGGCGATCTTGGGCACGGCATAGGTGGAAAACTGGGTGCCGTAAGCGGGATCAAAGCCCCGCACCGCCTTTAAAAAGCCCAGGCAGCCCAGCTGATACAGGTCGTCCGGCTCCACCCCCCGGCCATAATACCGCCGGACCACGCTCCAGATCAGGCCGTTGTTCTCCCGCAGCACCTGCTCGCAAGCCGCGCTGTCCCCCGCCCGGGCCGCCGCCAGCAGCTCCCCCGCAGACAAGGCTGGGGCGTTCATCGCCCCGCCCGGCGGGCGATTCTCCGCCGCATGGTCACTGTGGTCCCCTTGCCCGGAGTGGAGCGCACCTTCACCGTGTCCATAAAGCTCTCCATAATGGTAAAGCCCATGCCGGAACGCTCCTGGCTGCCGGTGGTGAACAGGGGCGTTCTGGCCTGCTCAATGTCCGCGATGCCCACGCCCCAGTCCCGCACCACGATTTCCAGGATGTTGTCCTGGCGAATACGCAGTTTCAGGACGATCTTGCCCAGGGTGTCTGGGTAGGCGTGGACGATGGCGTTGGTCACCGCCTCGCTCACGGCGGTCTTCACGTCGTTCACCTCCTCCAGGGTGGGGTCCAGCTGGGCGGCAAAGCAGGCCGCCGCCGCCCGGGCAAAGCCCTCGTTGGCCGAGCGGCTGGGAAACTCTAAAAACGCATGGTTCTCCTCTTTCATGTATGTACCTCCTCTCTGCCGCCCCGGTCACTCGAACCGGAGCATCCGCTGCAGGCCCGCAGCATGGAACACCCGGGCCGCCTGGTCCGGGGTGTTCACGATCTTGATGGCCCCCCGGATGTGGATCATGCCCTTCCAGGCCCGCAGCAGCACCGCGATGCCCGAGCTATCGGTAAAGGTCAGCCCCGACAGGTCCAGCACCAGTTCCCGGGGCAGGGCCAGGTCGATCTGCCGGTCCAGCTCCTCCATCACCGCCCGGGCCCCATGGTGGTCCAGCTCTCCGGACAGCTCCGCCCCCGCAGCACGCGGCCCTCCTCTGTACACACCACCGGCACAGCGCTCTCCTCCTTTTCAAAATGCGGCCTTTGCCGCCTGTTTTCCGCCGAGTATAGGACAGGTCCCCTGTCTGAACCTGCCATTTTTTGTCTGTTGTTCTCTTCCGCTTTACAAAATTTTCATTCTGCCCTATGATGAAAGGGAAAGGGGGGCGCGCTCCCGTGTCCAAAGAGCTTCATCTCACCTCCGGTCCCATCCTGCCCCAGCTGCTTCAGCTGTGTCTGCCCCTGCTGTGCGCCAACGTGCTCCAGCAGCTTTACAACATCATCAACTCCCTGGTGGTCACCCGCTACATCGGCGACAGCGCCTTTGCCGCCCTGGGGGTGGCGGAGAGCGTGATGAACCTGTTCATCTATGTCATCACTGGGGCCTGCATGGGGGCATCCGTCCTCATCGCCCAGTTTTATGGGGAGCAGAACCTGCCCCGGCTGCGGCAGCAGCTGTATGTCTCCGCCGTGCTCAT
This sequence comes from Flintibacter sp. SJQ-8, assembly GCF_054108085.1. NCBI lineage: Bacteria > Bacillati > Bacillota > Clostridia > Eubacteriales > Flintibacter > Flintibacter sp. SJQ-8. The sequence continues at coordinate 614,553 of NZ_JBPJWR010000016.1, forward strand.
CGGCGGCTGTACGCTGGCTGCCGTCATTTTGGTCCAGCTGTTTCTCCCCCAGCTCCTGGCCCTTATCCAGACGCCAGAGGAGCTGATGGCCGACGTGGTCCTCTATCTCCGGGTGATCTTAATTGGGATGCTGTTCACCTTCACCTATAACTACCTGGCCGCCACCCTACGGGCGGTGGGGGACACCAAGTCCGCCCTGTACTTTCTGCTGCTCTCCCTGGGGTATAATCTGGCGGCGGCCTGGCTGCTGGTGGCTGTGTTAAAACTGGGGATTTTGGGCACAGCCCTGGCCACCGCCTCGGCCCAGCTGCTGTCCTCCGGGCTGTGCTTCGTCTATATCCGCAAAATGCGGCCCTTTCTGGCCGTCCACCGGGCCGACATGCGCATGGACCCCGTCCTCATCCACCGCACCAGCAGCTATGCCGCCGTGGCCGCCCTCCAGCAGTCCAGCCTGTATCTGGGCAAGCTGATGATCCAAAGCGCGGTGAACGGCATCAGTCTCGCCTCCACCGCCCCCATCTCCGCCTTCACCGCCGCCACCCGGGTGGAGAACTTCACCCAGGCCTTTGGCATCAGCGGCTGCGAGTCCATCGCCATCTTCGTGGCCCAGAACCAGGGGGCGGGGAAGCATCGCCGGGCCCTGAGCGGCTTTGTCCGGGGCGGCGCCCTGGTCATCTCCACCGGCCTTATTTTCTCCGCCCTGCTCCACCTGTTCGCCCCCGCCTTCTCCGCCGTCTTTCTGGAGTCGGGCAGCGGAGCCCTGGCGCTGTGCAGCTCCTATCTGCGGCTGATGGGCTGGTTCTACTGGCTGTCCTTCACCGGGCACACCTTTGTGGGCTGGTACCGGGGCACCGGGCGGATGAACATCACCTTTTGGGGCACCACCATCCAGATCGTCGTCCGGGTGGTGGGGGCCTATCTCCTGGTGGGCCGCCTGGGGCTGGACGCCGTGGCCCTGGCCACCGGCCTGGGCTGGACGGTCATCGTCCTGTTCCAGTTGACCGTGTTCGCGTTGGAGCGTCGGCGTGAGGGCGCGGACAACTAAAAAAGCACAAAAAATCAGCGTGGCTGCGTTTCTGACAGCCACGCTGATTTTTATCCTGTTTATTCCGTCCTTCCGGTGAGCTTGAACCGGTTTTTGTGGTACTCCAGCAGGCCCTCCTCCTGCATCCGGCCCAGCTCCCGGGACAGGGCGCTGCGGTCCAGGTTCAGATAGTCGGCCAGCTGCTGGCGGTCAAAGGGGATAGAGAACTCCCGGCGGCCTTCTAAAGCGGCCTGACCGGCGAGATAGGTGGTCAGCCGCCCCCGCACCGTTTTGGGGGTAGCGCAGAACATCCGCCGGGACAGGGCCAGGTTCTTCTGGGTGGACATGGCAAGCAGGCCCGCCAGCAGCTTCCGCTGCCAGATCTCCCCGGCGTACTGGGGCAGGAGCAGGGCGTGGACGTCCAGGAATAAGATTTGGCTCTCCTCCGCCGCCGTCACGTCCACCATCAGCACCTCCCGGCAGAAGGCATAGGTCTCAGCGAACACCTGGCCCCGGGGGATGTGCCCTAAGATACTTCGGCTGCCCGACAGGTCCACCGTCTCGATGTTCACGCTGCCCTGTTCCACCAGGCCCAGCTCTTTCCCCCGGTCCCCGCAGCGTAGCACCGCTTCCCCCTTGTGATAGCGCCGCCGTCTGGCGTTTGACAGCGCCAGCATCCGGGCCCACTCCTCCTGTGTCACGCCGCAGCGGCGGACGATCTCGTTTTCCTCCATGTCGCGCGCTCCTCTCTCTGTCACAGGCTCACGGTATTTCCGGGCAGGGCATACTCCTCCTCCCGGGCCCGGAAGCGCTGGGAGTGGATCATATCCTCCTGCAAAAAGTCCCGCACATAGTCCACAAAGGCCTCCATCAGCGGGGACAGTCGGTGCTCCCGCTCCCACACCAGCACATATTCCGCCTTGCGGGCGGGCTGGGTAATGACCTTAGACACCAGCAGGTCGTTGGGGGTATAGGTGGTCTGGGGGAAGATGCTCAGCCCCACTCCCTGCTCCACCAGGGCCACCGCGTCCATATAGTTGGACATCTCGCACAGGATGTCCGGCTCTGCCCCGATCTCCCCGAACCACTCGTGGATGGCCTCCACCCTTGACTTTCGGCTGGGCACGATGAGGGGGCAGCCCACCAGGCTCTTTAACGGCAGCTCGTTCCCCGGCTGCTTGGCCAGGGGGTGGTCCTTGGGGATCATAGTCACCCAGGGCTCCTGCCCCACGGGGATACCCTCCAGATGCTCAGAGTCATAGGGGGCGGCGATCACCGCCAGGTCGGCTAGGCCCCGGCGCAGGCGGTCCAGCACGTCGTCGCTGCTGCCGTTCCACAGGCTGTAGCGCACCCGGGGGAACTCGTCCCGGAACCCGGCGATCCACCGGGCGCACAGATAGGGGGCACGGCCCTCCACCATCCCCAGGCACAGCTTGCCCGAGATGCCGTCCTTCATGGTGGTCAGCTCCTGGCGGGTCTTGTCCTCCAGGTCCAGCAGCTGGGCCGCCCGCTGGAGCAGAAAGCTGCCCTCCTCCGTCAGGGTCAGCCGCCGCTTACCCCGGACGAACAGCGTCACCCCCAGTTCCTCCTCCAGGCCGTGGATCTGGTTGCTCAAAGGGGGCTGGCTCATGTTCAGCCGCTCCGCCGCCCGGGTGATATTCAGCTCCTGTGCCACGGTCAAAAAGTAACGCAGCTGCCGCAGTTCCATATGCCTCATCTCCTTGGGCTTATTATATCGAAAAGATATGATAAGCACAATGCAATATGTATTTTATTTTTTATCAAAGTGGTGCTATGATAAGACCATCAAAAGGGAATACAAAAATTTCAAAACAAAAAGTCACATGAAACAAAGGAAATAGGAGGTCTTGATTCATGAAACGGAACATTTGGAACGAGCTCACCGAGATGCTGCGGATGTATTATCAGACTTTCGCCGAGAATTTCTGATGTTTCATTTCCGCCATTCACTTCAAACAGAAAGGGAGTCTTGATATGAAAAAACTGGCTGAATTCCTGAAGGATTATTACCGTACCTTCGCAAAATAAGAAACCCGCTCCCCTCAAATCCATCTTCTTCAACAGAAAGGAAGTTTTCAATATGAAAAAGCTGTCTGAGTTCCTGAAGGATTATTACCGCACCTTCGCCAAGTAACAAGCAAGCATTCTCCTCCGGCCATCTGGCCAAACTGCTTTTGCAGGTTCCATCCAAACCTATCAAAAGCCATATAAAAATACGGACCTGCGGTTCTCTCCTGCCGCAGGTCCGTGTTTTGTGCCCTTCTCTTGACAAATCCGGTCAAACTCCATACAATTAAATTATTATTGTACTGTTCAAAACGCCCCCGAAAGCCGGGGAGAAAGAGAGACCCTAATGGGAAAATTTGATGGCGTGCTGCTGGTCAGCGATTTTGATGACACTCTTTACGACTCCCACCACCAGGTGCCCGAGCGCAACCGCCGGGCGCTGGACTATTTCCGCAGCCAGGGCGGGCGCTTCACCGTGGCCACCGGGCGGGCCAGACGGACCTTTGCCCCCTACCACGACCTGGTGCCTCTGGACGCCCCGGTGGTGCTGTCCAACGGCTCGGCCATCTATGATTTTTCCAAAAACGAGATGCTGGAGCAGACCTTTCTGCCCCCCTCCGCCCCGGCGGACTTTTCCGCCATTCTGGCCCAGTTCCCCTCGGTGGGCGCTGAGGTCTATCACGCCGAGGACATCTACGCCTGGAACCCCAACTACATCACCGAGGCCCACATGAAAAAGGTGGGCGGCGGCTACACTGTCCTCCCCTTCGACCAGATGCCCACCCCCTGGACCAAGGCTGTTTTGCAGCAGGAGCGGAACGTGCTCCGCCCGGTGCAGCAGTGGCTGCTGGAGCGGTGGGGGGACCGGTATGAGGCCATCTTCTCCAACGCCTATTACCTGGAGATCACCGCCAAGGGCAGCACCAAGGGGGACTTTGTGGCCAAGGTGGCGGACATGCTGGGCATCCGGCCGGAGAACCTCTATTGCGTGGGAGACAACCAGAACGACCTGTCCATGCTCCGCCGTTCCGCCATCCCCTTTGCCCCCGCCAACTGCGCCCAAGAGGTGAAGGACTGGGGGGCCAAAGTCCTCTGTCACTGTGACGACGGCGTCATCGGGGACATCGTGGACATCTTAGACCGGCGATATTCTTAAAATAGTGCGCAAAAAACCGCTCAGGTTTCTGTTGGAAGCCTGAGCGGTTTTCTTTGTTGTTTTAGGGCATGTGCAGCCCGTAAAAACCCACCAGGGCCAGGGCCATCAGCCCGGCGGTGATGAGGAGGATGGGCAGCCCCTGGAAGCACCGGGGGCAGTGGTGAAAGCTGACCTCCTCCCGCAGACTGGCAAAGCTGGCCATGGCCACCGTGGCCCCCACGCCGCCGAACAGGGCGAACACCAGGGCCGTGCCCAGGCCATAGCTGCGCTGGCTGATGAGCAGGGCACAGCCCAGGGCGGCGCAGTTTGTCCCGATGCTGGCCAGGTTGTCGTCCATCCGCCGGGACAGCTCTGGCAGGCACACCCGGACAAACTGCCGCAGCCCGGCGATGATGCCCGGAATGAGCAGGCACAGGAACAGCAGCCGGAAGTGCTGCCAGCCGAAGCGGGTGAGCACCAGAAAGTCGGCCAGCCAGGACAGCAGGGCGGAGAGGATCATCACCGCCGTGAGGCAATAGCCGGTGCGCAGGGCGTCGATGGGGTCCTGAAAGGCCCGAAGGCGGGTGCCGATGCCCATGCAGCTGACCAGCACAAAATTTTCAGACAGCAGGGCGGCCAGCGCCACCCCGGCAAGCTCGATCACAGCCATGTCAAAGTCTCCTTTATCTTGCGGGCGTTACACTTCGCCGTCTACATAGTCCACGCTGCCGTCCGCCGCATCCAGATTGGCCACGATGGCCAGGGCGCGGTTGACGCCTGCGGTGATGGCGTTGGAGGTGGCGGTGGCCCCACTGACGGCGTCCACGGCGTTCTCGCCGGTGGTGCGCAGGGTGCCATAGCGGCCTACATAGCGGCTGAGGGCGGCGGGGGTCATGGCCCGGGTGCCCACGCCGGTGGTCTCTTTATGAGAGGTGACGGCCACGCCGGTGACCTGGCCGTTTAAGTCCACGCCCACCTCCATGGTGATGACGCCGCCAAAGCCCTGGGCCTGGACCTCCACGCAATAGCCCACCAGCTCGTTCTCCTCAGAATAGCCCGCCAGGATGCTCAGGGCCCCGTTGGCCCGATAGGGCGTCTCAGAGCTGGAAGCCGCCGCGGGCATCACCTGGGCCAGGCGCTCGGTCTGCTGTTCGGCCTCTGTCCGGGCGGTGTCCAGGTCGGTGTAGCGGTGGACGAAGAAGATCATCACGCCCATGATGACCACCACCACGCACAGGTGGCCGATGACCTTGGCCTGCTCCCGGATCTGGTCCAGGTGGTCCTCGCCGGGGGCCTTGCCCCCGTGGCCGAAGTGGAAGGACAGCTGGGGCTTGACAAAGTGGATCATACCCACGCTGCGGCGGATGCGGCGCAGCAGCTTTCGGGTGGCATAGAACCGGCCCGCGCCAAAGCGCCGGGGCATACCCAGCCGGTCCAGCAGCCACACGCAGCAATTCATGGTGAGGATGGCCCAGCCAACCCCCTCGGGATAGGAGCTGCAGGTACGCAGCAGCATGGTCAAAGTCCCACAGCCCGCCCCAAAGAGCAGCTGTCCCCGGGGCGTGATGGGGGAGGTAGTGGGGTCGGTGGCCATAAACAGGGCCCCCAGCAGCAGACCGCCGCTGAGCAGCTCCATGGCCACCCACCGGGCGACGGAGACATCCGCCGGGGCGGTGAGGGCGGCAAAAAAGGCCGCCGTGGCCAAAAAGGCCAAGGGAATGCGGGGGGAGATCACCCGGCGCAGCACCAGATAGCCCCCACCCAACAGCAGCATAAAGGCGGAGACCTCTCCCAGACAGCCCCCCTGCTGGCCCAGCAGCAGCTGACCCAGGTTGAAGGGTGGGAGCGTCCCGCTGTGGAGATAGGACATAGGAGTGGCGGAGGCCACCGCGTCCACCCGGCCCAGTCCCAGCCAGTGCAGGGGGGTGGGCCACTTGGTCATCAGCATGGGGAAGGTGGCCAGCAGCATCCGTCCGGCCAGGGCGGGGTTCATAAAGTTTTTGCCCAGCCCGCCATAGAACTGCTTGACCACCACAATGGCGAATGCGGCCCCCAGCACCGGGGCCCAGTAAGGGGCGGAGGCGGGCAGGCTGAGGGCCAGCAGCAGCCCGGTGACGCAGGCGGACAGGTCCCTGCGGGTGTCGCTCTGATGGGTAAAGCGGCGGTAGGCCCCTTCAAACAGCACGCAGCTGACCACCGACACGGCGGTGAGGAGCAAGGCCCGGGGGCCGAAGAAGAACACGGCCATGGCCAGGGCGGGGGTGAGGGCCACCAGCACGTCCCGCATCATGGCCTGGGCAGAGTCCGGGTGGCCCGCCGGAGGGGGCAGCCGGAGAGAACGGGTCAGCTCGCTCATGTGGGTTCCCCTCCTTCCGATACCAGGGCTTTGGCCCGCTCCACCTGCTCCAGCAGGGGGATGCGGGCGGGACAGACAAAGGAACAGCAGCCGCAGGAGATGCAGTCCTGGGGGTGGAGGACAGGCAGCTTGCGGGGCTGGTCCTGCTCCAGGGCCCGGTGGATAAAGGCGGGGGCCAGGTGCATGGGACAGGCAGAGACGCACTTGCCGCAGCGGACGCATACCGTCCGCTCCCCCGCTCCCCGGCGCTCTGACCGGGTGAGACAGGTGAGGGCATTTGTGCCCTTGGTCACCGGGGCGGCCAGGTCATCCAGGGGCAGGCCCATCATGGGCCCGCCCAGCAGGACCTGGTCCGCCTGCTCCCGCAGACCGCCCACCGAGTCCAGCAGGTCCTTCAGAGGGGTGCCCAGAGGGACCCACAGGTTCCGGGGCCGGGCCACTGCCCCGCCGGACACGGTGACGGCCCGGTGGGTGAGGGCGCGGCCCTGGAACAGGGCCTCCTGAATGGCAAACACGGTGGCCACATTCAGCACCACGCACTTCACGTCCACCGGCAGCTTGCCCGGGGGGACTTCCCGCCCGGTGACCGTCTGGACGATCTGGCGCTCCGCCCCCAGGGGATAGCGGGTGCCCACGGTGCGCAGCTCCACCTTGCCGCTGCTGCGGCGCAGACGGCGCTCCACCGCCTCCACCGCCTTCAGCTTGTCCCCCTCGGTGACCAGCACGGCCCGCTGGGCCCCCAGGGCCCGGGCCAGCGTGTGGGCGGTGAGGAGGATCTTGTCGCTGCGCTCCAGCAGCAGACGATAGTCGGCGGTGACATAGGGCTCGCACTCGGCGGCGTTGACGATCAGGGTGTCCACGCGGCCGGCGGCCTGGCGCAGTTTCTCCGCCGTGGGAAAGCCGCTGCCGCCCATGCCGGTAATACCTGCCTCCCGCACCCGGCCCAGCAGCAGCTCCAGGGTGACCTGCTCGGGGATCAGGGGCTCGGGCCGCCCGGACCAGTGGGTGTCCTGGCCGTCGTTCTCGATGACGATGGCGGAGACAGTGCCCAGCTTGGCGTGGGGGCAGTCCTCAATGGCCGTCACCCTGCCGGAGACGCTGGCGTGGACGGTGGACTCCAGCCCCCGGCTGATGGCCACAGGCTGTCCCACCTGCACCGTGTCTCCCGGCTTCACCGCCGGCAGCAGAGCCTGGTCCCGGCCGGAGGTCAGGGGCAGATAGACCCGCCGAGGGGGCTGCTCCAGCTGAGCGATGGGCTTACGCCGGGTATTCTCTTTGTGTGGGGCGGGATTGACCCCGCCGAAGAAGGAATGAAACATGAAAAGACCTCCAAAGAAGTCATGGATGTAGAAAAAAGCGTTCTTCTGCATCCGCTCTATCAACGACGGGCCGACACAGAGGTCGGCCCCTACATACTTGCAGAGAGACCGCGCAGATAAAACAAACAGAAAATTCACCCTAATACGCCGTAGGGGCGGACCTCCGGGTCCGCCCGCAACGACGATTGAGCGCTATAAACGACATAACTATAATCCTAATGTCCGGTACTGTCCAGAGGAAGGGACAAAAGTTTACACTTTCGTCTCATTTCCGGCCGTTTTGGCCGCGCGTTTGGCGGTCAGGCGGGCCAGGGTCCGGCAGATGACGGGAATGGGCACAGGCTTGGACAGGTGGGCATCCATTCCCGCCTTCACCGAGCTGCCCATGTCCTCGGCAGAGGTGTTGGCCGTGAGGGCCAGGATAAACACCGATTTGGCATCGGGCCGGTCCAGCACCCGGATGGCCTGGGCGGCCTGACAGCCGTCCAGTCGGGGCATCTGCAGGTCCATGAGGATCACATCAAAGGAGAAGGGGGCCGAGCGGGAGAAGGCATCCACCGCCTCCTGCCCGTCGGCGGCCCCGGTGACGATGGCTCCCGCCTCCGTCAAAAGCTCGATGAGGATGTCCCGGTTAAACAGATTGTCCTCGGCCACCAGCACATGTTTTCCGCTGAGAGAGTAGTCGGCAGCGGCGGGAGCCGGAGCGGGATCGTCCTGGGCGGAGCTGGCGTGGACAAAGGGCAGGGTGACCCGGAAACAGGTGCCCTTCCCCGGGGCGCTCTCCACGGAGATGTCGCCCCCCTTCTGGCTGACCAGATTTTTCACGATGGTCAGTCCCAGGCCGCTGCCCGCAACAGAGTTGGCCCCGAAGCGCCGCTCCCGGGCATAGGGGTCATAGAGCCGTTTTAAAAACTCCTGGGACATGCCGATGCCCGTGTCCGCTACCACGAAGAGGTAGTTTTTGTTGTCCGCCCCCGCCTGGGACAGGGTGACGGAGATGCTGTCCCCCGGCAGGGTATACTTCAGGGCGTTGGACAGCAGGTTGTCCATGATCTGGGCCAGGCGGACCTTGTCCCCCAGGACCATGGGGTATTCCACATCCATGCGGAAGGTGAAGGGCTTGTTCTGCTGCTGCGCCTGGGCCTGGAAGGGGGCCACGTGGTCGGACAGGGCCTGACACAGGTCAAATTCGTGCTTTTCCAGGGACAGCTGGCCCTGCTCCATGCAGGACAGGTCCAAGATGTCGTTGATCAGACGAAGCAGCTGGCGCCCGGCCTGGTCGATCTCCCGGGTGTATTCCGCCCGCTTTTCTTTGGTGCAGTCGGGGCGGGCGGAGAGCTGGTTCATCCCCAGGATGATGTTCAGGGGGGTGCGCATGTCGTGGCTCATGCTGGCGAAGAACTGATGCTGGGCCCGCTGGTGGGCATCGGCGGCCGCCATGGCCTCTTTCACCAGGCGGCTGTGCTGCTGCCGGTCTGTGTCCGCCAGGCGAAAGGCCAGCAGGGCCTCGCCCCGGCTGAGGGGCTGGTCCACGATGACGTTTACATTGATCCACGTAAACCCGTCGTTCGAGATGCGCTGAAAGTCGCCGCCAAAGTTCTTTATCCGGTTTTGAGCCAGCTGGGACAGGTGCTCCAAAGAGAAGCAGTCGGAAAATTCCCTGGCGGTCTCCTCGTACATGTCGGATAGAAAAGCCTGCAGCATCTCCTGATAAGGGCCCTGTTTCTCCAGATGGAAGCGGCTGTCGTGGGATTGCTTGAGCACTTCGTACCGCCCATTTCTGATGTCCACCAAATATATGGCATAGAAGGAGTTGCACAGGGCCTGGACCATGGCGCTCACCCGGATCAGGTGCTGCCGCAGCTGGTGGCCCCTGCGCCACAAAAAGAGCATGACCGCCAGGGCGGCCAGAAGTACCAGCACATAACTCACCAGGACCTGGTGCATCCCGATGATGAGGGCGGAGCGGGGCACGGTGAGGACACAACTCCAGCCGTTGCTCACGGGGGCGGAGAAATAGGTGCGGGTCTTACCCTGGAAATCGGTGATGTCCTGGCCGTTTTTCGTGCTGTGGAGCTGATTCATAGACTTGGTATACGCCTCCACCTGTTCCTGAGAGACCTCGGAGAAGGGGGTGCTGGCATACAGCAGGTGACTGTTTTTGTCGAACAGATAATAGGCGCCGCCCTCCCCCAGGTTCAGGTCCTGGTGGATGTAGGCAAAGTCCTCTTCATGCAGATTGACCAACACGGCATAGCCCGTCTTGGGGGAGACGGCTGCCACCACCACCTCGTTGATATGCTCGATGGGGCAGACGAACCGGTCGGTAAAGACCACTTCACCCGGGACGGCGGCGGCCTGGGCGTACCAGGCGGAGTCCAGATAATTATAGTCCTCCGGCACAACTGCATCGGTGTCATAGGTGAGCTGCCCGTTCATAGCCAGGGACAAAGACAGCTCTGTGTCACTGAGAGCGTGGGAGGTGGCGTTCATATAGTCAATCAGGCGGCGGGAGACCTCCTCCATGGACAGGCCCTGGTCGGTGAGCTGGTCTAAATAGGTCACGCCCACCTTGACCAGGTTTTGATAGAGCAGCAGGTTGCGCTCCTCGTCGGCCACATAGCTCTGCACCAGCTCCTCTCCCATCTGAGTGGAGTTGACGATCAGGCCCCGATAGGTGCCGTACAGCCCACCCAGAAAAAGGAGGGCCACGGTGATGAGCAGCAGCAGGATGTTTCGGCTTCCGCTGCGGATATGCTTTTTTGTCGCGTTGAATACTTGCTCCAATCGGATCGAAGTCCTTTCAGATATATACATATAGTATATTTTGCATATATATGAATGCTGCGGGGGAGATACGGGGCAGAGAACGTGCCGGGATCAGCCCTGATGTTCCGCCAGATAGGTCCGAATGGACTGGGTCACCTGGGCATAGTCCGCATCAAAGCGGGCCAGCATGGCGGGGGTGGTGTGATCCTCGCCGCTGCGCAGAGCGTCGGTGACGGTGGCGCTGGACTCGCTCAGCCGGGTCAGGCACAGGTTGAGGCACACGCCCTTCAGGGTGTGGACGGCGCGGAAGGCCTCGGGCAGGTTGCCCGCATCCAGGAACTTGTGGAAGTTGGCATAGCTGCCGTCCTCCAGAAAACGGCCCAGAAAACGGGCCACCCGCTCGTCCGAGCGCCAGATATCCATCACAGTATCAAAGTCGCCGCCGCAGCAGGCATAGAGCTCTTTTAAATTCATGGTAAAGAGTCCTTTCTATCTTGTTTCTATCTCAAATCTTGTGCGTGTTCCCCGGGCAGAAGACCGGGAACACGCCAGAGAATTGGGTCATCTGTCATCGCTCCGAGCGCCGCTGGAGGGCGGCCAGGATGTCGGGGTGGTCGGCCACGTTGATGGTCTCGATGGCGCTGTTGTTCCGCTTGCCCTGATACATCAGCCGGTCTGCCATGGCCACGGCCTCCTCCACCGATTCCATGCCGTATACGCCGCCCATGGTGATGCCAAGGTGGATATGGGGGAAGCCCGGCGGGGTGGCCCGGGCCACCTTGCTCACGATCTCCTCCAGCTTGCGCTGGAAGGCGTCATAGGGGATGCTGACCAGCAGGAGGATAAACTCGTCCCCGCCATAGCGCACCAGCCGGTCTGTGGAGCGGATGCAGCCCAGCACCGTCTGGGCCACGGTGCGCAGGGCCGCGTCTCCGGCGGCGTGGCCGAACTGGTCGTTGATCTGCTTGAAGTGGTTGCCGTCGATCATCACCACGCCGTTATAGATGTGGTCGGTCTTGGCCTGCTCCTCGTAAAAGCGGCGGTTATAGGCCCCGGTGAGCACGTCCTGGTAGAACTGCTGGTTATAGCTGTTCACATATTCCATAAAGCTGGTGCGGCCATAGGCCTCCAGCAGCAGCTCCTCCCGGATCTTATACACCATCTCCAGCACCCGGCCCTGGCCGTTCAGCTGGACATACTTGGCAAAGACGGCATAGACGTTGTCGTCCACAAATTCCAGCTTCACCGCCTGGCTCCGGCTGTGCAGGACGTTCAGGGAGATGCAGTTTTTGCACCGGTCCCCCTTGCCCCATATGGCGTGGCACTGCTGATTTTTGCAGCCCCTGGCCCCGCCGCCGGTGCCGTCGTCCAGCACCTCCATCTTCTCCGGGTCCACCAGGCGGACCACATCGAACACGCAGCGCAGCTGGTCCATCAGGGCCTGCAGCTGGTCGTCCGAATAGCACTGGCCCGTCACCTTGCCGGCGCTGGGCAGGCGTGGATCCTGCTCCGGGGGCAGGATACGGCCCAGAAGGGAGGTATACACTGGTTTCCCCCCCCGCTCGGTGAACATCACCCGCAGGATGATGGTCCGCCAGTGCAGCTCCCCGTTGTGGTCGCACAGCAGACAGCGCACGTTCACCTCCGGCTGCTCCGGGGTAGCGGCGCGGACCTTCTCCCGAATGAGCTCCATGTTTTCGGGCCCCAGAAAGCTCTGGTCCTGGCTGGCCCGGTCCACAACGACCTCGCCAGTCCCCAACTGGGCGGCCCCCCTTAAGATGGTGGCCGTTTTCAGCTCGGCATCGTAGACGAACTGGATCTCCTGCACCCCGGCGGTGAAGAACTCCTGGCGCAGCCGTTCCTGTTCCAGCAGCTTGACCTGGGACAGGATGTGTTCGCCGGGGGCCTGCTCCAGCAGCTCCTCGGTGGTGCGCAGCACCGCCTGGCGGTCCGGCTCCTCCTGAGCGCCGTCGCTGCGCATGGCATCGGCCACCTGATATTGCACGTCCTTTAAACATTGCAGCAGCAGGGGGTTGAAGGCCCCGCACTGGCCGTCTAAGATCATCTCCATGGCCTTCTCGTGGGGGATGGCCGCTTTATAGCAGCGCACGCTGGTCAGGGCATCATATACGTCGGCCAGGGCGGTGACTTGGGCGGAGATGGGGATCTCCTCGCCCTTCAAGCCGTCGGGGTAGCCCCGTCCGTCATACCGCTCGTGGTGCCAGCGGCAGATCTCATAGGCGGCGTGGATGAGGGGGTTGTCCGAGTAAAAGGGCAGCTGCTCCAGTATCTCCGCACCGATGAGCGCGTGGGTCTTGATGATCTCAAACTCCTCCGGGGTCAGCCGCCCGGGTTTGTTCAGGATGTCGCCGTCGATGGAGATCTTGCCGATGTCGTGGAGGGCGGAGGCGGTGGAGTACATGGCGATGTCGCTCTCGCTTAAGGGATAGGCGTCGGTCATCTCCACCAGGTGGTGCAGCAGCAGCTTGGTGATGACCTGGATGTGGTGGATGTGCATCCCGCTCTCGCCATTTCGAAACTCCACGATGTGGCCCAGGACGTTGATCATCATCCGGCTGTTTTTCTCGTTTTCGTATACCTGCTCCTCCACCAGGCCCACCAGCCGCCGCTGGCGCTGGAACAGCCCCAGGGTGTTCATGATGCGCCGGTGGATGAGAAAGCCCTTATAGGGCCGCTGGATATAGTCCGAGGCCCCTAAATTAAAGGCCTTCTCGATGTAGGAGGAGTCCCCCTCAGAGGAGATCATAATGACGGGGATAAACTCCAGCCAGTGGCACTTTTTCATGTGGGCCAGCACGCCAAAGCCATCCAATTCCGGCATGACAATGTCCAGCAGCACCAGGTCCAGACTGCTCAGATTCTGGCGGATGAGGGCCAGGGCCTCCACGCCGTTAGAGGCCTCCAGAATGTCATACCGGTCCTCCAGCAACTCAGAGAGCATCATCCGGTTCATGCTGGAGTCGTCTACGATGAGAATGCGGGACTTGGCCTGTGCTTGCAGTTCAATACTCATGCGGTCATCACTTTCTCTCTATATGGCCGATATGGCGGCCAAGATCATGGGCAGGGGAATGGCCCAAGTGGCTAACACAAAAATCCAGGTTACATTTTATCACATTTGTTTCCGTTTGCCACCCTTAAATTTCACAAATTCCGCCCAAAGGGCAAAAAAATATCTGGCCCCGTCGCTTTGCCCGGCAAGGGGACACGATCAGGGACGAAATTCAGAGAATTTTAAGAAACAACATATTGAATTTTGCTGGAATTGTGGTATCCTCTTTAGGTACGAAACGCGTACATCTGTTTTATCTCTCTTCTGTAACCGAAAAGGAGCTATCCCCCATGACCAAAAAGTTCTGCGGCGCCCTTTCTGCCGCTCTTGCCATCGTCCTGACCCTGTCCGCCTGCGGAAAGACGGCTCAGCCCGCCTCCTCCAGCCAGAGCACAGGCAGCAGCGTTTCCTCCTCCAGTTCCGCCAGCCAGAGCGGCGGCGCGTCCTCTTCCGGCGGCGAGGACGCCCAGCAGCCCGACGGCAGCCAGCCGGACCAGTCCCAGCCCGACACATCCGCCCCGGCGCTCACCGCCCAGGGCAGCTATGACTTCAGCCAGCCCGCCCCGGCCCGGGAGGCGGTGGACAACAGCTATTTTGACGACGCCGCCTTTGTGGGCGACTCCCGCACCGACGGCTTTCTTATCTACAGCGGCATCGGCACGGGCAAGAACCTGACGTCCAACGGCCTGTCTATCTTCAAGCTGGAGGAGAAAAAGGCCCTGACCATCGACGGAAAAGAGTATACCCTGCTGGAGGCCCTGGCCCTTCAGCAGTATGGCAAGGTCTATCTGTCCCTGGGGGTGAACGAGCTGGGCTATTACGACGACCAGGGCTTTTACGACAACTATTGCAAGGCCATCGACGACATCCGCCGCATCCAGCCCCACGCCGTCATCTATGTCCAGAACCTGATCCCCCTGAATGAGGAGGTCATCGCCCAGACCACCAAGCGGAGCTATCTCACCAACGAGCATCTGCGGGTGTATAACGACCTGATCAAAAAGGCCGCCCAGGAGAAGCAGGTGGTCTATCTGGACCTGTACTCCGAGTTCGTCAACGAAAACGGGGAGCTGCCCGCCGAGGCCAGCAAGGACGGCGTCCACCTGCGCAGCGACTGGTGCAAGCAGTGGCTGGCCTATCTCCAGACCCACACCGTGGACTTTGACACCCTGTATCCCACCGGGGAGCAGCCCCAGATCTGATCGTTTTCCATTCCGATAGACATATAGACATAGAGAGAAAGGAAGTTTTCAATATGAAATTTTTGCGGATGATGCTGGCGGCGGCCCTGTGCGCCGCAGCGCTGACCGGCTGCGGCGGCAGCGGAACAGGCGGCAGCGCCTATACCACCGGCGACGTGGATAAGATCGCCCAGGCCGGGGCCTTCTCCGAGGAGCTGGAGAGCGTGGACGGGGACACCGCCTTTGCCCTGTACGGACTGGCCGACGCGGGCCTTGACCGGGCGCAGCTCACCGACTGCGCCGTGCTGCGCTCCGCCGGGGCCACCTGTGAGGAGGCAGCCGTGCTGATCCTGGACAGCGAGGATGCCGCCCAGACCACCATGACCGCCCTGGATGGCTATATCCAGAACCAGATCGACACCAACAAGGACTATCGCCCCGAAGAGATCCCCAAGCTGGAGAGCGCCTGGACCTCCGCCCGGGCCAACACCGTCCTGCTGGTGGTGGCCGAGGATGTGAATGCGGCCATGGATGCCGTGAAGAACTAAAGCTCCAGGAAATGCCCATCCCCCGGTTCAAAAACCGGGGGATGCTGCTTTTTTAACGCCTTTTTTACCAAAGTCCGGTTGACGGGACCGGAGAAAGGGTATATGCTGGACCTACCGATTTTCATTTCGTGAAAGTCTGCGACAGACTTTCCCCTGTTTTAGGAGGAACCATCATGAATCTTGATTTTAACGCCAAGCGCGGTTTCATCTGCGATATGGACGGCGTCATCTATCACGGCAACCGGGTCCTGCCCGGCGTGGCAGAGTTTATCCAGTGGCTCCACGACGAGGAGAAGGAGTTCCTGTTCCTGACCAACAACAGCGGCAACACCCCCCGGGAACTCCAGCAGAAGCTGGCCCGCCTGGGCCTGGACGTGTCTGAGGACCACTTCTACACCAGCGCCCTGGCCACGGCGGCCTTTTTGAAGGAGCAGTCCCCAGGCTGTTCTGTCTTCGCCATTGGCGAGGCGGGCCTGCTCAACGCCCTGTACGACGCGGGCATCACCATGAACGACGTGAACCCCGACTATGTGGTGGTGGGCGAGGGCCGGGCCTACTCCCTGGACACCCTGACCAAGGCCACCAACCTGGTGTATAAGGGGGCCAAGCTCATCGGGGCCAACTCCGACGTGTCCGGCCCCATCGAGGGCGGCATCGCCCCCTCCTGCGGCGCTCTGGTGGCCCCCATCGAGCTGGCCACCGGCAAAAAGGCCTACTTCTGCGGCAAGCCCAACCCCCTGATGATGCGCACCGGCCTGCGTCTGCTCAACTGCCACTCCGCCGACGCGGTGATGGTGGGGGACCGGATGGACACCGACGTGATCTCCGGCCTGGAGAGCGGCATGTCCACCGTCCTGGTCCTGTCCGGCGTGTCCACGGAGGAGACTCTGAATACTTACTCCTACCGTCCCTCCGTGGTCCTGCCCGGCGTGGGCGACATCGTGAAGCTGGCCCGGGGCCAGCAGTAAAGCAAAACGCGAACCGCCCCCAAGCTGTTCCATCGGAACAGCTTGGGGGTGGATTTTTTATCCCGCTTTGCGGTTGTTGCCCCGATTGGACCGGTTTCCCCGGTTCCCACGGGGGCCCCGGCGGCGGCGGTGGTAGCCCCGGGCCTTGACGCAGAGGACGGGCTCGTGCTTTTTGGCGGCGCGGTAGGCGGCGGTCTCGGTGTCCAGCTCCGGCAGGACCAGCTGGGTGCCCTTCCAGTTCCCGCCGGGGGCGTGGGCCACGTCCACCCGGCACAGCAGGCGGCCATGCTCCTGGCACTTCACCCGGCTGTAGTAGACGTCGTCGTCAAAGGGGTGCCACACGCTGACCCCATAGATCTTTTTGCAGGTGGGGCAGATCACCCGCCGGGCGGCCTTGGCGTTGAGCAGCAGAGACTTGTCCGTAAACGGTCCAGGCAGAGCCTTCGGCTGGCACAGGGGGGCCAGCTCCGCCAAGGGGGTAGGCTCGGCAGGGGGCACAGTCAGACAGTCCGGCCTCACAAACTCCCCCACCAGGGCGGTATAGAGGGAGTCGTGGAGGGCGTTGTGGAACTCGAACGTATAGGGGATGGCGCAATAGGCGGCGGCCTTCTCCAGGGCGATGCAGTTTGTTACGCCCAGGGTGCGGGAAAAGGCGGCCTGCAGGTCATACTCCTGCTCCACCGTGAGCTGGGGCAGGTGATAATACGCCGCACTTTTGGCCAGAGTGGGCACATCCTGGGTGCCCCACCCGGCAAACACGGCGTCCTGGCCGCACCAGTCGTAAAAGGCCCGGTAGGCGGAGGGAAAATCCAGGGGAGAGGTGAGATAAAGGTCCTTGTCCGGCAGCTCCTTGGCCTTGTGATAGAGCTTTTTATACACCGAGGGGTGGATATAGACGTTGAAGGTGTCGATGATCCGCCCGCCCAGCCGGTCCACCTTTACTGCGCCGATCTGTAAAATTTCATCCGGGAGCCGGGGCTTATAGCCGTGGTTCCACTCTAAGTCGAAAATAATCATGTGAGCCGCTCCTGTGTTGATATCCTGAACATCATATCACAAGTGCGGCGCAGATGCAACGAGACAAGAATACCCCCGTCCCGGAAAGGCTATAAAAAACAAGTACAGCGTGCCGCACTTGACAAAAACGGCTTTTTATCAGAGAATTAAAGCGACATAATCATGCAAAAGATTCATCAGATAGACAGAATCTGTCCATGGTACTGGATATGATATGATCAGAGCTTTGAAAAACAGATGTGTGGAACATTAGCGCAAGCCAGATTTTATTGGCACCGGCAGCGAGTCGCTGCTGGGAAGCACAGCTTAGTTTGATTCACTTCGTTCAGCCTAATCTGCTCCGCTGTATAAAAGGCACACGCCGTGTGCTTAAAATACAGCTGCGCAGCTTAGCATTCACATTGTTTTGTTCCACAAGGAGGACATAAGCATGGTCTGCAAAAGCTATTCTGATCTGGAACGTCTGCTGGGGATTTCGGTAAAAGCGCTCTATTCCGTCAGCAATGCGTCCTGGAAGCATTACCGCAGCGTAAAGATCCCCAAAAATGACAGGGGAGAGTTCCGGGAGCTGCATGTGCCGGATGAGTTTTTGAAAACAGTCCAGCGCAGGATCGCGGACAGACTTCTGTCTGCCTATCCCGTCTCACCCTATGCCACGGCATACCGTCCCGGCGGCAGTACCATTGTCAACGCAAGGCCGCATGTGGGAAAAAACGTCTTGCTCAAGCTGGATATTCACCATTTCTTTGACAATATCCTCTATGCCACCGTTAAGGAAAAGGCGTTTCCGGCGGAGGACTATTCTGAGTCCATCCGAATTTTGCTGACGATCCTCTGTGTCCATAAAGATGCGCTGCCCCAGGGCGCACCTACATCTCCGGTGATCTCCAACATCATTATGCGGGATTTTGACTGCACGGTGGGCGGGTGGTGCGATGCCAGAGGGATCGCCTATACCCGATACTGCGACGACATGACGTTTTCCGGTGATTTTGACAGCCGGGAGGTCGTCAGGCTTGTGCGGACAGAGCTGCGGAAAATGGGCCTGTTTCTGAACGAGAAGAAAACCGTTCGGGCGGTCCGGGGACAGCGGCAGAGCGTGACGGGATTGGTGGTCAACGAGGGCCTGCGTATTCCGGCGGCGTACCGGAAGAAGCTGCGCCAGGAGGTGTATTACTGTCGGAAGTTCGGCGTGGCTGCCCATCTGCAGAGGATGGGCAGCGGGGAAAGGGCCGAGGACTATCTGCCAAAGCTCCTGGGGCGGATCAACTATGCCTGCTCTGTTATGCCGGACGATCAGGAACTGAGGCAAGAGAGACGCTGGGTGATGCAGCAGCTGCATACGCTGGAGAGATGAGAATATATCCGCTGATAAAAGACAAAACACCCCCGGTTCCGCAGAACCGGGGGTGTTTGCTGTCATATTGTACAAAAAACTTACTTGCGGGGGTTCTTGATAGCAGCCTGAGCGGCAGCCAGACGGGCGATGGGCACACGGAAGGGGGAGCAGGAGACATAGTCCAGGCCCACATTGTGGCAGAACTCCACGGAGGAGGGGTCGCCGCCGTGCTCGCCGCAGATGCCCAGCTTCAGGTCGGGGCGGGTCTGGCGGCCCAGCTTGCAGGCCATTTCCACCAGACGGCCCACGCCGGTCTGATCCAGGCGGGCGAAGGGATCGCTCTCGTAGATCTTGTTGGCGTAGTAGGCATCCAGGAACTTGCCGGCATCGTCGCGGCTGAAGCCGAAGGTCATCTGGGTCAGGTCGTTGGTGCCGAAGGAGAAGAACTCGGCCTCCTTGGCGATCTGGTCGGCGGTGAGGGCGGCACGGGGGATCTCGATCATGGTGCCGACCTTATACTTCATGTCGGAACCGGCGGCCTTGATGATGGCATCGGCGGTCTCCACCACGGTCTTCTTTACGAAGGCCAGCTCCTTGACCTCGCCCACCAGGGGGATCATGATCTCGGGGACCATATCCCAGTCGGGGTGCTTGGCCTTGATATTCAGGGCGGCCTTGATGACGGCGCGGGTCTGCATGGCGGCGATCTCGGGGAAGGTCACGGCCAGACGGCAGCCACGGTGGCCCATCATGGGGTTGAACTCGTGCAGGGAGGCGATGATGGCCTTGATGTCGGCCACGGACTTGTTCATGTCGTGGGCCAGCTTCTCAATATCGGCCTCTTCGGTGGGCACGAACTCGTGCAGAGGGGGATCCAGGAAGCGGACGGTCATGGGACGGCCCTCCAGGGCCTCGTACATGGCCTCGAAATCGCCCTGCTGCATGGGCTCCAGCTTGGCCAGGGCCTTCTCCCGCTGCTCCACGGTGTCAGAGCAGATCATCTCCCGGATGGCGGGGATACGGTCGGCCTCGAAGAACATGTGCTCGGTGCGGCACAGGCCGATGCCCTCAGCGCCGAACTTCACGGCCTGAGCGGTGTCGCGGGGGTTATCGGCGTTGGTGCGGACCTTCAGCACGCGGTACTTGTCGGCCCAGGCCATGATGCGGCCAAACTCGCCGGAGATGGAGGCGTCCACAGTGGGGATGGCCTCGCCATAGATGTTGCCGGTGGAGCCGTCCAGGCTGAGCCAGTCGCCCTCGTGATAGGTCTTGCCGGCCAGCTCGAACTGCTTGTTGTCCTCGTCCATCTTGATGGCGCCGCAGCCGGAGACACAGCAGGTGCCCATGCCGCGGGCCACAACGGCGGCGTGAGAGGTCATGCCGCCGCGGACGGTGAGGATGCCCTGGGAGGCGACCATGCCCTCGATGTCCTCGGGGCTGGTCTCCAGACGGACCAGGACCACCTTCTCGCCGCGCTCGGCCCACTCCTTGGCGTCCTCAGCGGTGAAGACGATCTTGCCGCAGGCGGCGCCGGGGGAGGCGGGCAGGGCGGAAGCCACGGGGGTGGCCTTCTTCAGGGCGGCGGGGTCGAACTGGGGGTGGAGCAGGGTGTCCAGGTTGCGGGGGTCGATCATGGCCACGGCCTGCTGCTCGGAGATCATCTTCTCGTCCACCAGGTCGCAGGCGATCTTCAGGGCGGCGGCGGCGGTGCGCTTGCCGTTACGGGTCTGGAGCATATACAGCTTGCCGTGCTCCACGGTGAACTCCATGTCCTGCATGTCGCGGTAGTGATCCTCCAGGGTCTTGCACACAGACTGGAACTGGGCAAAGGCCTCGGGGAACTTCTGGGCCATCTCCTCGATGGGCATGGGGGTGCGCACGCCGGCCACCACGTCCTCGCCCTGGGCGTTGGTCAGGAACTCGCCCATCAGCTTCTTCTCGCCGGTGGCGGGGTTACGGGTGAAGGCCACGCCGGTGCCGCAGTCGTCGCCCATGTTGCCGAAGGCCATGGACTGGACGTTGACGGCGGTGCCCCAGGAACCGGGGATGTCGTTCATGCGGCGATAGACAATGGCGCGGGGGTTGTTCCAGCTGCGGAACACGGCCTTGATGGCGCCCATCAGCTGCTCCTTGGGGTCGGTGGGGAAGTCCTGGCCGATCTTGGACTTATACTCGGCCTTGAACTGACCGGCCAGCTCCTTCAGGTCCTCGGCGGTCAGCTCCACATCCTGGGTGACGCCGCGCTTGGCCTTCATCTGGTCGATGAGCTCCTCGAAATACTTCTTACCCACTTCCATGACCACGTCGGAATACATCTGGATGAAGCGGCGATAGCAGTCATAGGCCCAGCGGGGGTTGCCGGACTTCTTGGCGATGACCTCCACCACGTCCTCGTTCAGGCCCAGGTTCAGGATGGTGTCCATCATGCCGGGCATAGAGGCGCGGGCGCCGGAACGGACGGAGACCAGCAGGGGGTTCTCCAGGTCGCCGAACTTCTTGCCGGTGATCTCCTCCATCTTGGAGATATACTCCATGATCTGAGCCTGGATCTCGTCGTTGATCTGCTCGCCGTCCTCATAGTACTGGGTGCAGGCCTCGGTGGTGATGGTGAAGCCCTGGGGCACGGGCATGCCGAGATTGGTCATCTCGGCCAGGTTGGCGCCCTTGCCGCCCAGCAGCTCGCGCATCTTGCCGTTGCCCTCGGAGAAAAGGTATACGAATTTAGTAGCCATTTTCCATCAATCCTTTCTTCTTATCAGCAGTTTTTCCCGCAAAAGTCCGCCCCGTCTCTCTCCAGGGAGACCGGCGGAAAAGGCCGCTGAATGCAAACGATGCTCTGTCATTATCCTGTGTATCATTGCTACGGGACCATTATAATCATTTGCAGGAAATATTGCAATGCCCATATTTGATAAATTTTAAAAGAAGGGGGCCTTTTTCTTTTGTAACCGCAAGAAAAATAAAGAAAAACCGAAAAAAGTTGAAAAACCGGCAACAATCAGGCGGGCGAATCCGGCGTAAAAAAACTGTAAATTTTTTTCGTCCCCGGCCCGGCCTAAAATTCCACCCCGCACCGGGCGGGGACGCCCCGGTCATAGGGGTGCTTTTCCTTTTGAAAATGGGTGATATAGTCTGCCCGCTCTGTCAGCTCCGGGGCCGGGTCCCGCCCGGTGAGGACCACCTCCGCCCGGGCGCCGTCCAGAAGAGCGAGCAGGTCCGCCAGGGGGAGCAGCCCGGCGTTCACCCCGTCGCACACCTCGTCCAGCACCACCAGGCCGCAATCGGGGTCGGCGGCGGCCTGTCCGGCCTGGGCGAGCAGCTCTTGGGCCCGCCGGGCCTCCTGCCGCCGCTCTTCTTCCGTCATGGCAAAGAGAAATTTCAGCTTCTCCGGCACGGGGAGCAGCGTCACCTGGGGCAGCCGGGCCAGGGCCAGACGCTCGCCGCTGTCGGCTCCCTTTAAAAACTGGGCAATAACTACGGGTCTGCCCCGCCCGGCCATGCGCAGGGCCAGGCCCATGGCGGCGGTGGTCTTGCCCTTGCCGTTGCCGTGATAGAGATGGATCATGATAGCACCCCCTTAACAGTCTTTTTCGGCCATGATCCCGCAGGAGACGGCAAAGGACACCGCCAGGGCCACCCCGGCCAGCAGGAGATAGGGGAGCAGGAGCAGCAGGGGCGGCAGCTCCTCCAGATGGGTCACCTGACTGCCGGACCACAGTTCGCCCTTGATGGAGACAAAGAGGGCGGCCACGGGCAGCAGGAGGGTGACGTACAGGGCTATCCGGGCCCGCTCCGGCCCCAGGCGATAGTTCAGGGGCATGGACACCGACAGGGCCAGCACCCCCAGCAGCAGGGTGGCGGCGATGCTCATGCCGCACTCCCACACCGCGTCCCAGTCCCCGGAGAAGGACACCACCACGCACATGGCCGCCCCAAAGGCCGCAGCGCACAGCAGCACCAGCAGGGTGAACAGATACCGGGCGGCCACCAGGTCCCGGCGGCTGAGGGGCAGGGCGGCGGCATACCGGTCCCAGTGGGCCTGCTCGTCAAAGGCGAAGGCGGACATGGGCAGCATCATGGCGATGACCTCTAAAAAGGCGGCCACAAAGCTTATCGAGAATAGGCCGGTGACGGTCAGCACCGCGTACACGGCCAGCAGAAGCAGATAGCTCTTCAGGCTCTTTTTCAGCACCAGGGCATCTTTTAAGATCAAGCCGGTCATACGGCCTCCCCCTTTCCCACAAACAGCATGATATCGTCCAGGGTCACCGGCTCCACAGAGAGCTCCGGGTGGACCCGCTGAAAAGCCGCCCGGTCCGCGACCAGGGCGTGGCAGCCAAACTCCCCCCGGCGCACCCGGGTCAGCAGCTCGGGTTCCAGGGCGGAGAGCTGGGCGGCGGAGCAGCCCACCTGGCCGTATTGCTCCAGAATATCGTCTTTGGGGGCGGACAGGATGACCTGCCCCCGGTGGAGGTAGGTGATGTAGTCGGCGATCTTCTCCAGGTCCCCGGTGATGTGGCTGGACAGGAGGACGGCGTGCTCCTCGTCGGAGACGAAGGAGAGCAGCTCCTCCAGAATGCTGTCCCGGACCACCGGGTCCAGTCCGGCGGTGGCCTCGTCCAAAATGAGCAGCCGGGGCCGGTGGGCCAGGGCGGCGGCCAGGGACAGCTTCATCTTCATCCCCCGGGACAGCTCCTTTACCGTCTTTTTCTCCGGCAGCTGGAATTTGTCCAGATAGTCCCGGAACAGCCCATCGTCCCAGGCGGGAAACACGGGGGCGAGGATGGTGGAGATGTCTTTGAGACGGAGGCTGTCGTGGAAAAAGCAGTCGTCCAGCACCACGCCCACCTCCGCCTTGGCCTGACGGGGCTGGCTCCAGGGGTCGCAGCCCAGCAGGGAGACGGTCCCCTCGTCCCGGCGGATCGTCCCCAGCAGGCATTTCAGGGTGGTGGTCTTGCCCGCACCGTTCTCCCCGATAAGGCCCATGATACAGCCCCCCGGAAGGGTGAAGGAGACGTCTTTCAGGGCAAAGCCGTCGAAGGACCTGCACAGCCCCTTGACTTCAATACAATTTGTCATAATATATCCCCTTTATACAAAATGGTGAGCATTTCTTCCAGCTCCTCCAGGGTGATGCCGCCCTTACGGGCCTCCTCCACCGCCTGACTGAGAAATTCCTCCGTCCGGCGCAGCTGGGCCTCCCGCAGCAGCTCCCGGTTTTGTGGGGCCACAAAGCAGCCCTTGCCGGGAACGTTCTCCAGAAAACCGTCCCGCTCCAGCTCCTCATAGGCCCGCTTTGTGGTGATGACCGAGATGCGCAGCTCCTTGGCCAGCAGACGCATAGAGGGCAGGGCCTCCCCCGCCGCCAGCGCCCCGGAGCAGACCTGCTCCTTCACCTGGTCGGCGATCTGCTGATAGATGGGTTTTCCGCTGGAGTTGCTTAGTATAATATCCATGTTCCGCCCCTTTCAACACGCCCGCCGCCCCCGCCCGGGGCTGGACGGAGACAGTCGGTGTGTTTGTTGGTATTATCGTATATATACTATATATACGATATAACACGCAGTGCCCTTTGTCAAGGGGGATCTCGGGGATTTTTTGCCTAAAAGAAAATACACCCGGTATCAACATGTCCTGTCAATACCGAGTGTATCGTATGATCTACTTTTTGGTGCTCTTGTTTACTCCTTGTGGTCCTCCGTCACCGCGCCGGCGCGATAGGCCTCCAGCAGGCGGCGCAGGTCGGCGGCCTGGTGTTTCAGCTCCTTGCCGATGTCCGTCTCGGCGATCTTCACCCGGTTCTCCATCCGCTCGAAGATCACGCTGTCGTTGGCGATGTCGTGGTTGTGGAGGATGGCCTCCTCCCGCCCGGCGAAGGGCTGGTGAGAGACGATGCGGATGTTCCGGGAGTTATAGATCAGGGTATACCCGGCGATGCCAGAGGTGGGCTGATAGGCCTTGCAGAAGCCGCCGTCGATGACGATCAGCTTGCCGCCGCCCTTGATGGGGCTCTCCCCCTTCTTGGTCTTCACGGGGATGTGGCCGTTGATGATGTGGCAGTGGGGGCCCTCCAGGCCAAACTCCTTCAAAATGGCCTCGCACACGGCGGGGTCGTTGTACAGGGTGTAATAGCTGTTCTTGGGCTCGGTCCAGGCGCTCTCGTCGGCGATGAGCCGCCGCTCGAAGGTGGTCATCCGGTCACGGCCAAAGATGGGGCTATTCCGGCCCGCCCATAACCACCACAAAAAGTCCATGCCGAACTGCCGCTCTGCAGAGCCGGGCTTGTCGTAATAGGCCCGGCGGGCAGTGGTCTGGGCATAGTCCAAAAACGCCCGGCCCGCGCGCTTTTTGCCCCCGATGGTAAAGGTCATCAGCTCCCCGTCGGCGGTCATGGGGATGCAGCCGTGGAAGAGCAGGTTGCCGTTGAATACCTTATACAGCCCGCCCTTGGAATACAGGAAGCGGATGTGCTTTTGCAGCTTTTCGCTGCGCTGGAACGACGCGGTGAGCTGGTCGATGACCTGGCTCTCCTCCGGGGTCAGGGTATAGGGGTCGGCGGGGTCCACGGTGGGGAAGTCGCAGTCCTCCAGAGGATACGTCTTTTCCCCGATGGTCACCGTCTTGTTTTCATAGTCGATCTTGTCCAGCAGCAGCCGGTCGTTCATGCCAAACTCCGGGCAGCGCATGACCTTCTGCCCCTCCAGCTTGAAGAGGATGACGGTGATGGCCTTGTGCATCCGGGCGGAGAGCAGCTTGTCCTTCTCGGTGTACTGGTCGGCGTCCGCCCCGGTTAGCTTCACGGCAAAGCGGTGGGTGTCGCAGTCCTTATACACCTCGTTGGCGAAGATAGACAGGGGGCGCAGGGAGATACCATAGCCCGTCTCGATGACCTCCAGGTTGTTATAGTGGATGGAATTGGCCAATACTGTGGCTACCAGGGTGCGGGAGCCGGAGGCGGCGCCCATCCACAGGATGTCGTGGTTGCCCCACTGGATGTCCACGCTGTGATACTTCCGCAGGGCGTCCATGACGATGTCCGCCCGGGGGCCGCGGTCAAAGATGTCGCCCACGATGTGCAGCCGGTCCACCGCCATGCGCTTGATGACCCCGCACACGGCGATGATAAAGCCTGGGGCCTGGTCGATGTCGATGATGGTGTCGATGATGTTCTCGTAATAGTCTCGCTTGTCCGCCTCGTCATAGTTGACGTGGAGCAGCTCGTCGATGATATAGGCGTAGTCACGGGGCAGGGCCTTGCGGACCTTGGACCGGGTATAGACCGAGGCGGCCCAGCGGCACACCTCGATGAGGCGGTGGAGGGTGATGCGGTACCACTCCTTCAGGTCGTCCCCCTGGGCGGTGATGAGCTTCAGCTTCTCCTCCGGGTAATAGATGAGGGTGGCCAGCTGGTCCCGCTCCGCCCGGGTCATGGTGGTGCCGAACAGCTCGTCCAGCTTCTCCTTCACCACGCCGGAGCAGGAGTTCAGGATATGTAAAAAGGCCTCATACTCCCCGTGGATGTCAGAGATAAAGTGCTCCGTCCCCTTGGGCAGACCCAGAATGGCCTGGAGATTGATGATCTCGGTGCTGGCCGCCTGCACCGTGGGGTATTGCTTTGCCAGCAGCCGGAGATACTCCAGCTCCTGGGGTTGAAACGTGCTCTTCGCGTTCAAAAAAAGCGCCTCCTTTTCAGGTGTGCGCGGGCGTCTTTCGCCCGCTGAAAAACAGGTCTTGCTATTCTTATTGTACACGACTGTCCCGTAAAAATACATAGAAATCAAGCAGGGATACTATGCAAAAATTGCCCAATTTGTCAACCCGTCACGGGTGCTGATCTAAAATCTCCGTCAGAATGTCCAGTGCCTGGGCCAGATGCTCCAGGTCGGTGCCGGGGTAGTTCACCACCAGGGTGTGGGGCCGGGCGGCGGCGCGCTGCTGATAGTCCGACAGAAAGGCCAGCCGCAGCCCCCGCTCCTCCGCCTGTCGGGCCAGGACCTCGTCGGGCACCTCCGTGTCCAGCTCCAGCAAAAAGTGCAGCCCGGCGTTCTCCCCCATCACCCGGCACCGCCCGGCCAGGGGACTTTCCTCAATGGCCTGGAGCACCGCGTCCCGCCTGGCCCGGTAGAATACACGCATCCGGTTCACGTGGGCGTCGAAGTGGCCGTCCTCCAAAAAGCGGGCCAGGGTATACTGCTCCATGGCGGGCACGGTGCAGGAGTAAAAGCCCAGCCGGGCCTGATATGCCTCCAGGAGAGGCCGGGGCAGGACCATATAGGCGATACGCAATGAGGGGGCCAGAGACCGGGAAAACGTGTTCATGTAAATGACCCGGTCCGCCTGGTCGATGCTGCGCAGGGTTGGGATGGGCCGCCCGGTAAAGCGGAACTCGCTGTCATAGTCGTCCTCGATGAGATAGCGCCCCGGCGCTTCCCCGGCCCATCTGAGCAGGCTCTGCCGCCGGGCGATGGGCATCACCGCCCCGGTGGGGAACTGGTGGTTGGGGGACAGGTGGAGGATGTCCGCCCCGCTGCCCTCCGCCTGGGCCGGGTCCACCCCCTGGCCGTCCACGGGGAGACAGACGCACGCCGCCCCGTTCAGGGCATACACCCGCCCGGCCTTGGAGTAGCCCGGGTCCTCCACCCCATAGACCCGGTCACGGCCCAGCAGTTGCACCAGCAGGTTATAGAGATACTCCGTCCCCGCCCCCACCACGATCTGCTCCGGGTCGGCGGCGATGCCCCGGAACTGATAGATGTGCCGGGCCAGGGCCTGGCGCAGGGGCAGGGCCCCGCTGTGGGGCATAGAGCGCATCAGCCGCTCCCCCTCCTCGGTGATGACCCGGCGCATCAGCCGCGCCCACACTGAGAAAGGAAAGCCCTCCGTTCCGCTGCCGCCGCTGGTCATGTCCAGCAGCCACCGCCGCTGGGGGGCGGCCTGCCTTGGCCGGGTCTCCGCCGCCGGGGGCCGGTCTGGCCGCACCTCCACCGGGCAGACGAAATAGCCCCGCTTCTCCTCTGGCCGGAGATAGCCCTCCGCCGAGAGCTGGGCATAGGCGTTTTCCACCGTGACCACCGCCGTCTCCAGATGCCGGGCCAGGGCCCGCTTAGACGGCAGCTTCTCCCCGGCGGCCAGCCGCCCGGACAAGATATCCTCTTTGATGCAGCGGTAGAGATAGTCATACCGGGCCAGGCTCCCCCGGCGCTCTAAGTCATATGTCAGCATGTGCCCCTCCATCTGGTCCTAGAAAAGAGTTTTGTTTTGGTCCTTTATTTCATGTCAGATATGATTAAAATACAAGTCAAGGAAAAAAGCAAGAACAAATCTTCCTGCTTTTGAAGGAGCGAGAGAGTATGACTGATTCCAAGATCCGCAAGCTGGTGCTGGCCGCCCTGATGGCCGCATTGTGCACCATTATGACCATGGTCATCCAGGTCCCCTCCCCCATGCAGGGCTATGTGAACCTGGGCGACTGCGCCGTGCTCATGTCCGCCTGGGTGCTGGGCCCCCTGTACGGCGGGGCCGCTGCCGGCATCGGCTCTGCCCTGGCCGACCTGCTGTCCGGCTATGCCCACTATGTCCCCGGCACCTTTGCCATCAAGCTGGTGATGGCCGTGGCCGCCGCCCTCATCTTCCGGGCCGCCACGAAGAAAGGCCTGTCCGCTTCCTCTGTCCTGCTGGGCCAGATCGTCGGCGGCGTGGTGGCCGAGGTCATCATGGTCCTGGGCTATTTCGCCTATGCCAGCCTGTGGCTGGGCAAGGGCCTGGCCGCCGCCGCCTCCATCCCCGGCAACATCGTCCAGGGCGTATTCGGCCTGGTGGCCGCCACGGTGGTCTACACCGTGCTCAGCCGCAGCAGAGCCGTGGTCAAAGTCTGATCTTTCCCGATACGCAAATTGCCGCCAGACGCAAAAACGTCCGGCGGCAATTTTTTATGCCTGTTTGTTGTCTTTTTCCGCCTGCTCCTCCAGCCACTGGACCATCTGGTCCATGCCCTCCAACGTGCGAGGGAAGCTGTTGGTGGCCGTGATCTGGCTCAGCGCCTTTGTCAGCGGGCCGGGCCACACCTCCACATCCAGGGTGTAGTATACCTCCCCCTCCGGCTGGTCCTCCGGCGGCGAGTGCTTCACGGGCTGGATGAAAAACCGGGTGTTCCCCTTGCTGCCATACCACACGTTGCCGTTCTCCCAGAACAGCAGAGTTGGCATCTCCATGTGTTCACTCATTGATATCCTCCTGGTTATTTAGAACGGAATCCCCCCGCCGCTAACGCGGCCCTCTTGCCCTACCCCTTTTGTCCCTCCGGGACATTTCCCCCTGACAGGGGGAATCGGCCCTTTCACAGGGGGCTGTTTTTCTCTTCTATCAGGCCCCCTTGTCAAAGGGGGCTGGCATCGCCGCAGGCGATGACTGGAGGATTCTACAACAGCATTTTTATTATGCCAAAAAAGCCGCCGGATGTAAAGCCCGCAGCATTCTTTCAGACACACCCCGCGCCCGGATGCATAGAATGGATCGTGGCACTGCCACAGTGATACGCATGTTTCGGCAAAGGAGCGCGTTTATGAAACAGTATTATCCTTCCGATTGGGAGCGGCGCTGCAGCGGCGGCGTGTACGCCTCCCTCACCGGCGGCTGCTGCCGCCCGGAGCCTCCCTGTCCTCCGCCCCCTGCGCCGCCCGGGCCTCCGGCTCCGCCGCCCTATCCTCCCTATCCCCCCATGCCCGGCCCCATGGGGCCCACCGGTCCCCAGGGGATCCCCGGGCCTGACGGGGCCACTGGGCCCACCGGCCCACAGGGTATCCCCGGCCCACAGGGCGCACAGGGACCCCAGGGACCTCAGGGCATACCCGGCCCTTCCGGGGCTGTCGGAGCCATCGGGCCTGTCGGCCCCACCGGGCCCACCGGAGCGACCGGTGCGATTGGGCCTGTCGGCCCTGCCGGCCCCACCGGGGCGACCGGAGCCACGGGAGCTGCGGGAGCCATAGGCCCCACCGGCCCTGCCGGTCCTGCCGGGGCAACCGGTGCTGTCGGTCCTGTCGGCCCCACCGGGCCCACCGGGGCGACCGGAGCCACGGGAGCTGCGGGAGCCATAGGCCCCACCGGCCCAACCGGTCCCACCGGGGCCGCGGGCCCTGTCGGTCCTGCCGGAGCCACGGGGGCTGCGGGCGCCACAGGGCCCACCGGCCCAACCGGTCCCACCGGGGCCGCAGGCCCCGCTGGAGTCGTTACCCCCGGAGAAGCGGTGACGGATCTGGCCACCGATGCCAGCCAAGCCGACATCATCCTGAAGATCAACGAGCTGCTGGGCTCCCTGCGGGGGGCCGGACTGCTGGCCAACTGACCGTCTGAACTGCGGCGCTCTCAACCAGGGAGCGCCGCAGTTTCCACAGGGAGGGAGCAAAATGGGGAACTATCGCGTCTGCGTCTACGCCATCTGCAAGAACGAGGCCAAGTTTGCCCGCCGCTGGATGGCGTCCATGTCCGAGGCGGACGACATCGTGGTGCTGGACACCGGCTCCACCGACGGCACGCCGGAGCTGCTGCGCAGCCTGGGGGCCAGCGTCACGGAGGAGACCATCTCCCCCTGGCGCTTTGACACGGCCCGGAACCGCTCCATGGAGCTGATCCCGCCGGAGGCAGACATCTGCGTCTGCACCGACCTGGACGAGGTGTTCCACCTCGGCTGGCGGGAACTGCTGGAGCGGGCCTGGTCCCCCGGCGCCGGTCAGGCGACTTATCGCTACACCTGGTCCTTCCGGCCCGACGGTTCGGAGGGGGTGGTCTTCTGGTATGAGAAGGTCCACGCCCGCCATGGCTATCAGTGGGTCCACCCGGTGCACGAGGTGCTGTGCTGGACCGGGCCGGGCAAGCCGGGACCCACGGTGGTGGCCGACGGGGTGCAGCTGGACCACCACCCGGACCCAGAGAAGTCCCGGGGGCAGTATCTGCCCCTGCTGGAGCTGTCGGTGGCGGAGGACCCGGAGGATGACCGGAACGTCCACTATCTGGGCCGGGAGTATCTGTACTATGGCCGCTGGGACGACTGCATCGCCACCCTGAAGCGGCACCTGGCCATGCCAAGGGCCGACTGGCCCGACGAGCGGGCGGCCTCTATGCGGTATATCGCCGCCGCCTATGACCGCAAGGGACAGCCGGACAAAGCCCGGGACTGGTATCTCCGGGCGGTGGCCGAGGCTCCCCACCTGCGGGAGCCCTATCTGGACCTGGCCCAGCTGCTCTACCGCCAGGAGGCGTGGGACGGGGTGCTGTATTTCACCGGCTGCGCCCTGACCATCACCCGCCGCCCCCGCACCTATATCTGCGAGGCCGCCCCCTGGGGCAGTCTGCCCCACGACCTGCGGTCCATCGCCTTTTACGCCACAGGCCGCCTGCCCCAGGCCTTAGAAGAGGCCCGCCAGGCCCGGGCGCTGGAACCGGACAACACCAGGATACGGGAAAACGTGTCCCTGCTGGAAACGCTGACCCATCCAAACTAACAACAAAAGACCGCAGCGTTTGCCGTCAGCGAGGGAGACGGATTGCCACGTCGTGGCTTCGCCCCTCCTCGCAATGACAGACACTGCGGCCTTTTCAGCGACCCCCTAACTCCTAACTCATCCCTCCTAACTCCTAACTCATCTCTCCTAACTCCTAACTCAAATTCATCCCCAGCCCCCGGAATATTTCTGTTCCAGCTGCTCTAAGTCCTTCACCACAAACAGCTCATACAGCCGGGCCAGGGCATC
This sequence comes from Flintibacter sp. SJQ-8, assembly GCF_054108085.1. Lineage (NCBI taxonomy): Bacteria > Bacillati > Bacillota > Clostridia > Eubacteriales > Flintibacter > Flintibacter sp. SJQ-8. The sequence continues at coordinate 646,056 of NZ_JBPJWR010000016.1, forward strand.
CCAGGTGGCCTGATCCATCACGCCGGTGACGGGCAGCCCGGCCCGCTCCTGCAGCCAGCGCACGTTCTGCTCCGAGGCCGTCCCGTGCCGCCCGTCGGGCAGGTCAGGGGACACCCCCTCCAGGTAATAGGACAGCAGCCGGAACATCAGCTGAGGCAGGGCCATGAACTCCCGCTCCTGACCCGGAGCCACCTGGCACCCCTCCCCGGGAAAAGCCCTCAAAGCCCTGGGGTCGGCCTGCTCCCGCTCCAGCCGGCTCCAGGCCCGGCTGATCTCGTCCCAGGTCCTTCGGTCCACCACCCCGGTGACGGGCCGGAGCAATTCCCGCTGGAAGAGCATCACCGCCTCCAGCGTCTTCTCCCCGAACACCCCGTCTGGGGTGAGCCTGGGCAGAAAAGGGTGCTTCTCCGCCAGTCGGGACAGCATATATTGCAGGCCCCACACCGGGCGGACCATCTGGGCGTTGTGTTCCATGTCATCCTCTCCCCTTTCGATCTGTCTGTCCCAGCCGCAGGGCATAGCCCGGGTATTGGCCCAGGTGCGCCATTTCCTCCTCCAGGGCGTCCTCCTCCCGGATAAAGCGCTGGAACATGGCGTTCCAGGTGGCCTGGCCAACCACGCCGTCTGCCGTCAGCCCCGCCCAGCGCTGGAAATTCCGCACCGCCCGCTCTGTGGCCGGGCCGAACACCCCGTCGGCTGCGACCGGGGATAGGGCATCGTCAAACTCCGCCAGCAGGGAGAGCATATCCTGCACCGCCGTCACTCCGTCTCCCCGGTCCCCCAGGCGCATGGTCCCCGGAAACTGAAACCTCAGGCGGTACATGGTCTGCCCCTGGCTGACCAGCTCGGCCAGACCGGTGACCCCCACATAGAGATAGACCAGCCGGTACCAGGTCCCCTTGCCGATGACCCCGTCCGGGGTCAGGCTGAACACCCGCTGAAACTCTTTCACCGTCTCCTCCATCTCTCGGGTGAACAGGCCGATGGTGGGATATATTTTAGGGATCGCCGGATAATTCTGTGCCACCCGGTTGAGCATCACCTGGGCGGTGAGCACCTGTGGGCCGAAGTCCCCCCGGCGCAGGGGCGTGCCGGGATAGGAGCCCGCCAGATCCCGGACGGGGGCATCCAGCACCAGTTCGATGTCATCCCCATAGTACCGCCGCAGGATGTCCATAAAGTTGTAGCCCGCCTGGGCCAGCTCCTGGCTGCCCCACTGGGACAGGCCGTCGCATTTTGTGGTGGTGCCGTTGCAGAATTTTGCACTCAGCGGCTCTACAAAGCCCACCCGGCGGATATAGTCGTCGAAAAATTCGTCCACCACCTGGCTGATGGGCTGAAAGATGTCCCTCCCCCGGATAAATTTCTGGTCATAGGCGGTGGTAGAGGTGATCTGAAAATCATAGCCCCGGCTGGGATAGAACTCGGTATACACCCGGTTCAGGGCAAAGGAGACGATGGCCAGCACGTTGGCCCGGATGGCCGCCGGCTCCCAGGTGGGGTAGATCTCGCTGGAGGCCACGTTTTTCACATAGTCGGGAAAGCTCACCGTCACGTTCTCCGCCGCCTGATCCGGGGCACCCAGATGGACGGTGATGGTGCGGGGGATATAGGGAAAGATCACCGGCATCCCGTCACCTCACAGATCCTGGGCGGGAATATCCCGCACCGTCCGCTGCTGCAGGCTGCTCTGTCCCCGCTCCAGCGGAGTCAGCTCCATGTTCTGTACCGTCTCCACGCCGGGGAATATCTGCACCCCGTCCACCTGCAGCATGGCATAGCCCGGGTGCTCGGCCCACACGCTGCACACCGAAAAGCACTTCGGGCCGTCCGCCGCCCCGGGGGCAATGCTCTCCTCAGCCGCCGGGGCCGGGATGTCCACAGAGGTAATGCGCCCGCTGCTGTCTGTGGTCTGAAGACTGAGCAGGCGGTATCGCCCGCCCTCCCCCTTCTGCAGCACCGCCACCGTGGACCCCTCCAGCGGCAGCTCCGCCTGGGTGGTGTACACCCGCACGCTCAATCTGCCCGTCCGTTGTTCCATAGTCTCTCCTCCCGTTCTGGCAGTTTGCCCATGCTATGCCCCAGAAGGCCCGTTTGTGCCGATTCTACAAAAGACAGCAAAAAGCTCCGCCGCCCCACAGACCTGCTGCGGGGCGGCGGAGCTTGATTTGATTCGGGTGAGAGAGGCGCGGCGGCTCAGCTCAACTGGAACTGGCCGGTGTACAGGCGGTAATACCGGCCCTGCTTTTCCAGCAGCTGCTCGTGGTCGCCCTTCTCCTCGATCTCGCCGTGCTCGATGACCACGATGCAGTTGGAGTTGCGCACGGTGGACAGGCGGTGGGCGATGACGAACACCGTGCGGCCCTCCATCAGGGCGTCCATGCCCTTTTGGATGAGCGCCTCGGTGCGGGTATCGATGGAGGAGGTGGCCTCGTCCAGGATCATCACCGGCGGGTCGGCCACCGCCGCCCGGGCGATGGACAGCAGCTGCCGCTGGCCCTGGGACAGGCTGGCCCCGTCCCCGGTGATGACGGTGTCATACCCCTGGGGCAGGCGGCGGATGAAGGAGTGGGCGTTGGCGCTCTTGGCGGCGGCGATGCACTCCTCGTCGGTGGCGTCCAGGCGGCCATAGCGGATGTTGTCCATAATGGTACCGGTGAACAGGTGGGTGTCCTGAAGCACCGCGCCCAGGGATCGGCGCAGGTCGTCCTTGCGGATGGAACGGACGTCGATGCCGTCGTAGGTGATAAGGCCGCCCTCGATCTCGTAAAACCGGTTGATGAGGTTGGTGATGGTGGTCTTGCCCGCGCCGGTGGAGCCGACGAAGGCGATCTTCTGGCCGGGGTTGGCGTAGACGGACACGTCGTGGAGGACCCGCTTGCCGGGCACATAGGAGAAGTCCACGTGGTTAAAGCGCACCGCGCCCTTCAGCTCCACATAGGTGGCGTCCTCCCCCTCCACGCAGCGCACCGCGCCCCGGATGGGGTGCAGGCCCATGCTGCCGTCGGGGCCGGGGTATTTCCAGGCCCAGCCCTTGTTCTCTCCGGCAAGGTCGGCGTCGGTGGGCAGTTCCACGGCGGTCTTGTCGGGCAGATTCAGCACCCGCACCAGACGCATGGGCTGGGACTTGGGCACCTTCCAGGCCCAGGTGCCCGTGCGGGCCTGACCGGAGGCCAGAGGGGTGAGCACCCCGTTTTCTTTTCTGGCCCGGACCAGGGTCACCTGGCCCTGGTCAGCCTCGGGCTGGGTGTCCATCACCTCGAAGATGCGCTCCGCGCCCGCCATGGCGGACAGCAGGGTGGTCATCTGCTGGGAAATCTGGTTCATGGGCTGGCCCACCTGCTTGGAGTAGTTCAGATAGACCACCAGGCCGCCCAGGTCAAAGCCCTGGAGGATGGACAGCAGGCCGCCCACCGCCGCTGTCAGGGCATAGCTGATGTTCATCAGGTTGCCGGACACGGGCATGATCATGGTGGAATAGAAGTTGGCCTTTTGGGCAGAGTCCCGATAGGCCTCGTTCAGCTTTTTAAAGTCGGCCTTGGCCTGCTCCTCGTGGGTGAAGGCTTTCACCACCTTCAGGCCCTCGATGGTCTCCTGAATGCTGCCGTTGACCTTGCCCAGGGCGGCCTGCTGCTGCTGATAGAAGCGGCGGCTGCGCCCGCCCAGCTTTTTGAACAGGGTCATGGTCAGGGCCAGCACCAGGGCGGTGACGATGAACAGCTTCCAGTTGATGATGACCATCATGGCCACCAGGCCCACAAAGGTGAAGCAGCTGGACAGCATAGACACCACGCTCTGCTCCAGGGCCAGCTGCACGTTGTCCGCGTCGTTGGTGAAGCGGCTCATCAGCTCGCCGTGGGGGTGGCGGTCAAAATAGGACAGGGGCAGGTTTTGCAGCTTGTCAAACAGGTCCCGGCGCAGGCGGTTCACGCCACGCTGGGCCAGCTGGACCATAATGGCCGACTGGCCATAGGTGGCCGCCGCGCTGAGCAGCTCCACGGCGATGAGCACCAGAACCGCCTTGCCCAGCCCGGCAAAGTCGGTGCAGCCCGACCAGACAAAGTCGTTGATGATGCCCCGCATCATATAGGAGCCGCCGATGTTGGTGGCCACGGACAGCAGCAGAAAGGCCAGCACGGCCAGCAGAGGCAGCTTGCTGCGGGTGAGATAGCCCAGCAGACGGCTCACCGTCTTTTTCAGGTCCTTGGGCTTTTGATAGCCCCCACGGGGGGCGCGATTGGGTCCCGGCATTATTCACCCACCCCTTCCTGCTGAGAGCGATAGATCTCCTGATAGATGCTGTTGCTGGCCAGCAGCTCCTCATGGGTGCCCTGTCCGGCAATGTGGTCGTCGTCCAGAATGATGATCTCGTCGGCATACTGCACCGAGGAGATGCGCTGGGCGATCATGATAACGGTGGTGCCCTTCAGATTCTTGGCGAAGGACTCCCGGATGGCCGCGTCGGTGGCCGAGTCCACGGCGGAGGTGGAGTCGTCCAGGATGAGGATGGCGGGCTTGCGCAGCATGGCCCGGGCGATGCACAGGCGCTGCTTCTGGCCGCCGGAGACGTTCACGCCCCCCTGGTCCAGCACGGTGTCGAACCCGTCGGGGAAGGACATGATAAAGTCATAGGCCTGGGCGTCCTTGGCCGCCTGGATCATGTCCTCCTCGGTGGCGTTGGGGTCGCCCCACAGCAGGTTCTCCCGGATGGTGCCGGTGAAGAGCACGTTGGTCTGGAGCACCATGCCGATGCGCTCCCGCAGCTCCTCCAGGGGATAGTCCCGCACGTCCACCCCGTCCACCAGCACCTGGCCGCCGGTGACGTCGTAGAAGCGGGGGATCAGGTTGACCAGGGAGGACTTACCCGTGCCCGTGCCGCCCACGATGGCCAGGAACTTGCCCGGCTCGATGGAAAAGCTGATGTGAGAGAGCACGTCGTCCCCGGTGCCGGTGGCCTGATATTTAAAGGACACATCCCGGAACTCCACCGCGCCCCGGGGGGCGGGCAGGGCGTTCTGCTCAGCCTGGGGCCGGTCCTGGATGGAGGGCTGGGTGTCCAGCACCTCCTGGATGCGGGCGGCGCAGGCCTGAGCCCGGGAGAGCTGAAGCAGGGACATGGCCACCATCATCACGCTCATCAATATCTGGAACACATAGTTCAAAAAAGCCTGAAGACGGCCCAGGTCAAAGGCGCCCCCCATGACCATCTTGCCGCCGAAATACAGCCCGGCCACGGTGGCCGCGTTCATGGCGATGATCATCACGGGCATGATGGCGATGATGCGCATGCCCACGGACAGTCCGGCCCCGGTCAGGTCATCGTTGGAGGTTTTGAACTTTTTCCGCTCGTGGTCCTCCCGGACAAAGGCCTTTACCACCCGGATGGCCACCAGGTTCTCCTGGAGGGTGTTGTTCAGGTTGTCGATCTTGGTCTGGAGGACCTTGAACAGGCGGGTGCAGGTGTACATCAAAAGGCCGATGACGATCATCATCAGGGGGATGATGACCACCAGGATCAGGGCCAGTTTAGCGTTGAGGTAGCAGCTGACGGCGGCGGCCACAATAAGCATCACCGGGGCCCGCACCAGCATCCGCAGGCCCATGGCCAGCATCATGGTCATGTTGTTCACGTCGTTGGTCATGCGGGTGATGAGGGAGGCGGAGGAGAAGCGGTCAATGTCCGCAAAGGAAAACTCCTGCACCTTGTCAAACAGGCACTGGCGCAGATTGGCACCAAAGCCCTGGCTGGCAAAGGCCGCGTATTTCGAGGCCAGCACGCCGCAGGTCATAGACGCCGCGGCCAGCACCAGCATCAGCGCCCCCAGCTTGAAGATCAGCGCCACATCCCCGGCGGGGATGGCCGTGTCCACGATCTGGGCCATGACCAAGGGGAGCAGCAGCTCGCAAATGACCTCCAGGACGATGAGAATGGGCGACTTCAGCGCCTCCTTCTTATATCCCTGGAGGTGGGTCATAAACAGGGAAAGCAAATTAAGATTCCTCCTTTTTGACTTGGGGCGCGTCAGACGCGCAGGGGCGGCGCAGGTTCTCCAGCATCCGGCGGCGCAGGGCCAGCAGCTGGTCCCGCTCCTCCCGGGTGAACCCGGCCAGCATCCGCTCAGACACGGCCTGAAAGGCCGCCTGACAGCCCTCCACCGCCGCGCGTCCCTTGTCTGTCAGCATCACCCGGTTGCGCCGGGCATCCTTCTGCCCCGGCTCCCGGCGGACATAGCCCCCTCGCTCCAGGGATTTCAGGGAGTTTGCCACGGCGGCGGGGGAGATATGCAGCAGCTCGGCCAGGTCCCGCTGGGCGTGACCCTCCGGGTCGTCGCTCTGATAGCCCTCTAAAATGGTCAGCAGCATGGGGTGGCCGATCTCACTTAACCCCCGGCGGCTGAGCTCCTCGCTTACGGCGCTGCGGTGGGCGTGGTTGATCTGCTGACTGAGCAGCTCCAGCTGATCGCTGGGTATGGGCATGACGAAGCCTCCTTTCACCGGCGGGACGGCCGTCCCGTCTTTTTCATTAACCTATTTATCATTAAGGTGCTTATCATTCTACCACGCAGTTTTTCAATGTCAACGGCTTTTCCCCATCGTTCAAATTTTGTTTATATTTTTCGGACAAGCGCCGAATCTGCCCCAGTGACCAGGGAAAAAGGTCAGCTATTTGCCCACAGATTGGGGGCTGTTCCGGCATAAAATATCCCCGGGAACGCACAGCGGCGCGCCCGGGGATGGCTTGTGTGGATGTTCGGTTTACTCCACCGTCAGCTGGCCGTCCTTGCAGTCCACGGTGAGGACCTGGCCGGGGTTCACCTGGTCGGCGATGATCTTCCGGCTGATGAGGGTCTCCACCGTGTGCTGGAGATAGCGGCGCAGGGGACGGGCGCCATAGACGGGGTCATAGGCCTCGTCGATCACGTGGGTCTTGGCCTGGTCGGTGAGGCGGACGGTGAGCTGCTTGTCCTCCAGACGGCGGTTCAGCTCGTCCACCATCAGGTCGATGATGTGGGTGACGTTGTCCTTCGTCAGGGGCTTGTAGAACACGATCTCGTCCAGACGGTTCAGAAACTCGGGGCGGAAGGAGCGCTTGAGCAGTTCGTTCACCTGGTCCCGGGCCTGCTGGCTGATCTCGCCGTCGGGCTGGATGCCGTCCAGCAGGAACTGGCTGCCCAGGTTAGAGGTGAGGATGATGATGGTGTTCTTAAAGTCCACCGTGCGGCCCTGGCTGTCGGTGATGCGGCCATCGTCCAGCACCTGGAGCAGGATGTTGAACACGTCGGGGTGGGCCTTCTCCACCTCGTCGAACAGGATGACGGAATAAGGCTTGCGGCGCACCGCCTCGGTCAGCTGGCCGCCCTCCTCATAGCCCACGTATCCCGGAGGAGCGCCGATGAGACGGGACACGGAGAATTTCTCCATATACTCGGTCATGTCGATGCGGACCAGGTTCTTTTCAGAATCGAACAGGGCCTCGGCCAGGGTCTTGGCCAGCTCGGTCTTGCCCACGCCGGTGGGGCCCAGGAACAGGAAGGAACCGATGGGCCGCTTGGGGTCGGCGATACCGGCCCGGCTGCGCAGGATGGACTCAGACACCAGGCGCACGGCCTCGTCCTGGCCCACCACGCGCTTGTGGAGGATGTCCTCCAGGTGGAGCAGCTTCTCCCGCTCCCCCTCCATCAGGCGGGAGACGGGGATGCCGGTCCAGCGCTCGATGATGCGGGCGATTTCCTCCTCGGTGACCTTATCCCGCAGCAGGGAGCGGGCCTTGCCCTCGTTGGCGATCTTCTCTTCCTCCTCCAGCTGCTTCTTCAGCTGGGGGATCTTGCCGTATTGCAGCTCGGCGGCCTTCTCCAGGTCATACTCCCGCTGGGCCTTCTCCAGGGCGGCGTTGGCCGCCTCCAGGTCCTCCCGGAGCTTCTGGACCTTGCCGATGGCCCCCTTCTCGTTGTCCCACTGGGCCTTCTTGGCCTTAAACTCCTCCCGCATGTCGGAGAGCTCCTTCTGGATCTCGGCCAGGTGCTCCTGCGACAGCTTGTCGGTCTCCTTCTTCAGGGCGGCCTCCTCGATCTCGTGTTGGATGATCTTCCGCTGGATCACGTCCAGCTCGGTGGGCATGGAGTCCATCTCAGTGCGGATCATGGCGCAGGCCTCGTCCACCAGATCGATGGCCTTGTCGGGCAGGAACCGGTCGGTGATATAGCGGTTGGACAGGGTGGCGGCGGCGATGATGGCCCCGTCGGTGATCTTCACGCCGTGATACACCTCATAGCGCTCCTTCAGGCCGCGGAGGATGGCGATGGCGTCCTCCACCGTGGGCTCATTGACCATAACGGGCTGGAACCGGCGCTCCAAGGCAGCGTCCTTTTCGATATACTGGCGGTACTCGTTCAGGGTAGTCGCGCCGATGCAGTGCAGCTCACCACGGGCCAGCATGGGCTTGAGCAGGTTGCCCGCGTCCATGGCGCCCTCGGTCTTGCCCGCGCCCACGATAGTGTGCAGCTCGTCGATGAACAGGATGATGCGGCCCTCAGACTTCTTCACCTCGTTGAGCACGGCTTTCAGCCGCTCCTCAAACTCGCCCCGGTACTTGGCGCCGGCGATCAGGCTGCCCATATCCAGGGCGAAGATGGTCTTGTCCTTCAGACTGCCGGGCACGTCGCCCTTCACGATCCGCTGTGCCAGGCCCTCGGCGATGGCCGTCTTGCCCACGCCGGGCTCACCGATGAGCACGGGGTTGTTCTTGCTCTTCCGGGACAGGATGCGGATGACGTTTCGGATCTCGTCGTCACGGCCGATGACGGGGTCCAGCTTGTTCTGGCGGGCCCGCTCCACCAGGTCGGAGCCATATTTCTTCAGGGCGTCATAGGTCTCCTCCGGGTTGTCGCTGGTGACCCGCTGGTTGCCCCGGACGGAGGCCAGGGCCTGCATCACCTTTTCCTTGGTGACGTTATAGGTGCGGAACAACTCCTTCAGGGCGCTGTTGGCGCTGTCCAGCAGTCCTAAAAACAGGTGCTCCACAGAGATATATTCGTCCTTCATGGACTTGGCCGTCTCCTCGGCGGCGTTCAGGGCCCGGTCCACATCCTGGGCCACATAGACCTTGTCCGCCTCCCGGCCGCCTCCGGAGACCTTGGGCAGCTTGTTTACTTCCGCCTGCACCGCCGCCAAAAAGCTGGGCACGGTCATGCCCATGGCGGTGAGCAGCTGGGGGATAAAGCCCTCCTGATCGGCCACCAGGGCAAGCAGCAGGTGCTGCTGCTCGATCTGCTGCTGGCCATATTGCTGGGCCAGGCTCTGAGCGCCCTGGATGGCGGCGAGGGATTTTTGCGTCAGTTGGTTCATATTCATGGAAGAAACCTCCTTGGTTCTGGTTTCCGAATGGATCTTAAATTTTAGCACTCGTTAACTTTGATTGCTAATTTCATTGTATAACAAAACCCTCTCGCTGACAAGAGGGTTTTGTAAAAACCTTCGTGGGTTTGTGGGGAAAATTACTGGGTAATCACTGGATGGAGATGCTGCGGCGCTCCGGCTTCACGGCGGAGGCCTTGGGCAGGGTCAGCACCAGCACGCCGTTTTCAAAGGCGGCTCGGATGCCCTCCTGCTGGATGGCGGACACGTCAAAGCTCCGGCGCACGTCGCCGGCCCGGCGCTCCCGGCACACATACTGGCCCACGTGCTGCTCCTCCTCCCGGTGGGCGGCGATGGTGAGCACGTCCTCCTTAATCGTCAGGGAGATGTCCTCCTTGCGGAAGCCGGGCAACTCGGCCTCCATGCGGTAGCCCTCCCCCTGGTCCAGAATGTCCACACAGAAGGGGACGGGCTGCTGGGGCTGGTTGGAACTATATTGTCCGGCGCGGTGGTCGGTGGGGATCAAAGTATAAAACATGGAAAAAACTCCTTTCAAGCTCTGGCCCGGCAGCGTCTCGCGGCTTTTCCCGGCCCGGAGGCCTTCTTAACTTTGTCCACAGTATACCGCCCGCCTGTGAACAATTCTTGCAGATATTATGTCTAAATTGTAAACATTAGCAGTCTCGTAATTTGAGTGCTAATATCGCAAGTGAGCCTTTCCGGCTCCCGGGGGATTTCTTTTTGGAAAAGTGTTGACATTCCCTGAAAAACATGCTATGATAGCCAACGTCCTCTGATTAGACAAGATGAGGAGAGATGTCCGAGTGGTTTAAGGAGCCGGTCTTGAAAACCGGTGACTCGCAAGAGCCGTGGGTTCGAATCCCACTCTCTCCGCCACTTTTTATCTCACAACTTCATACAAGCGCAATTGCTTGTAGCCATGCAGAAGTACCCAAGTGGCTATAAGGGGCTCCCCTGCTAAGGGAGTAGACGGAGAAATCCGTGCGAGGGTTCGAATCCCTCCTTCTGCGCCACGTCGGAGCAAGGTTTCACTTTGCTCCGACGTTTTTTAACCGTCTTTGACAAAGGTATAATAATAAATCACAACAAAAACCGAGCCAACCTACACTAAAACGCCACTTTTTGTATCAACAAAAGGGGCGTTTTTTTCATGGCTCGACAGGGAAAGGAGTGGTATCAATCAAAAATTAAAAATGGAAAGGGGGAATATTTTTCGCTGGCCGGGCCGTATGGTCTGGCCTTTTTTCATGCCACAAAAAAGGAGGTTAGCGAATGGCAGATGAAACATTGAACAAGGGCCCGGAGGGAGAAAAGCTCCCGGAGTCCCCAGCCCCGGATGGGCCCGGCGCACCGCCCGCGCCGGAACAGGCCGAACAGGTGACGCTCCCCGGTATGGGCGAGGGCGGCCCTGCTCCGTCTGGTAAGGTCATCAACCTGTCGGATGTGCGGGGTGATGATGATAAGGGCGGCAAGGCTCCCGCCGTTGAAGCGGAAAAGCCGGAAAAGCGCCGGGGCCGTCCGCCAAAGGAACAGGCGGAGCCGAAGTCTCCAAAAGCGGAAAAGACGGCCAAGCCCCGCGCAGGCCGCCCACCCAAGGGGGACAAGGCGGCCCGCGCCGAGGCTCAGCCGTCCACGCGAGACAAAGTGTCCCAAAGTAAAAAGAAAACCCCGGAAAAGGGCTCCGGCGGGATGGGCCCGCCCAAGTCTCCGCCAAAGGGCAAGGCCGGGCCCGTCAAAGCTGCGGCGGCCCCTGTCCCGGAGATCAACCTGCCGCCTACACCAGCCGAGCCGCCCCGCCCGGTTGAGGAGGGCAAGGTTGTCTATTTGAAATTGTCCGAGCTCCATGCGTTCCACACGTTCCGGGAGCATCCCTACAAGGTGCAGGACGATAAGGCGATGGATGACCTGGTGGGGACGATCAAGGAGCATGGCGTTATGACCCCCGCCACCGTCCGCCCGGAAAAGGACGGCCAGGGCTATGAGATCATCGCGGGCCACCGCCGTCATCATGGCAGTGAACGGGCCGGGCTGGATGAAATGCCCTGTATTGTCCGCAACATGACGGACTTTGAAGCCGTCCGGGAAATGCGGAACAGCAACAAACAGCGCGGGGAGCCCCTCCCCAGCGAGTTGGCCCGCCTGCTGGATTTGGAGGTGGAGGCTATCAAGCACCAGGGGGCCCGCCCCGGCAACAGCCAGGAGGAGCAGGCCCTGGGGAAACGCTCTGTTGAGATTGTGGGTGCGGATCACGATATGAACTATAAAAAAGTCATGCGTTATATCCGGCTTAATTCTCTTGTCCCGGAGCTCCTGGATATGACGGACGCCAAAAAGCTGGGCTTTATGCCTGCGGTTGAGCTGTCCTATATCCGCCCGGAAAACCAGCGATTGATCGCTGTTTCCATTGAGGGGGAGCAGTCCTCCCCCTCGGTCAACCAGGCCAAGCGGCTCCGGGAGCTTGACAAGGAGGGCAAGCTCAACGGCGATGTGATTGACGGGATTTTGAGTGAAGAAAAGAAGGAGGATCGCGGCGTGATTATTTCAACATCTGAACTGTCGAAGTATTTTGGCAAGGAGGTCACTCCCGCCAAAATGAAAGAACAGATTATGGCCCTGCTGGACGACTGGAAAGAGAAACAGCCGCCCGAACTGGCAAAGCCGGAGAAAAAGAACACTCTGGAAAAGTAACGGGGCTTTGCTTCGAGACACTTTGTCCCAAGGTGCCGGGCCCCGGAAAAGCAGGGCTCTGTGGTGATATATCCCCCGTCGCCGGGGATAAAAAAGCACAGTCGGAGGTGGGCTGTCAAGGGGGCGGAACGCCCCGCCGCTTGCGGTGGCTTGCCCTTGACGGCCTGCCCCGGCTGTGCTATCTCCGGCCACGTGGCGGGGGTATATCCTCCAGAGCCGCTCCCTTTCCCTGGATAGGGAAAGGGCGGGGGGATAGGGTTGACCCGGCCCAACAATTCAGTTACGGAGGTTTTGACGATGAAACGACCCCTTGCTTATATTACCGCCGCATGGTGCGGCGATGACGATGACAATATGGAACGGGCGGCGCGGTACTGCCGCATCGTGTACGAGGCGGGCTTTTCGCCTGTCTGCCCCGCGCTGTATCTGCCCCTGTTTCTCAATGATGCGGTGCCGGAGGAGCACAAGAACGGCATCGACATGGCCCGCGACCTGCTCCGGCGTTCCCGTGTGCTGGTGGTGTGCGGCCACTCTATCACCGAGGCGATGAAAAATGATATTGCGGTGGCCCAGCGGCTGGGGATCACAGCGACCACCCTGGACGGCATTTTGACGGTCAAGGGCCAGGGCCGCCACTAACGCGCCGGGCCCAGAGAACGGCGGCACTTGGAGACACTTTGTCCCAAGGTGCGCCGGGGAAAGGAGGGATATAGCTGGTTGACGAGGATGTTTCCAGACGTACCATAGCACTATCCATAAAGGCCAGCAAGCTGACGGCGCGGGTGCTGGCCCAGGCGCTCCAAGCGGCGGGCCGCAAAATTGCAAAGACCCGCCGGGAGCACCAGACGCCCCACGGCAGGCAAACGGTGCGCCAGCTCATGGCCCACGGAGCCGCCACAAACAGCATTGAAATTGAAGCTCCCCGGCAGTTTGACCGGGTGGCCCGCCGCTTCAATGTGGATTATGCCTTTTATAAAACCGGGCCGGACAAATACCTGCTGTTTTTCAAAAGCGGCCAGGCGGACGCGGTGACAGCTTGCTTTTCTGAATACTCCAAACGCCTGTTGAAGCGTTCCAAGTCCAGCCGTGTCCCCATCCGGGAACAGCTCAAACGGGCTGAGGATCAGCTTGCAAAGGAAAAGCCCCGGAAGAAAGAACGAGTAAAGGAGGCGGCCCGTGAGGACAGATAAACTCAAAAAGTATTTGATACCTAACATCCCCTATCTGTTTATCCTGTGGGCCTGTCTGAAACTGGGGACGGCCTACCGGCTGGCGGCGGGTGCGGATGTTGCTCATAAGCTCATGGGGCTGGGCCAGACCATTGGCCCGGCCTTTGCCGACTTTGCGCCGGGGCTTGCTCCCTTTGACTGGCTCGTTGGCATTGTGGGCGCGGCGGCGTTCCGTCTGCTGATCTACACGAAAAGCAAAAACGCCAAAAAGTACCGCCGGGATGAGGAGTATGGCTCCGCCCGCTTTGGAACGGAAAAGGATATAAAGCCCTTTGTCGATCCCAAGTTTGAGAATAATGTCATTCTCACCGGGACGGAATTTCTTACCATGAACACGCGCCCGAAAAATCCGGCCAACGCCCGGAACTTGAATTGCTGTGTCATCGGCTCGTCCGGCTCCGGCAAAACCCGGTTTTGGCTCACGCCCCAGCTTCTCCAGGCTCATTCCTCTTTCGTGGTGGTTGATCCCAAGGGCGGGGTGCTCTCCCAGGTAGGCCGCTTTTTACAGCGGCGGGGGTATAAGATCAAGATTTTTAACAGCATTGATTTTTCTAAATCCATGCACTATAACCCGCTGGCCTATCTCAAAAACGAGGCGGACATTCTCAAATTTGTGGATACGCTCATAGCCAACACAAAGGGGGACGGCAAGGAGGGCGATCCGTTCTGGACAAAATCGGAAACGCTTTTGTATTGCGCCCTGCTGTCCTATATCATTTTCGAGGGCCCCGCCGAGGATCGGAACATGAATACGCTGGTGGATATGATTTCCGGCATGGAGGTCAAGGAGGATGATGAAAACTTCCTAAACACCGTGGACTATATGTTTAAGGGCCTGGAAAAACGCAAGCCGAATTGCTTTGCTGTCAAGCAATACAAAAAATACAAGCTGGCCAGCGGCAAAACCGCAAAAAGCATTTTGATTTCCTGCGGAGCTCGTCTGGCTCCGTTTGACATCCCCCAGCTCCGGGAAATTATGAGTTATGACGAGCTGGAGCTTGACCGCATCGGAGATCGGAAAACGGCGGTTTTCTTTACTATTTCCGATACCACGCCCACCTATAACTTTATTGTGGCCCTGGCCTTTTCGCAGATGTTTAATCTTCTTTGCGAGAGGGCGGACAACGTACACGGGGGCCGTCTGCCCCATCATGTGCGGGTGCTGTGGGACGAGGCGGCCAACACGGGCCAGGTGCCAAACCTGGAAAAGCTGGTGGCGGTGATCCGCTCCCGCGAGGTGAGCCTGTGCCTGTTCTATCAGCAGTTGGCACAATGCAAGGCCATCTATGATAAGCACGCGGAGACCATTCTCGGAAATATGGACAGCGTGATCTTCCTGGGTGGCCGGGAGGCCAGCACAATCAAGGAAATTTCCGAGAACTGGCTGGGAAAGGCCACAATCTCCATGCAGACCGAGGGCCGCTCCCGCGGCCAGTCGGAAAGCTACAACCAGAATACCCAGCGGCTGGGCCGGGAACTGATGACCCCCAGCGAACTGGCGACCATGCCGGGCGACAAGTGCATTTTGCAGTTGCGGGGCCTGCCCCCGTTTTTCTCGCCCAAATACGATTTGAAGCAGCATCCCAACTATAAGCAAACGGCGGAAGCCGATAAAAAGAAAAACGCCTTTGACCTTGATAAACTCATAAACCGCCGCAGGCGGCCTGGGCTGAACGAGGCTTGTGAGGTGTACAAGGTGGCCGTGTCGGAAACTTCGCTCACAGACGAGGACGAGGACATCCTCAACTATGACGATGTGGACGATCCGGACGCTTTTGTATAAATATCGCTTCGGGACAAAGTGTCCCGAAGTGGCAACCTGCCGCCAGGAATGGCGGCTTTTTTCATGGCCGGGGCATCTCCCCGGAGAAAAGGAGGCTCTATGCAGTTTTTCGCATCTGCTATCGACACTTTACAGACCCTTGTTGTGGCCCTCGGCGCTGGCCTGGGCGTGTGGGGCGTAGTCAATCTGCTGGAGGGTTACGGTTCAGACAATCCGGGCTCCAATGCTCATGTGCGGTAAAGTAACAAATGATAATTTGATAGACAGCAGCCACTATTTCCGAAACACAGACCAATACGAAAAGCTGATGTGGGGATTTTCCTATATCAGCTTTTGTCTTTCTAAGCATTTTGGGGAAAGTGATGTATTTGTATCTTTCCTATTGACAGCCAGCCTTTGAAGTGATATATTTATCTCGACAAGCGACAAATACATCTCATCGGAGGACACCATTATGAAAAAAAGAACGAAACTCACAATTTGCCTGGGCGTGATATGCGCTCTGCTGGTAGCAATATCTTCATGGTACACGATAGCATTTAACAATTCAAGGTTTATTGTGCCTATGGATTTATCTGAATATGTTTTCAGAGTGCAAGACCTGCCTATGATTATTTCCGGCGTACTTCTTACCTTGTATATTGTGAATATTGTTGTGTTGTTTTTGGAATCTATTAAAACAAACAGGCGTAGGGAATTAACCTTGCAATCCACCAGAACAATAAATCCAAAACTGGGTTTTTTAGGTTTATTAGGATTTGCCGGATTTTTGGGATTTTGGACTTACAGCGTTGACAAGACAATTTTTCCTTTTGTGTTTTTCCTGTTTTTCGGCTTTTTCGGATTTTTCTATGAGGGAAAAATGTCAAATACTCTTATAGATGAACGATACAAAGAAAACAAAATGAAAGCGCAAAGTGTAGCGAACAAAACTTCTCTGTCCATTATTTTTCTTGCAATACTCATTTTGGGACAGGGAAAGCTCATGGATAACCTTGAATATACCTTAATTGCTCTTGTTATTGTTATAGCTCTCTCCATAGCACTTGAAATATTCCTTAGCGAATATCTGCTATATCATTATGATAACGATGAACAGTTTGATGAAAGCGAGGAATAAGCGTGCCGGATTTTGAATGTAGATTAAAAAAGTACAGGCTATTAAAGGATTTGACACAAGAGCAGTTAGCGGCACAGGTAGGCGTGCGGCGAGAAACAATTATGCGGCTGGAAAAGGCACAATACAATCCCTCACTTAAACTGGCGATTGATATTTCAAGAGTTGTTGAAGCACCGATTGAAGAAATATTCGTTTTCAAGTGATTTGTGCGGAATTATGCTTATTTTATAGGCAGTTGCGCTAATGTTAATCTGCATTGCTTGCCGCATAGCAGCTATCATGCTATTTTTGATTTACCAAGACAAAGGAGTGGAACGCATCATGTTTCTATGAAATCTAAAAACTCTCAGAAAACAGAAAGGCTTTTCACAGGAAGAATTAGCAACCAGACTTCATGTAGTCAGACAGACTATCTCCAAATGGGAGAAAAATTTGTCCGTTCCCGACGCTGATACTCTTATTCGTCTGGCTGAAATATTAGAGGTATCTGTCAGTGAATTGCTGGGTACGAAAATTGAAAATGAAAATGTCGCCAGTGATGTTGCCGAACAACTATCCAGAATAAACGAGCAACTGGCAATCAAGAACCGCCGCTCACGTCGTATCTGGAAAATTGTTGCCATTATATTAGCAGTAATCGTTCTTGTGAATATTTTTATTGCTGTCTTTTTCAGCGTTCCAGACCTCAACAGCAATACCCAGAATAACCCGCTAGCAATAAGTGATGAAACGATAAGCATAGATGAATGAAGTCGCTAAAAATAGCAAAACCAGCCGAGCCAGTCAACGGCAAGTAAATGGGCTGCACCCACCGTTGACAGCCCCGCCTGTCCTTGCCGGTGGGTAATCAAGGGGCGACAGCAGAAAATGCTGCCGCCCTTTCCCATAATTGAAGAAAGGGGGATTTTCCATGACCGAACAGGAAGCCTATCAAGAACATATCCGCTATACCCATGATACCTATTGCCGGATTGTTATTCGCCATGCGTCCTTTGACGCTGCCCGTATGCTGGCGGCGAGGTGGAGACGGGAAATCTCTCTTGAATATTTGACCGAAGAAAAGTTTGTCCCACTAAGCACCACAGACGAGTATTTTCAAGTGCCGGACTATGGCGAAACTTATCTGTTTTCTGTCCGGGGGCAGACGATATTTTTAGATAGCTGTTCCCTTGCGGCGGCTCTTGCCGGGCTGCCGGAACAGACACAAGAGGAAATCTTTTTATATTACTTCCAGCACTTGACACAGAAAGAAATCGGAGAACAAAGCGGCTGGACACGCAGCACAATCGGGCGGCATATTCAGCTTGCCTTGAAGCGGCTGAAAGAGGAAATGGAGGTGTTGTCCCATGAGTAACCGACTTCTCCCCTATGACACTATCATAAAGGCACATGAGGGCGACCCCATAGCGATACAAGCCGTCCTTGACCGATACGCTGGATATATCCGCTACTTCTCCAACATGAACGGTTATTATAACTCTGATATGGAGGACTACATCAGAACAAAGCTGATTGAAAGCCTGTTCAAGTTTCGGCTTGACCGATAACATAAAAACTGAATATCCCGCCGCCCCGCAGCGGCACATGAAGCAGTAAATCCGAAAAAGATTTGCTGCTTTTTTTGCGCCCATTTTTGGCAAATTTCCAAATGTTCCGTATTAGACAGTGAAGCCAAAAAAGATTGCCGTTTTTTTTCAGACGGCGAGCAAAACACAGTTTCCAAAACGCCTTATTGTCGGGAAAGACCACGCCGCAGGAAAAGTTCTTGCCGGAAAGTCCGTCATTTTTGCTTTTTGCGGTGTTGTAGGGAGTAAGGGGAGAACGCCGCCCGCAGCCTTTTATAAAAAAGCTGGTTATAGATTTCCCGAAAAAGTGGCAGTAGCAAGTGAACGGCAGTCCGGCAGTTTCTTAGAGCAAGATTCTACCGCAGTACCAAAATTCGCTTTTCGCTCATTTTGCTCCTGCGGGAATCTTGTTGGGGAGTGCCTTCCCCAAACCCTGCTTATGCGGCTTACGCCGCTTATCCCGCCGCAGCCATGCGGCAGCCGAAAGGAGGTTTTTACCATGCGAAAACGATACAACACGCCGCACCGCAGCCGGGTAGTCAAGACACGCATGACCGAGGAAGAATACGCCGAGTTTGCGGAAAGGCTTTCTGCTTACAACATGAGCCAAGCCGAGTTTATCCGGCAAGCCATAACCGGGGCAGCCATACGCCCCATCATAACCGTTTCCCCCGTCAATGACGAGTTGCTTGCCGCTGTCGGGAAGCTGACCGCCGAATACGGCAGGATCGGCGGCAACTTAAACCAGATAGCCCGGACGCTGAACGAGTGGCACAGTCCCTACCCGCAGCTTGCCGGGGAAGTACGGGCGGCGGTTTCCGACCTTGCTGCCCTAAAGTTTGAAGTCTTGCAGAAAGTGGGTGATGCTGTTGGCAACATTCAAACATATCAGCTCTAAAAATGCCGACTATGGCGCAGCGGAAGCCTACCTCACATTTGAGCATGACGAGTTTACCATGAAGCCCACCCTTGATGAAAACGGGCGGCTGATACCGAGGGAGGACTACCGCATTTCTTCCCTTAACTGCGGGGGCGAGGATTTCGCCGTTGCCTGTATGCGAGCCAATCTCCGCTATGAGAAAAACCAAAAACGGGAAGATGTGAAAAGCCACCACTATATCATCAGCTTTGACCCACGGGACGGGACAGACAACGGCTTGACCGTAGACCGGGCGCAGGAGCTGGGCGAGCAGTTCTGTAAAGAGCATTTCCCCGGACACCAAGCCCTTGTATGCACCCACCCGGACGGGCATAACCACAGCGGGAATATCCATGTGCATATCGTCCTCAACTCCCTGCGGATTTATGAAGTCCCGCTTCTGCCCTACATGGACAGACCAGCCGACACACGGGAGGGCTGCAAGCACCGCTGTACCAACGCCGCTATGGAATATTTCAAGAGTGAAGTTATGGAGATGTGCCACCGGGAGGGGCTTTACCAAATCGACCTCTTGAACGGCAGCAAGGAACGGATAACAGAACGGGAATACTGGGCGGCAAAGAAAGGGCAGCTTGCCCTTGATAAAGAGAACGCCGCCAGAGAAGCCGCCGGACAACCGACCAAGCCCACCAAGTTTGAAACGGACAAGGCGAAGCTGCGCCGGACGATACGGCAGGCACTTTCCCAAGCTACCAGCTTTGACGAGTTTTCTTCCCTTTTGCTGCGGGAGGGCGTGACCGTCAAGGAGAGCCGGGGGCGGCTTTCCTACCTCACGCCGGACAGAACAAAGCCTATCACAGCCCGGAAGCTGGGGGACGATTTTGACAAGGCTGCTGTCCTTGCCCTGCTCACGCAGAACGCCCACAGAGCCGCCGAAAAGCCTAAAGCCATACCGGAATACCCACATACCCAAAAGGGACGCTTGCAGGAGGAAAAAACCGCAAAAACCGCCCCGGCAGACAACACCTTGCAGCGCATGGTTGACCGGGAAGCCAAGCGAGCCGAGGGCAAGGGCGTGGGCTATGACCGCTGGGCGGCAAAGCACAACCTAAAGCAGATGGCGGCTACCGTTACCGCCTACCAGCAGTACGGCTTTTCCTCCCCGGAGGAACTGGACGAAGCCTGTTCTGCCGCCTATGCCGCCATGCAGGAAAGCCTTACAGAGCTGAAGCAGGTGGAAAAGACGCTGAACAGGAAAAAGGAGCTGCAACGGCAGGTACTTGCCTATTCCAAGACCCGCCCTGTCCGGGACGGGCTGAAACAGCAGAAAAACGCCAAAGCAAAAGCAGCCTACCGACAGAAGCACGAAAGCGACTTTATCATAGCAGACGCAGCCGCCCGTTATTTCAGGGAGAACGGCATTTCCAAGCTGCCGGGCTATAAAGCCTTGCAAGCAGAGATTGAAAGCCTTATCAAAGAGAAAAACAGCGGCTACAACGATTACCGGGCAAAACGGGAGGAATACCGCCGCTTACAGACTGTCAAGGGCAATATCGACCAGATTTTACGCCGGGAGCGCAAGCCTGTGAAAAGGCAGGAACAGGAACGATAAAAACCACCCCAAAATGTACCCGAACCCATACAGAACAAGGGGGCTGCCCCGTACTCTACCCGCAATACCAAAGGATTTTTTAACGGGCTTACAGGGCAGAAAAAACCCGAAAATGATACCGAGATGATACAGAATTACCGTCGATACCGCCACACCAGCGGAAACGGCAGAAAGGAGCGCACCCATGCCAAGAATGAGCAAGAAACGGCGGCTGGAATGGTCTTTTTTCCTGCGGCAAGTAAAAGTCGGGAATACCACCTGCGACCGTATCACATACAACGACCTCTGCCGGGGCTGTACCCATAGCTGTAAGCAGAGCTTCCGGGCGGTTATCATACTTTGCCCCCGCTACTACTCCAAACGCCGGAAAAAGGAGGACAGGGACAATGGCAGATAACCGCAAGTATTACTACCTCAAGCTGAAAGAGAATTTTTTTGACAGCGACTCCATTGTGCTGCTGGAAGATATGAAAGACGGGATTTTATATTCCAATATCCTCTTGAAGCTGTACTTAAAATCTCTGAAAAACGGCGGGAAGTTGCAGCTTGACGAGCATATCCCCTACACAGCGCAGATGATAGCGACACTGACCCGCCACCAGATAGGGACGGTTGAAAGGGCTTTAGAGATTTTCCGGCAGTTGGGGCTTGTGGAGCAGCTTGACAGCGGGGCTTTTTATATGACCGATATTGAGCTGATGATAGGACAGTCCTCTACCGAAGCCGAGAGAAAACGGGCTGCAAGGCTGGAAAACAAGGCACTTTTACCGCCCCGGACAAAAGGCGGACATTTGTCCGACATTCGTCCACCAGAGATAGAGATAGAGTTAGAGAAAGAGATAGAAAAAGAGAGAGAGGGAGAAACGGGACACCCCGCCCCCGCCGATTATGGCAGATACAACAATGTGATACTGACCGATACAGAGCTTTCCGGGCTGAAAACAGAGCTGCCCGACAAGTGGGAGTATTATATTGACCGGCTTTCCTGCCATATCGCTTCCACCGGGAAGCAGTACCAGAGCCATGCAGCCACCATTTACAAGTGGGCGCAGGAGGACGCTGCCAAAGGCAAGGCTGCCCCGAAACAGGGCATACCCGATTATTCATGTAAGGAGGGCGAGAGCTTATGAAAAACGAGATTGAAGCTATGATTACGGATATTACAACCACTACCGCCGAAGCGGAGGACTACACAGGCGAGGACGGGCTTTTATACTGCGGCAAGTGCCATACGCCCAAAGAAGCCTACTTTTCAAAAGAAACCGCCCAATGGTTAGGGCATGACCGACACCCAACAGACTGCGACTGCCAGCGGGCAGCCCGTGAAAAGCAGCAAGCCGCCGAAAGCCGACAGAAGCACCTTGAAACAGTGGAGGACTTGAAACGCCGGGGCTTTGCCGACCCCGCTATGCGGAACTGGACATTTGAGCATGACAACGGCAGAAACCCACAGACCGAAACCGCCCGCTTTTATGTGGAGAGCTGGGAAACCATGCAGGCTGAAAATATCGGCTACCTGTTTTGGGGAGGCGTGGGGACAGGAAAAAGCTACCTTGCCGCCTGTATCGCCAACGCCCTTATGGAGCAGGAAGTCCCGGTGTGCATGACAAACTTTGCAACGATACTGAATGACCTTGCCGCCAGCTTTGAGGGCAGGAATGAGTATATTTCCCACCTTTGCAGCTACCCCCTGCTGATACTTGATGATTTTGGTATGGAGCGAGGGACGGAATACGGGCTGGAACAGGTTTACAGCGTGATTGACAGCCGTTACCGAAGTGGCAAGCCGCTGATCGCCACGACCAACCTCACGCTGGAGGAATTGCAGCACCCGCAGGACACGCCCCACGCCCGTATCTATGACAGGCTGCTTTCTATGTGCGCCCCCGTCCGCTTCACGGGCAGCAATTTCCGAAAGGAAACCGCACAGGAAAAGCTGGAACGATTAAAGCAACTGATGAAGCAGCGAAAGGAGAGCCTATGACAGAAACGAAACAGACAAGCACCACCAAAACAGACCGCCGTCCGGACTGTGTAACGGAAATCCGCATGGGCAACTCCGTCCTTACCGTTTCCGGCTTCTTCAAGCAGGGCGCAACCGATACCGCAGCCGACAAGATGATGAAAGTGCTGGAAGCGGAAGCTGCTACACAAAAAACAGCGATTTGACCGACCATAAAGAAGCAGATTTGACGCTTTTGCCGCTATACAGACAGCCGCCCCATGTGGTACAATCAAGGTACGGAATAGTGGGGCTGGCTGTCGGAAACGGAGGATTTTATGTTAAGACAGACCACCCAGAAAATCACTGCCCTTTATCCAAGACTATCCCATGAGGACGAGCTGCAAGGCGAAAGCAATTCCATTTCCAACCAGAAGCGTATTCTTGAAACCTACGCAAAGCAGAACGGCTTTTGCAATCTGCGCTGGTACACGGACGACGGTTATTCTGGTGCGAACTTTCAAAGACCCGGTTTTCAAGCCATGCTTGCGGACATTGAAGCCGGAAAAGTCGGGACAGTTATCGTCAAGGATATGTCGAGGTTAGGGCGAAACTACCTACAAGTGGGAATGTACACAGAAATGATTTTCCCACAGAAAGGCGTCCGCTTCATTGCTATCAATGACGGAGTGGACAGCGCACAGGGCGACAATGACTTTGCCCCGCTGCGGAATATCTTTAACGAATGGCTGGTGAGAGATACGAGCAAGAAAATCAAAGCAGTGAAACGCTCAAAAGGCATGAGTGGCAAGCCTATCACAAGCAAGCCTGTGTATGGCTACCTCATGGACGAGGACGAAAATTTCATCATTGACGAGGAAGCCGCACCCGTAGTCAAGCAGATATACAACCTCTGTCTTGCCGGGAATGGTCCGACCAAGATTGCCCGTATGCTCACAGAGCAGCAAATCCCCACGCCGGGGACGCTGGAATACCGCAGGACGGGCAGCACCCGCCGCTACCACCCCGGCTATGAGTGCAAGTGGGCGACCAATACCGTTGTGCATATCCTTGAAAACCGGGAATACACGGGCTGTCTGGTAAACTTCAAGACGGAAAAACTCTCTTACAAAGTCAAGCACAGTGTAGAAAATCCCCTGGAAAAGCAAGTGATTTTCGAGAACCACCACGAGCCTATCATAGACACTCAGACATGGGAACGGGTGCAGGAGCTACGCAAGCAGCGTAAACGCCCCAACCGCTATGATGAAGTGGGCTTGTTCTCTGGTATACTGTTCTGTGCAGACTGCGGCAGCGTCATGTATCAGCAGCGATACCAGACGGACAAGCGCAAGCAGGACTGTTATATCTGCGGCAACTACAAGAAGCGCACCCATGACTGTACGGCGCACTTTATCCGCACCGACCTCTTGACCGCCGGTGTACTCTCCAATCTGCGGAAAGTGACCAGCTATGCGGCAAAGCATGAAGCCCGGTTTATGAAGCTCTTGATTGAGCAGAACGAGGACGGGGGCAAACGCAGGAACGCCGCCAAGAAAAAGGAACTGGAAGCCGCCGAGAAACGCATAGCCGAGTTATCCGCTATCTTCAAGCGGCTGTATGAGGACAGCGTGACCGGGCGCATATCAGACGAGCGTTTCACAGAACTGTCGGCAGACTATGAAGCAGAACAACGGGAACTGAAAGAAAGAGCCGCTGCTATCCAAGCGGAGCTTTCCAAAGCACAGGAAGCCACCGTGAACGCAGAAAAGTTTATGAATGTTGTCCGGCGGCATACCAGCTTTGAAGAACTTACCCCTACTCTGCTGCGGGAGTTTGTAGAGAAAATCGTTGTGCATGAGTGCAGCTATGACGAGAACAAGACCCGCAGACAGGACATTGAGATTTATTATTCTTTTGTTGGCAAGGTGGACTTGCCCGAATAAACGCCCGACCTATCCGACACAATGCGCAAGTGCCGGATAGGAACGGCAAAATTTTTTACACTTCTATTACTTCTTTATCGCACATAAGCAAAAAGCCAGGGCATGAAACAGCTCATGGCGGGCGGCGGCATCATCCTGCTGGGCACAACGCTGATCCCCCTGCTCTCTGGCCTGTTTTAAGGTAGCGGCTTATGGATTTTCTCACCGACTGGCTCACGGATTGGCTCAAGGAGCTTTTAATCAGCGGGATCATGGGGAACCTTTCGGGGCTCTTTGATAACGTAAACGCCCAAGTCGGAGAGATTGCGGTACAAGTGGGAACAACCCCGGCGGCATGGCACGCCGGGGTGTTCTCCCTGATCCGCCAGCTTTCCGAAACGGTAATTTTGCCGATTGCCGGAATGGTGCTGACCTTTGTTGCGACCTATGAACTGATCCAGATGCTTTTGGAAAAAAACAATATGCACGAGTTTGATGTGGCGAATATCTACAAATGGATGTTCAAAACGTCCTGTGCCATCCTTATTCTGTCAAACACATTCAATATCGTAATGGCCGTGTTTGACGTGTCCCAGAGCGTGATTGCACAATCGGCGGGGCTGATCCAGGGTTCCACGGACATTACGCCGGATATGCTGACCCAGCTTGAAACGACGCTGGAGGGTATGGATTTAGGGCCGCTGTTGGGCCTGTGGCTCCAGTCCTCCATTATCGGCGTTACCATGTGGGCGCTGAATATCATTATTTTCGTGCTGGTCTATGGCCGCATGATTGAAATATATCTGCTCACCAGCCTGTCCCCCATCCCTGTGGCGACCCTTGCCAACCGGGAATTGGGACACACGGGCCAGAACTATCTGCGCTCGCTGTTCGCCGTGGGATTCCAGGGGATGCTCATTCTGGTGTGCGTGGCAATTTACGCGGTGCTTGTCCAGGGGATCGCCACAGGCGGAGATCCCATCGGGGCGATATGGGGCACCGTTGGCTATACGGTATTGCTTTGCTATATGCTGTTCAAAACGGGCAGTATCTCCCAGCGCATTTTCGGCGCGCATTAGAGGGGAGGCGCGTATGGCAGAACATTCAACCTTGGGACAAAATGGTGCTGTTGACAAAGTCTCGCTCCGCTCCGCCCTACCAACAAAAAAAGACGCCCACTGGCGTCATCCGGCGTATTTTATCATCCGTTTCAGGTTCAATGCGGTCGCCGACAAGAGGCAGTGGTCCTCCGCTGCCTCTAAGCCTCGTCGCAAAACGCGCGCTAAGTTGTGCTCGCGCTTCTGCGCGGAAAACGAGCCCTCGCACCAGACCTGCCGCAATTTCAGCGCCTCCCGGTATTCCGGGATGGAACGGCGTTCCAGGTTGCGCTGTCGGTCTGCCGCAAAGTAGCTGACGGACACCTTTCTTGCGCCGCGTTTGTCGCTCTCGCGCAGGCATTTTTCCCGCAGCGGACAGAGCGCACAGTCCCGCTTATCCGCCTGATACTCCCAAAACAGGCCGCTGGCGCTGCGGGCCAGCCGCCTTAAACACAGATCTTTTCCAATGGGACAGAGGTACACATCACGGTTCTCGTCGCGGCAAAAATCGTCCCGCGTAAACTGGACAGACACCCGCGCGGCGGCCTTTTGCGGCCGCACGAAAAAGCCGATCCCCAGTTCACCCAGCGCCCGATGGGCCAGCGGAAAATCGTAGGCGGCGTCCGCCGTGGCAGCCTGAATTGGTACAACATT
Organism: Flintibacter sp. SJQ-8; assembly: GCF_054108085.1. Taxonomy (NCBI): domain Bacteria; kingdom Bacillati; phylum Bacillota; class Clostridia; order Eubacteriales; genus Flintibacter; species Flintibacter sp. SJQ-8. The sequence continues at coordinate 671,926 of NZ_JBPJWR010000016.1, forward strand.
TTCATGAATATGCTCGATCAGGCCCAAAAACGGCACGGAATCGTTCACATCTCCGGCAGTCACGGTCTGGCCTACGATGATGCCGTAGTCGCTGTCCACCGCCTGATGGGCGAGGTAATGAGGCCCCTCCGGTTTCCCCGGGCGCTTCAGATGACCCGACTCCGGGTCTGTGCGGCTGACGCGCTTGTAGGTGCGGCGGTTGTCCCGTTTGATCTGCTTTGTCCGCTTTTTGCGGCGCTTTCCGGTTCGCCGCTCAAGTTCCTCCAACCCTTCCTCCTCATAATCGTCCAGCCGTTCCCAGTAAACGCCGGCCTCCTCCGCGACTTCCACCAGTTCTTCCGACGCACGGGAGGCGTTGGCCCTCACATGGGTCGAGTCCGCCCCCACCACGCGCCCGCTGACCAGACCTTTTTCGATGCACTGCCCCACGACTTCTTCAAATAACCGCCGAAACACCTTGCGGAAGGACGGTTTCCGGCGGCGCAGCTGCGAGACGGTGCTGTGATCCGGCACCCGGTCGAAGAGGTCGAGGCCCAGGTACCAGCGCAGGGCGATGTCGGTCTGGACGCGTCGCTCGATCTGCCGCTCCGACGGGATGCCGTACAGGAAACCCACCAGCAGATACTTCACGATGACCACCGGGTCGATGGCCGGACGGCCGAGTTTACGGCTGTAAAGCCGCGCCGTTTCCTCGTATACGAAAGACAGGTCCAACGCTGCCTCCAGCTTCCGCAGGAAGTGTCCCTGTGGCATCAGATCCTCGATCGTTACCATGTGCATCGCCAGCTGCATCTGCATGTTCCTCCGTTTTACTCCGCCTTGACTGCGATCCGAATCTTGCTGTAGTCGTAGCCAACCATGTCCAGAATTCTTGTCGTCAGAATCCGCATGAGTGTTTCGGCATCATAGTGTGTCTCTATGTATAGAGCTTCATCGATCTTTACCGGGCTGCGCATTTTCCCGGTCTCACTCCCTAGCAGAACCCGATTTCGTCCCAACACTTTCCCCCGCAGATCCATGAGTGCCTGACGCTGATCCGAATCTTTGCAGCAATCTTTCAGCAATTCCTCCGCAACGCTTTTCCATGTGGGGTTCTCTGTTCTACGTCCATCTGCAAAAATAACTCCGGTCGGTCGTTTTCCCTTGAATATCCCTGCACCTACATTCAACGGATATATGATCTCGTAATTCCTCGGTTTACGGCTCTCTTTTTGCCGAGACGGTACACTTTCTTTTTTCACCTCGTCGATGATCCAATCGAATTTTTCATCGATCTCGCGGATCAATTCTTCCCTAAGCTTTTGCAGTTCCTGTATGGTATTCATCCGTTTGCTCCTTCCATTATATGGCGCACGTGCTAAATATACTATACCGGAACACTTCCCTTTTGTCAACCACTTTGTCAACACGTCCAAAATGTCCCGAAGTCCCCGGCTCCCCCGGAGGGGCTGTTCCTTATGGACGGCATCGAGGGCCTGCGCTCCCTGCCCCAACACTCGGTTGATATGCTCTTGACCGATCCGCCCTATGGCACGACCCGCAACTTTTGGGATGTGCCCCTGCCGCTCCCGGAGCTTTGGGAGGCGGTGCGCTGGGCGGTCAAGCCGGAGGGTGCGGTGCTGTTCTTTGCTCAATGCCCCTATGATAAGGTGTTGGGGGCCTCCAACCTCCCTATGCTCCGCTATGAGTGGGTATGGTACAAGAGCCGGTGTACTGGCTTTCTCAACGCAAGGCGGGCCCCCTTGAAACGGACGGAGAACATTCTGGTATTCTATCAAAAGCTCCCCTATTACGATCCGCAGTTCGAGCAGGGCAAGCCCTATAAGAAAACCGCTGACCGGGGCGGCAACAGCCCCAACTATGGAAAATTTGTCCGTTCCGGCGGCGGCTCCGAGGACGGCCTGCGCTTTCCCGGAAACCTGCTGACATTCCCATCGGTACAGCGCACCGTCCACCCCACGCAAAAGCCCGTGGAGCTGTGCGAGTATTTCATCAAGACCTACACCCGCCCCGGCGAGGTGGTGGCGGACATCTGCGCGGGCTCCGGCACAACTGCCGTGGCCGCCGTCAACACGGGCCGCCGCTTTATCTGCTTTGAAACCGCCCCGGCCTTTTACGCCCCGGCCACGGAGCGCATCCGGCTGGCGCAGGCGGCTGCGGAGGCCGGGGAGAAAGGAGTCTGACTATCGGAAACTATTCTATCATCTACGCCGATCCGCCCTGGCGGTATTCTGCAAAGAACGTACAGGGGGCGGCGGAAAATCACTACCCCACAATGGGGATCGAGGAGCTATGTGCGCTCCCGGTGGCTGATCTGGCGGCCCCGGACAGCGCACTTTTTTTGTGGGCCACGTTCCCGCAGTTGCCGGAGGCCCTGCGGCTCATTAAGGCGTGGGGCTTCACTTATAAAACCGTGGCTTTTGTCTGGCTGAAGAAAAACAAAAAGGCGGACAGTTGGTTTTACGGCCTGGGCTTCTGGACGCGGGGCAACGCGGAAATCTGCCTGCTGGCGACCAGGGGCCATCCCAAACGGCAGGCCACGAATATCCATCAGTTTATCATTTCCCCCGTTGAAGCCCACAGCAAAAAGCCGGACGAGGCCCGCGACAAGATTGTTTCCCTCCTGGGCGACCTGCCCCGCGTGGAGCTCTTTGCGAGACAGACCCCGCCCGGCTGGGACGTGTGGGGAAACGAGGTGGAGAGCACCGTCCCGGACTTCGGGACACTTTGTCCCAAGGTGGGCGGCCCGAAAGGAGGTCTTTCATGCCCTATGTAAATGTACCCAACGACTTATCCAAAATCAAAACGAAAATGGCCTTTAACCTAACCAAACGCCAGCTTGTCTGCTTTGGCGGCGCGGCGGCGGTGGGTATCCCCTCCTATCTGCTGGCCCGCAGCTCTATCGGCAACACCGGGGCCATGTTCCTTATGCTGGCCGTTATGCTCCCGGCGTTTTTGCTGGCGATGTATGAGCGTGACGGGCTCCCCTTTGAAAAGGTGATTAGAAATATCATCCGGGCCCGTTTCCTGCGGCCCGGCGCGAGGCTCTATCAGACGCAGAATTTATACGCCCCGTTTACCCTGCGGGGCTCCGTGGGAAAGGAGGATGCGATTGCAACAAGCAAAAAAGCAAACACCCAGGCGCGGCCCCGCCGCAAAGGGTAAAAAACGGGCGGCCCTGTCCGCCCAGCAGACAATCCCCTATGTGCGGATGCTCCCGGACGGCGTGTGCCAGCTCCCCGGCGGGCTCTATACAAAAACCGTGGAATATGAGGACATCAATTATTCTGTGGCAAGCACCGAGGATCAGACGGCTATCTTTAGCGGCTGGAGCTCATTCCTCAATTACTTTGACAGCTCTCTGCCGTTCCAGCTTTCTTTCATTAACCGCCGTTCCCACTCCCGGAGCCGCTACAAGGTGAACATTCCCCAGGCCGAGGATGACTTTAACAGCGTCCGGGCCGAGTTTACCGGGATGCTGAAAAATCAGATTGCCCGGTCAAACAATGGGATTGAACGCTCAAAATATATTACCTTTGGCATCCCGGCGGAAAGTCTGGACGAGGCGCGGCCCCGGCTGGAGCGCGTGGAGGCGGACGTTATGAGCAACTTTAAGCGGCTGGGCGTGCCCTCCGAGCCTATGGACGGGCGGGCGCGTCTGGCCCTGCTTCACGGCCAGATGCATCCTGGGAGCCGGGAGCCGTTCCGCTTCTCCTGGGGGGATATTGCAAAGACGGGGCTCGGCACAAAGGACTTTATTGCCCCCGACAGCTTTGACTTCCGCCAGCCCCGGCTGTTCCGCATGGGCCAGTATTGGGGCGCGGCCTCCTACTTGCAGATTTTGGCGTCGGAGCTCTCTGACAAGCTCCTGGCGGAAATTTTGGAGCTTGACGCGGAAATGACCGTGACCCTCCATATCCAGACCGTGGATCAGCTAAAGGCGATTAAAACCATCAAGGGGAAAATTTCTGACATTGGAAAAATGAAAGTGGAGGAACAGCGCAAAGCTGTCCGGGCCGGATATGACCCCGACATTCTGCCGCCCGACCTTATCACATTTTCCAAGGACGCGGCGGAGCTTCTGGCCGACCTCCAGTCCCGCAACGAGCGGATGTTCCTCTTGACCTTTACCGTGGTAAATCTGGCCCCCACCCGCCAGCGGCTGGAAAATGATATTTTCACGGTGGGCGGTATCGCGCAGAAATACAACTGCACATTGAAGCGGCTGGACTGGCAACAGGAGCAGGGCTTTGTTTCCTCCCTGGCCCTGGGCGGGAATGAGGTGGAAATCCAGCGGGGCATGACTACCAGCTCCACGGCGATCTTCATTCCCTTTATGACCAGGGAGCTCCGCATGGCCGGGCCGTCCCTCTATTACGGCATGAACGCACTTTCCCACAACGTCATTATGGCGGACAGGAAAAAGCTGAAATCCGCGAATGGGCTCTACCTGGGCTCTACTGGCTCCGGCAAGAGCTTCGCGGCAAAGCGGGAGCTGCTCAACGTCTTTCTTACCATTCCCCAGGATCGGATTATCATTGTAGACCCGATGGGCGAATATGCCCCGCTGGTGCGGCGGCTGGGCGGCCAGGTGATTGAGATTGCCCCGGACAGCCCTAATCACATTAACCCTATGGACATCCAGATGGGCGGCAACGACGAGGACAGCCCCCTTTCCATGAAAGCTGATTTTCTGCTGTCCCTGTGCGAGCTGGTGGTGGGCGGCAAGGAGGGCTTACAACCGATTGAGAAAACCGTCATAGACCGCTGTGTGCGGTTGGTCTACCGGGATCTGGCCCTGGGCGTGGGGGACGGCAGGATGCCCTTGCTCCAGGACTTGTACGAGGAACTTTTGAAACAGCCGGAGCCGGAGGCCCGGCGCGTGGCGACGGCCCTGGAGCTCTACTGTACAGGCTCCCTTAACCTGTTCAACCATCCCACGAATGTCAAAACCGACTGCCGTGTGGTGTGCATCGTGCTCAAGGGCATGGGAGACAATCTCCGAAAAATTGCGATGCACGTCACAAATGAGTTTGTCAATTCCTCGGTCAATACCAACTATCAGAGCGGCATCTCGACTTGGTGCTACTTTGACGAGTTCCATGTTCTGCTCCGGGATCAGCTCACCGCCAGCTATTTTGTTTCCATCTGGCAGATGCTCCGCAAACGGGGCTGTGTGCCCAGCGCGTTGACGCAGAACGTCAAGCACCTGCTGGCCAGCCCGGAAATCCAGAATATTCTGGACAACACGGATTTTATGATCCTGCTGTCCCAGGCGCAGAGTGACCGGGCAATTCTGGCAAAACAGCTCGGCATTTCCGAGCATCAGCTTTCCTATATCACACACAGCAATTCCGGCGAGGGCCTGCTGTTCTATGGGAATGTGACCATCCCCTTTATGGATCGTTTCCCCCGTGGGGAGATTTACGATCTTCTGACCACCCGCCCGGAGGATTTGAAAGATGGCGCGGCGGGATAAGGCTGGCCCTGGGCCCCGTGTGCGCCCGGAGCAGGCCGCGCCCCAGGGGGCTCCGGGCCCGGAGGCCGGGGCTGGCACGAAAGAACAGGCCGGGGGCACTTCGGGACAAAGTGTCCCAAAGTCCAAATTCCGGCAAAAGAGCAGGCAGGAACAGGCCGCCGCGTCCAAGCTCCGTATGGAAAAGCGCGGGGAGAAGCTGGAGGCGGCAAAGGGCAAGCTGGCAAAGCAGAAACCCCAAAAGAAACCCGGCCCCGTCAAACGGGCGGGCGGGGCCCTGGGGGGCTCCGCCCACGGCTTTGTGCATGGGAAGATTTACGAGGTAGAGCAGGAAAATGTAGGCACCGAGGGGGCCCATCACTCCGAGCTTTTGGGCGAGTCCGCGTTCCGCCAGGGCTCCCGCTTCGTGGGGCGGCGCATACGGGAGCACCCGGCGCGGGCCGTCCGGAGGGCCGAGGCCCGGTATGGCAAGGCTGCGGCGGACTATCAATTTTACACCGCCGCCCAGGAACACCCGGAGCTCTCGAAAAATGCCCTGTCCCGCTACTGGCAGAAACGGCGGCTCCGCAAGCAGTACCAAAAGCGGGCAAAGGAGGCCGCCCGCCAGGGGGCCGTGGCCGCTGAAAAGACCGCCGCCGCCACCGAAAAGCTGTCGGCCCAGGCGGTGGGCTTTGTGAAGCGGCATCCCCTGGGCGTGCTCCTGGCCCTGGCCTGTGTCCTGCTCATTCTGTCTATGCAGTCCTGTTCGTCCGCATTGGTTTTGCTCGGCAACGCCGGGGCCGGGGCTGTTGGGGCTACCACCTACCCATCCCCGGACGGGGAAATCCTGGCGGCGGAGGCGGCCTACCTCAATCTGGAGGCGGAGCTCCAAAACTATCTTGATACCTACACCAGCACCCACAACTATGACGAGTACCATTTTGATCTGGATGAAATCGAACACGATCCCTATGTGCTGATCTCCATTCTCTGTGTGCTCCACGAGGGGGAATGGACGGCGGCCCAGGTGCAGGGTACGCTGGGGATGCTCTTTGACCGCCAGTATATTCTCACAGAGCGCGTGGTGGTGGAGACACGGTATGACAGCGACGACGAGCCCTATTCCTGGTATATCTGTTATGTAACGCTGGAGAATTTTGACCTGTCCCATCTGCCTGTGTATTTCATGGGCGAGGAGCAGTTGGCCCGGTACTCCCTCTATATGTCTACCCTGGGAAACCGCCCCGACCTGTTCCCCGGCTCCGCCTATGTGGATCGCTATGTGACAAACCTGCCCGCCGGATATGAGGTGCCGGGGGAATATCTGGACGATGAAACATTCGCCGCTATGCTCTCCGAGGCGGAAAAATACCTGGGCTATCCCTATGTATGGGGCGGGAGCTCCCCGGCCACGTCCTTTGACTGCTCCGGCTTTGTGTCCTGGGTAATCAATCACTCCGGCTGGAATGTGGGCCGCCTGGGGGCCCAGGGGCTCTATAACATCTGTACCCGCACCAGCTCCCCGCGTCCCGGTGATCTGGTCTTTTTCAAGGGCACCTATGACACGCCGGGCGTTTCCCATGTGGGCATCTACGTTGGGGACGGAATGATGATCCATTGTGGCGATCCCATCAGCTATGCAAACTTAAATACCAGCTACTGGCAGTCTCATTTCTACGCCTACGGGCGTTTGCCTTGAATGGAGGTTTTGAATGGCAACAGCAAAAAGTATGAAAATCCAGGCCGAGATTGATAAGGTCAAGGCCAAAATCAGCGAACAGCAGGCCCGGCTGAAAGAATTGGAGCAGAAGAAACTGGAGGCCGAAAACAGCGAGATCGTGGACATCGTGCGGGGCATGAGCATCCCCCTTGCGGAGCTCCCCCTGGTGCTCCAGAAGCTCCGGGACGATGGCACTTTGGGACAAAGTGTCCCGAAGTCCGAGCCCGCGCCTGTTACCGAGGGAAAGGAGGACAACTGAATATGAAACGCTTTCGAGTCTTGACGGCGGCGCTTTGCGCCGCTGTTCTTTTATGCGGCTTTACCCCCGCAACGGCCTACGCCGGGGGCGGCGAGGACTGGGAGGGGCTTGACCCCGTGGAGCCCGCTGTCACGGAGGAGCCGGTGATTGAGCCCGGCGAGGGCTTTTCTGAGGACGGCAATCTTGTGACCCGTGATCTGCTCTATGACAAGCATACCAACAAGCAGTTTATTACCGTCCAGACCAGCGGCGGGGCCACCTTTTACATTGTCATTGACTACGACAAGCCCGTGGACGAGGACGGCGAACAGTACCAGACCTATTTTCTGAATACGGTGGACGAGGCCGACCTGCTGGCCGCTGCCGAGGCCGCTGGCGTAGAGCTGGCCTCCTGCTCCTGCTCGGACAAATGCGCGGCGGGGGCCGTCAATACCGACTGCGCGGTGTGCGCCGTCAACATGACCGAGTGCGCAGGTGTGGAGCAAAAGCCGGAACCAGAACCGGAGCCTGTGGCCGAGCCCGACGCCGAGCCGGAAACAGAAAAAGGCAACGCCGGGATGCTCCTGCTGGTGCTGGCCGTGGCGGTGCTGGGCGGCGGGGCCGCGTTCTATTTCAAGGTGTACCGCCCCAAACAGCAGGCGGCAACAGAGCCGGAGGAGGACTACGGCGAGGAACTGGAGGACTATGACGGCGAGGAGGACGGCCCGCCCTGGGATGAGGACGAGGACGAAAACGAGGATACGGAGGACGGGGAATGAATTTCACAGCAAGCTCTTTTGAACGGATGATGAAACAAAAGCCCCGGCCCCAGGCTCCCGGCCCGGCCAAACCGCCCAGAGGCTCCGCCTGCTCCGGCTGTCCCTACTGGCGGGGCCTGCGCTGTGTCTGCTGTTATCAGAAACTTTCTCCCAGGCCGGGCGGCGGGAGGTGACGCTTTGGCCCGCGAACTGACACGGGAGGAAAAGGCGGCCATCCGCTCCCTGGTGGTGAAATGGTGCGCCAACTATGACCGGGCCTGTGGATGCCTGCCCCTGGACTGTGAGTGCTATATGCTGGGAAAGTGCTGGACAGGTGCCTATTGCCGCTACTTCCGGGAGGCCGTCCTGCCCCTTGATCCAGCTCTGGAGGCCGCCCTTACTACTGTGGGCCCCAGGCCGGATTTCAAGCCCTGCCCCATCTGCGGCGGGGCCGTGGCCCCGGACAGGCGGCAGGCATATTGTTCAGAGGCTTGCGCCTTAAAAGCCCACCGCCGCCAACAGCGGGAATATATGCGCCGGAAACGGGGGTGATCTGTTGACAATTAGCCCCCGGAAAACCCGCTGATTTCAAGGCTTTTTGGGGCCGCTTTTGGGGCGGGCCGTAGTTTTATATGCCCGGCCCTGGAATGGCCGAAATGTTGTCAACATGGAAAAACGGGACTTTGGGACAAAGTGTCCCGAAGTCCCAGGCTGTTATGCTTGAGGAGGTGTCTATGGAAAAACAGAAAGACCAGGAATTTGCACATCTGGAGGTCAAACGTCTTTGCGGCGTGTTCGGCGCGCCCCTGCCCCCTGTGGAGGAAAAGCCCGTGGATAAGGTCAAGGAGCCGCCCCGCCCCTATCGGAGTCGGGAACGGGAGGAGCGGTGACAAAGAAACGCCGCCGCCCTGTCCATCTTCATGTCATGGTGTCTGAGGAGGAGCAGGCGCTGATCCGGGAGCGCATGGCCGAGGCTGGCATCCGCAACATGGGGGCCTATATGCGGAAAATGGCCCTTAACGGCTATGTGCTCCACGTTGACCTCTCGCCCGTCCGGGAGCTGGTGTCGCTCCAGCGGCGGTGCTCAAACAATCTAAACCAGGTGGCGATCCAGGCCAACACCTACGGCGGCATCTACCCGGAGGAGATCGCCGCTCTGCAAAGGGACTATGCGGCCTTATGGGGGCCGCTGTCTGATTTACTGGAAAAGGCTCTCCGCCGTGGTGGAGCTTTGACCCTCCGGGGAGCGGTGTTTTACCGCTCCCCGGTTTTCACGACTTTGGGACACTTTGGACCTGTTGACAAACGCCTATTTTGAAAAAAGGCTTTGATTTTCCTGCCCGGTCTTTGCCAATTTTATGGCAGAAACGGCTTTTTCCTGAACTTTTTTCAAGACGGTTTTTTTAGAAAACCACTTTGTCAACAGCCCCACTTTGTCCCAAGGTGGCGAAAGCCGCATACAGAGAGGAGGGGTATTCACGGCCACAACCTACATCCGGCCTTACAAGGTAGCGGCTGGAAAAAGCGCAATCCAGACGATGGAGGAGCGGTTTGATTATGGGCTCAATCCCAAAAAGCTGGGGGCCGTGTCCGCTTATCTCTGCGACCCGTCCACAGCTCCCGCCGAGTTCCTGCTGGTAAAAAGCCAGTACCAGGCGGAAACGGCCCGGCCCGTGGAGCGCGGGGCCCTGTTCTTCCAGATCCGGCAGGCGTTCCCGCCCGGCGAGGTGACGGCGGAGGAGGCAAATAAAATCGGCTATGAAACGGCGATGCGCTGGACGAAAGGCAAATACCAGTTTTTTGTCTGCACACATACCGACAAGGGCCACATTCACAATCACATTTATTACAACTCCACGGCCTTTGACCGCTCCCGGAAATTCCATAATTTCATCGGCTCGTCCTTTGCCCTGCGGCGGCTGTCTGACCGGGTGTGCATTGAGCACGAGTTGTCCTATATCCAAAATCCCAAACTGCACAGCAAGGGCCGTTTTCTCCATTACGGTCAATGGATCGGGGAAAAGCCGCCCTCTGCCCAGCAGAGGGTGCGGCTGGCTGTCATCGCGGCCCTGGAGAAAAAGCCCGCCGACTTTGCGGCGTTCCTGCGGCTCATGGAGGAGTCCGGCTTTGCCGTCAAGCATGGGCGGGGCGGCGTGATCTCGTTCCTGGCTCCCGGCCAGGATAAACCGACCCGGCTCCGGGCTTCTACCCTGGGCGCGGGCTTTGACCCGGAGGACATCCGGGCGGTGATTGCCGGGGAGCGGCCCATCCCGGAACTCCCCCAGGACGCTCCGGCCCCGCCCCGGCGCGTTGATCTTGTGATTGACATTCAACAGCGCATGGCCCAGGGCAAGGGCCCGGCCTATGCGCGGTGGGCCAAGGTCTACAATCTAAAGCAGATGGCCGCCGCGCTCCAGTATCTGCGGGAGCAAGAACTGGCCGACTATGCCGCGCTGGAGGCCAGCACCGAGACGGCGGTGGATCGCTTTCACAAGTTGGCCGGGGAGCTGCGGGACACGGAGGCCGCCCTCTCCAAAACGGCCCGGCTTATGGAGGCCACGGTGGACTATGCCAAGACCCGGCCTGTGTTCGATGGTTACAAGGCGGCCCGGTACAGTAAAAAATACCTGGCCCAGCATGAGGCGGAGCTGGCCGCTTATCGGGCGGCAAAGGCGGCCATGAATGAAATCCTGGACGGGGCAAAGCTCCCCAAAATAGACACGCTGAAAAAATCCCGCCGGGAGCTGGCGGAAAAGAAAAAGGCCCTCTATGCCGAGTACCGCCAGGCCCAGGCGGATATGCGGGAGGCCGTGGCGGTCAAGGCGAATATTGACCACCTGCTCGGCGTGACGGACGGGCGGGAAAATAAGGCCCAGGAGCGGTAGCGACAGGCCGCAGACAACAGGCGCATAGCGCCGGGACTTTGGGACACTTTGGACCTGTTGACAAACGCCTATTTTGAAAAAAGGCTTTGATTTTCCTGCCCGGTCTTTGCCAATTTTATGGCAGAAACGGCTTTTTCCTGAACTTTTTTCAAGACGGTTTTTTTAGAAAACCACTTTGTCAACAGCCCCACTTTGTCCCGAAGTCCTGCGGGTTTGGGGAGCTCCCCAACAAGCATTTTTGCGGGCCTGCGGCCCGGCAAAAATTTCGGAGTGTGGACACACTCGAATTGCTTGCCAAAACGTGCGGGCCTCGGAAGTACCCGCGTTAAAACATCGGACTTATGTCATTTCACTCTTGTATTGTTCTATTGGATGTGCTAAAATAAAGTTGATTTTTAGAATTTGTTTTTATTTTGCAGGGAAGAGGTGACGGGATGCCAAAGGTAGCTTATTCTGAGGAGGATAGAGAGCGCATCAGAACGGAACTCGTTGCAGTTGGTCTTGAACTGATGGCAAAACAGGGCATACAGCATACTACTGTGGAGCAAATATATAAAAAGGTTGGTATTTCACGAACTTTCTTTTACTCTTTCTTTGCAACGAAAGAAGATTTGATCGTTGAAACGCTGTACTTGCAACAGCCTAAAATTATTGAGCAAGTGCAAAGACTGATGGCCGATCCTGCTTTAAGCTGGCGTGATGCCGTGAAACAATTTCTCTATGCCTGTTGTTACGGAGAGAAAAATGGCATCGCTGTTTTAACGATTGAAGAACAGCAACTCATTTTCAAACGTTTGTCAAAGGAAAGCTATCAAATATTCCGTCAAAAGCAGCTCCGTCTTTTTGGAGAAATTTTAGAAAACTTTGGTATAAAGGCGGACGCGGCAAGGATCAATTTATTTACGAATTTGAGTCTGACAGCGATGGTTGTACGCAAGGCAATTCCTGATACGTTACCTCTGTTTGTTCCCGAAGTTGCCGATGAAACAGTTGACTTTCAAATAAACGCTATTGTGGATGCCCTGGAGAAATTAAAAGCAACACCTACCGCTTGAGTGATTGAAATGAGATAATCCGTCCGAATATCATGTTTCGGCCATATATTCAGACGGATTTCTTTTTAGCCAGGATAAAAACAAATTTGGTTTTTTGCTCTTATTTTTGAGAGATAAAACCTAAAATAAAACACAAAGGAGAACACGCGATGAAAGTATTTGATCTGTTCGTAAGCAAATATCCACCGGGTAATGATTTGAGAAAACCTACTGCGGAAACGCTGGAGCAATTTCAAGAGAAAGTGCCAGCGGAGCTTCTGAACTTTTGGCAGGAATATGGTTTCGGAAATTATGGCGGAGGTTTGCTAAAAATTATTGATCCAACCGATTATATTGATACGCTCACTCTTTGGCTGGGCGAACAGGAGGGGTGCCTTCCCATTCTAATGACTGGATTTGGAACGCTTTTTATTTACCGCAAGCTGTCTGATACAGCCGATGATATGTGCCTGCTTGATATTCACAACCGCAGATCGGGCAGTTTCTCTACCAGCTTTTCCGATTTTTTTGAGCGTATTATTCCTGCCGAAAATTTTGCGGCGCAGTTTCTGAGAGTGGGTCTATTTCAAGAAGCATTTGCTAAACATGGCGGCCTTTCAGAAAACGAGATTTTCTTCTTTGCTCCGGCTTTGGCTTTTGGGGGAACTGAGTCCATTCAATATGTCGAAAAGGGAAATGCCGTTGTTCATCAGCACTTGTTGTTTGAAATGGGGGCGGATCATTCCGATGATACAGAACCGGATGATATGTGGTCGCAAGCCTATGAAGCAAATCCCCATGTGTTTGAATTGGATAATGGCGGGCTTATGGTTAGCTTCACCTTTTCGGAAACTGTGGATACCATCCTGCCAGTAGCACCAGAAACGCTATATGAGATTGAGGGAGAGACTATTTCTCTATGGGCGCTGACTTTCGTTAGTCTAACAAAAGAGGAAAACCTTGGCTTTTCGGAGTACCACAAGGCTTTGAAACAATTACAACCCTACATTGTGGAAACGAGAGGAGATCACATATTAGTTCGCGGCCTGAGTTTGGCAGAGATGGAGCATATTCTGGCAAAGCAATAAATTTGCTTTACCGCTACTTTGGGACAAAGTGTCCCGAAGTGATATAGCTACTATCAAAATTATTTCATTTATGATGCTGTGGGTATTGCCCCATCCAGTTTCATATAAACACATTCAAACATTTAGGAGGAAAAGTCATGGGATTTTTTAGCAAGTTATTTAAGGGCCCTGAAATTGACATGGAAAAGAGCAACGCAAATGCAAAGAAAATGCGTGCTCTATTTAATCAGGTTGTAGAGAACGGGGACAATTACAGACTGATTTTCGGATATACCGAGGATGTGAGCCGGTTTAACTATGGCTTTGTTCATGGGAGCAAAACAAAGATCGGAAATTTAATTGTCGGCTGGAACGAAGCCAGCCAGACGATTGTGGTTGTTCCCACAGTACCCGATCTTTCCGGCTGTGGCGATCCGACCTACTATCGCCGTTCTGAAATTTTGAAAGCCTATCGGAACAAATACCCTACCGATGCTTTTATCATTTATCCAGACAAAAAAGGATACATTGGCATCAATGCCTATGACTGGCTGGAAGATGAAAAGCTGTATGTTTATGTATCACAGGATGATGAATTGGCCGCTTTTACCGACTTCTTTATGAATCGCTTTGCAACAAAGTGAGGTAAAAGATGCCTATTGGAGAAATCGGAGCGTTCCTGCTGTTTCTTGTGATCGTGTTTATAGTTGGAAATCTATGGTTTCATTTCGTAGAAGCAATTCTGCGGCAGATTAAAAAGCTATTTACACGTCACAAAAAACCTCCGGCATGGCATCCGCTCCCCCCGGACAAGGAGGATTGAAAATGTTCGATATAGACGAGATTAGGAAACAGGCACTCGCTTCTATGAGAGAAACCATGGAAAAGAACGAGGAACGAATTAGCAAAATTGAGGTTCCCAGCTCTGAAAAAGGCGCATCTGTGTCTGCCGCCGAAGTGGAAGAACAGATTGCCGCTAATACTCAACGTCAAGTAGAAATTCTTGGACAGATGTTTGGGCCAGATAGTATGGCTCAAATGGCTGTTAATGAGGAATTGCTGCAAAAGATGGTAAATGATAAAGTTGCTGAGGCAACTTCAGCTACTGCTGGGGACTTGATGGGACAGCTTTTCGGAGAAGATATGGGCATACTTGCGGCTGCTCTGGAAACGCTGGAAATGGAAGATGCGGACGATGAGGAAGAACTCTCATTCGATCTGGAACTGGAAGAAAAGCTCTATACTACCTTGGAAGAAACAATGGCCCGGCTTGAGGCCATGCCTGAGCCAGAAGCGATCCCATATCAAAAAGACGATGTAAAATGGGAACGCTTTGGCATCCTGCTGTCCGGTATTTTATCGACCCTTAACAGTCACGATCTGGATAGTATGGATGTGGAGGAACATATTCCTGTTATGGAGCAGAAAATCGTGTCCCTTGTGCGCCGCTCCTGGGGGATAGATGGCCGGAGTGATCTGCTGGACATGATCCGTTATCTGGCGCAGGAGGGTTATATCCTGCGGTATCAGCTTTATAGTGAGGCATCTTCGCCGGAGGAACTCATGGACGAAACTATGGACGAGGATGACCGTGAGTCTACCTGCCGGGCATGGAGGTTTGCACAACGGTATAAAGGTCAATATGCTCCCGGTTTTATGGCTGGATGGGATATTGGCCGGGCGGCGATGCTGACACGCTGGGGATGCTATTTAGGCTGGCTCACAGAAAGCGAGGCTGTTGGTATTCTGTGGGATCTCTCCCAAAAGGTTGTTGAGGAACTGCATAGCTGGCGCGAATTTGCGCAATCTTATCTTTTTGGCGGTCTGATGTGGAAATTGCTATGCGGTGACAGCTCCGCAGGAAGTTACCTGGGTTATCTTGCAGACGCCGCCACAGACCTATTGACTGGAAAAGCAGAGCAGGATAACGGACAATGGCGTGATTGCCCTTGGCCTGCACAGAGAAAAATTGGTTTCACATTATAAATCTTTTTGAAAATTTGTTGCTATTCATCAGCCGCCAACGGAAACGGCATATAAAAAAACCGTTGGCTTGGCGGCTGTGTTGATGCACGCCTAAACTAAAGTTAAGCGGCGGTTTTGAAATTAACCATTTCAAGGCCGCCGCCTTTTTATATCACACGGCGGTAACAAAGGAGGTACGTCGTGTCCCGCACAATCCTTACCCGCCCCTCTAACTTATCAAAAAAAGCCAGGGCCCCGGACAAGGATATTTTAACCGTAGTTGCGAAAATTGTTATAATGTAGGTGAATATCTCAATTTATGCGCTTGCGCGGCTTTATGTCGTGCAGGCGCATTTTGTTATCCGTACTTTGAGACAAAGTGTCCCAAGGTGCGGGACGGCCCTCCCAGGTGCCGCTCCCCGCCGGCCCTCCATTTCGTTTCCCCTCAACCCGAACAAAACGAAATGGAGGACAAGCTATGACAACCATCAATCTGAAAGATTTTTATTATTGGTACATACAGGATCAATTTATCGAGGTTGCTGACGAGGTGGCCGAGGCTCTCACCGCCAGCAGACGCCAGGAGGCCGCCTATGTGGAGCGGGCCCGGTACAACAAGGCATATTATTCCCTGGACTGTGATGACGGGATCGAATATTCCGCCTGCCAGCATGAGCCCAGCCCCCAGGAGCTCCTGGATCGCAAGGAAATGTTTTTCCGGCTCTGGAACGCGCTCAACTCCCTGCCGGAGCTCCAGGGCCGCCGGGTGGATGCCCACCTCATTCTCGGTAAAAGCTATCGGGAGATCGCCCGCGAGGAGGGCGTGGATAAAAGCGCCGTTAGGTGCTCCGTCCTCTGCGGGATCAAACGCATGAAAAAATATTTGCGGGAAAATTTCTAAAAAGCATCTCCATTACCCCCTGTTTTTCTGGTGGTATATGAGAGGTAGGTTGCCTACCTCTCCACAGCAGGACGGCGGCGGCTCCGAGCATAGCGCGGGGAGCCAGGCGGCGGGTGCGCGGTGACTTCTCCACAAGAGAACGAGCGACCAACACCTGCGCCGCAGGTGGGCCGGGCCATCCCACGGCCACGATCCGCCACAGGACAGGCTGGCCGCCTGTCCCTCCGGGCCGCTGTCTCCTGCTGTGTGGGAGTGCTGCGCCGAGTATGGTTGTCTTTGGACAGGTCAAGGAAACGGGCGCGGCCTCCCTCTATCTTATGAAAGCGGGGCCTGCTTTATGAGCAGGGCTCCGGCTGGCTTCGAGACATTTTGTCCCGAAGTCCCGGTCAAAACAAGGGCCAGCACTTTCGCGGTGCTGGCCTTTGTCATTTCTGAAATAGGAGGTATTCTATGCACGCACAGACCAAATACAAAAGCGAAATGAAAACGGCTGTACTTGGTGATCGGACAATTACTATTAAAAATCTTACTCCCATTCTGCCCCCGCAGGAACGGGAAAAGCGCAGGCGCGAGGTGGAACAACAGCTTTTTGACGTGTTCCGCAAATATGCCGGACAGCGGGGGTAGTCAAAGGCATCCTTGTTGAATGGGGGCGGCAGAGGTATAATATAATTGTAGGTTGGCTCCCGTATAAACGGAAGGGAGCTAATTATGGATAATAGAATAGATGCAATTTACGGGCGGCAGTCGATTGACAAAAAGGATAGTATCAGCATTGAAAGTCAATTTGAATTTTGCCGGTATGAACTAAAAGGCGGTGAAGCGAAAGAATACAAAGACAAGGGATATTCCGGGAAGAACATAGAACGCCCCGACTTCCAGCGGCTTCTGAAAGACATCCGGGCCGGACTGATCCGGCGGGTGATTGTTTACAAACTGGATCGGATTAGCCGCTCCATTGTGGACTTCGCAAAGCTCATGGAACTGTTCAAGCAGTACAACGTGGAATTTGTCTCCTGCACCGAAAAATTTGATACGTCAACCCCGATGGGCCGGGCGATGCTCAATATCTGCATCGTGTTCGCCCAACTGGAACGGGAAAGCATCCAGATGCGTGTGCAGGACGCTTTTTATTCCCGGTGTGCCAAGGGCTACTATATGAGGGGCCGGGCTCCATACGGTTTTGATACGGAGCCCATCGTCATGGACGGTATCAAAACAAAGCGGCTGGTTGAAAACGCTGAGATGGACTACGCCGAGCTTATGTATGAAATGTATGCCGAGCCGGAGAACTCCTACGGCGACATTACCCGGTATTTTACCGAGAATGAAATCATGGTGTATGGAAAGACATTGAAGCGCGGCTTTGTGGGCCAGCTTTTGAGAAATCCGGTTTACGTCCAGGCCGATATGGATATTTACGAATATTTCAAGGCCCAGGGCGCGAAAATCGAAAGCCCGCCGGAACTGTTCACAGGTGAATTTAGCTGTTACTTGTACCAGGGCCGCGAGGGGGAGGAAAACATTCTGGTGATTGCGCCCCACAAGGGCCGCATCCCCTCGTCCCTCTGGCTGGCCGTCCAGCACAAGCTGTCCCAAAATACCACGTTCCAGAATGGCCGCAAATGCCACAATACATGGCTGGCCGGGAAAATCAAGTGTGGATGCTGTGGGTATGCGCTGGCCAGTCTGAACGCTCCAAACGGTGTCACTTATATGCGGTGCAAGCAACGCATGGAAAACAAAAGCTGTCAAGGGCCCGGCACTCTCACAAAGCACGACTTGGAAAAATCGGTCTATGAGGAAATGGTTAAGAAGATGCGGGAATTTCAAACGCTGAAAGGTAGTAAGGCGGAGGGGTACAATCCCAAACTGACCGCCGCCCGCGCTAAACTTGCCAAAATCGAGGGCGAGATTGAAAAGCTCATTGACACGCTGACCGGGGCAAACCCGCTTTTGTTGCAATACGCAAACAGCCGGATTGAAGAACTGGACGCGGAACGGCAAAAGCAGTTAAAGCTGGTGGCCGACCTCACCGCTAACTCTGTTTCTTCCTCACAGGTCGATAGCATAACGGGATATTTAAGCCATTGGGAAGATGTGAGCTTCGATGACAGGCGGCGCGTTCTTGACACGCTGGTTTCAAAAGTTGAGGCCACTCGCACCGAACTTGCTATTGAATGGAAGATCTAAAACTTTTCACTTTGCATTGTACCCTTGTCAAGAACGCTTATCTATGAAAAAGAACGCATCTGCCCACATGCTATTCCGTTAGGGCTACGGATACAAGGAGACAGATATGAAAAAGAACGATCTCGAAAAAAACAGAAGGGCCATCCGCAACAGTACAGTCGATTTTCTTATATTTACTAAGGATGCTAGTGAAGACAGCATCGAAGTCCGAGTTCAGGATGGCGAGGTCTGGCTCACTCAGGATGGTATCGCGCAGCTTTTTGATGTAGACCGAAGCGTAGTGACCAAGCATCTCAAGAACATCTTTCAGGACGGGGAGTTGACGGAAGAAGCAACTCGTGCAAAATTTGCACAAGTTGCGGATAACGGAAAAACCTATCAATATAATTTCTACGCGCTCCCTGCGATCATTGCAGTTGGCTACCGCACCAATTCTTCAAGGGCGATGCAGTTCCGGCAGTGGGCAACAAAGGTTCTGGAAACCTTTACGAAACAGGGATATGTGTTGGACAAGGATCGTCTGACCAACGGTCAGATTTTTGACGAATCCTATTTCGATCACCTGATCTCTGAAATTCAGGAGATTCGCGCCAGCGAACGCCGCTTCTATCAGAAAATCACAGATATCTATGCAACCGCCGTGGATTACTCTCTGGACAGCAAAACAACTAAGGACTTCTTCGCCACCGTCCAGAACAAAATGCATTATGCGGTGCACGGCAGCACTGCGGCAGAAATTATCATGTCCAGAGCGGATCATACCAAAGAGCATATGGGGCTGACGTCATGGAAAAACGCTCCGAACGGCAAAATCGTGAAAGCAGATGTATCCGTCGCAAAGAACTATCTACTTCAGGATGAGATGCAAGAGCTTAACGAGATCGTTACCATGTATCTCGATTATGCGACCAGACAAGCCAGACGGCACATTCCCATGACGATGGAAGATTGGGCGTCTAAGCTGGACGCATTTCTGCAATTCAACGACGCTGAGATTTTTGCAGGATAAAGGAAAAGTCACAGCAGCCATAGCCAAGGCATTTGCAGAAAGCGAATTTGAAAAGTATCGCGTCATTCAGGATAAAAATTATCAGAGTGACTTCGACCGATTGATGGCCGAAACGGATGAAACAAAACATCCAAATTGAAGCTGCCCGCCACGTCGGAGCAAAGTTCGCTTTGCTCCGACGTTTTTTATCTCTGAAAAAGAACGATGTCGAAAAAAACAGAAGGGCCATCCTCAATAGTTAAAGTAGTATTTGCATAAAAAACACTATTTTGATATAATACTATCAAGAAATTGATAAGGAGGGCTTTCCATGAAAATCAGACCATCCTCTGCTCTGCGGAATGAGTACACGCAGATATCCGAGCTGGCAAAGGCATCCGGTGAACCGATCTTCATTACAAACAAGGGCGAAGATGATGGTGTTTTTATGAGCATGGCAGCATATGAGGATCGGGAAAAAATGTTCCGACACCGCGACAAAATTTATGCTGCGGAACTCAGCAGACTGAGTGGAGAGCCTGTCTGCACGCCGGAGGAGCTTGATGTGAGGATGGAGGAGCTGTTCCGTGCCTACGAAAAGTAAACTGGTCTATCTTCCTCCTGCTCAACATGACTTCGAGGAGATTGTGAAGTATCATATTACAGAGGCAGGAACTCCCTACGCACGAAAAATCTACAGCACGATGAAAACGACCATGAACCGTCTGCGGGATTTTCCATTGATGGGGCAAACCCACCCAGATCCGATCCTTGCAGCAAGCGGCTACCGTAAACTTGTGCTGACGAAGACTTATGTTGCCATCTATAAATTGATCGGTGACACCGTCTACATTTATGCGATCGTCAATGGCGTAACAGATTATCCGCGGCTTCTGAAGTAAGCGCTGCCATCAGACGTGACATAAAATGATCTGTGCAAGGGGCGCGTTGCAAAAAGTACGCTGAATAAAAAAGACGAGCAGGCTGCCCCGAAAGAGGTCGCCTGCTCATCTTATAGATATCGTTTTTTACAGGGAGTCGCACAGCATGGCTGCGCCCACCACTCCGGCGTCGTTGCCCAGGGAGGCGCGGACCAGGCGGGTGGGCATGGTCTTGTCGAAGGAACCCTGGCGGACAAGCTCCCGCACGGGGTCCAGCAGCAGGTCGTCATCGGCATTGCTCACGCCGCCGCCCATGCAGATGACCTCCGGCTGGAGGATGTTCACCAGGTTGATAAGGCCAATGGCCACGCCGGAGCGATAGGAGTACAGCACCCGGCGGGCGGCCTCGTCCCCCTGGCGGGCGGCCTGGAAGGGGGTGCGGCCCTGGACCTTGCTCTTGTCCCCCTCGCACAGCTGCCACAGCAGGCTGTCACGGCTGCGCTCCATCTCCCGCAGGGTCATCTGGACCAGGGCGGTGGCCGAGCCATACTGCTCCCAGCAGCCCCGGCTGCCGCAGCCGCACAGGTGGCCGTTGGGGTGGATGATCATGTGGCCCACCTCCATGCCGCTGCCGCCGATGCCGGTGAACAGCTTGCCGTCCACCACCATGCCAGCGCCGATGCCCGTGCCCAGGGTCACCGTCACTGCGGGACTGCATCCCTTGGCCGCTCCGCTGCGGTATTCCCCGATGGCAGCACAGTCGGCGTCGTTGCCCAAAAAGACGGGCATATCCCACTGCTGCTGGAACAGCTGCCGCACGGGTGTGTTCTGAAAGGGCATGTTGGGGGTGCGCACTACAACGCCCGTCTTGTTGTTCACCTGGCCGGGCAGGCCGATGCCCACCGCCTTGACCTCTTTTTTCGTCACGCCGCCGGACTGGCACACCTGCTTGGCCAGGCGGACGATCTCGCCGCACAGCTGCTCCGGCGTCTGGCTGTGGTCCACCAGGTGGCTGGCCTTGTCCAATATCTCGCAGTCCTCGTTCATCAGTCCGGCCACCAGGTTGGTCCCGCCTACGTCCACGCCAATGTAATACATGCTCAGTCCTCCTCGTCGGGTTCTTCGCTCATGCTGTTCTGCTCAAAGTGCCGGTCCATGCGCTGGGTCAGCTCTAACGCAGCGTTGTGGCCCATCTTCCGGTTGCGGTTGTTCATGGCGGCCACCTCCACGATGCTGGCCAGGTTCCGGCCGGGCTTCACCGGGATGGTGATGGAGGGCAGCTTCACCCCCAGCACCTCCGTCTGCATCTGGTCCAGGCCCAGACGGTCATACACGGTGTTGTCGTTCCAGGGCTCCAGATTGATGACCATGTCGATCTGCTGCTTCAGCTTGATGGCCCCCATGCCGAACAGGCGGCGCACGTCGATGACGCCGATGCCCCGCAGCTCCATATAGTGGCGGATCAGCTCGGGGGCGTTGGCCTCCAGAGTCCCGTGGTTGGTCTCCCGGATCTCCACCGCGTCGTCGGCGATAATCCGGTGGCCGCGCTTGATGAGCTCAATGGCCACCTCGCTCTTGCCCACGCCGGACTCCCCCTGGATGAGCACGCCCTCGCCGTAAATCTCCATCATCACGCCGGAGCGGGTGATGCGGGGGGCCAGATAGTTATAAAGGCTGCCGATGAGGGCGCTCATAAAGGCGGAGGTCTGGGCCTTGGTGCGCAGCACCGTCCGCCCGTGGGCCCGGGCGGCCTCCAGACACTCGGGGAAGGCCACCAGCCCCCGGGTGATGATCAGACCGGGGACGGGATACTCCAGCAGCCGCTCAAAGCTCTCCTTGCGCTGCTCCGGCGTCATCCCCGCCACAAAGGCGGTCTCCGTCAGGCCCATCAGCAGCAGGCGCTTGGTGTCAAAATGCTCGAAAAACCCGGACAGGGGCAGACCGGGGCGGTTCACGTCCACCGTGTGCAGGGGCACTTCCTCATAGTTGGGGGCGGCACACAGGACCTCCAGGTCAAACTCCTTGATGATCTGGCCCAGGGTCACGCTGTACTTGCTCTCGCTCACGCAAAACCCTTCCTTTCCTTCGCCGCACCTAGCCGGGAGCGGCGTTTTTTTCGTCTTTCAGTATAGACGAAATCCCCCCGCCCCGCAAGATGTCCTGCAAAAAAAGCAGGATTGTAAACACCCCCATCCCCGTAGTATAATAATATAATATAGAAAAGGTGTCCGCGCATGGCGGGCAGAACGCAAGGAGAGAGGAACTATGCACACCATCGACCCCCAGAGCTGGAAGCAGGACCTGCCCGCCTTCCGGGAGAAGACGGACGAATTTTATGCCGGGACCCTGGACAAGGGCGCCTATAAGGGCTTTTCCGGCCTTTACGGCAGCTATGCCCAAAAGGGCGGCAAGGCCAGTATGCTCCGCCTGCGCATGACCGCCGGGCGGGTCACCCGGGAGAAGCTGGCCTTTGTGGCCCAGGCCATCCGCACCTATGCCGTTTCCCGGGCCCACTTTACCACCTGCCAGTCTATTCAGCTCCACGACCTGCTGCCCCAGGCCCTGTACCCCATCATGGAGCAGGCCCTGGACCACGGCATCGTCACCATGGGCGGCGGCGGCGACTTCCCCCGGAACACCATGTGCTCCCCCCTGTCCGGCGTGGAAGTTGGCGAGTATTTCGACGTGATGCCCTATGCCGAGGCGGCGGGCAATTATGCCATGAACTTTATCAAGGCGGAGAAGATGCCCCGCAAGCTGAAGATCTGCTTCTCCAACTCCCCGGCCAACCTGCCCCACGCCACCTATCGGGACCTGGGCTTTGCCGCCCGGCCTGACGGGAAGTTCGACGTATACTCCGCCGGCGGCCTGGGCAACAACCCCAAGTTCGGCGTGAAGGTGGCCGAGGGGGTCGCGCCCGACAAGATCCTCTACTACGTCCAGGCCATGTGGCAGACCTTCCGGGCCCACGGCAACTATGAAAACCGGGGCAAGGCCCGCACCCGCTATATGCAGGACGTCTGCGGCGGGCCGGAGGGCTACGCCCGGGCCTATCAGGAGCAGCTGGACGCGGTGTTCGCCTCTGGGGTGGACCTGGACCTGCACCTGACCCCTGCCCCTGTCACCAAGCAGGGGGACGGCGTGGCGGTGGCCGGGCCCCGGGTCATTCCGCAGAAGCAGCCCGGCCTGTATGCCGTGGCCTGGCACCCCATCGGCGGCCAGCCCGACCTGAACACCCTGTGCGCCCTCAGCGACGCCCTGGCGGACATGGACGGAACTGAAATGCGCCTGGCCCCCGACGAGACGGCCTATATCATCAACCTCACCGGCGCCGAAGCTGAGAAAATTCTGGCTCTCACCGGCGACGGAGCACAGACCCTGTTCGAGACCTCGGTGAGCTGCATCGGCGGCGCCACCTGCCAGGTGGGCATGTGGGACTCCCAGGCCCTGCTCCATGCCTGCGTGGACGCGGTGCGCAAGGCCGATATCCCCGACGGTGCCCTGCCCCAAGTCCACATCTCCGGCTGCCCCTCCTCCTGCGGCACCCACCAGACGGGGGTGCTGGGCTTCCGGGGAGCCTCCCGCTTAGTGGACGGCAAGCCCCAGGCCGGTTTCCTCCTCTTCGTGGGCGGCAACGCCCATCAGGGTCAGGAGACCATGGGCCGGGAAGTGGGCGTGCTGCTGGAAAAAGACGTGCCCGCCTATCTCGTAGACCTGGGCCGCACCGTGGCCGCCGCCGGACAGGATTTCAACGCCTGGTTCCAGGCAAACCCTAACGGGCCGGATGCGATTGCGGAGAAATATCTGTAATTTTTAAGCCTTCCCCTGGGGGAAGGCTAACTCCTAACTCCTCACTACAAGAAAGGCGGAACCACATGTCCTTTGTCCACTTACATCTGCATACCGAGTTCTCCCTGCTGGACGGGGCGTGCCGCATCAAAAAGCTGGTCCAGCGGGTGAAGGAGCTGGGCCAGACGGCGGTGGCCATCACCGACCACGGGGTGATGTACGGCGTCATCGACTTCTACCGGGCCTGTAAGGCCGAGGGCATCAAGCCCATCATTGGCTGCGAGGTGTATGTGGCCCCCCGGGGCCGCACCCGGTTCCAAAAGGCCCACGAGTTTGATTCCGAGTCCCGCCATCTGGTCCTCCTCTGCCGCAACGAGGAGGGCTATCGCAACCTGTCCTATATGGTCTCCCAGGCCTTTCTGGAGGGCTTTTACATCAAGCCCCGCATCGACATGGACCTGCTGCGGGAGCACTGCGGCGGGCTGATCGCCTGCTCGGCCTGTCTGGCGGGGGAGCTGCCCCGGCTGCTGCTGGCCGGGGAGTATGACCAGGCCAAGGCCGTGGCGTTGGAGATGCAGTCCCTCTTCGGCCCCGACGGCTATTATCTGGAGCTTCAGGACCACGGCATCCCCTCTCAAAAGCAGGTGAACGCCGGGCTGCGCCGCATCCACGAGGAGACGGGCATCCCCCTCATCGCCACCAACGACGCCCACTATCTCCGCCGGGAGGATGCGGAGATGCAGGACATCCTCATGTGCATCCAGATGGGCAAGACCCTGGACGACCCGGGGCGAATGAAGTTCGGCACCAACGAATTTTACGTCAAATCCGAGGAGGAGATGTCCGCCCTCTTCCCCGACTGCCCGGAGGCCATCGAAAATACGAACAAGATCGCTCAGCTGTGCAACGTGGAGTTTGAGTTCGGCAAGTATCACCTGCCTCACTTCCAGCTGCCCGAGGGCTGGGACGACGGGGAGGCCTATTTCCGCCACCTGTGTCTGGAGGGCTTTGCCCGCCGCTACCCGGGCCAGCCCCCGGAATATTTAAAGCAACTGGAATATGAGATGGCCATGATCCGCAAGATGGGCTTTGTGGACTACTTCCTCATCGTGTCCGACTTCATCGCCTTTGCCAAGGGCAGCGGCATCCCTGTGGGTCCCGGGCGCGGCTCGGCGGCGGGTTCCATGGTGTCCTACTGCCTGAATATCACCGACCTGGACCCCATGAAGTACAGTCTGTACTTCGAGCGCTTTCTGAACCCGGAGCGGGTGTCTATGCCCGATATCGACATCGACTTCTGCATCCGCCGCCGCCAGGAGGTCATCGACTACGTCAACCGGAAATATGGCCACGACCACGTGGCCCAGATCGTCACCTTCGGCACCATGGCCGCCCGGGGCTCCGTGCGGGACGTGGGCCGGGTGCTGAACATGCCCTATGCCGAGGTAGACGC
Source organism: Flintibacter sp. SJQ-8 (assembly GCF_054108085.1). NCBI lineage: Bacteria > Bacillati > Bacillota > Clostridia > Eubacteriales > Flintibacter > Flintibacter sp. SJQ-8. Next base: position 697,253 of record NZ_JBPJWR010000016.1, read on the forward strand.
CATCGCCAAGCTCATCCCCAGCGGCCCCGGCGCCCTGCACATCACCCTGGAGGAGTCCCTGAAGCTATCCAAGCAGCTGAAGGACGCCTACGACGGCTCCCCCCAGGTGAAAAAGCTCATCGACACCGCCATGGCCATCGAGGGGATGCCCCGGAACACCTCCACCCACGCCGCCGGTGTGGTCATCACCAGCCGCCCGGTGTGCGACTATGTGCCCCTGGCCACCAACGACGGCCTGCCCGTCACCCAGTACATCATGACCACCCTGGAGGAGCTGGGCCTTTTAAAGATGGACTTTTTGGGTCTGCGGAACCTGACCATTCTGGACGACGCGGTGAAGATGGTGCAGAAGCAGCAGCCCGGCTTCTCCCTGAAAGACATTCCGGAGAACGACCCCCAGGTGATGAATATGCTGTCCGAGGGCCGCACCTCCGGCGTGTTCCAGATGGAGTCCACCGGCATGACCGGGGTGTGCGTGGGCCTGAAGCCCCAGACCATCGAGGACATCACCGCCATTATCGCCCTGTACCGCCCCGGCCCCATGGACTCCATCCCCCGGTTCATCGCCTGCAAGCAGAACCCGGAGAAGATCATCTATAAGCACCCCTCCCTGCGGCCCATCCTGGCCAACACCTATGGCTGCATCGTCTATCAGGAGCAGGTCATCCAGATCTTCCAGCAGCTGGCGGGCTATTCCCTGGGCCAGGCCGACATGGTCCGCCGGGCCATGTCCAAAAAGAAGCTGAAGGACATCCAGCGGGAGCGGGCCGCCTTCCTCCACGGGGACCCGGAGCGCAGCATCGCCGGCTGCGCCGCCAACGGCATCCCCCAGGCGGTGGCCGAGAGCATCTATGACGAGATCACCGACTTTGCCAACTATGCCTTTAACAAGGCCCACGCCGTGTGCTACGCCGTGGTGGCCTATGAGACGGCCTGGTTCAAATTCTACCACCCCAAGGAGTATATGGCCGCCCTGCTCACCTCCGTGCTGGACTCCACGGAAAAGGTAGCCGAGTATATCGCCGAGTGCCGGGACATGGGCATTCCCCTGCTGCCCCCGGACGTGAACGAGTCCTATGCCGACTTCACTGTGGTGGGGGAGGGCATTCGATTTGGCCTGGTGGCCCTGAAGGGCGTGGGCCGGGGCGTGATCCAGAGTCTGCTGGAGCAGCGGGAGGCCGGGGGGCCCTTTGCCGATTTTATGGACTTCTGCGACCGGATGTTTGACTATGACCTCAACCGCCGGGTGGTGGAAAGTCTCATCAAGGCTGGGGCCTTTGACCGCATGGGCTATCGCCGCTCCCAGCTGATCCAGGTCTATGGCCAGGTGCTGGACGGCATCGCCGCCAGCCGCAAGCGGAACGTGGAGGGCCAGCTGGACCTGTTTTCTCTGGGCGGCGGCGAGAGCCAGAATCCCGCGCCCCTGCCCGCCCTCCATCTGCCCGACCTGCCCGAATACAGCCCCCAGGAGCTGATGAGCATGGAGAAGGAGACCACCGGCCTCTACCTCTCCGGCCACCCCATGGACCAGTATCGGGAGGCCGCCCGGCGGCTGGGAGCGGTGACCATCGGCTCTATCATGGCCGACTTTGACCGGGACGACGGCCCCCAGAGCTATCAGGACAACCAGCGGGTGGCCATCGCCGGGGTCATCTCCGCCTACCGCACCCGCACCACCCGGAACAACACCCTGATGGCCTATGTCACCCTGGAGGACGGCACCGGCACCATGGAGCTGCTGTGCTTCTCCCGGGTGCTGGAGGAGAGCGGCAGCTATATCCGGGAAAACAACGCCGTGCTGGTCCAGGGCAAGATCTCCGTCCGGGACGAAAAGGAGCCCCAGCTCATGGCCGACGGGGTCCAGCCTCTCAGCCAACTGGAGCTGACCCCGGTGACCGACCACGTGAATACCCTCTATCTCCGCCTGCCCAGCCGGGAGGACCCCCGCCTGCGCAAGGTCCGCCTGGCCCTGTCCTTCTTCCCCGGGGAGGAGAACGTGGTGCTCTATTTTGAGGACTGCAAAAAGCGGGTGGGCTCCCGCTGCGCCATCCGCTCCTCCCTGCTCCAGGACCTGAGGGAGCGGCTGGGCGAAGAAAATGTGGTGGTGAAATAAACCCACAAATTCTGCCCTGGCGGTGGATAATTTGGCCGCTTTCGGGCGAAATCAGGAGCTATCCCGTGGAAAAGGGCGGGCAATTCCCCGCGGCCCCACTTGCTTTTTCCACAGAAATATGCTAAATTAGTACAACACGCAGCGGTACATGCCGGTGCGGGAAGGAGGTGTCCCCCGTGGCCGAGGCCGTAAAGCAGGTGGCAAGAAACCAAAAAGCCTATCACGACTACTTCATCGAGGAGAAGTTCGAGGCCGGCATCGAGCTGGCGGGCACCGAGGTCAAGTCCATCCGCATGGGCAATGTGAACCTGAAGGACTCCTTCTGTCTCATCAAGGACGGGCAGCTGTCTGTCCTTGGGATGCACATCAGTCCCTATGAAAAGGGCAACATCTTCAACAAGGACCCCCGCCGTCCCCGCCGCCTGCTCATGCACAAGCGGGAGATCATGCGGCTGTTTGCCCGCATCAAGCAGGACGGCTACTCCCTCATTCCCCTCAGCGTCTACTTCAAGGGCCCCCGTGTCAAGCTGAGCTTGGGGCTGGCCCGGGGCAAAAAGCTCTATGACAAGCGGGAATCGGCGGCCAAACGGGACGCCAAGCGGGAGATGGACCGGGCCATGAAGTCCCGGAATCGATAAGCACTTTACGAAAAGAAAGGAATGACGCCCAATGGCTCAGAACCCTGTTGTGACTTTTGAAATGGAAAACGGCGGCATCATCAAGGCCGAGCTCTACCCCGACGTGGCCCCCAACAGTGTGAACAACTTCATCAGCCTGGTGAAGAAGGGCTTTTATAACGGCCTGATCTTCCACCGCTGCATCCCCGGCTTTATGATCCAGGGCGGCTGCCCCAACGGCAACGGCATGGGCGGCCCCGGCTACTCCATCAAGGGCGAGTTTTCCCAGAACGGCGTGAAGAACGACCTGGTCCATGACCGGGGCGTGCTGTCCATGGCCCGTGCTATGGACCCCGACTCCGCCGGCAGCCAGTTCTTCATCATGGTGGAGAAGGCCCCCCACCTGGACGGCCAGTATGCCGCCTTCGGCAAGGTCATTGAGGGCATGGACGTGGCCGACGCCGTCGTCTCCGCCAAGACCGACTGGAACTGACCGCCCCCGTGAGGACCAGCGCATGAAGTCCGTCACCGTGGACACCTTCGGCGTGGACTACCCCGAACCCGAGAAGGTCTGATTTGACGTTTCACCGCAGATAGCGGTTGAAGCCCATGTTGTTAGATTCTTGTCATTCCGAGGAGCGCAGCGACGTGGGAATCCGTTTTCCTGAACGAGGGGTACGGATTGCCACGTCGGCCCGATGGGCCTCCTCGCAATGACAGGACATGGACGGCGTGATACAAGCGGCCAAAGGCCGCTCATCCCCAAATCGAAGCCCAGCCGCAGGCGGGTTCGATTTGGAGAGGAGGCGCAAGGGAGCGGCGTGAGGAATGCCCGAAAGGGCGTTCCGAACAAAGCGGACTTTGCGCCGACGAGGGGGCGTACCGGTTTCGACGGGGACGCTGAAGCAGGAATAGCGGGCGGTGGCGCCTGGCCACCTTAAAACGGGCATTCTTTATAAATTAAAGAACAACAACGAATACGCTTACGCTGCCTAATTAAAGGCGGCCGTCTGACCGGGAAGGGCCACGAGCCCGGATCAGGCGTCGTTTAGTGGCGGACGTGCGTGCGGTAAGCTTTTGCCCGCACCATGAATCATGAAGCTCACCCGACCCCCAGGCGTGACGGCTTGCCGGGGGGAAGGGGAACAGGGAGAGCAAGACTCCCAGGATAACCGTCTGCGCCCGGAGAAGTTTTTGTGGATGTGTTTTCGGACGGGGGTTCAACTCCCCCCGCCTCCACCATAACGTCGGAGCAAGCGAGTAAGCCGCTTGCTCCGACGTTCCAATAAAAATATATATGATATGCCTCCGTAGCTCAGCTGTATAGAGCGACCGCCTCCTAAGGTTGCGTTACAACGGCCACCTCAAAAAAAACTAAATAAGGGATTGCAGTTCGACTTTGATCGGGCTATAATCATATATCAGACACGTCCATATAGCTCAGCTGGATAGAGCACACGCCTCCTAATAATCAGGTCATCAAAGTCCTGGGAGGCGGATCGCTCCATCCTTGACCATGAAAAATCGAATATGTCTCCGTAGCTCAGTTGGATAGAGCACACGCCTCCTAAGCGTGGGGCCGGCAGTTCAAATCTGCCCGGGGACGCCATAAATGCCGTAACCGCAAGAGGTTGCGGCATTTTCCTTATCTTTTTTCGCTACGAGGATTAGAACAGATTTCCTTTTTATCATTGGTTAGAGTGGAGACTTCTTACTCCCATCTGCTCAAATTTCCATCACAGGACTCGAACGATTTTTATGCCAAACTTGAAAAAACTGCTCATTTTGCTAATGAGCACTGCCGCAGCGTTTTATGTCGTCTCATGCTTTCCTGTGTATTTATGCACCAATCAGTTTTTTTGCTAACTGATTCATAATCTGTTCTCCATACTGCTCAACAAACTTTTTCGTGAAGGCATCCATGAGTTCGGGTTTAGCCTCCAATTGCTTCAGCAGAATTTCAGAGTCAGGTTCAGCAACGGCGCTTTCTGCGCGAAGCCTTTGCTCAACGCCACGCAAATCCGCGTTCGCATAAAAGGCCATTTCGAATTTCTGGGCGTTGACCTTCCGATCCTCATCCAAGATGTGTGCGTAAACTTGGGTAACCATGTCGCTTTGTGCATGACCGGTATCACCCTGCGTTGCCTTAACATCTCCCTTATTGATTTTCAGCTTATAAGTTGTGCTGGAGTGACGGAGAGAATGAAAAACAACATTTGGAAGACCAGCGGATTTTTTCAATCGTTCAAACTGATTTCCAATAATCCGATCTTCACAGGGGCGGCCCGTTTCCTGCGCCAAAACCAGATTGTAGTCGATATAGTCATCGCCCATAAACTCCTTGAGCTTGTCCTGCTTCTCTTTCCATTCCCGCAAGATAAAGGCAAGAGTTCGCGGAATCCAAACCTTACGAATGCTGCTTTCTGTTTTAGGCTTTTTCAAAACGAGCCGCGTAGAAGACTTCCCGCCCATCAAGCGCGGGAATACAAAGAGGATGTCCTTTTCGCCAACTGCGTTGATAGCCTTCTGGTCAACACGGGCCAGCTCTTTTTCAATCCAGACGAAGGCATCATCCCGAGCGATTTCTTCATCTGATATATGAACACAGTCCCATGTAAGGCCGGTGATTTCGCCCATCCGCATGGAGCAGGCAAAGGCCAGGTTGATTGCGACATACAGCTTTCCATCCGAGCAGTGGTTGAGAGCATCTCGAATAATATCGGCAGTCCAGATGGCTCTGACCTTTTTCTCCCGCTTGGGCAAGATTGCATCCTCGAACGGATTTTTACCAATAATGTCCCAGCGGACAGCCTGATGAAATGCACAGCGCATCAGCTTAATAATCTTTTCAATGGTGCATGGCGTAACAAAGTCTGTCCGTGCATGTCTGTATGGAGTTTCGATTGGAGGCGTTTTCTGCAGCTTCTGGATGAATTGGTCCACTGACCTGCGATTGATGTCCTGCACAATTTCGTCCCCAATCAACGGGTTAATGTAATTGCTGATTAAGCCATTATTAGAAGCATAAACAGACAGTCCCCATCTTTTGGTTCCATATAGTTCTACAAAGTCTCGCAGAAAATCTTTTACGGTCAGTTCACTGGGCGGAATAAAAGTGCCGTTATTGATCTCATTTTCCACCGCGGCTTTCCGCTTCAACGCCTCTTTTTTGGTTATAAAAGTTTCCCACTTCTGTTTCTTCTCACCTTTTGAGTCATCATAGGTGTAGACAACAGCATATTTCTTACCGCGTTTCTGTATTGATGCCATAGTTGTAGGCTCCCTTCCAAATCAATCGGAACCATCAAGCCATTCGTCAAAGGACTTTCTGGAAATCCTCAATTTAGTCCCTATGCGTACAGATTTGAATGCTCCGCTGGCGCACAGGTTATAAATGGAGCGTTTGCTGACGCCCAGGATCTCAGCAGCCTCTGAAACGGAATAGCTCCGTTTTTCTGCATTATTCCGATCTGTGTTTTCAAGAAATTGTTTATCAGCCACGAATAGCCTCCTTTCTGTGTGGCCGACAAAGAAGCCTACGATTCCCTACATATATCATATACGCTTTCTCTGCCGCCACATCAACAAAAAAGTAAAAAACAAGGCGTTCGATTCCAAATATTTAAGTAAGCTGTCCCAGGTCACTTCCTGCGCCGGGGCTTTCCGCCGCGTATTGCCAGGGCCTGCTATGCAGTATTTCAACCGTGGGTGAGCACACAAAGTCTCCGCACACTATCCGCGCTCCCTGTATAACCCCTGAAACAGAGTTATTCTTTTTTCAAAGTACAAAGGCGTACAGATCAGCATGGAACATCCTGCTATATCTGTACGCCCTATAAATAGGAAAATGGTGCAGGAATTTCTGCACACATTACATGCTTTCTCAAAAACTTTTGAGAAAGTAAAAGCACGCGCCCGAAACACCAAATATAGATATTCATTCTTGACTAAATCAATATATTGTGCTATCCTGTACTTGTAATTGATTTTTGTGCGTTCCCCATGTGGGATACAGATCTTGTATCTGTACGGCAAGGCTCAAAGCCCTGCATTGCACACGCAGTTAAGATTGTATTTGTGCCAGTAGTATTGCTGCGCCCATTCGGGCCAGTATATTACTGGCTTTTTTTATTTTTCGGGGTTTCCCCATCAGCGAGGATGACATTGGTTCATAGGCAACTATGGACAACAGGCGTTTTGCCCTTTGTCATGCTCGCTTTTTTGTCGCCCAAATGCCGGAAACGGCTTTGAGGATATATCAAACTACAGAAAGGCAGGTAACACGCATGAATGTAAAAAAGCGAAGGCAGGAGCCTAGGGCAAAAAGGAAATGGCCTTTGGAGAACTGGCAGCATCAGAAGGTGCCCAAATCCAGCCAAGTCCATAGTCCAATGATTCGAGTACACGCTATTCCCCGCCGAACACGGAGGGGGTGCTAAAGATGCCGGCGAGCAATGTAGCCGCCGAAAAGCGAAGTCAACCCCAAATTTTGGTGGAAACGGCGGGCCTGTCCGAAGAGAAATGGCTTGCATACCGCCGGAAAGGGATTGGCGGCAGTGATGTGGCGGCTCTGCTGGGAATTTCACCCTGGCGGACGGCAAGAGACCTCTACTTTGACAAGTTGAATATTGTAGCGGTCGAAGATAATGAGGACAACTGGGTTGCTCTGGAAATGGGGCACCTGTTGGAGCCGTTGGTGGCGAAGATATTCCAACACCGCACAGGGTACAAGGTCTATCAGATCAAAAAAATGTTCCAGCACCCACAGTATTCGTGGATGCTGGCCGATGTGGACTATTTTGTGGAATTGCCGGATGGCAGTACCGCAATTCTGGAGATTAAAACGACAAATTATAACGCAAGGGATAACTGGTGGCTAAACGGTGAAGAAACTGTTCCCGTCTATTATGAAACCCAAGGGCGGCACTATATGGCTGTCATGAATGTGGATCGCTGCTTCTTCTGCTGCCTGTATGGCAACAACGAGGAAGAAACCATTATTCGTGAAATCCGGCGGGATGAGTCCTATGAGGAGGAGATGATTTTCCTGGAGCAGTATTTCTGGGAAAACCATGTTCTTACCAGGACGCCGCCGCCTTATACCGAAGATGGTGATCTGGTGCTTGAAAGCGTGCGCCGGCATACGGGCTCCGCGGATCAGGATGCCCCCGTTGTAACGCTTGATTTGAGCCTGACAGCCAAATTGATGCGCTATCTCCAGCTCCAAGAGCAGAAGAAACTCACGGAAGCAGGCAGCAAAGAGATCGAGGCGGATATGAAGCGGCTGAAGGCGGCGCTGGTTGCGGAAATGGGCAAGAGCTGCAAGGCCGTTTGCCAACAGGATGGGGTGAACTATATTGTCACCTACAATCCAGTGAGAACGCCCGGCATTGACAAAGACAATCTGATACGGCTGAAGCTGGACCACCCTGATATTTACGAGCAGTATGTAACCGTTTCAGAATCCCGAAGGTTCAGTGTGAAAATTGATACCAAGACGGCATGAGAAAGGAGGAAAATGATTTGATCCATAGAGGAACTTATGATGGGACAATTTACTATAATCCTGCAAATAAGTTCTGCATCATCAGTGTAAAAACCGCGGAGAAGGATGTACCCGAAGAAGCCAGGTCTATCCGCCGACGCAAGGATCATCTGATTCGGTTTGTGGCAACCGGCTACGAACTGCCCCGCACAGATGCGGTAGAACTGGAACTGGATGGCGAATGGAAAAAAGGAAAGTATGGGATGCAGCTTCAGGTGGAGCAGTGGCATGAAATTGTCCCTCAAACCAAGAGTGGAGTGGAAGGCTATCTGGCCTCTGGCCTTATCAAAGGCATTGGGCCGGCGCTCGCCAAACAGATCGTATCACGCTTCGGCGTGGAGACACTGGACATTCTGCAAAATCGCCCGGAGCGGCTGCTGGAGATCAAGGGCATCACGGAGAACAAGCTGGAGGCCATCAAGACCTCATATGCAGAGAGCCGGATGTTGCAAGACCTGATGACGCTGCTCTCCCCGTTCAAGATTACACCGAAAACAGCGCAGAAGATTTATCAGTTTTTCGGCCCGGCCAGCGTGGACATTTTGAAAAAGAGTCCGTTTGAGCTTTGCCAAATATCCGGTTTTGGCTTTTTAAGGGTGGATGCCATCGTTCAGAAAAACGGAGGCGACCTGCGCGCCCCTATGCGAATCAAAGGCGCCTTGTTCTGGGCGTTGGAGGATAGCAAGGGGAAAAACGGACATTTGTTTTTGACCAGTGAGGCTTTGCAAAAAGAGGCGCTCCAATTACTCAACGCTAAAATCCCTATTCCTTCGCTTCGGCTCCATGCACAAGAGGTCAGCGATGTCCTCGAAGATATGATCCTGCATGGAGAGGTCGTATCCGTCAAAGGAGACATTTATCTTCCCCGTGTGTTTGCACAAGAGGATGAAACCGCCCGCCGGATTGCGATGCGTGTGGTGGAGCCTCCTGCTCCGGAGAAGATCGAACAAATTTTGGAGCAGGTCAAACGAGAAATTGGATTGGCGCTGTCCTCAAAACAGGAAGCGGCTGTGTATGCAACCTATCGCCACAATCTTTCCATCATCACAGGCTCCCCGGGCACCGGCAAGACAACCGTGCTGAAAACAATTTTGGAGGTCTACCGCCGCCTGCATCCCCAGGGAGAGATCGCCTTGATGGCGCCGACAGGCCGAGCCAGCCGGCGTATGGCGGAAAGCACCGGGGTTGATAAGGCCAAAACGCTGCACAGCATTTTGGGGCTCGCCAGCGAGGAAGATGAAATAAAACGCAACAACACCCAAGAGCCGCTTTCGGCCGATTTGATCATTGTGGACGAGTTTTCCATGGTGGACATGTGGCTGGCAAATAAATTTTTCTCACGCATCAAAGGTGGAGCACGGGTCATTCTTGTCGGAGACCCGGATCAGCTTCCCAGTGTAGGCGCCGGGAATGTGTTCCGCGAACTGATTGACTGCGGCCTTATCACCGTGACGGTGCTGGATCAGATTTTCCGTCAGTCCAAGGACAGCCTGATCGCCTACAACGCCAAATTCATTAACGAAGGCAACACCAAGCTGTACTACGGCCAGGATTTCGTTTTCATGGCAAGCAACAATCAGGCGGAAGCCGCTGAACGAATTGTTGCCCGCTACTGCCGGGAGATCGAGGAAAGTGGGATTGACCGGGTGCAGATCCTGTCGCCTTTCCGCTCGGATGGCGCGGCCTCTGCGGAACAGCTCAACGAAGCGATCCGCGAAGTGGTTAACCCGTTCCGTTCCGCCGAGGAAGAAATCAAAATCGGTGTCAAGGTATTCAGGGTCAATGACCGGATCATGCAGACCAAAAACACTGCCAAGGTATCCAATGGCGACCTGGGATTCATCCGCTATATCAAAAATGATGAAGATGGAACTCGCGTTGGACTTGACTTCGGTGTGGGCCGTGAGTTGGAGTACGGCATAGAGGATATGGTCAATCTGGACCTCGCCTATGCCACCACGATTCATAAAGCAATGGGCAGCGAGTACGATACGGTCATTATGCCGCTCTTAAAGGCACATACTGTCATGCTCTATCGAAATCTGCTCTACACTGGCATTACCCGCGCAAAAAAGCGTGTGGTGCTCATCGGTCAAAAGCAGGTACTGTTCATGGCAATCCATCGCAACGAGATCGGCAAACGCAACACGCTTCTGGGTGAGCGCATCCACCTGTACTATAAGGCGTACGCCCGGCGGGCCGGTATTCCCGTTCCGGCGGACTTGGAAAAAGAATTGAAGCACGCAGGCTAAAAATGTGACGCAAGGTGCAGAAAAATGCCCGGCGTCCCCTATTTATTATACAGGAAGGAGTTTATGAAGATGAGTGACAACAACAATAATGCAAAAACGATGTACGAGGCCGTTCCTGCCGCTGCGGAACTGAACAAGGTACCGGGGTTTGATCCGCTGAAGTTCCTCCGGCGTGCCGGGGACTCCATGAAATTGGACTTACCCTATCAGAAACTCTGGTTCCGAATGGCACACCCCAACGGGCGTATGCGTCTGACGGCCATGAGGATCACAGAGCAGATGGCGATTTTCGAGGCCAAGGTATTTCTGGACCGCAGTGACGCGGAGCCGTTCAGCGTGAGCGTTGCCCAGCAGACCATGCAGGATAGCAGGGACTTTGTGAAGGCAGCTCAAAATGAGGCGTTGAGCCAGGCCCTTTCGGACGCTGGATTTGGCATCCAGCTTGTGAGCGCCGACACTCATGCCGCTTCCGTACAGAAAGCGGCGCCTGTGAGTAAAACGCAGCCCTCTGCCATTACTCCGCCTGTGAGCACTGTGTTGCCGCAGGAGCCCTCCAGCGCCTCGCAGAAGGCCGCTGTTCTTTCCGAGGGTAATTCCGTTTCCGGGGGCACACAAACGCCACAGAGGGCATCTGAAAACGCAGAAACAGCAAGAACGAAGATTCAGCCTGCAGCAACTCCGGCCCATGAGCAGAGTTTGCCGGTAAGCCCTACTACAAACACGGATACGCTGCCAGCGGATTCCGCGCCAACGACAGAGCAGCCGGAAAACAGCAAGACAGCGGAGGAATTGCCAATTCATCTCCCTGCGGAAGAACTGCCAGTTCAGCGCCCTGCGGAGGATCTGACAGTCGCCAAGGAGGCACAGGAGGTCCCCGAAGCCAAAGTCGTACAAGAGGCCCCTGCATACACCCCGGATATGCCAGTAGAGGATATTCTGAAGGTGATGACGCTGGAACAGGCACAGGAGGTCGTTGTGGACAGCGGCGTATGCCGGGGGCTGACTATCGCAGAGGTGGCGAAGAAGCGGCCTGTCAATCTGCGTTTCTATTTGACTCCGGGCAACAAAAGCAAGGACAACATCGTTCGGGCTGCTGCCCAACTGGTCCTCAATTCACTTCAAAAGGCTGGTTGATGCGAAGCCCTGGCTCGGGTATGAAGGGAGGAATGACAAATGGGCTCATACCCGGATGAATTTCCTTTCGGCATCATGGAAGTTGTCAATCTATTAAACCTACGCATCAGGCGTCAACAGGCGAACAGCGTCTATGTGGACTGCCCGTTCTGCGGTGACCGCCGGGGACGGATGAATGTCAATTTCGTCAAGAATGTCTGGCGGTGCAACTACTGCGATGCACATGGCGGAATGCTGGCGCTGTATGCTGAACTTAACCATACGACTACATCCGATGCCTACTGGGAGATTGCAGAAGCTCTGTGTGACAATATCCAAGAGGAACACGCACGCTCCGGGAATGAAGCCCAACAGCGGCCGGCCAGCCCAAGCCCTTCAACTTCAGGGGCCTGGGCTGCCCCTGCCGGCCATTCTTCTTCCGAGCGAAAAACAGTACCACAGTCGAATAAGGCCAGTCCAGCGGAGATCCACCAGACGCTATCCCTGCTGCTTGCTCAACTTACGCTGCGGCCGGCACATCGGGAACATCTGCGCTCCCCTAAACGCGGGCTGTCTGATGAACAGATTGACGCACTGGGATTTAAGAGCACCCCACCGCCTTTTCTATGCCGGTCTATTACAGAACGGCTGATCAAGCAGGGCTGCAAGGTGCAGGGAGTGCCGGGCTTTTACCAGGATAACGGTGGACATTGGACTATGGCTTTTTATCAAAAGACAGCCGGCATCCTGATCCCTGCCATCGGCTTTGACGGCATGTTGCAGGGATTCCAGATCAAACTGGATATACCGCTGAAAAACAAGGATGATCCGCCGGAAAAGCCGGGAGCAAAATATATCTGGTTTTCGTCTTCCTCAAAAAAGGGCGGGACAGGATCGGGCAGCCCGGTACATCTGGCAGGAAATCCATCTGCCCGTGTCGTTTATGTGATTGAAGGTCTTTTGAAAGCAGACATCTCCCATTGCCTGACCGGGCGCACTTTCGCCGCGATTGCCGGCGCCAATAACACCAGTCCGTTGGACGCTATGTTCGCGTTGCTGGCGCAGAGTGGTACAGAGGAGATTATCGAAGCCCATGACATGGACAAGTACAACAACAAAATGACCATGGCCGGGGCATCCAAAATTTACTTAATGGCGCAAAAGCACGGCATGAATTGCCGGCGGTTGACTTGGAATCCCAATTATAAAGGGTTTGATGACTGGCAGCTGGCTTTGCGCCAGGGCAGTCAGCGGCAAAAGGAAATTGAAAAGTTGAGTTTCAAAGAGCAGTATCTGCGCGGGCTGTGCAAGCTGGCCCACATTGAGGACTGCGTGGAACAGTGGCAGCACCGGGCCGAGCAAGACATCGGACTGACAGAGTATCTGGGGCTGACAGGGGAGGAACATAAAACCTTCCTGTGCGGCGGCCGGGACGCTCTTGCCGCCCTGTTGGAGCCACAGCGGCGAAAACAAAGGTTTGTACTTTATCAACTTCAACTGGACGAAGAGAACGCGATCCCATTTGCTTTCAAGGATATTACAGCGTTAAAAGCGGCTGGTTATGAACAGCCGCCTGCGGCGATGTACTATGTGGCAGGAAGTGGAGAAATCTACTGCCCAGCGGAGGAATCGGATGACACACTTTTGAAGCGCCTGTTTGCCGACTGCCGGGAGCGGCTGCCTGAAGGCTGCCGCGGGCGGCCAATGGCGGTTTCCGATGTAGTGGAACTGAATCACGGTGCCAAGCGGGCGTATTATTATGTAAGCGGACAAGACCAGTTTAGACAAGTAAAGTTTTCCCCTATGCTCGCAAAGAAGGAAATTCCAGAAAAGACACAAGAGAGGTTTTGATGGTTGTCGTGAGTGAGACAAAGGAGAGCCAGCTTTTGGCACTCCTGGAGCAATGCGTCCATCTGGACGCTGATGTGCGGCCCCGTACAGAAAAAGGCTTTTTCACGGTGACGGTTCCGCCGCCGTGGAACGGTTCAGCGCGCAGGGCGGCTCAAGCAATACAGGATCAAATCAAGGAATGGTCAAAGCAATATCCGAATGTGGTGTGTTACTGCTTTGACGGTTACAGTACATTGGTTTATGTGCTGTAAAACAATGTGGCAAAGGCATGGGATGGGCATTGGCCTGTTCCGTGCCTTTTTATGAAACGACGGAAAGGAGATCACTATGGGATATTTTTCAGAAATGGCGCTGAACAAGCAGGAGGAGCTCGGACTTCCCGCAGAACAGGTATCGGCAGGAAACGCCTTTGAGGATGAGGAAACTTTTGACGAGCTGCCGGTGCCGTCGGCCAGCCATTCAGCGGCTTCCCCTACCGTGGAAACGCCGTCATCGCCCGCATTTGATGCAGACGATGGGGCCGAGGAATTGGCGGAAATGAACGGAGACGATGCTTCCGAGGCAGCGGACACGGATGGGGAGGATGCCGGTAAAGAGCAGGAGGCACCCGCCAAGGCCGATGCAACCACCGATGCGGACGAGGAAAAACGCCGTGCCGAGCATGAGGCGGCTGAAGCCAAGCGTAAAGCAGAATGGGAAGCCCGGCAGGCTGAAAAGAAAAAGGCCGAGCAGGAGCAGCTGGAGCGTCTGGCCGCGATGAGCGACGACGAGGTGGTGAACGCCTCCATGCAGCGGGTCAACGCAGATACAGAAAAACTGACCCGGCGCAACATGAAAGAGTGTGTGGCAGAATTTATCCAGACCAAGTGCCTGGAGGATATTGCTTTCGCACGCCTCACCATGCACCCGCGCAAGTCAATGATCCACTGTTTCCAGTACATCAGCCGCAAGGCGTGGGACTACATTCAGGATGAACTCAAAGCAAGCGGCATTCAGCCAGGTCCGGGCAGCCAAGGGTATGGCTGTGATGTTCCGGACGATTTGTGCTACCAGTGGGCAGAGGATTATTTCCGCGACCCAGACGCCAAAGAGGATCATAAGGAAGAAGAAAAGTTTGTACCGAACCCCTACTATGGAAAAGATTTCGCCAGAACCACCAAAAAGAAGCAGAAGGAAAAGAAAAAGGCAGAAGCCAAACCGAAGCCTGTGCAGAAGGAAAAGCCTGCCAACGATGGTCAACTATCGCTGCTGGATCTCGGCATGACAAAGGCAGGTTAAGGGGGGTGCAGCATGATTGCATATAAAGGATTTCTTCCCGGCCTGATTTGCAGAGGTTACCAGTTCAGGATGGGACTCAATGTAACGGAAAAGGCCAACTGCGCTCATAATGGCTTTCACTGTGCTGAGGACCCGCTGGATTGCTTGCGCTATTACGGAGATATAAACCACGCAGAATACTATATTGTCGATGCTGGCGGAGACATTGACGAAGATGGCGTCGATTCCAAAATTTCCTGTACAGAGTTGACAATTTTGAAACGGCTGACAAAAAAAGAACTCTTCCTCCATGGCCTTGCTTTTATGGCAGACCACCCGAAGCGGAAGTGGAACAGCAATATAAAAGGTGGACAAAGCTGAAGCGTGGAATGGCTATGCAGCGGTGCGCGGCGCCGACCCTATTGCAAAAGGGACTCGGAACGGCGATGTACTTGCTTTTGCAAAAGAGGACGGCACTACCGGCGGCATCCAGCAGATCGTGGTGGCGGAGATTGACGGGAAAACGCTCCAACCAGGAATTTGGTATGGAGTGGAGCTTGAAAAAAGGATGGTGAACTAAATTGAAGAAATCTGCACTTCTGGCAATGCCGAAATTGACGGCAACGCCGGAGATGAAACAGGCAGCAATAGCGGATGAGCCGAAACAGCATGAAGGCCCCTATGGCTATCGCTATGTTGAACGGACCTACTATCCATATATGAACTGCGTCGTTCAGGATGGCATCCTCAAAGCGGCTTTTTATCTGCCGGAACATCTGCGGCTGGATGGCAACAATCCTGCTTATGAAGTGTTCCTTGACAAGAAAGCGCACCAGTTTCTGACTTACGACCATTTAAGAGAAAAAATGGCGGGACGCCAAACTGGACAGGCTGAATTGGCCGGGGAGAAACTATTATGCCACCTGCTGGGCCAGTGAGAAAGATGCTGCCGTAGTACAGGACTATCTTTGTGGGGAACGCGGCGGTGATCTCGGTATCCTTGATTTTCAGAGAAATGTACGGGACGAACAGTTGGAGCAGAGGCATAAACGAATTACCGGCGCGTGGGATCAGGATCTGGCTCAGGTGCCTGAACTGCCCAAGGATTGGATGCGCTGGATTGATAAGGTGGCTGTGCGGGAAAATTTCATCTTCTATCGCTATAAACGCGGCGGAGCCCAAAACGGTTATTGTACCTTTTGTGGGAAAGAGGTCCCTATATCCGGGCATCCATATCACAATAAGAAAGGACGCTGTGCCTGCTGCCGGCATCCCATTGTATTCAAAGCCCTGGGGCGCGCCGGGTATATTCGGACAGAAAAGGACTATGCTTATCTGATTCAGCGGTGCAAGGATGGCTTTGTTCTCCGTGAATTCTGGGCAGAGAGGACTTACTGGAAAGACAGTCTGCCCTCTGGAAAGCCTTACTGGCATGAGTTTCGCCGTTCGATTTATGACCGCAGTGGAGAAATACGCTCTTACTATTGGGGCGTGTATTGCCAGCGGGAAACACGCTGGATTTCCGGTAATCCCTGCTACTATAGTTACTGTGGCAATCAGACAGGCAGGGTCTATGGCAAGAGCCTTCCCTGCATGGAACAGAAGGAGCTGTTCGGCACTGGCCTTGTGCAGTGGATACGCACCCATCCGGTGACTGATCCGGAAAAGTATTTGGCTGTTTGGAAGCGGATGCCGAAGATGGAGCAGATTTGGAAGGCAGACTTGCCGAGGCTGACAAAAGAATGCTTTGAACATTGTGATTCTGTGCGGGAACGGATACTCTATCCAAATGAGACGCGACTGATTCGAGCATTGGGATTAGACGGCCCCAAATTCCGCCGTCTGCGGCAGATAAATGGCGATACGGAAGACCTGGCATGGTTGCAGCTTGAAAAGCGGACCAATCAACGCATACCGGATGAACTGTTTCGCTGGTTTAAAAAAGAACGGATCAGCGCCAAAGATATTCTGTTCATCGCGGACCGCATGAGTCCGATTCAGATCCGAAACTATCTGCAAAAACAGAAGCCGTATTTTGACGGAAGTTGTCGGCAGGCGTTGACCACATGGCAGGACTACCTTGCTATGGCAGAGCGTCTGCATATCGACACCAGCGATGAAATTATCTATCGTGCGCGTAAATTGCGTCAGCGGCATGATGAACTGGTTATCCAGTGTGAGGCTGGAAGCCTGGAGCTTCAAGCAGAGAACATGGACAAGAAGTACCCCCATGTTCGCTCCATCTGCGAGGAATTGCAGAAAAAGTATGCCTATGCAGATGAAGATTATCTGGTCATTGCCCCTCAAAATACTTTTGATATTATCAAAGAGGGACGGATGCTTCACCATTGTGTCGGAAATGACGGCGCCGGCGAACGGTACTATGACCGCATCGAGCGCCGGGAGAGCTTCATCATGTTTCTGCGCCGAGCGGAGGAACCAGAAGATCCCTATTACACACTGGAGATCGAGCCGGACGGCACTGTGCGTCAAAAACGCACGCTGTTTGACCGCCAGCACGAGGACATCGAGCAGGCGACGGAATTTCTGCAGAAGTGGCAAAAAGTCATTGCGGCACGGCTTACAGGCCAAGATTTGAAGCTGGCCGCGCAGAGCCGCGTCCTGCGCAACGAGGAGTTTATCCAGATGAAGAAAGATCGGGTGGTCATCCATACCGGGCACCTTGCCGGCCATTTGCTGGCAGATGTGCTTTTGGCTGACTTGATGGAAAACAAAGAAATCGTGCAGCAGCAGGAGCTCCCTGCGGCTGCATGATACAGGTGCAATGGCCGGGCGTCCTTTGAGGGCGTCCGGCCAACTGTTGCAAGGAGGCTTTATGAGAAAAACATCTTTTGAGTACCACATCCACGGTTACCGCTATGCACCGGAGAGCTTCCACATCTATAAAGGACTGCCGGGGCAGGAAAAGACGGAACTCCCCCTGTCGGATGAGCAGCGTTATCAGATGGGGTATCTTTATCTGACACAGGGCATCAAGAGCGCCGTAGACTATGTGAAGCATATCGAGCGGGAGCGGGAACGCAAGTGCCGCCTGTATATGACCTACGGCTTTATGCTCAAAGAAAATCCGCGCAGTTATGTGTACTGTGCGGACCTGCGATGCAGGGAGAACGACCCGCCGGCGGTGCGCCTGCAGACCCTGCGCGCATTCCGGGAGCATCTGGCCCAGAGCGAAGGCCGTATTGAGCAGAGCGTGGAGTGCGAACTGGATGGGCGTTACCGCCCTATCCATATGCGAAAGAATTATGTGACTGCGGACTTTGACCGGCCCATTGTGGCCTGGCTGAATATCAGATAGAAGGAGAAGAAAATGAAACAGATTGGAAATTTAGCAATCGTCTGCGCCCAGCGGCCTGATGTGTTGATGCAGATTTACGGTGGGACCGTGAGCATCCATGCGGGCGAAGGGCCGGAGCGGGCCACCCTCTCCACTGCGTGGGAGGATGACGACGCCATTCAGGACATGATCAGGGAATTAAACTTTGGGCGCTATGCCGCCCATCCACGGAAGAAGGAAGAAGGTGCAGCATGATTAAAAATTTGAATCAGCTCAAACGCAGGCTGCGGCCGGGCACACGCCTGGAGGTCACCGGCCACTGCCGGCCCGGATGCATCGGCCAACTGCGGGAGGTCACATGGGTCAATACCCAGGGTGTTTACACCAAAATCCTCAATCCGCCCGATCCGCGCATCAATGCGGCAAACGATGGGCGGGGCTCCATAATGTGGTGGGGTGCAGCCAGCACCTGGTCATTTGAGGACGGTGTGTGCAGTTCATATATGAATCAAACAAAGACGGCGGAAACGCTGATTATGGCGTTCCGCGTTTTGGATGAGGAGGCGGCCTGATGGAACAGAATACTTTGAGAAAGCAGCGGGAGCTGACCGACCGGCTCAACCGCTACCGCAACGAATACTATAACTACAACAATCCCAGCGTCAGCGATGAGGTCTATGACCGGCTCTTTGACGAACTTCACAAACTGGAACAGGAGACGGGCATCCAGATGTCGAACTCTCCCACTGTCACCGTGGGCTATCCCGTGGTAGGCAAGTTAGAGAAAACCGCCCATAAAATCCCGCTTCTTTCTCTGGATAAAGTAAAAAGCAGCGTGGATTTGTGCCGGTTTATGGGCGAGCATCAGGTGATGATCATGCTCAAGTTGGACGGCCTTACCATCAAACTGACCTATGAGAACGGCGAACTGGTGGAAGCGGCCACACGGGGCGATGGTGATGAGGGTGAGATCGTCACTCACAACGCCAGAGCAATCAGTGGGATTCCAGCCCATATTCAGTACCCGGGGCGTCTGGTAGTCACCGGTGAGGCGTTTATCCGTCCCCGTGATTTCGAGCGTCTGAACACTTCGATAGTGGATGAGAATGGTGAAACCTACAAGAATGGCCGTAATCTGGCGGCTGGCTCGGTGCGCCTGCGGGATGCCGGCGAGTGCATGGAACGGTGTGTGACCTTCATGCCCTTCAATGTTCTGGAGGGTTTTGATGACCTGCCCCGCAAGTCGGAACGCCTCAAAGAAATTCGGCCGCTGGGCTTTACTCCGTGCAAGTATCTGGTGACGAAGCGGCCATTGACGCAGGCGGAGACCGAGGACGGCATCAAGCAGCTGCAGCAGTATGCAAAAGACAGCGATATTCCCATCGATGGCATCGTTGTAACCTACAATGATATTGCCTTTTCCAAAAGATGCGGGCGCACAGGACATCACTATAAGGACGGTCTGGCGTTCAAATTTGAGGACGAGCTGTTTAAGACAACACTTCGTTCCATCGAGTGGACGCCGGGACGGACTGGTGAGATTGCGCCTGTAGCCATCTTTGCTCCAGTAGAAATCGAAGGATGCGAAGTGACACGGGCCAGCCTGCACAATCTGTCCTTCATTGAGGATCTGGAGCTGATGCCGGGCAACCGCATACTGGTCAGCAAGCGGAATATGATCATTCCGCATGTGGAGGAAAACATGGACAGGGGCGGTTTCAATCTGGAAGCGGCGTTCCCGCACCAGTGCCCCTGCTGCGGTCAGCCTACCCGCGTTCATGAAACCAAAGGGCGGGATGAAAACGGCAAGGAGCGGATCATCAAGACTCTGTTCTGCGACAATGCCACCTGCGAGACACGGAAACTCAAAAAGTTTGTCCATTTTGTCAGCAAGAAGGCGATGAACATTGAGGGGCTGTCCGAGGCGACGCTGGAAAAACTGATTGGCCGTGGATGGATTCACAGCTATCTGGATCTATACCGGCTGGATCAGCACCGGGATGAAATTATCCGCATGGAGGGCTTTGGCGTAAAGTCCTGGCAGCGCCTGTGGGATGCTGTCCAGCAGAGCCGCAACACCACCTTTGAACGGTATGTGATTGCCATGGACATTCCCATGATCGGCAACACAGCCAGCGGTGTTCTCTGCCGGGAGTTCCATGGCAGTCTTGAAGAATTTCGGGACGCGGTTTATACGGGCTATGACTTCCGCCAGCTCCCGGATTTTGGAGAGACGCTGCACAACAATATCCATGAATGGTTCTGCAATGAAGAAAATTTTTGTATTTGGGAGGAATTACAGATGATGATGAACATCCAGAAGCCGGCCGCGGCCAACAATCAGGCAGTCGGCCAGGACACTCCATTTGCCGGGAAGAACATTGTGGTGACAGGCAAAGTAGAGCCCTATACCCGCGATGAGATGAACAGCCTGATCGCCTCTCTGGGCGCTGTGGCCGGCAGTTCGGTGAGCCGCAAGACCGATTATCTGGTCTGCGGTGAGAAGGCCGGCAGCAAACTGTCCAAGGCACAGGAGTTGGGCATTCGGGTGCTGACGCCGAATGAGTTTTTCAATATGGCTGGTGTGGCTTAAAAGAAAACAGGTCAAAAAATAACAAGGGAGAGGGCTGCGGGTGCGGTCCTCCCCTTCTTTATCGGCAAAGGAGATGTTTCAGCATGAAAGGCAGTTACTTTGTTCCGCAGGTGGGGCAGGTTTATCAAAACCGAAATGACAGGAGTTATCTATGCCTGTCTGTGGAAAAAAGGCCCCTATTAAACGATACCACCGCACAGATGCGGCGAACTTCTGATGGATGGACTCTGACGGCTCATGGTCTTATCCGTTATGAAGATGGAACGATTGAGTGGAATTACTCTACTGGAGGCAGATGGAGCGAATCAAAGTGAGGAGGGAGCGAAGATGAATAACGAATTTCTGCCAGCCTACAAGGTATATCAACAGGTCATTGATCTTGAACTGTACTATGCGTTTGTAGATCTTGTCGTACACACCTCTCAAGAAGAAAAAGCCTGGGAGATCTATCGAAATATTGTGGACACGCAAATCTGGCAACAAAAGGCAGAAGGACAGAATTATTTTGAAGCCTATAACCTCCGTTACCCCGGCGAGGTCCTGGAACGGTTTGAAGAGAAGCTGGGAAAAGATGTCCGCATTATTCGTGCGTTGGCGCTGGCACTGGGGAAAACCCGTGCGCTTCAGTTAGACAATATGTTTGTTGGAAATCAGCGCGGCAGTTTTCTCCAGATGATCCGGCGGACTTCCAATGGAGATGTGTACCTGCAAGGGGCTCTTTATCTGTTGGAAACAGATATGCCCCGCCGACACGCCCTGCTGGATGAACTGGCTGCCACAGAATATGCCAAGACCGAGGATGCCTTGTTTGTCCTGTCTCTGTTCGATGACCAGGAGGAAGGGTACCGCACTATGCACAGCCAGCTTCTCCGATTGCTGGGGAAAGAACGCACGCTTTCCCTGCCTGAAAACTGCGGCGTGCTGGAATGGCTGGTCCAGCATTATGCTCCGTATATCAAGTCGTATCGCGGAAAGTCAGATCTTGTTTTGCGAACACTGACGAAGTTTTTCAGAATGAACATGAAACCGGACAGCCGGGAGTTTTCAATCCTGACAGATGCCGGCTACAGCGGTGAGGAAATTATACTGACCAATTCCCTTTGTGTGTGGGCAGACAGAATCCCGGACAGGATCTCCTGGAACGGGACCACCGCAGAAAAAATCGCATCGGCGTGCTGCCAAATGCTCTTAAACCAACCGGATGGACTGTCGGAAGGGCTCTATGCCTATGTTGGATGGTTGTTTGGCCGCTATGAAAGGTTTGCTGTCCAGTACAATGGGTATCCAAATCTCTGGGAGGCGATTAAAAAAGAACTCATACCATCCGCACCACAGACAATGATCTGGATGCTGAAAACCGTCAAAAAGGAATTCCCGTATCGCTTTGACGCCTTTGACCCCCAGTACGATATTCTGGCAAAAGAAGTGCCGCAAGGCGATTACTGGGAACTGTTTACAGATCAGATGCTCTGCTCTTGTGGAAAAACGCCAATTATTCAATGGCTGGCAAGATACCGGGAATTAACGGGCGCTGATTACTGTGATGGCTTCCAGGAATGGCACCGTTCCTCCGATAGAGCTTTTGCTCTGCTGGTAGAGAGAAAAGAAATCCGGCTGTGGCAGTTTTTTGAACAGCATCAGGAAGACGGCCCCTCTGCGCAGTCGATGAAACTGCTCTTGGGATATGCCATGAATATCTCCAGCTGGCAGGGCTTCCGTTTTGTCCGGCGTCTGCTGCAGAAATACACTCCAGTGCAGCTCCAGAAGTTTTTTGGGGAGCGGTTTTTCTTTCATGAACTTTTTGTAAGGGGTAATCGGTACAGCAGCAGAGACTATGAGTTTTTTATCAAACGCTCTTTCCTGACAGAAGAGCAGCATCGGCAGCTCTTTGAATGGATCGAGGCTTCTTTTTTCCAAATGGAGCCGAAATGCTATCAAGAGTTTATCTGGTGCGCTTTACAAGATTCGGATGTGCAGCGGCTATACGACAGGCGGCTGCTTGCGTCCGTTTTGCGAAGCCTTTTATCCAGCGGGAAGTACACAGGTGGCCGTGCGGACCATCTAAAGGAAAAATTCTACAGTAAGGAAGAGCTGGAAGCCGATCAAAAAGCCGACGCTGAAAAAGCGGAACGGGAGGAACGCCTTCGCCGGGAGCAGGAGCACCAGAAGAAATGCGAACGGTTGGAGCAGACCTATGACGGTACGATGTCTTCTCTAAAAGAGTTTACAAAAAGTTTCTATTACGATAGGGATGTGAAAGAAGCCCTGGATATGGTGTACGAAAAGCTGCGGGAACAGCCTGCGGGCTGCGCGGCGGCATTTGCAGCGGACGAATTAGAACAATTTTTCAAGTTGTGCGGTGATTTGGCACGATACAATCCAGGAGACGAACAGAAAATTTTGAATATGGCAAGAACAATGATGGGAGGTCTTGCGGCATGATCTATGCGGAAAAGCATTTATCTTTGTTGTCCCGAATGGGGCGCGATGGGCTGCAGCTGCGTTTCACTGGAGAATTTCCAGAAGAAATACTGGATCAGACCTGTAAAAAAATCGAAGATATGGGTCTGCAAGAGCAGATTCGCAAGGAAGAAGCCACGCAAATCCAGAGGGAATTGATTCAAGTTCCAGAATTTGCGGAATTATATCAGGCTCTGTGCGCACATGGAATAGCGGTATCTGTTATTCAGACGATGCTCCATGCGGCAAGCAGCTATCAGGAGCACTTGTCCCAATATCCGAAGGAGCAGGTGCTGGAGGCGGCGGTGCTGGATCTCAAGCCTTCCCTGAAATTTGAGTACATGAAACACTACCAGCCGCTGGTGCGGTATGAAGAAGAGGAGCAGGCCGTCGCAGACAACCTGGATACCTTCCCTGTTCTGGAGTGGCAGGAAATCTCTCCGCTGACGGAACATCAGCGTTCAATGATGCGTCTGCCGTTTCTTGGCACTTATCTATTCAACTGGCACGACCATGAGCGGAAGGCTGTAGAGCTGTTGGAGCAGAATCTGCCCCTCCAGAAAATCCTGATGATGAACTATGTGTGGGGAGTGGAGTTGTTTCTGGATGCGGACAGTCTGAAAAATCTCAAATGGCTACAAATGCCGGATGTAGAAAAATTCCGCCGGCTGATGGAAGCCTTCGAGTATGATGCGGAAGATTTATCGGAATTCTGGACGCTCTGGCTGGAAAACCGGGCCGGACAATATGATGTCGAATGGTGGCTGAGTCAGCTGTTGCCCATCAGCAAAGAGCGGCGGCAGAAAATCCTGCAAAGCAGGCTGAGTTATCTCAATGCCCTTTACGCTGGCTGCCTTCACATCAATTTTGAACAAGTAGAGTATTTTCAAGTCCAGCTCCTTATCTATGCGGTGGAGCACAAGAAAAAGCATTTTTTGAATCTGGTGAATCAGAACAGCGAACTATTTTTCTCGCTGGGGCGGTATTCGCTTTTATTTGTGAGTGGCTTCTGCGAACGCTGTAATCTCAATTCACTGACGGTTAAGAACTTAAAGGACAGTGATTCTATTGAACGGACAACCAGCTACTTTGAACTTTTGGAAGAGGGCCAGCAATATACCTTTGAGGAGCTGCGCCTGTTGTGGCACCAAGAGGAAGTATATGTAAGACTGTACGCCAAACTCTCCCCGCTCTCCGTGGACCAGAGGATGCTCACGATCCGGCAGCTGATAAAGCGGGATCTTGTCAGCCAGAATATCGGAGACGAGGCGCTGGAACAGGTAACTCAATGCTTGCTGGAAAAGCCGTTTGGAGCTTGGTATGAGAAAGATTTCGGACACATCCGGGGACTGACGCGGCAGACTGCAATGCTTATGCTGCAGCACTATCCGGAGATTCAGGCATTTATCCCGGAATTTCGGGCAGAGGCGGATGCGGTTTTCGCGGTCAGCAACGCTTCCAAGATCACAGGCTTTTCAAACTGGAGTCAGGTGTGCGGCTCAATACTGGTTACCGATCAGAATTGGGCCTATCTGAAAGAAAACATGGGCTTTTCCGAGGAGTTCGTCCGCGAGTATCAGCCGGGGATTGTGAATTTCCTGCTCCGGGGCGGCAGCTCGATGGTCCGCCCGCTGTATAACGAATTGCAGTATAGGAACGAAAGTGAAAAAAACTGCGAGGCGCTCCGGCGTATTGTACAGGCAGAGCTGATGGGCCAGTTCTATAAACTGAAATACTTTGCTGGTGATTTGAAGCAGGAAATCCATTACCCAATTCAAGAGGCGCGGGAAGATGTCTGGAAACAGAATCTCTCTTTGACCAGACTGGGCCTTATGGCGAAAGAGGTGGATGATTTTTACCACACAATCCGCATGGGCGAGCTTCCGCACTTTACCTGCTTATCCTGCTATCAGGGCAGCCAGAGGGACTGCCTTTTGGCCGCATTCGATAGCAACAAAAAAATCATTCTGGTTTACAAAGACGAGAGCGTAGTAGCACGGGCGTGTCTCCGGCTGACGAAAGGCTCTTTCCAGCAGCCATCAACGCTCAATTTTGAATTTGCTGATCTGTCCAAAGAAGATGTTCCCACAGGCAGTCACGCATACAGTGAGAAGCTGGTGCTGTTTCTGGAACACATTTATACCTCTGGATTGAAGAAAAGTGAAGAGACGGCGGCAAAAGAAATGGTAGTGGCACTGGCAACGCAGAAAGCGGAAGAACTCGACGCAGTTGCGGTGCTGTCAAATCAGTATCGCGGATGCTATCCCAGTGGGCGGTATGTCAGCGCCCCAATCTATATCTACATCTCAAAGTCCAAAAATGGGCGCCAGTATCTTGACTCTCTGGGAGGCGCTGCAGTGACTTTGGCAGAGGAACAGTATAAGCAAGAATCGTTTTTTGTAGAACGGGCCGCACTGGACCGAGCCCATGCGGCATGACAGGAGGTTTCTTTATGATGTTTGACAGTATTTTGGTAAAAGTATCCTGCAGTGAAGAACTGCTGTATCTCCACACCATATCCCGGAGGCATAAATCCCCGTACCGCTTTGCAATCCTGCGTGATACGCTGGAGCAGTTGGAGCGGGAGCCGGGGCGTCAGATTATCGTGGCTGACTGCGGCTGCTATGCCGCCCTTCGGCTCACACGGGCACTGGACGGCGAGATGCTGGTGATCCGCTTTTCCTGGCTGCAAAGCGCCGGTGCGGACAGCCTGCGCGGCTATGAGGAGTGGGTGCGGCTGCCCTACCGCCGCTTCCACGAGTGTGTGGAGGCCGGGACGGATATGGCCGGATGGAACTGGAGCCAGCTCTCCGTGCCGGAGAAGGTGACCCGCCGCTTTGAATTTCACAGCAGGCAGAATCTCCATCAAATCGCCCAGCGACCGCTCCTGCGGCACAAGCTGGGGAAAACTCTGGAACACCATTTCCAGTGGCGGGATGCGGAGAAGATCCTCATTTATGATGACGGTGCGCCGTACAGCTTCTTCTTTGAAGAGGTCACGCCCCGGGGCACGGGAATCTGCGGCGGCATCATCCTGCATGGTGCGGATAACCTGCAGAAAGCCCAGTACAGCGTCCACACCTAATTATAGCAGGGAGGTACATACCATGACGATCATTAAAATAAATGGCGGCTTCTGGGGATGGGAGCCAATAGAGACGCTGGAACGGCTTTATCCGCTGTTTGAGCAGTACACATTGGACCCGATCTATGAGTGGTACGGGAATTTTGTAAATCGGAAGCCGGAGTGGCAGCGGTCAGAAGAGCGTCAGGCTTATCAGGGCTGCACGGTAATTTCGGGGCGGTTTCTGCATTATGGGAACTTTTTCTATATCGTCACCGATGAGGAAGAACTGATCCAGCGTTTTGAGCGCCTGGTGGCGGACAACAAGGCCACACAGGCATACCAGGACGAGAGGAAAGTCTGCTTCCCGTGCAGCGAGTGCAACCAGTGGTCGGCTGCCAGCGGGCTCTGCGGACTGACTGGCCGTTATAGACAACCCCAGTGGGAGTGTTTTGCGCGATATGTTCTGCCGAAGGGGAAAGTCGAAGGTGACGGCGCAAATATGCGCATTGAACTTCCGATCCCGGAAAAGGCAGGAAAGAAAGCGGTGCTTATCGGCCGCGGCCAATGGGAGGTTTAACAATGGATTGGAGCAAAGTCCACAGGAAACTCGCTGGCCGCTTCAGGCTTCTGGAGCGTCGAAATGAGGATGGAGATTGTGTGATCCACTGTTTCGGCTCTTTGGGCCAAACGGGAGTGAATAACGATGATGTTCGCTATATATGCGGCTTCTATAGTCTTCCCTATAGAGAGGACTGGCGCAGAGAAGAAGCCCGCGACGCCGGCGACAGTTTTTATCTCCTGATTAAGACGGATGACTGAAAAAGTGCTTTGTCTGCCCTTATCAAAAGCATAGGGCAGAATCTGTGTAAATTCATAACAGGGCCGGGCAGAGGAATATTCCTCTACCCGGCCCTTCTTTTTGGGGCTGACATGGCCCGTGTTAAATCAATCGGAATCATTTTACAGTATTTTATAATCTGATAACTGTATGTCCTTTTGAACCCAATTTTCTACTATGCTTCGACTTCATCTTCTTGTGTTTTGACATACAATATGATACTCTTTTACCATAAGCACATCTCAATTAAGCACAAAAGAAAGGTGATCTTAAAATGGCAGAAGCCGAGAGCAAGCGTCAGCGCCGTACCCCGCAAGAGAGAGCGAATGAACTGGATGAAAAAATCACGAAGATAAATCAGTCCATCAATGAGCTGGAGGAGAAAAAGAAAACTGTTGTAGAAGAGTACGATGCGAAGATCACCGCAGCAAAGGAACGCATCAAATCTCTGGAGGCAAAAAAGCAGGAGATCCTTGCTCCCAAGGCTCCCCGAAAGCCCCGTAAGACGAAAAAGCAGAAAATTCAAGAGATTGTGAAGCTGGCAATGAAAAATGGTATGTCGGTAGAGGAAGTCGCCAGCCAGCTCCATGTGGAAGTTGAAAGCTAAACAGTTTTGATAGAAAAGCAGCATCGCCTCGAATGTATCAGGACGATGCTGCTTTTTATGGTGCAGGCCGACTATTCCACGCCCCTGATTTTTCGATGATACCGTTGTAGATAAAAACTTTCCTGCTTTTTTGTTGAGAAAGGCGTCATACAGGCGTAAAGGATATGTATAAAGCAAAAAAGGAGGCAATTATCTATGTTAATTGGTGTCGATCATGGCAACAAACAAATCAAAACCGTTCATGGCGAGCCCTTTGTGTCTGGACTGCAGCAGAGTCTGACCCGGCCGTTCGGCCAGAGCCTGCAATACTGTGGTACTTATTACACACTGTCCAATGAGCGTATTCCGTTCCACAAGGATAAGACGGAGGATGACCGATTTTTTGTCCTTACACTGATTGCTATTGCAGAAGAGATAACCGCCCGGGGAATTGGTGAAAAAGAACAGCAGCACATCCAGTTGGCTGTTGGTCTGCCCCCGGCACATTTTGGCTCTCAAGCAGAGAAATTCACCGCCTACTTTCAAGGCCGCGGGCTTGTTGAGTTTATGTATGGAGACAAACACTACACCATCAGCATTGAGGATGTGGCCTGCTATCCCCAGGCATACGCAGCTGCGGCCACAATGCTACACGCCCTGTTGGATGACCCAAAGGCAGTCGTATTGGATATTGGAGGCTTTACAGCGGATTATCTGTTGTTGAAAAACGGAAAAGCCGACCTCGCTTCCTGCGATTCGCTGGAAAACGGCGTTATCCTGTTATACAATAAAATCAGGTCCAGAGGAAATGCAGAGTTGGATTTGCTGTTGGATGAGGGCGATGTGGATGCCATCCTCATGGGCAGACGGACACAGTATCCGGCCGAGGCTATACAGCTTGTGGAACGACTGGCGCAGGAGTTTGTCAACGACTTGTTCAGCACTCTACGAGAGCGGATGTTGGATTTGCGCTATTGCAAAGTGGTGTTTGTGGGCGGCGGCGCTATTCTGTTGCGCCGGCAGATCGAGGATTCCGGCAAGGTGGGAACGCCTCTGTTCGTCACGAACATCAACGCCAATGCAGCTGGATTTGAATACCTGTACCGGCTTGAAACAGTGGGCAGGTGACAATCATGACGGCCAAAAAAGAAAGGGGGCGCTTCTCCCTGCGGTTCAATATCGGTGACCCAGTGCAGCGGGCCGCAGTTGAACTGCTGGAACTACAACCGCCCCACAGTAAAGCCCAGTATATTGCAAATGCGCTTGTGTACTATAACACTCATTTTTCTGACGATCCGCAGCCGTTAAAAGTGCCAGCCATTGACCGTGCGGCCATTGAAGCGATAGTGCGAGAAATTATGCGTCAGGATGAGCAGGCTTCGGATAAGGCAGTTTCGACCGGGGAATCCTCTCCTCCAAAGAAAAATAAAATAGCCCTGCCGCCGCAGGAACAGACGACAGAGCCATCAGAGGGAGCATCCGAAGTTGATGATATGACCCGCAATCTGATCGCCAGCACCATGGCGGCTTTCCGTAGAAATGGCTAAAAAAGAGGTATGGGAGCGAAGCTGTGCCGACTCTCATACCTCTTCCTTTTCCTGTATGGCAGCAATAAAGTGATCGATAATCTGTTCCAAGTGGCGGTATTGGCTGGGTGTCAATGTGGAAATCTTCTGCTGGAGCAACGAAGTGTCTGCTTCAAGAATTTTACCACGCAGTAAATAGTCTGCGCTGATGCCAAGTGCTTCACAGATCTTCAGCATGGTTTCCGGGCGCATCGCTTTTTGCCCCATTTCCGCATACGAGATGGTTTGCGATGTGAGATGCGTCAAATTTGCCAAAGTCTCCTGTGTCATATTTAATTGTTTTCTTCGCTCCAGAATCCGCTGGCCCATTTCTTTCAAAAGCTCACTCATTCGCAATCCTCCATACTATAGTTACATTTTATCCACTATAGCATGAAAAATTAAGCGACTATAGTTGAGTTTAATCAACCATAGCATATATAATGATCGTAAGATGAAAAATTTGGAGGAAAAACAAGTGAAAATATGTTCGTGTGCGGTGATTGGTCAACACCCTACCCGCTTCAAATTCAAATACAATGAATATATGACCTCATGCAAGCGCATAAAAAAGCGGATGCATGATGTATTTGTGTCACTTTACCAGAGCGGTGTGCGCTGCTTTTTCGTTGGGGGAGCTCTGGGAGTAGACATGTGGGCAGGCGAAATCCTGTTGGATATGCAGCGCCAGGTAGAATATCGGGAATTGGATGTTGTGATGGTCTGCCCCTTCCCCGGCCATGATGTCCGATGGGACCCAAAGAGCCAGGCACGGCAGCGAAAACTCCGAGAGGGCTGTGCCAAGGTGCTGATGGGATCAGAACACCCAGGAGCCGAAGGGTATAAAAAACGCACGGAATATATGATGGGGCAGGCCGACTATGTTGTAGCTGTTTATGATAATGATCCGAAACATTACAGCGGAGTGGAGACAGCGATAGGGATCGCTGAAAAAAGAAACTTGTCAATAGTGTTGATTCATCCAGACACAGGAATTATAAACATAGTAGATCATTACAGAGAGAGGCATACGGATTAGGCAAAATATGTTACTGTTTCTCCAAAAAACTAAAAAGGTGTGCGGTTTTGGTAATACGAAGCCACCTTGACTGTCGAGGAAAAATCGGGTATCATCTGATTAGCGATAGCTAACTTGAACGAGTTAGAAAGAGGTGGGTTATGTCACATAGCAGTCTATATCTTACCAATCTTTATAACGATTTGATAACCAATACCCCTCAGACAATCACTATGGACATTCCTTCAGAAGTCGGGCAAGGCCAAATTTCTCAAACAAAAATCAAGCACGGCGTTATCCTCTCAGACTGGAAAATGTGCTATCAATCCGATATGAATGTGCAGGGTCCTGTTAGTGGAGAATATATGCAAATCATTTTCTGCCTGAATGATGGAATTTCATGGGGGATAATGAATGAGAATCGTTCTATTACTATACAGAAAAATGAGTCTTGTATCTATGCTGGACATGATGGCACAGAATATATCTGCTACAAAAAAGACAGTAACTTCTCATTCAAAAGCATTAAAATCCCAATTCCCTACTTTTCACAACTCCTTGCTGATTACTTTGACGGACAGGAAATTACAGTCTATGAAAAGAAGCTCCTGAATGGTATTGCCAAAGTCTCTGTCACACCAATTATGGAGCAAATACTGTCGGAAACAAGCAAATTTTCTCAATACCGCGGGGGGCTGGGCTATCTCTATTTGGACGGCAAACTGTTGGAGCTGCTGTCCATCTATCTGGGAGAAGTTTTGGAATTGGACATTCTGATGGGCAAAAATATTTCCATGTCCCGGACGGAGCGGACTGCCATCATGGAAGCAAAACGGATCATCGACAGCCAGCTCGCCTTTGCCCCCTCTTGTGAAGAACTGTCTCAACAGGTACATCTGAGTCTGACCAAGCTGACACGGGGATTTTCTTCCTTCTACGGTATGCCGATCCATCAATATGTTATTGAGCAGCGGTTGACACAGGCGGCGCAACTGCTGTTGGACGGAGACTGGAATGTGGGGGAGGTCGCTGCGATTGTAGGGTATGGAAAACCGAGCAACTTTGCGGCGGCCTTCAAGAAAAAATACGGTGTTGCACCCAAACATTACAGGGAGACACGCTTCAACCACACAAAGCAGTGACCTTTAACTGCTTTTGGGTGAAAATGGGCAGGTTTTGGGTCGAATTAGAAAGGCATAACTGATACAATATGCGTTGAGGTTAGTAAGTGCTAACCTCAACGCATATTGTTGTTTAGAGGAGGCAAAGCATGAAACAGAAGTTGAATGCGAAAGATTTTATCCTGATTGGCGTCCTGACCGCCCTCATGTGGATCATCTGCATGATTATCAGCACCATTATGAGTGTGGCCGGCCCAGTGACCAATGTGTTCTATCCATCCGTTGTCGCGATCCCCAATGGCATCGTGATGATGCTCTTACTGGCAAAGGTACCGAAAAAGGGCGTTTTCACCATCTGCTCCGCAATCCAGGCTATCCTGTTCCTGCTGGTGGGCGCTTTCTGGTTTATCCCCATCGGCTTGGTGATTGGCGGTGTGATCTGCGATTTCCTGGTCATGGGCCGGAAAGAAATCACCATGAAGTCCATGACCGTGGCCTACGCCCTGTTCAGCGCCATTTTTGCCTTCAGCGCCATCTGCCCCATCAAGTTCCTCCAGAGCGCCTTTGTGGGAGCCATGGAGAAGAACAATATTGCCCAGGAATACATAGACGGGATGCTGAATATCACCTCCGTCCCCATGCTGGTGGTCATCGTTGCGGCCGGCTTGGTAGGTGGACTGATTGGCGCCGTGATTGGGCAGAAGGCTTTGAAGAAGCACTTTATAAAGGCAGGGCTCGTTTCAGTCAAATAACAAGGCACAGCCCCTCGGCAGTCAATCAGACAAGCGCAGGCAAGCGGGCTGCCTGATCTCAGGGCGCGGGGCTGAAAATGGCCCCGCGCTTTGATTTGGATAGGGAGGCATTGGAATGGAAGAATCACAAATCAAACAAATCATTGAACAGCAGCCCCTTCATGGATCGGCACTGTTAGATCCCCGCTGCAAGATTTTACTTCTGGTCTGTATCGGGTTTGTCAGTTACTTTTTGGCTGGGGAGGTGGTCAGCCTTGCGCTCATGCTGGTGTATGGCCTGTTTATTGCCGTGGGGAACGGCGGAAAGTGGGCCTTGAAGATGATTGTGGTCTACATCATCGTTGCCTATCTCAACGCCCTGCTCCGCTATGTGCAGGTGCCGGTACTGAGCGTGATTATGAGCGTGTTCGGCGTGACGCTTTTGAAGCTGATTCCCATTGTGATGATGGGCCTTTGGATTTTGCGGACCACCTATATGGACGACCTGATGGTGGCGCTCCAGCGGATGCGGCTTCCCCAGGCGGTGACGATCCCGCTGGTGGTCATGTTCCGCTATATCCCCACCCTGCGGATTGAATACAGGCAGATCCGTAGCACCATGGACATCCGGGGGATCAGCGACACCTTGTGGAAACGGGTATCTCATCCTCTTGCCACCATTGAGTATATTTTAATTCCCCTGCTGATGCGGTGCCTGAAGGTCACGGACGAGCTGGCGGCCTCCGGCACCACCCGGGGGCTGGAGCTGGAGTGCAAACGGTACGCCCTGCGCCCCATTCGCTTCTCCTGGCCGGAGGTCCTGGTGTCCCTGCTGGGCGTTGTCTTTCTGGCGGCGCTGCTGTTCCTGGACCAGACCCGAATCGGGGAAATCATCTTGTGGAGGGTGTGACATGATCTCGTTTCAGAATTTCAGCTTTCGCTATGAAGAGAGCAAGGACTTTACCCTCCGTGGCATTGATATGACGGTGCAGACCGGCGAATTTATCCTCCTGACCGGGCGAAGCGGCTGTGGCAAGACCACGCTGATCCGCTCACTCAACGGCCTGATCCCGCACTTTTATCCCGGTGAGATACAGGGCGACCTTGTGATGGATGGGCGCTCCCTGCTGGAAATGAAGCCCGCACAGCTGGCCGGGCAGGTGGGGACGGTATTTCAGGACCCGCGCTCCCAGTTCTTCATGACGGACACTACGCGGGAACTGGCCTTTGGCTGCGAAAATATGGGCCTCCCCCGTGAGGAAACCATTGACCGCATCGCAAAAGCCGCAAAGGATCTGGAACTGGCGGACTACCTAAACCGGAGTATCTTTGCCCTGTCCAGCGGAGAGAAGCAGCAGATCGCCGTGGGCTCGGTCTACGCGCTTTCACCGAAGGTCTATATCTTCGATGAGCCCTCCGCAAACCTGGATTATGCGGCCACCAAACGGCTTGCGGAGATTATGGGAAAATTGAAGCGGGACGGATACACCATCTTTGTGGTGGAGCATCGCTTTTACTATCTGCGTGATTTAATCGACCGGGTATTTCTCATACAAAACGGAAAAATCGAACAGGAATTTACAAGGGAGCAGTTTTGCTCCTTACCGGAGGGAACGCGCATATCCTATGGGCTGCGGACTGCATATCCGGAGCGGGATGCGGAGCATTATCAGGAAAAAGAACGCCGCCCAATGGGGAAACACCTGCTGAGTGTGCAGGGCCTTTCCTTTGCTTATCCGAAAGAGCAGGAGGTCTTTCGGAATGTCAGCTTTGAAGCCCACGCCGGGGATGTGATCGGCATCCTGGGCCACAACGGAGCGGGCAAGACCACCCTCTTGTCCATCCTGACCGGCCTCTTGAAGCAGCGGAACGGCGAGATCACCTTTGACGGCAGAAAGCTCACCCCACGCCAGCGCCGGGCGCTGTCCTATTTGGTCATGCAGGACACGGATTACCAGCTCTTTGCCAGCAGTGTGGAGGAAGAACTCTCTCTTGGGATTCGGGAGGACTGCAAAGAGAAGGTGGACGCCGCGCTGGAGGCGCTGGAGCTGTCCGAATACCGGGAACAGCACCCGGCGGCCCTCTCCGGCGGGCAGAAACAGCGGGTCACCATTGGCGCGGCCATCGTCAAGGACAGCCCAGTGATCTATTTTGACGAGCCCACCAGCGGCCTGGACTATGACTCCATGGTGCGGGTCAGCCGCCTGATTGAGCAGTTGTCCGCTTCCGGCGTGATCGTGTTTGTGGTCTCTCACGACTTTGAGTTTATCGTCCGGACCTGTACGGAGGTGGTCCAGCTGGACGACCAGGGGGCCGTTCAAAACCACCGGCTCACGCCGCAGATGTTGAAAGCTCTGTCGGAACAGTATTTTCATTGATGGGAGGTTGAAATCATGTTTCAAAAGGTATTTGAATACGCGGGGCCGCATAAAAAGGGCCTCTATGCGGCCACAGCGGTGGTGCTGGTCAGCGTTTTGATGGGCGTCCTGCCCTTTGTGCTGGCCTACCAGGTAATTGCTCCGCTGGTGATGGGAGCGGAACTTGACGCTTCGTTTCTTATCCTGCGGGTGGCTTTGGTGCTGGTGTGCCTGGTCTTGCAGGCTGTTCTCTATGGCTGGGGGCTCAATCTTTCGCACAAGGCCGCCTATGACACGCTGCTCCGGCTGCGGACTGCCCTGCAAAAGCGGTTTGAGAAACTGCCTCTGGGCGTGATCCAGGACAAGGGCACCGGCACGGTCAAAAAGCTGTTTGTCGATGATGTGGACAGTCTGGAGGTCCTGTTGGCCCACTCCATGCCAGAGGGAATCGCAAACCTGATGGTCCCCATCGCGGTCTATGTGGCTATGTTTTTCGTGGACTGGAAGCTGGCGCTGCTGTCTCTGGCCTCCATCCCCATCAGCCTGATCGCCATGATGACCATGTACTCGGTGGGCATGAAGAAAATGGGCCCCTACTATATGGCCGGCCAGAAGATGAACAACACCATCATTGAGTACATCAACGGCATGGAGGTCGTCAAGGTATTCAACAAGGACGCGGACTCCTATGAGCGGTTTCGCAAGGATGTTTCGGATTACCGGGATTACACCTTGGCTTGGTACAAGGCGGCATGGCCCTGGATGGCAATTTACAGCAGCCTCCTTCCCTGCACTGTGATTTTGACTCTGCCGCTGGGGGCGTGGTTTGTCTTCGCCGGCTGGTCGGCTCTGCCAGACCTGATTTTGGTGCTGTGCCTCTCCCTGAGCATCGGGATGCCGCTCCTCAAATCCCTGGGCTTCCTGCCCACCATGCCCCAGCTCAACTACAAGATTTCTGCGCTGGAGCAGGTTTTGGATGCGCCGGAGCTTCAGCAGACGCCGGACAGCTTCCACGGCAAGGATGATACCATCGTTTATGACCATGTTTCCTTTGGCTACACCAAGACACAGCCCGGCCCGGACGGAAAGCCCATGGTGGTGGAGGATGAAGTGCTCCACGACATCAGCTTTACGGCCAAGGCCGGACAGAAAACGGCCCTGGTGGGAGAGTCCGGCTCGGGCAAGAGCACTCTGGCAAAGCTGTTGATCCACTACTATGACGCGCAGAAAGGCAGCATCTCCATTGGCGGACAGAAACTGTGTGACATGAGCCTGGAGGCGCTGAACAGCCGTATTTCCTATGTAGCGCAGGATCAATACCTGTTCAACACCTCTCTGCTGGAGAATATCCGCATGGGACGGTTGAACGCTACCGATGAGGAGGTCCTGGAGGCAGCGCGAAAAGCCCAGTGTATGGAGTTTCTGGAAAAGCTGCCCCAAGGTATCCACTCCATGGCGGGGGATGCGGGCAAGATGCTCTCCGGCGGTCAGCGCCAGCGTATTTCTCTGGCCCGTGCCATCCTGAAGGACGCCCCTATTGTGGTGCTTGATGAGGCCACCGCCTACGCTGACCCCGAGAACGAGGAGAAGATGGAGGCGGCGATTGCGGAACTGGTGAAGGACAAGACTCTGGTTGTTATCGCCCATAAGCTGCCTGCTATTATGAACGCCGACCAAATCTGCGTCGTAGACCACGGCAAACTGGTTGCGGCAGGAAAGCATCAGGACCTGATCCAGTCCTGCCCGGAATATCAAAAGCTGTGGAAGGCGGCCCAGGACAGCGCCGAATGGAACATACATACCGCAAAGGAGGGGAACTAAATGTTTGCACTGTTTTCAAGGATTTTGAAACTTGCTGGTCCATATAAAGGGCGTATTCAGGGCGCTTTTGCCTGCGCGTTTGTGGAGTCGATCCTGTCTAAAATGCCGATCTTCCTGGCCTTTGTGGTGTTGAGCGGCTTTGCCGCCGGAACATTGACCGGACAGACCTGCCTCTATGTGGGTCTTGGCCTCACGGCGGCCGTGCTGGTGCAGATGCTGGTCCACTACCTCAGCGACAGCCTCCAGAGCGCGGCGGGCTACCTGATGTTTGCCGAGAAGCGCATGGAGCTGGGCGGACACCTGCGGAAACTGCCTATGGGTTACTTCACCTCCGGCAATATCGGCAAAATCAGTTCTGTCCTCAGCACCGATATGGTGTTTATTGAAGAAGTCGCCATGAGCACGCTGGGCAACATGATGAGCTATCTGCTGTCCTCCCTGGTCCTGCTGGGGTTCATGTTCTATCTGAATTGGCAGCTGGGCCTGATCGCGGCCCTTGTGACCATCCTGGCGTGGCTGGTTTCCAGAGGGATGAACAAGGTTTCCCTGCGGGAAGCCGCTGGCCGCCAGGAACAGAGCGAACGGCTGACGGACGCGGTGCTGTCCTTTGTGGAGGGCATCGGGGTCATCAAGAGCTATAACCTGCTGGGTGAGAAATCGGAAGAACTGACCGGCAATTTCAAGCGGTCCAGAAATACATCCCTCGCCTTTGAACGGAAGATGACCCCGTGGACCATGGGGTTGAATGTCCTTTATGGAATCGGGATTGCCGCGATTTTTGGCCTGTCGGTCTTTCTGGAGCGGAGCGGTGTCCTTTCTCTGGCCTATGTGCTGGGCGTCCTCCTGTTCGTCTTTGACCTGTTCGGGCCGCTCAAGGCGCTTTATGGCGAGGCGTCCCGCCTGACTGTGATGAACGCCGCCCTGGACCGCATTGAGGCTGTATTGGATGAGCCGGAGCTCCCGGACACAGGGAAACAGCATATCCCGGCTCAAGCGCAGCCAGGCCAGCCGGAGGTGCAGTTCAATGATGTAGCCTTTGCCTACCAGGACAAAGAGGTGCTGCACCACATCAGCTTCTCGATGTTCCCCAATAGCATGACCGCTCTCGTGGGCCCCTCCGGCGGCGGGAAGTCCACCATCGCCAATCTGCTGGCCCGGCTGTGGGATGTGAAAAGCGGCAGTGTTGCCATCCGGGGCGTGGACACCCGACAAGTCCCCCTCGCGGAGCTAATGGATCACATCAGCATGGTATTCCAGCGCGTGTATCTCTTCCAGGACACGATCTATAACAACATCAGTATGGGCAAGCCAAACGCCACCGAGGAGGAGGTCTATGAGGCGGCGAGGAAAGCCCGCTGCTACGATTTCATCATGGCTCTGCCTGACGGATTTCAGACTGTGGTGGGAGAGGGCGGCGCAACCCTCTCCGGCGGTGAGAAACAGCGTATCTCCATCGCCCGCTGTATTCTGAAAGACGCTCCTATTGTAATTTTGGACGAGGCGACCGCCAGCGTGGACACTGACAATGAGAGCTATATTCAGGAGGCTATCTCCGAACTGGTAAAGGGTAAGACCCTGCTGGTCATTGCCCACCGTTTGAATACCATCCAGAACGCCGACCAGATTTTGGTCATCAGTGACGGACATATCTCGCAGCATGGCACCCATGAGGAATTGATGGAACAACCCGGTATTTATCAGGATTTCGTCCGTATCCGTATGAACTCTGCCGGTTGGAGCCTGTCTTGATGGAGAGGAGCTCCCCATGAAACAATTACACGCATCTGGCGAAGATTATCTGGAAGCAATCCTTGTCTTAAAGAGGAAGAAAGGCATGGTGCGCTCCGTAGATGTGGCCCGGCACCTTGATGTATCGAAACCCAGCGTGTGTCATGCGGTAGCCACCTTGAAAGAGGGCGGGTTTCTCACCATGGACGAAGACTCTTTCCTGCACCTGACCGATGTGGGCCGAGAGGTTGCCGAAAGAACTTATGAGAAGCACTGCTTTTTCATCCGTCTGCTGGTGGATGCAGGTGTAGAGCCAAAGACTGCCGAGCAGGATGCCTGCCGCATGGAGCACGCAATCAGCGATGACAGTTTTCAAAAAATTAAATCAGGGCTAAAGGACAAGTAAAAGTGGTCTGGCAGTCGAGGTTATCGGAGGTGATGTAGTGGGAAAACTGTTCATATTATCAGTCGAAGAAGATGATCTTGAAACCGCAGAGAAAATCATGGCCTTCATAGAGTCAACAGAACTGGTCATGTGTACGGATCTTTCCTCTGCCCCTCTGCGCTATAAGGCTTTATGTATCGACGCTGCGTGCCGTCAAGTGTTTTGGCAGGGCAAATTCATAGAGCTGACTCCTATGGAGTTCGATGTGTTTCATTTGCTTGCCCGGCGGCCCGGACGGGTATTTTCAAAAAGGGAGATCTATGAGTTCGCCGCCCCTGATTCGTTTGACAGCAGTTGGACGGGGATTTCCAGCATCATTTACAAGCTGCGCCATAAGCTGAACGCTGACTTTATCCAAACCGTGTATGGGAAGGGCTATAAATTCTTGCCACCGTAACACTGTTGACCATTAAAGACAAGACAATAGAAAGGCCGAATTTTAGGTAAGTAATACTTTATACATGGAGTAAATCGACAAGATTAGAGTAACGCCAGCCAGCAAGCAGATATAAAAAACGACGCTTTGGTGTGAGCAGTAATGCCCTCAAAGCGTCGTTTATATTTTGTCTGGAATGTGGCGAAGAACATCTTCTACCCTGCAAGAAAGAATGTTGCAAAGGTCATTCAGTGTTGCGGTTGAGATATTCCGGTTTTGTTTCAAAGAATCCAATGTCCCCTTGCTGAAGGAATAATCCTTTATTAAAGAATAGGTCGTAATTCCTTTTCGACGCATGGTATCCCAGAGCGGATCGTAAGTAATAATAGAGACCACCCCTTTGTGATTCCTATTATATTTGACATGTTGCATCTTGAATATTCCCGGTATGTCGGGTATAATATCTTAATTACATGATTTCATGTCCATCAATTTTTCTCATTCAAGCGCCTGACCATCAGCAGAACAGCTTCTAAATCCTGATCGTTCATCGACTTGATGCCATCTATAATCTCCTGAACTAAAATTGGATTTCGGTATTCTGTTTCCTCATCGAAAAACAAACGGGGCGTGATACCGAGCGTGTCAATCAAATAGAGCAGTTCTTTCACAGATGGCTGGGAATACCCCGTTACAATGTTATGAATATAGTTCTTGCTATGCCCTAAATCATAGCTTAACTGATACTCGGAAATCCCCTTTTTTACCCGTAACTCTGTAATACGGTTTCTAATAAAGTCCATCTCCATATACGATTCCTCCACCACCATTTCCCTCATGGTACACTTTTGTGGTGTGACATTAGGGTGCGCGTGGTGTGCTTTTTTATGCAATAGCACTTTAATGGTGTTATAATTGAGTAAAACGCCACACGGGAAAAGAGAGAAACGCATGGATCGAGAAAGAGAATCACCCCCGGAGAGGCTGCCGTTCTGTTTAGACGACACAGTTGGTGGAATAGTAAGGGCATGTCAGGAGTGCCCCGGCGTCTACTATATCGCGGCCCGGAAACAGGACGGCAGGTTTTTAGCGGACGAATACTATGTGGTGGAACGCTCCTCGCCAGCCATATCAAAAGAGGCTATGGCATACGGAAGAATGTCGGAAGAGGACTCCCGTGTGCTGCTCTATCCGTTTGCGGAGGAACGACATGGGTATAAAATTATTGAGTATGAGATCTATCGGTATCAGGTCCGGCACGGAATGTACGCAGACGGACAAACCTCGCTTCGTGATGTTGCTTTTTTCAATATGGAGTATCATCCGGAATACTTTGGGCCCTACCCGGCGCCCCTTGCCACGCCGCGGGGCCGTACTGCACGCTACAAGCCGCTGATGAACGGCGTCTTCTGGATCGAAACAGGTACAGGAGAGGAAGTCCTCGCTGTCTGCTATCCTATTTGGAACTGCGACTTCTCGGAAACCGTATTGAAGCAATCGGAGCAGTCCGAAGAGGATGTACGGGAAGGAATTGACAATACCTTGGGGTATCTGTTCTTTTCCAAGCGGGCCAGCAGTCTCGCCTTGTTTGAACTATGGGGGCAGTACGAGGAGTTAAGGACTGGCGGCCTAATCAACTACCCCGCATTGATGAACTATATCTGGGCCTATTTTCCGGAGTACGCCGCCACATACAATATGCAGAATCAGCTGGGGATGCACGATACCTTCGGCCTGTTGATGAGCGCACTGGGGACGGAGGTGGAATTGCAGAACAACCCAAATGAAGTAATTGCAATGTCAACGGCCGCCGGGCTTGATTTCCTGAATTTTTAATTGGGCTAAAAATGACAGATCAGGTGGAACAATGGACTGGGATCAAAATGAAGAGCTGGTAGAACAAATCCTTCGTACCGGCATGTACGCAAAGCTGTATGATGAAGAAACAACATACGGGTACCTGACCTATTTAACCTACCGGGTGGAGGACACGCTGTTCACTTGGAAAAAGAAAAGCGATGTGGACGGGTTTTGGGCCGACCTCACATGGGAGGAATATATCTCCTTTTTGCGGCGAGAAAAAACATTGCTCCTGGCAGCTCAAAGGGTGCTGTTCAACACTGTGATGGCTTTCCCGGCCTCCGCATTTGACTTTACATTGTCAGAGGCAGAAGTGGACTTTCCCGTAGCGCGTTATGACAGCGCCGGGATGCTCCATATGGCAAAGCTCTATTCCTTCGAGAACTGTATCTCAATCGTAGAGTTTCTGATGTTCCGAGCAGAGAGGGCGTATTATCCGCTGTGGAAGAAAC
Source organism: Flintibacter sp. SJQ-8 (assembly GCF_054108085.1). Classification (NCBI taxonomy): domain Bacteria; kingdom Bacillati; phylum Bacillota; class Clostridia; order Eubacteriales; genus Flintibacter; species Flintibacter sp. SJQ-8. Next base: position 738,317 of record NZ_JBPJWR010000016.1, read on the forward strand.
AGCGGGGACCCCACTACACATGGGAGCTTTATATCGTGGAACTGCTTCACAGCCGAAGGGAATTTGTAGACCCACTATCGAGGGCCTTCCGCAACGCGCTGGTTCAACTGGACTTTCTCCCGGCGTGGCAGATGATCTATCCGACTATTCAAGAGGATGCAGAAATAGAATAACATGAAAAGACCCCGCAGATTCGGTCTGCGGGGTCTTTCGCTCTCTTATTCTGAGCTCCCCTCTTGACAAATGAAAACCGTAGTGCTATATTCAAAACAGCGTTATAAAACATTGTTTTGAATGAGGAGGAATGGCAGTGGCAAAACAAAAGGTGGGCGTCTATGACCGGGTGCTGGAGTGCGCCAAGGAGGAGTTTTTGTCCAGGGGATTTCTGGACGCTTCCTTGCGTACCATCGCCCAGGAAGCGGAGACCAGCACCGGGTCAATCTACACCCGCTTTGGGGACAAAGAGGGGCTGTTCCGCGCCCTCGCGGAGCCGGTGGTGGATGAATTTAAGGCCATGTTCCGCAAGGTCCAGGAGGACTTTCACCAATTCCCGGAGGAGGAGCAGAGGGCCGAGATGGGCCAGTACACTGCCCGCCATCAGGAAGACCTGTTGGACTACATCTACGACCACTTTGATGTATTCCGCCTGCTGCTGGACGGGGCCCATGGTACCCGGTTTTCGCGCTTCCTGGACGAACTGGTGGACATCGAGGTGGAGTACACCTACAAGTACATGGAGGTCATCGGTTGCGAGAGCGTCAAATCCGGCCTGGTGACGGAGGAGTTCATCCATATCATCGTCACCGCCTACTTCAACGGCATGTTCGAGGTGGTGCGGCACAACATGGACCGCGCCGCCGCCCACCGCTATGTCAAGATGCTCAACCGCTACCACATGGCAGGTTTCGGCACCGTGTTTGACCCTCAGCCCTGACAAAAGAGGCTGTGCCCTTGGGTGCAGCCCTCCTGTTTGCACAAAAGTTAGCAATTACTAACCAAAAGGAGGAATTTATATCATGAAACAACAAAGCCCCATGCTCCGTTTGTGGGAGCTGGGAGAGGGACAGCAGGGCGGCCTGAAGCGGGCGGTCCTGTCCGCTGTGGTGGGGGTACTGTTTGGGATGCTCCCTTACTTCGCCGCGGCGCAGATCACCCTGGGCCTGCTGAAAGGGGAGCAGAGTATGCAATACTACCTGATATGGTGTGTTGTGGCGCTCGTGGGCTTCCTGCTCCGGGCCACCCTGTATTCCCTGGCCCTGTCCCAATCCCACAAGGCCACCTTTGCCATCCTGAAATCCATCCGGGAGCGGGTGCTGGAGAAGCTGCCAAAGATGCCTCTGGGTACGATTCTGGACACCTCCAGCGGCCAGATGAAGCAGATCATTGTGGACCAGGTGGAGAGCATGGAACGGCCCCTGGCCCATCTTCTGCCGGAGATGACCGCCAATGTGCTGGGGCCAGTGTGCATCCTGATCTACCTGTTCGTACTGGACTGGCGGATGGCCCTTTTAAGCATGGTGTCCATCCCGGTGGGCATGGCTTTCATGATGGCGGTGATGGCTGGCTACGGCAAGCAGTATGAGGGCTCGGTCAAGACCACCCAGGCCATGAACAGCGCCATTGTGGAGTACATCGGCGGCATTGAGGTCATCAAGGCGTTCAACCAGGGCAAGCAGTCCTATGCCCGCTTCTCCGACAGCGTAAAGGCCAACGCCTCCTACTTCTACCACTGGATGAAGAGCTGCCAGATGCCGGTCTCTCTGGCCCGTGCCATCTCACCTACCACCATGATTACTATTCTGCCGGTGGGCTGGCTTCTCTACACCGGAGGGAGTCTGCCCATCGAGACCTTTATCACCACCATCGTCCTGTCCCTGGGCATTGCCGGGCCTCTGCTGGCCGCTATGGACTTTGTGGACAGCCTTGCCAAAGTGGGCACCATCGTGGGCTCGGTGGACGCCATCCTGAACGGGGCGGAGCAGGATCACGGGGAAGCGTCGGTGGAGTTCCGGGGCCGGGACATCAAGCTCTCCCATGTGTCTTTCGGCTACCACGCGGACAAGGAGGTGCTCCACGATGTGTCCCTCACCATTCCCGCCGGGAGCATGACCGCCTTTGTGGGGCCCTCTGGCTCGGGCAAGTCCACCATCGCCAAGCTGATCGCCGGCTTTTGGGATGTAACCTCCGGCTCCATCACCTTGGGCGGACAAGACTTGAAGCGGGTCCCACTGAAGCAGCTCTATGACCAGGTGGCCTTTGTCTCCCAGGACAACTACCTCTTTGACGAGAGCATCCGGGAAAATATCCGCATGGGTCGCCCGGCGGCCACCGACGCCGAGGTGGAGGCCGTGGCAAAGGCCGCCGGGTGCGACGCCTTTATCCGGGGCCTGGAACGCGGCTACGACACCGTGGTGGGCGGAGGCGGCGCCCATCTGTCCGGCGGCGAACGCCAGCGCATCGCCATCGCCCGGGCCATGCTCAAAGACGCGCCCATTGTGGTGCTGGACGAGGCGACCGCCTACATAGACCCCGAGAACGAAGCTGTTGTTCAGCAGGCCGTGGGTAAGCTGGTGGCGGGAAAGACCGTTCTGGTCATCGCCCACCGCCTCAGCACCATCACGGGAGCGGATCAGATCGTGGTAGTCAATGGCGGCCGCATCCAGGATGCGGGCACCCACGAAGAACTTTTGAAAAACTGCCCGCTGTATCAAGAGATGTGGCGGGCTCACATGGGCGCAAAGGAGGGAGAGCAGGCATGATCGGCGTTCTGAAAAAAATCTGGCACTTTGCCGGCGAGGAACAGGGCAATATCCGAAAGTCCATGATTTTAGGCTTCTTTTACGCGGTGTTCCACATGTTCCAGATCGCGGCCATCTATGTGGTGGTGCTGGCCCTGGTGGGCGGCTCCACAGACCCCGCCCCGGCATGGCAGGCGCTGGGGCTTCTGCTGGCCAGCATTCTGGGCCGGGCGGTCCTCAACCGCTTCAGCCAGCTCCAACAGACCCACGCCGGCTACTTCATGGTGGCGAATAAGCGTATCTCCATCGGCGACAAACTCAAGCGGGTCCCCATGGGCTATTTCAACGACCAGAGTTTGGGGGAGCTCACCGGCATCACCACCACCGTTCTGGACGAGGTGGAGAGCACCGGCCCTATGGTACTGGTTGGTATCCTGGGCGGCCTGATCAATTCTGCCGTCATGCTGCTGTGCATCCTGTTCTGGGACTGGCGGATCGGTCTGCTGGCCCTGGCGGGGATGCTGGTGTATCTGGCCCTTCTCTCCGGAATGGAGAAACAGTCCGCCAAAATCGCCCCCAAGCGCCAGCGGGACGAGGCCCGGCTGGTGGAGGCGGTGCTGGAACAGCTCCAGGGCATGAGCGTCATCAAGTCCTTTAACCTGACCGGAAAGGGTGACAAGCGGGTGCGGCAGGCTCTGGAGGACAGCCGGGCGAACAATCTGGCGGTAGAGAAGCTGTTCACTCCCTATATCTGGGGCCAGGAGATGGTTCTCCACCTGTTCAGCGTTCTGATCCTGGCCGCGTCGGTGGGGCTGTGCCTGACAGGAGCCATGTCCCTCGCCAATGCGCTGATGGCGGTCATCGTCTCCTTCCTGATTTTCTCCCAGATCCAGTCCGCGGGCAGCGGCGTGTCCGCCCTGCGTCTGGTGGGCAGCTCCATCGACCATGCAAACCAGGTGGACGACATCCCGGAGATGGATCAGCGCGGCACGGTAATCCGTCCAGAGGACCACGAGATTGTATTCGACCATGTGAACTTCTCCTATGGAAGTCGCCCCATCCTCAAGGATGTGTCTCTGACCATCCCAGATCGAACGACCACCGCCATTGTAGGGCCCTCCGGCTCGGGCAAGACCACTCTCTGCAACCTGATCGCCCGGTTTTGGGATGTGGACGGCGGCCGTGTGACCATCGGCGGCCGGGATGTGCGGGAGTACACACTGGAATCCCTCATGGAGCAGGTGAGCATGGTGTTCCAGCGGGTGTACCTCTTTGCCGACACGGTGGAGAACAATATCAAGTTCGGCTGCCCGGACGCTACCCATGAGCAGGTGGTGGAGGTTGCAAAAAAGGCGTGCTGCCACGACTTTATCTCCGCCCTGCCGGATGGATATAATACGGTAATTGGCGAGGGAGGAGCCACGCTCTCTGGCGGAGAGAAGCAGCGCATCTCCATCGCCCGGTGTCTCTTGAAGGACGCGCCCATCGTCATCTTCGACGAGGCCACGGCCAATGTGGACCCCGAGAATGAGGATCAGCTCCAAAGGGCTATGGAAGCCCTGACGAGGGAGAAGACCGTGCTGATGATCGCCCACCGGCTCAAGACCGTGCGGGGTGCGGATCAGATTCTGGTGCTGGACCAGGGCAGCGTCGTCCAAAAGGGTACCCACGACGAACTGATCCAGCAGGCGGGCATCTACCGGGATTTCGTGTCCGAGCGCACGGAGTCCAGCCGATGGACACTTTGATTGATCGCAAAAGACAAAACTGCAGTACAGATATTTGCACTGTGATTTTTGGGTGGCTATGGCATTTGCAGCAAAAAAATCGCCATGCGCAGATATGGGGAACGCTATAAAGAAAGCGTGCAGTTCCAAAACTAAAGTGGAGCTGCACGCTTTCTATTCTACTTCTTTCCTACCTTCCTAAACTCTCCCGGTAACAGTCCAGTGCTCTTTCGGAACAGCTCCGCAAAGCGGCTGGAGGTAGAATAGCCCACAGTCTGCGCAATCTGTCCAATGGACAAATCAGTATTGGTGAGAAGGTACTCCGCCTGGCTCATGCGGCGCTGCTGGATGTACTCGGTGATGGTGCAGTCGTAGACCTTCTTGAAACTGCTCTTGAGTTTTGTTGTCCCCATGCAGGCAATCTGGGTCAGACGCTCCATGGGAACTTCCGCGGCGTAATGGTCGCTCAGGTAGGTAGCGACTGTCTGAATATTCTCAATATCCTGGGTTGCCAGCCGCCCAGTGGCCGCCGGACGCTTTTTCTGATACTCCACCACCAGCGACAACGCTTCGGCTACCTTGCTCTCATAAAACAGTTTGGCGGCGATCCCATCTCCGCGGTAATTTTGAAGCTCTGTAAGGAGCCTGGACATTTCCGGGAAGTCTGTTGTCTGGTCGATCTTTCGGAATGCCTCCACCGGGTTGTGGTATTCGTCCGGATACTGCTTTTTGAGATAATCCTCATAGTAGGCGGGCATGATCTCAACGCCGATGGAGCGAATGGGAATATTTTTGTGGATCAGCACCCGGTAGGGCGAATAGCCACCGATATAGGTTTTGATACACCCGGCGGACAGCCGGCGGTACGGAGCCAATTCCTCGCCGGAGATGGAATCATAGCGGGTGATGCTCAAACACTCTGGCAGGGAGAATTCCAGCAGAGAGTCCTCGTGAAAGGAAAAGTTATGGATCTTGATGTCGTACAGATCCTTTTGCCCGTAGGTCCAGTAGGACCCCTCTCCGATTTCGGGCGATAACTTCCACGAGATACCTAAAGAACCATACTGCTGATTATCCGGGTCGGGAATAAAACCGTGCCCTTTCAACAGCGGCGCATAGTATTGCTCAATGATTTCGGGCATGACAAAAGACTCGCCTCCTCTTTACAACGATTGGACGAACTTTTGAAACGAAAAGACGAACCTCGTTTCAAATCATTGAAAGCCGCCCCAATCGAGTGTATGTTATAGGTGACGGTTAGCGAACTCTAACCAAAGAGTAGCATATCACAAAGAAAAAGTCAACATGACGCAAAAACAGGAGGAGCAAAATGAGTAATCAAGTCAATTCACTGAAGAAGGGCCTTACGGTCAAGGATCTTGTGACAACGGGTATTTTCAGTGCCATCTTTTTTGTGTTTACCCTGGTCGGCGGACTTCCGTTCGCCCCGAATCCAGTCCTGACCTTCTATATGCCGATGGGGGCGGCGCTGCTGTGCGGCCCTATTTATCTGCTGATGGTGGCTAAAGTGCAGAAGCGGTGGAGCGTCACAATCCTCGGCATCATCATGGGGATCATCTGGTTTGCCACCGGAATGCACTGGGCGTTTTCCCTGGGCTATATCGGGATGGGACTCATTGCGGACTTGGTAGCCGGCGCCGGTCACTACCGCAACAAGGCCATCAATCTGCTGTCCTATATGCTGATTTCCCTGGGAGGCATCTATACTTATGTGGTATTCTTTCTTGACCCGGACGGCTGGGCCAGCACCATGCTGAACAATGGCACGGAACAGTCCTACATCGACACCATGAACGCCTCCGCACCCTCCTGGCTCCTCGTGGTCATCATCGCCGGCACATTGACGGTGGCGGCTCTCAGCGGCTGGGTCGGCGGCAAGATGCTGAAAAAGCAGTTTGAAAAGGCTGGGATCACCGCATGATGGGCGGAGCGTCATCCCGGCGCGGGCTGTGGCTGGACCCCAGGACGAAGATATTGCTGCTGCTGTTCTGCATCCTTTCCGCTATGATGGCCCCGTCCCTATTCTACGAACTGGGCCTTGTGGTGCTGATCGGGCTGCTCGGCGTCTGCTTCGGGAAGTGGAAATATGCCTGGAAGGGTGTACTGTTCTATGCGCTGATTGTCCTGCTCACCCTCTGGATCATGGACACCATGACGGGCACTTGGCGCACCATGTTTATCGCCTTTTTGGGGCTGTTCCATAAGGTCTATCCCTGTGGGATGCTGTCCGGCATTGTCCTCTCTACCACGAAGGTCAGCGAATTCTTATCCGCCATGAACCGCATCCACGCACCGAAAAAGCTGGTGATCCCGCTGGCTGTCATGCTCCGCTATGTCCCCACCATCCAGGAGGACTGGCGGTTTATCAAGGACGCCATGCGGATGCGGGATGTGTCGCCGTCTCCCAAGGGACTGCTGACGCACCCGGCCATGACGGTGGAGTGCATTTATGTCCCGCTGATGATGGCGGCATCCAAGGCGGCGGATGAGTTGTCCATCGCCTCCATTACCCGCGGGATCGAAAACCCGAAGCCCCGGACCTGTCTGGTGCAGATTCACATAGGACCCGCGGATCTTCTGGCGGGCGTCTGCTTCGCGGCGTACCTCGCTGTGGGGCTGTACTGGAAGGGGGTGTTCGGATGATTGAACTGAAGCATGTGTCGTTTGCCTACCAGGGCCAGGAGCATGACGGCCTGCACGACATCAATCTGACGATTGCGGATGGAGAGTGCGTCCTGTTCTGCGGCCGGAGCGGATGCGGCAAGACCACCATCACAAGGCTGGTCAACGGCCTGATCCCACAATTCTATGCGGGAGAATTGACGGGCAGCGTACTGGTGGATGGACAGGAGATCAGCAAGCTGCCCATGTACCAGATCGCCGCTAAAGTCGGCTCTGTGTTCCAAAACCCCAGGACGCAGTTTTTCAATGTGGACACGGACAGCGAAATCGCCTTTGGGATTGAAAACGAGGCCCGGCCGCCCGTGGAGTTGGCGGAGCGGGTGGAGCAGGCCACCGACGACCTGCATATCAGTCCGCTCCGAAACCGCAATATCTTTGAATTGTCCGGGGGCGAAAAGCAGAAGATCGCCTTCGCTTCGGTCTATGCCATGAATCCAGAGATTTACCTGCTGGATGAGCCGTCCTCCAATCTGGATATGACATCTATCCAGGAGTTAAAAGGCCATTTGCGGCTGCTTCAAAAGCAGGGCAAGACCATCCTGATCGCGGAGCACCGGCTCTATTATCTGATGGATCTGGCGGACCGGATCGTGTACTTGGAGCAGGGCCGGATCGAGAAGGTTTTTACGCCGGAAGAGTTCCGCGGATTACCAAGGGAGGCCCGGGAACGCATGGGATTGCGGGCGGCGGACTTGGCGGAGGTGCGGCCTCCGCAAGTCCACTCGCCGGCATCTTCCCCTGTCCTGGAGCTTCGGAATGTCACGCTCCGGTATAAAAAGCGGACGATCCTGCACCGCATCAGCCTTGCCGCCGCAAAGGGTGAGGTAATCGGCGTGGTGGGCCACAATGGGGCCGGGAAAACGACCTTTTCCCGCGCCCTGTGCGGGCTCCACAAGGACTGCGAGGGGCAGTTTCTGTGGGATGGACAGGCGATGGAGCGGAAGAACAGGCTGAAACGCTCCTACATGGTGATGCAGGATGTGAACTACGAATTATTTGCCGAGAGTGTGGAGGCGGAGTGCTCTTTCGGCATCCGCAATCCGGACTTGACCTTGGCCGCCTCGACTCTGGAGGAATTGGGGCTGGCTCCCTATCGGGAGCGCCACCCCAATACGCTGTCCGGCGGGCAGAAGCAGCGGGTGGCCGTAGCGGTCAGCATGATCTGCGGAAAAGACCTGCTGGTGTTTGACGAGCCCACCAGCGGCCTGGACTTTGACAGCATGACCCAGGTGGCGGGGCTGATCCGGCGGCTGTCTGAACTGGGAAAGGTCATTTTCATTGTCACCCATGATTTTGAATTTGTCTGCCGCACCTGCTCCCGTGTTCTGCATTTTGACGAGGGCGAGATGCCCGATGATATACCCGTTGTGATGGACGCCCTCCCGAAGCTGAGAGAGCTGTTCTCTGTCAAGGTGAATGGCTCCGAAGGAGACAGAGAAGGTGGCCTGGGCCATTCAGATGGAAAGGAGAGGTAGTCTATGAAACAGAAGAAAACCAATCGTGTGGCCTTGCTGCTCCACTGGGCCGGGGAGCAAAAAGTATGGCTGTTCCTGGCCGTGCTTCTGGCGATGGCCGGGGGCCTGTGCATTGTGGTGCCCTATATTGAAATTTACCGGCTGATGGACGCCGCCTTTGGCGGAACCTGTACCGAAGAACTGGTGGTGCGGGTCGTGGCTGCTGTGGCTGCGGCGGTGGTGCTCCGCTTTGTGCTGTTCGGGGCATCTGGAGTGGTATCCCACAAGGGAGCCTACGGCGCGCTGTTCAAGGTGCGCTGTATGGTAGCGGAACACATGGCTAAGGTGCCGCTGGGGGCGCTGAACGAGCGGCGGACCGGAGACATCAAAACCGTGCTGAATGAGGACATTGAGAAGCTGGAGCTGTTTCTGGCCCACAACCTGCCGGATCTGGTGTGCTATCTGGTGGGGCCGGTGGTGGTTTTTGCCTACCTGATGACCGTCAACATCCCGCTGGCTCTGATTTCCCTGGTGCCGCTGGTGCTTGCGGCCGTGGTGATGGCGGTCATGTTCCGCAACACGGACGACCTGATGGACCGGGCCAACCGTTCCATCACCGCGCTGAACTCGGTCATGATCGAGTATATCAGCGGCATGAAGCTCATCAAGGCATATAACATGGGGAGCAAATCCTTCCAGAAATTCTCCTCCGCCATCCATGATGAAAACGCCATGTGGAACGAGACCTCCCGCCGCATGGGGCCCCCCTACGCGGCCTTTGTGGTCATCATTGAGTGCGGAATGCTGCTCATGGTGCCGCTGGGCGGGATGTTTTTCCTGAAAGGCTCCCTAACAGCCAGCGCATTCCTGCTGTTCCTCTATGTGGGGTCCATGTACCTGACGGAGATCCGTCCGCTGCAGGAGTTGGGGACCAATTTCGCCAATGTGCTGAACGCGGTCACCAAAGCGAAGGAAATCCTGGATGTCCCCATCTATGAGGGCGGCACGGATTTCCCCCAATGCCATGATATTGAACTGCGGAATGTACGGTTTTCCTACGATGACAAAACCGATGTGCTGCAAGGCGTCAATCTCAAGATCAGGGACGGAGAGAGGCTGGCCCTGGTGGGACAGTCCGGCGCCGGCAAGAGCACCATAATCGAACTGATCTCCCGCTTCTATGATGTGCAGGAGGGCGAGGTGCTGATCGGCGGAAAAAATGTCAAGGAGCTGGACTACGACACCATCTTGAGCAATGTGGCTATCGTATTTCAAAAGACTTTCCTCACCCGCGACAGTGTACTGGAGAACATCCGCATGGGGAGCAGCGCCAGTCTGGAACAAGTGAGGGCCGCCGCAAAGGAAGCCCAGATCGACGACTTCATCATGTCTCTGCCGGATGGCTACGATACCAAGGTGGGGAGCTTCGGCTCCCGGTTTTCAGGCGGAGAGAAGCAGCGGATCGCCATTGCCCGCGCCATTTTGAAAAATGCCCCAATCCTGATTTTAGATGAGGCCACCAGCGCCTCCGACCCGGAAAACCAGATGGAGATTGACAGGGCCATCCAAAATCTTTGTAAAGGCAAGACCGTCATTGTGGTTGCCCACCGCCTGAGCGCCCTGAAGATGTGTGAACGGGTCGCAGTGGTGGAGGACCACACCATCACCTGCGCCGGCACCCATGAGGAAGTCCGCAGGGATAACGCTTACTACCGGAAAGCCTGGGAGGACTATGAAAAGGCCCGGAACATTACCTATCAGTTGGAAGGGGGGCGAGGAGAATGAGAGAACACGATGTCTTGAAAAAGAACAAAAATTTTTATATTGGCGTTGGGGGAACTGTTTTGGAGGGCCTGCTCTCCGGCAGCCTGTTCCTGCTGCTTTACTCGGTCATGCAGTTTTTGTGGGCGGGACAGTTTGACCTGAACCGGGTGTTGATGCTGACCGGGGCGATTGCCGGCATCTTCCTGCTCCGTATCCTGATTTACAGCTATGGCTACACCAAAGCCCAGATCGGCGGCGCGGAAGTCAGCCAAAATATCCGGCTGTTTATGGGGGATCATCTCAAGCGTATCCCCCTGTCCCGGTTTACCCAGGGGCAGACAGGCGACTACATCAACACCATCACCAGCGATGTCAATAACTATGAAAAGATCCTGACCCACAAAATCGGGGACCTGGCGAAAAACTTTGCCTTGTCTATCATGCTGATTGTGTTTGTCATGACGATCTATGTCCCCGCCGGGCTGATCCTGCTGGTGGCGGATCTGCTGCTGATTCCCGGTTTGTGGCTTTCTTTCCGTATGGTGAAGAAGTACGGCAAAGAAAAGAATGACATCTGTGCGGAGAATGTCAGCAGCATCGTAGAGTATGTATCCGGCATCCAGACCTTCCGGGCTTATGGCGTGGGTGGCTTGAAAAACAAGACGGTCATCAGCGCCATGCGGGACTTCTGCCGCATCAGCTTTGTATATGAGGCCAAGGTGCTCCCTGTAGGAGCCGGGCTGGGCATCCTGATCTGGCTGTCCTGCCCGCTGGTCATCTGGAACGCCTATGCGCCGTGGGCAGCCGGGGCCATCGACACGGTTTCCTATCTGTTGGTCTGCATGTTGCCGCTGTTCTGTTCCAAACTTGCCAACGCCATTTTTGTAGACCTCACCAGTTACAAAAACCTGATGATCTCCAAAGGAAAAATCTTGGGCGTGATGGATGAGCCGGAGGAGAGCGGCAGTATGGAGGCACTGCGGCCCGCTACCCATGAGATTGTCTTTGACCATGTGGACTTTGCCTATGTTCCCGGAGAGCCGGTGCTGAAGCAGGCGTCCTTTACGGTGCCGGATCAGAAGCTAACCGCCATTGTGGGCGATTCCGGCTCCGGCAAATCCACCATCCTGAATTTGATTGCAAAATATTATGAGCCAGCCAGTGGCGTCATCTCCATCGGAGGGAAGCCCATCAATCATGTGGCGGCGGAGCGCGTGCTGGAGCAGGTTTCCATGGTAGATCAGGATGTGTTCCTCTTTGACGACACCATCCGGGACAACATCCGTCACGCCCGCCCCGGCGCATCAGACGCGGAGATTGAGGCAGCCTGCCGGGAGGCCAACTGTGACGGATTTATCCGCAGGATGGAAAAGGGCTATGATACCCCTACCGGCGAGAACGGCAATCTGCTCTCTGGCGGGGAGCGCCAGCGGCTGTCCATCGCCCGTGCCATTCTGAAGGACAGCCCGATTCTGCTGTTGGACGAGGCCACGGCATCCCTGGACATCGAGAACGAGCTGGCGGTCAAGCAGGCCATCGCCAATCTGCTCAAGGCGAAAAAGACCGTGGTAATGATCGCCCATACCCTTTCCATCGTCAAGAATGCGGATCAGATCCTGGTAGTGGCAGACGGAACGATCAAGGAATCCGGTACCCACGAGGAGCTGCTGGCTATGAACGGCAAGTATGCGGCCATGTGGAACGCAGAACAGAAAATCACTGTATAAATGAGAGGTCGCGTCTATGAAAAAACTCCATGCGTCGGGCGAGGACTATCTGGAGGCCGTGTTGGTACTCCAAAAGGAAAGAGGGATGGTGCGCTCCGTAGATGTGGCCCGGCACATGGGGGTATCCAAGCCCAGCGTGTGCCATGCTGTAGCTACCTTGAAGGCGGGCGGTTTTCTTACCATGGACGAGGACTTCTTTCTCCGCCTGACCGATGTAGGCCGGGAGGTAGCAGAGCAGACCTATGAGAAGCACTGCTTCTTCACACGCCTGCTGATAGAAGCCGGTGTAGAGCCGAGGATCGCGGAACAGGACGCCTGCCGCATGGAGCATGTGATCAGCGAAAGTAGCTTTCGGCATCTGAAGCAGAATATGGACAAAAAGAAATAGTCGCGGGAGGTGAAGCTGGTGACCGGGATGGCTGTGCTGCAATATGGGAATTTGTGTATTGACCCAAATCAACGCAGGGTCTATGTAAATGAACAAGTTGTGGAGTTGACCACGATGGAGTTCAATATCTTATACTATCTGGCTTTGCATCCCGGCTGGACCTTTACCCGGGAGCAGCTTTACCGATATGCGATGCCTGATGATTTTGCTTCCGGCCTCGAAAGCGTCACCAGCCGGATCTACAAGATACGGAAAAAACTAAATATCAATGCGATTCAAACTGTACATGGATACGGTTATCGCTTTCAAAAATAAAAATAATGGCTGTGAATAGATTGCCTCTAATCACAGCCATTATTCTATATTCATCAGTTATAGATGCCAGCCAGTTGCCCTTGTGCGTAGAGATAAAAATTTTCGATATATCCCATCCTTTTGTAGTAATTCGTTATGTTTCCCTTGTTGAACAACTCGCCCTTGGTCTATTACAATAATCTGGTCGGCGTTTCGGACAGTGCTCAGACGGTGGGCAATCGAGATCAGCGTCTTATCCTTTGTCAGCTCCTGGATGGCAGATAAAAGCGCCTGCTCATTCTCCGGGTCCACGCTGGAAGTCGCTTCGTCCAGAATGATGATGGGAGCATCTTTCAAAATGGCCCTGGCGATGGAAATACGCTGCTTTTCTCCTCCGGAGAGAGTGGAGCCGCCCTCTCCGATGATTGTGTCGTATCCTTCAGGGAGGGACAAAATGAAGTCGTGGCAGCAGGCCCGTTTTGCGGCCGCTACCACCTGCTCATGGGTGGCTTCCGGCCGGCCAAACCGGATGTTGTTTTCCACAGAGTCGTGAAAGAGGTACACATTCTGAAAGACCATGCTGATGTATTCCAGCACGCTGTCCGCAGTATAATCCCGCACATCTTTTCCGCCAATCCGAACGGTCCCTTCCTGCACATCCCAAAAGCGGGCAATCAGATTGCAGAGTGTGGTCTTGCCGCTGCCGGAGGGTCCTACAATCGCGCAGGTGGTGTGCTCCGGGATTTCCAGCGAAATATCATGGATCACCCGGCGGTCCCCATAGCCAAATGAGATATGTTCCAGAGAAATATCATAGTGGGACACAACCAGTTTCTCCGAGCTGGCATCCATCTTTGGAATGTCGGTGACTTCCTCCAGCCGGTCCAGTTCCGTATTGATCTTCTTGCTCAAAAAGGCGCTGTTGCCCATCGTCTCCAAGTCGGAATAGACTGTGAAAGCGCAGAACAGGAAAGTCAAGCAATAAGGCAGGCTGATCTGCCCTGCCAGATACAGCAGAGCCGCCGCCGCAATCAGCACACAGCTCATGAGCTTAAAGGTCACCCCATAGAAACGGAGGACGCCAGCCGTAGCCTTTTCCTGTCCGTAGTCCGCATCCCATTTTTCCTGGAACGCAGCGCGGACTTCCCGCTGTCCTTCGTCACCTTTAGAGAAAGAACGCAGCACCGAAATACCCCGTATGTATTCCATCACCTTACCGACCAGATGCTCTTGGGCCTCTTGGTAAATAGGGGCATATTGGGCGGCACGAAGCCTCACCCAGCGGAGAACCAGCATCCCAAGCGCCAGCCCCACAAGGCTCAATCCCGCAATCACCGGGCTGAAAAAGAACATCATCACGGACATCAGCACAGCCATGGCCACACCGCTGGTCATCTGCTCAATCGCCAGCATGGAGTACCCCTCCAAATCGGCAATCGTGGTGGTGAGCATGGCCTGAATGGTGCCCAGATTTTGTTCTGAGAAATATCCCATGGGTGCCTGTTTCAGCCGTTCTCCAATCTCCAGCCGGTAGTCCCGGAAAATGTCATAGCCAGATCCGCTCATGGTACGGTCATACATCCACTGGAAAAAGAAGCGGCCCAGTACACTGCCCAGAATTACGCCAAAAGCCTGCCCGATGATGACCGGAGAGAGTCCATCCAGATGGAGCAGAATCCAGAATACACCGAACATCATAAACCCGTTGAAGAATGATTTCAGAATATTGCAGACAATCCCTGCCACGATTTTTCCCCGGCTGTTTCCCGCAATTTTAAAGATACGGCGAATCATTTCAAACATCTTCTACACCTCCTTCCGTAGAGCCGGCGTAGTCCTGCCACATTTTCCGGTAAAGGGGGCAGTTCTCCAGAAGCTCCTCCTGAATGCCCCGGCCCACAATCTCGCCATTGGCAACAACCAATATCTGGTCGGCATTGCGGATCGTATTCAGCCGGTGGGCCACGACAATCAGAGACTTTCCCGCCACCAGCTTACTGATAGCCTGCTGGATCAGCGCCTCGTTCTCGGGATCGGCATAGGCGGTCGCCTCGTCCAAAATGATGACGGACGCCTGCTTGAGCATGGCCCGCGCAATGGTGATGCGCTGCCGCTCTCCGCCGGAGAGGCGGTCCCCGGCATCACCGGCCATGGTATCATAGCCCTGCTCTAACTGCATGATAAAGTCGTGGCAGTTGGCAGCCTTGGCCGCAGCCTCTACTTCCCCGTCGCTGGCATTAGGGTTTCCCATGCGGATGTTTTCCCGAATGGATTTATCAAAGAGAAAATTGTCCTGGGCTACATAGCTGATCTCGCCCATGAGCTGCCCGAACGGAATGTTGCGAATATCCTGCCCGCCAAAGCGGACTGTACCGGAGGTTACATCCCAGAAGCCGGCCATCAGCTTGGCAATCGTAGACTTCCCGGAGCCGGATGGACCGACTATGGCGGTCATGGTACCGGGCTGTGTCTGGAATGAGATACCGTGGAGAACTTCGGCTTCATTGTAAGCAAAATGGACATCCTCAAATTGATAACGCCGCTCCCCAAGCTCTGCGGGCTTTGTGGGGCGGACAAGTTCCGGTGTTTTCAAAAAAGCTGTGACCTGTTCCAGATTGCCCTTGATCATGCTGACCTGCTCCATGGCTTCGGATACCTTCATCAGAGGCGCAATAAACCCCAGAGGCACCACCAAGGCCACCAGAAAGACAGGGAGAGAAAGACTTCCCTCCATGTAGAGCCACGCTCCCACTGGAAGGGTCCCCAGAAGCGTAGAAGGGAGGACTGCCCGGGCCGCCGCGTTCCAAAGCCAGCACTGGCTCCACCATGCCATGGTGGAATCGTGGAAATAGCGGACAGAATCAGCATACTTTCCATAGGAAGCTGCGGATCGGTTGAACGCCTTGATGACCTGAATACCGTTGACATACTCCACCAAGGCACTGTTCATCTCGTTGGCAGAGCGCATATAGTTCTCCATGCGGGGCCCATATCCCCGCATCATGGCGGCAAAAAAGAGGGTGCCCAGCGGAATTGTCACCAGTGCGGCCAGCCCCATCCGCCAGTCCAGCAGGAAAATCAGAAGAATACTGCATAGGGGTGCGGCGATGTTGGATGGCAGTTCCGGCATGAAATGGGCCATGGAGTCCTCCAACTTCGCCACATTGTCCACGATCAGATTTTTGAAAGCCCCGGTAGGTGTTTCCAGCATGACGCCCATGGGGACCTTCGCCATCCGGTCTGTAATGGCCTCCCGGATATTTTTCAGTATGGTAAAGGAAATTTTGTGGGACATCAGGGAGGACCGCCAGGTAAGCAGCATTTTTATGATCTGGCAAACTGCGGCGCCTCCGCAGAGAAACAATACCAGCGTGGGCGTTGCAGTCCCCCGGTACAAGGCGTCCGCGAGGACAGCCACCATTAAAAATGGGCCCATGCCAAAGAGTTCTCCCAAAACAGCCAGGAAGATGGAGAGGAGCATTTTACCGTTGTTTTCTCCCACGAAAGCAAAGAGCTGCCGAATCGTTCCCGGTTCTTTCGACTTCATAACCAGCCTCCTTTCAGGCCACAAAAAATACAAGGAGGGTATTGCAATTTCAAGTGCCCTGTGCTAAAATCTGAATTACATCGTAATATTACAGTGTAATTTTAGTATAGGACGGAGGGACAGCGAATGTCAAGAGACTTTCAGCAGACACACGAAAATCTTTTGCTCTGCGCCCAAAAGCACTTTCTGGAATATGGCTTTGAGCGGGCCAGCATCCGGGAGATCTGCAAGGACGCCCATGTGACTAACGGAGCTTTTTATAACCACTTTGACGATAAGGAAGCTCTGTTCGGCGCGCTGGTGGAGCCTGTTGTCCAGGAGGTCAAGGCCATCTATGAGGCGTCGGTAAATGAGCACATGGAACTGGCAAAGACGGACGACTTGAAATCCCTCTGGAAACTGTCGGAGGAAACGCTGTCGGTCATTATCGAATACATCTATGAGCATTTTGATGTATTCCGGCTGCTTCTTATGCGGGCGGAGGGCACGCGGTATTCCTCCTTTTTGGATGATGTTGTCTGTCTGGAAACCCGGGTCACGCTGAAGTTCTTTGCAGAATTGAAATCTCGGGGCATCCAGGTCCGCGAATTGGCGGAAGAGGAGTGGCATATTCTGCTCCATGCGTATTTTGCGTCCCTGGCTGAAGTGGTCATGCACAACTTCCCCAAGGAGGCCGCGCTGAAATATGTTCACACGCTTGTCTCTTTTTTCAACTCCGGATGGCAGACAGTTTTGGGGATCTGATCCCCAAAATTTTTGCGCAATAGTTAGCATCTACTAACCAAATGATGTGGAGGTGAAACCGCAGCGTCCCCTTTGCACGGGGTTTTGCAACACTTAATTCTTTTCAGAAAGGACATATTAAAAATGGAAAACACAAAGAAGCTCACAGGTAAAGACCTAATCAATGTCGGCATTTACACAGCCATGACCCTCGTTATTTTCTTTGTTGTCGGCCTGCTTACTGCGCTGCCGGTGGTTTACCCGTTCCTGTTCATAATTTGGCCTATCGTCTGCGGCATTCCTATGATGCTCTACTATACCAAGATTCAGAAGTTTGGTATGCTGACCATCACAGGTATCATCGGCGGCATCTTTTTCTATCTGATCGGCTATGGCTGGATCGGCCTGCTCGGCTGGGTACTCGGTGGCATTCTAAGCGATGTCGTGCTCAAAATCGGCGGCTATCAGAAATTCAAGGCCACTGTTCTGAGCTATGCCTGCTTTTGCCTTGGCATCATGGGCTGCCCCGCCAATCTCTGGTTTGCCGGCGAAGCGTATTGGGAAAACATCCACACCTCCATGGGCGATCAGTACGCAAACACCTTGCAATCCCTGATGCCCTCCTGGATGCTGTATGTGGGCTTTGCGCTGCTGTTTGTGGGCGGTATTCTGGGCGCGCTGCTGGGTCATAAAATGCTGAAAAAACACTTTGAGAGAGCTGGAATTGTGTAATGGAGCAGCTTCAAGCGGTTGTTGAAAACAGAACAGGCTTTTGCTTGGACCCACGAACCAAGCTGTTGCTGATGGCCGTTGTCGCTACCGCAGAATTTCTATATAGCCACACCGCCTTTATGATCGCGGTGGCGATGATTCCCTTTGTCCTGCTGCTGACTAACCGGCAGTATAAGACGGCAACGGTGTTCTTCTGCCTGTTCGCAGCGGGGCTGTTTGTGCAGGCTATCCAGAACTCCGTCCAGTTTCCCATGATCGTCAATATGCTGGTAGTCCTGTTGGTGGGACTGGTCCTGCGGCTGTTTCCGGCCTTTGTGATGGGGGCCTACATCATCAAATCCACCACGGCCAGCGAGTGCATTACTGCGCTGGGTCGGATGCACATTGGGCGGCAGATCACCATTCCGCTCTCCGTCCTGTTTCGCTTTATCCCTACCATGCAGGAGGAGTCGGCCGCCATCAAGGACGCCATGCGGATGCGGGAGGTCCAGTTCGGGACAAAGAAATTCTGGCAAAACCCCGCCGCCCTGATTGAATACCGTTTTATTCCCCTGATGATCTCGGTGGTCAAAATCGGGGATGATCTCTCCGCGGCAGCCCTGACCCGCGGCCTGGATAACCCGGTCCGGCGCACCAATATCACAAAGGTCGGTTTTACTGGCTGGGATCTGCTGGCGGTGCTGATTGCCGGAGTTGCACTGCTCTCCACATACTTTTTCAGTCCGTGGTAAGGAGGTGATACCGTGATCGAATTGAAAGATGTTTCCTTTACTTATGAGAGCGGAGAAACCCAAAATAACCTGAACCATATCAATCTGACAATCCAGGATGGCGAAACCATCCTGCTCTGCGGAGAGTCCGGCTGCGGCAAGACGACGCTGACCCGGCTGATCAACGGCCTGATCCCGCATTATTACGGCGGGAAGCTGACCGGGCAAGTCCTTTTAGATGGGAAAGAGTTAAAAGACTATCCTCTTTATCAAATCGGTCAACGGGTAGGGTCTGTATTCCAAAACCCAAGGACGCAATTCTACAATGTAGATACGACCAGCGAGATCGTTTTCGGGTGTGAAAACATGGCCCTGCCGGTCCCAGAGATGCGGGAGCGTCTGGAGGAGACTGTCCACAGCCTCAAGCTGGAAAAACTGCTGAATCGGAGCTTGTTTGCTCTGTCCGGTGGAGAAAAGCAGAAAATCGCCTGCGCCTCTGCCGACGCAATCCACCCGGACATCTTTGTATTGGACGAGCCATCCTCCAACCTGGATATTGCCACCATCGAAGATTTAATTGGCGTGATCCGGCACTGGCAGTCTGAGAAAAAGACCGTGATCGTCGCGGAACACCGGCTTTATTATCTCGTTCCCTACGCAGATCGAATTCTCTACATGACGCACGGAAGTATTACGCAGGAGTTTACCAAAGCAGAGTTTCAAAAATTACTGCCTGATGAATTACAGGGAATGGGGCTACGGGCACTGGACCCATTCCACCTGCCTCCAGAGGCCTCGCCCAAGCCTTCCGCCCCGCAATTACATATCAAGGGGTTCCAGTTCTCCTATGAAAAGCACGGCCCCCTCAATGTGGATATTCCAGACCTGATCCTGCCCCAAGGGGAGATCATCGGCATTATCGGAAACAACGGCGCGGGAAAATCTACCTTCGCCCGGTGTCTGTGCGGTCTGGATAAGAAGGCGAAAGGTGTGCTTGAAATGGATGGGGCCTCCTATGACGCAAAGCAGCGCAGGCACATTTCCTACATGGTCATGCAGGATGTAAACCACCAGTTGTTCACGGAAGATGTGCTGGATGAACTGCTGCTCAGTATGGACATCGAGGACGAGAAAGCGGACACGGCCCACGCCAGTGAGATTCTGGACAGTTTGGATCTGTTGGACAAGGTAAAGCTGCATCCCATGTCCCTGTCCGGCGGAGAAAAACAGAGGGTGGCGATTGGCAGTGCAATAGCATCAGACAAAAAGCTCTTGATATTCGACGAGCCTACCAGCGGATTGGATTACCGGCATATGCTGGAGGTATCGGACAACTTAAACCGCCTGAAAGAGATGGGAAAGAGCCTGTTTCTGATTACACATGACCCCGAGCTTATTTACAAATGCTGCACCTATCTGTTGTTCATTCAGGGAAGCAAGGTGCTGTGGCATCGGCCGATGGATGGGAAAGCTGTAGAGCTCTTGCGGACTTTCTTCTCCCACGAGCAAGAAACAGGTGCGGTCAATGCTTCCTGATAAAAAACTGCACGCTTCCGGCGAGGACTATCTGGAGGCTGTGTTGGTACTCCAGAAAAAGAAAGGCATGGTACGCTCTGTGGATGTGGCCCGGTATATGGAGGTGTCTAAGCCCAGCGTGTGCCATGCGGTAGCTACCTTGAAGGCGGGTGGCTTCCTCACCATGGATGAGGATTTCTTCCTCCGCTTGACCGATATAGGCCGCGAAGTAGCGGAGCAGACCTACGAGAAACATTGCTTCTTCACTCGCCTGCTGGTGGAAGCCGGTGTAGAGCCCAAAACCGCCGAACAGGAGGCCTGCTGCATGGAGCATGTGATTAGCGAGAATAGCTTTCGGCATCTAAAGCAAAGTATGGACAAAAAGAAATAGTCGCGGGAGGTGAAGCTGTTGACGGGGGTAGCTGTACTGCAATATGGGAATTTGCGTATTGACCCCAATGAACGCAGGGTCTATATAAATGAACAATTTGTGGAGTTGACCACAATGGAGTTCAATATCTTATACTGTCTGGCCTTACATCCTGGCTGGACCTTTACCCGGGAACAGCTTTACCGATATGCGATGTCCGATGATTTTGCCTCTGGCCCTGAAAGCGTTACCAGCAGGATCTACAAGATACGGAAAAAACTAAATATCAATGCGATTCAAACGGTACACGGATACGGTTATCGCTTTGAGAAGTAGAAGTAAAAGGGAGCGGCCTTTGTTGATCAATGAAGGTTGCTCCCTTTTGCCATGTTGAAAATTGGAATTAAAATGGAAAAAGTGAAAACTCAGTCAGAATTTGGTCAGATTTACCGAATACAATGGAGATAAATTCTAACCATATAGGCGACTTTGAAAAACGGGAGGAATGTGTATGAAAACTAAAAATCGAAATAGCAGAGGGAATTTCAAGTTGCGTTAGGCGGTCTTATTCTTAAATGAATGAGGCCGCCTTTTCTTTTAATTCCCGACAAAATTCTACAAAAAAATCAAATTACTGAACCTGGATCATTGGCAGACCTGCTGCCCGCTCTAATGGACAATGCAGGTTCGTGTGCAAAGTGCGGTTCAGATGGCAAGGAGCCAAATGCGCATGGAGAATTTGAAACCCATGCACATAAAAAGGTTCGTCGCCCATCTGCTTACATTTCGACACACAGTTTACTATCGAATATGGTTCTTCTGCCGCCCTTTTCGGAGGACAGGGCGGGAACATCACAAGACAAGCGACAAGCCTCCTCCTGCGGGCGTCGGAAGTCGTGACGGACTTCTTTATGTGTATCACACAGCCGATTGCTCACCTTTGTGGTGCGTGGCCGGCTGTGTTGTTTTATATAGAACACAAAGACGCCCATTAGTTCGGTGCCGGTCCCCTCCAAATGTTCAAGATTCCCAAAAATTCTTGAACGATTTGGAGGACAAGACCATGCGGTATCGAAATAATGGACAGATAGAGGAAGAACTACAAATCAGATTTACAGGTTACTTAATCCAGGCAGTAAAACGCACACGGCGCGATTACCTGAACATGCTCAACCAATACAGCAACAGTGAAATACTGACCGATACAACCTATACCACAGGACAGACTTTGGAACAAGAGGTTACAGAGCACCTTCCTCTATGGGATGTGATCGAAAGTAATGCGCTCTTCTATGCCCTCAAGCGGTTGAATGAACGCGAGCGGTATGTGTTCCTGGCGCATGTTTTGGACAACTGCCCTTTTGACTTGATTGGTGTAAGACTGGGCCTGACTTATAAAGGTGCAGCCGCAGTCTATTACCGTGCTGTTCAAAAGTTGAGAAAAAGTATTGAGGGGGTGGAAAAACATGATATTTGAACAACTGTTGTTTCAGGCAAAGGAAGGTGATCTGGAGTCAATTACCGATATTTTGAATATGTATCGGCCCTTACTGCTCAAATATTCTGTAATTGACGGCCGGCTGGATGAGGATCTATACCAGGAGCAGTGCATTACATTGATGCGAGCCATCAAACTGTTCCGAATTTGAATTTATGAGAAAGGCTCCGAGACCTTTTGATCTCGGGGCCTTTCCCGTGGATTCAAACAGGATGTACTAAGAGGAAAAAAACAAGCGCACAGTAGTAGTTGGATGCTGCTGTGCGCTTATTCCGACATAACCTGTGGGCCTCACCCGAAAAGGTGAGGCCACACTGCGGTAAAACTTATCCTACCACGATTTCCTTTTTACCAGATCGCTCCGAAAAGAATCTCTGCAAAATGCTTATTGCAATTTTATTGCTCCTCTCCAGCGGCAGCCTTATCATAGTAGTAGATATAGGCGTTGTAATCCCGAAACCGAGTGATCAGCCGAATCCGGATGTACAAATGTGCCGTTTCAGAATAGAGGTTAAATTCAGTCGGATCACTGGTAGTCCCGGCATATCGGCAGAAGCGTTTCATGGTTTCCAGCGTCTTAAAGGCCGGCAACTTGAATAGGGCATTTTGAAACTCATCGATTTCTTTTACCAGCTCTGGCGGCGTCTTTTTGCCGCTCTCATTGTGCCAGGTTGTCCACCAGCGGTATCCATCGTAATCCGAACGGGAATAAGCAAGTTCGCTGACAGGGCGTTCGATGAGCTGCATTGGAGGCTTGTAGGTGTGCTTGAACACTTCTGAAAAAGTGCAGTTCTGCACCAGATAACAGGTGGACTTTTCTGCGCTTTTCTTCAGATGTCCAGACTTGACGGCATCCCACTCCGCAAGGGGCAGGGGCGTATGGGCGGCATCCCGAAGGGCCTCATCCATGCCGCAGGCTTCACAGATCTGCACATCCGCATAGCGGCTGAGGGCATTGACCATCAGGTGGGCTGCCAGAGGAGAGCCACACCGCAGGCATTTGGGAGGGGCCGCTGCATCGCCATGAGCATAAAGCTTTTTGTCTTGCTTCCAAGCGGCTTCCAGTAATTCTTTGGGGTATAATTTGATTTTCATGGTAATGTCTCCTGATTTTGAATTTATGTTCAAAATTATATCGAGGTCTTCCCCCTGCTTCATAAATTGTTCAATCTATGCAACAGATTCGCTCATCGAAAAAAGAGTTCGCAGAGTTGCAGCCAGTTCTGTGCGGTTTTTGCAGGGGAGGCGATGACTGACGCCACAGTTATGCCCTTCTGAATTCATTTTGCAGATGGTGACACTCAACGCAGAGCCGTCGTGGCAGATCCACATCCGTCTGCCAGCAGCCGGGTCTTCTGCCACAATCCAGAGCGGGCGCTGGCGGGTCATATAAGACTGATTGGCAGCCTTCCACCCGCTGTAATCAGAGTAGTGGAAGCCTGGAGCATCTAATTTGCGTTGGTTTAGCGCCAAATAGACTTCCTTGTACTTCATGCGCTGCGCCTCCCTTCCTGCAACGATAGATATTCAGCGTATCCCTCCGGGTCCAGTTCACGCAGGCGGTCTGCCCGGAAGCGGTACTCTGGATACTCACAGTAACCACTGCGCTGCGTTGCCCCGGTAGGGATAGCCAATCCGTGGCGGATCAGCCAGACCGGGAAATCGGCATCGCCATTGGTATCGATGAACGCGCAGTCTTTCCCCCGTTCCCCGTCCAGATTGACCGTCAGAGAGGCCCAGGGCTCCGCATAGCCATTTTCCCATGTGTGCATGGCAATCGCCAGGTTGCCGTCCATATAGGCAGATACCTTTAGCTGTATGGGATGTGTGGAGCCGTACTTTTCATAAGGGAAGGTAATAGGCCCTTGCCTACCCATGGCCGGCATTGGCCTTTGGGCCGGAGCTGTACTGATGTTTGGCGTCAGATCCAGTTCCCAGCATATAGCGAGAATATCAGAATCGTCCACACGGTAGTTATATTTTTTGGCATACTTGGGGTGGAAGAGAAGCTGACCGTTCTCCACAACAAATTTGCCTTCCTTGGTGCCATAGGTGTACTGGCGGCCATCCAGAAGATGTTGCACCTTTTTGGCGTCCGCTTTGATCTTTCCTTTGTCGTACCATGTGGTGTACTGCACCGCAACCTCAAGATTAGGGTTTGAATGAAAGCGGGTTTCTAAAAACTGCAGGACACGCCCGCAGACTGCCGCCCGCTGTTCGACGGTTTGGGCTAAATTAAAGGACAGTGTGAAATACGAATAGTCACGCCCGGACAACCCATAGCCGTGAAGTGTATTGCTGAAGTCGTTGCACCAGAAAAACAATTCCCAACGGGAACTTCCATAAGGCGCCGGATCTTCGGATTCATACTGATAGCAGATAAACTCCCTGGCAATGGCCGCCATGACAGAGGCCATCACAGCGTTTTTTGACTCAGCTGCCCGTTTGATCCTGCGGTGCGCCTCGTCAGGGCCGTCATCGCAAATCTGACGGTTTGCCTCCCGCTGCTCTGGGGTGTAGACATATTGGAGTCTAAGCGAATGGACATCTTCCCGGGCATAACCCCGGTCAATCCATTTTGCGCTGGAACTTTTGACAGAAGATTTGTCATGTAATATATTCATGGTGATTCTCCTTTTTGATTTGATGTAAATGCTTGTCGATAACTCGGCGAAGGCAGTCAATGAAAATTTTCATCGCAGTGACGGCCGGCCCCGCCATATTCCAGCAGGGCATAGCCGATACACCGGGCCGTCTCGCCCAAAGTGTTTTTCACGGCTTCTTCCACCACATCATCCGTATCTGGGCACTCCTGTTCGTTGTTAAGGCGTGTCAGCTCGTGGTGCAGCTCTTTCATCTGCTCTGGCGTTACCGGCTGGTCAGTTTGGACCAGTACATCAGCAAAGTCGCCGCAGCCATCAACATTCAATTCTCGGATCAGCAATACTCCCATAAACGATCCTCCTTCAACGGTCCTCGTGCCAATCATAAAGCAAAAGGTCATGGCTGGAGGCATTCGGCTGGAGGACTGCCGCCCGAAAACGATAATTTGTAAATACAAAGCCAGTGGGTTTGTGCGTGTACTGGACGGCAAGAATGTGATACTCCCGACCCATCCAGTCGGCAGATTCCAGGACCTGTTCGGTTTCATTCCCAAAATCAAGGGCAAAAATCCAGTTATCCTGACAGCTGCTCGGGTCAGAGTAAGGCTCCCCGCTCGGCAGGAACAGAAGCTTTTGTTTCATATCTTCATAACTGTGGACCCCCGGGTGTTTATTCAAGAACGCTTGTGCCAGTTGTTCCCTAAAGGTATAGAAGGGGATGAATGGCTTTTTTCCCTCGAAGTCCCCGTTTCCATCCAGAGCGATCACCTGCCCATCCGAGATGATCTCGATGATAACATCCTTTCGGATGCGGCAATCATTTTGATAATCATCCGGGGTAGAAGTGTACCATGTGCCATCAACTGTATCACGGTTGCAGTAGTAATAGGGCTGGTTTACAGATTGGAACACATCCTTGCAGAAGCCTGTGTCTTCAAACAGAAAAGTGAGCTGGATCGTTTTCATTCGAGTTCCCTCCGTAGTAATAATCATAGATTTTTCTTAGACCGCACCGTATTTTGGCTTTGGTAGGACTGCCGGTGGCGATTCTCTGACCAGAGCCAAACGCTGGCCCGAAAAACCAAATTTCGTAGTGGGTGCAGAGATGCCGCCCTTTTGTGTGGGCGCTTGAAACCGACCACATATAGGCGTCGCCGGACACCGTAAACTCCTTGGGATAGCAATATTCCCGCATTCCATCCGGCGAGAAATCATCCAGCGCCGCGGCATTCCCGGAACGGGGGTCTGCTTGCGGCTGAACGACCTCCCGGAGCCAGAGAAGAAAAGAAGGCTCCCCGGCGCTCATACCGATTCCTCCGGCTTGCCGGCCTTTTCATAGTAGACCTTGCGAGTGCCGGCGCCGCGAACTTGGAAGATAAAACCGGGCACCATCTCAGCCAGCTTGTCAGCATACATTTTGGCGCGGCCACAATCTGGGATCAGCGTAGCATAAACCAGGCCGACTCCAACTTTTCCTTCATGCAAATTTATAGCGCCATAACAGCGGGCTCCAATTTTCTTCCCATAGACGATATAGTTCATCGCTTCCCGCCCTTTCTGTTAATACCAGATGAAAGTCTGGCCGCATAATACCTGAATACGGTCCATAATGGCATCAACTTTCTTTTCGGAGAGGGGAACATCTGCATTATTCCAGTGCCGAATCAATTCTTCCAGTGTACGGTCTGGAGCTGATACACAGAAATCACAGCAAAAGTTATAGAGCGGCTGCCCGGTATAGGCTTCAAAGACGCTTTCAGTACCATCAGCAATCCGCTGTCTCTGGTTCCCACTGTAGTTGATACGGCCTAAATAGGCGGTACCATAGCGTTCACGGTAGGCATTGATGATTTTGCGGTTTAAGTCATTGTAAGTATCATCGGCTTCATCAATCCTGAGATACCCTTCACGAGCGAGGGCATACTCCCGCTGCACTTGCAGGTAGTAGGAGAGGGCGTCCATGGGTTTCGGATCATGCGTGGGATGTTTTAGTTTCATCAAAAAATCCTCCTAAAAAACAAGGGACCGGCAAACAGCAAATGCGCTGTTTGTCGATCCCTTTGTGATAGTGTCCCTTGCCAAATAGCAAGGCATTTGTCAAATAAGAAAAAGTGTAGAGTTTTATTTCTGTGGAGCAACATTGAAAGTATCAATGATACAATACTGGCAGATCAATCAGAAAAATCTTTTAGGTGCTGAATGATCCATGCTTGCAGCTCGTGTTCTCCCGCACTGCCATTTGCAATAGAGATAAACATATCCGCAAGTTCGCCGGGCTTCAGTTCAAGAACATAGCCGTTCCATTTCAGCAGCAACTGCGTCATCATTGCGCCAATCCGTTTGTTACCATCAAGAAAGGCATGATTGGAGGCCAGTCCAAACCCTATTCTGGCTATTTTCGCAAGGTCCGTTTCAAAAAGATCAAAACCGGCAAAGGTTTGCAACGGAGCATTGACTGCGGCTTCCAGACTATTTCGGTCCCGAATACCGTCCAACCCACCTGAAGCTTTGATGATCCTGCTATGGACGGCGATAACATCTTCAACCGTCACCCAAATCATTCCGCCATCCTCTTATAGTCATCAGCGAAAGAACTTAAAACCGCATCGGTATCCGCCAACATCTGCTCCCTTGAAATTTCTGCAGATGGTGTGTTAAGAGTTAAGGGAAACGGCATTCCATTATTGCGGACAAAGGCATTTGCAAAAATGTTGAATGCGGTGGATGTGGATATGCCCAGCTGCTCGCAGATGGCGGCCATTTGCGCTTTGACCTGACTATCTATTCTAAATGTCATATTGGTATCCATATAATCGACCTCCTTGCACTACAATTATACTACATATCATGTACAAATGCAACGAGTAGGATGCTTAATTGAAGAAGGCCACGGGAACCAATCGTCTTTGAGGGAGTGCTGTATCATCTATGCGGCAGCTTCTGCGGGAGGCAGCTCGTTGATGATGGGAGCGGAAAGTAAAATGGCCGTTTCGGTATCTTCCATTAACAGCCACGCACCATCGCGCCAAACACAAGAAGTTGCCTTGTTGTAAATCTCCGGGACCTTATTGGGATCGTCGATGCACTCGCGGGTAACGAGCAGGCACATGTGATCGAGATAGAAATAGTGAAGAGATTTTTCAATTTCCTCTCGTAAGGTATGGGCCAGGGCTGCAATTTCATCCATATCCTGCCGCTGAAAAGCAGCCTCGGAAATCTTTTTCAGGCACTGTGTTTGCTGAATCGCTGCATCAATGTAGGTTTTGGCCTCGTTAAACAGGCTGTGCCGGATACGAATATCACATAGAGCTACATGACGGGTGTATTCGGTGGCTGCTTTGCAGATTTGCCCCCGCAGTTCTTCATAAGGTTTTTGGTACTTTGTTTTCAGCACTTCCAGCGATACAACTTCCAGATTTCTCCGAAGGGTATCCAAATGAATTTCAAGTGCCTTGCGTAATTCTTTTTCGTCCATAGTTTTCCTCCATTTCACAACAGAAATTACTTTTGTGGGGATGCCTGCTGATCCTCCTGTAAAATATCCTGTGCGGCCTTGGATACTGCATCCCAGTAACACTCCCAATAGGTATCGCAGAGATCCAGGTAGTGGCTGATGCGCCCTTTGATGTCCGCATTGTGCAGCAGTTGTTTTTTCTGATCTTCTGTCAGAGCCAGATACTCCGGCAAAGCTTGAGCTTTATCAAGAAAATCCTCCCGTGCGCACTCATCTTCATAGGCTGCCGCCACGGTGCGTATAAATTCAGGAGCCAGCGGCAGAGGCCGTTTTTCAATGGAGAGGTAAAAGTGGTTTTCGCAGTATTCCCCATCCAGATAGCACTCATAGCTTTCTGCGGTTTCTTCCTCTGCAAACTGACTCTTTTCACGCCATTTCTCAATGCAGCCGCTCTCCAGTTCGTTTTTCAGATCGTCATGAAATTGCCGCTGGGCATCCGTTAAATTAGTGAACGGAGCCTCATAAGAGCCAAATTCCCCGTCAGTGGCCCAATGCGAGACGACGACATAAAGCGTACCTTGGGGATACGCCTGCTCGGGAACGGCCAGAGGCGTCAACATTTCAGGCGCCATGATGACCAGTTCCAGCCCTAAATCCTCCACACGCTTTGGCGCACCATAGAGTTCAGAAAAAGTCTGCTCCAGTGCGCGGCGGGCAGCGGAAAGGCACGGCGGGTCAAATTCACAATAGATGTCCGGCGTATCATTTTCAGTTTCCCGGTCATCATCCGTGCGAATTTCAAGGATGCGCCCGAAGAGCCCGCTGTACTCACTCGCTTCATTGGCGAGGACGCGGCTGCCTACTGTGTAGGTGATGTTCTCATGTGAGAATTTCTCATCCGGTTTCTTATAAATCATAGTCCATTCCTCCCTTGAAGGGGAAAAGCAAGTCCCCTTGATTCATCAATAAATGTGCCTTTATTATCCGCGTCGAAAATGACGGCACCGCTCGTAAACATGAAAATGAGCAGTGGAATAAAAGCGATATGCCTGCTGCTTTTTAGGCGGCAGCAGCCAACGGCGGATGGGCCGCTTGGCAGTACCGCAAACTGCAGGCTTTTGGCTTTTGAAGATTTTCATCATCCATATCCTCCTTGATAGACTGTACGCGAAATGGTGATCACCCTTCCTCCATGTCCTCGCCGGCCTCGATGATACCGCGCTTCCGTTTCAGCTCCGCGATTTTTCGCTTCCACTCTTTCTGCGACTGCTCGGCCCGTGCCCGTTCCGCTTGCTGATCTTCCGGGGAGAGTGCAGAAAACTCCCACTCCCGGCGATCTGCGTCAATATCCGCCATGATGCGGCGCACCAGGCGCAGAGCCAGTTCGCTCTTTGTCGGCGGCAGCTGCTCCATGGCAGCCTGCCCCTGCTGAAAAAGAAGCCGGTACCGGTCGTATTGAGCCTCGGTGATGAAACCCCATCCGAAGTCATCCTGGAGTTCCCGCTCGCTGTGGTATTGCATCACTTTCTCAAATTCAGCCTGCCGGACAGAGCATTCTTTCTCCACCGTCCGGGCATATTTTGCTTCTATGCGGCGCAGATCTTCCAGCACCTTTGTACAGGCTGCCGCCTCCATCAAATAACCATGGTCCCGCGGTTTCAGATACCTACTCATCCAGCACCTCCGTTTGCTCATCATCACAGCTTACCAAAGGGCAGGCGTAACTCTTATCAATGCTGGGCATGGTACAGCCCATATCAGGATCATGACAATCACAATTCAAGCAGGGAACCAGTGGCTCCGGCTGAAGCCGGATTCCCAAAACGATGAATTCACTCCATCTTCCGCAGTGTGGGCAGGGGATTGTCCCGTTGTACGCATGGTCGATCTGCTCTTGTGTAACGGGGGAAATCTTATGGCAGCATTCGTTCCGCACATATACGATATGAGCGGCTCGCCAGACTTCTGGACGGTATCTCTTATTGAAAGGAAGGTAGCCGCCCCATTGCGGATTGTCGAAAACCCGATCAATGTGTAGCTGAAGGGCTTCTTTTCGCAGTTCAGCGGCTGATGCCCCGATATAATTGTGTTCGCTGCACCATTGGATCAGATGCTTTAGCAGATGTGTCTCCCCATCGCGTTCGATGACAGCATCCGCCAGCCTGCACCAATCCTTTTCTTCAATCTCTCCAAGATTGGTTTTTACACCGTCCCACGGCAAATGCTTTTTATCCCGGCCGGAGCCCGTGCTGTTACAGCGGAATACGCCGTATTGCCAGCGAATATCCTCGTATGTGATAGAAGAGAAGTCTACTCCACTGGGCAGATGATAGTCCCCATATTTCATAGTTTTCAATGCCTCATAATTTTCACGACTGGTCAGACCTTGTTTTACACAGTCTGACTGCTATTGTGAATCTCTCCGGTTTGCGCGGGGCCAGCAGACGCATTGGTGTCTTGGCAGGAGCTGTCCGATGGAGGAATCTCGCCTCTCAAAACAAAAGGAAGAACTGCGTTCCAACTGGTCAGGGGAACTGGATTGCCGTCTATTTCCCGCAGAGCCTCATCCATCCAGCACTTTTCGCAGATATATACATGAGCGTATCTGCTCAAACTGTTCAGGAAAAAATACAGCCCGGAGTATAATTCGTTGCGGCCGCACCGCGGGCAGAGAAGCTGCTGTTCCGTCTCCTGCAGAGGGCAAAGACGCTCAAGAAATCTCTTTGCTTCGTCTTCAGAAAGTTTCATATTGTGTCCTCCATTGCATTTCTTAAAATTTTATTGGCACCAACTTGGCCGATGCCGGTATAAGGTCAAGCCTGTTATGAGATGGATCTCTTTGTCATTAGTGACTTGAATGAATCCTTTTTTGCGGGCCACAACCCTGACCTCCTCATTCATGTCAAGACAAAATACTTGTTCCCCGTCCATCTTCCGGAGCTCTTGCGTGGTAAGGGGAACTTCAGCGGCAAATTTGTTTTCAGGCGGTATAAGCCCAGCTACCAGCATTTGTACTGCGGTCTGAAAACCGGACTCAAAAGCCTGCTCGGCCACAATGCTGCTGCACTCACCGGCGGCAAGCTGGTACGCTTCCAAGGCGGCTATGGCTTCCGGGGAATTGCCCATTTTCTGGCGCAGGAGTTCCTCTGCCATTGAAGCATTATGGTTAAGCTGCTTCTGGTGCTCGCTTTGTGTTTTGAACACGCTCGGCTCATAATCTCCATAGTAGAGATCATGAAGAAAATCAGGGTCAGCGACAAAATCGG
This sequence comes from Flintibacter sp. SJQ-8, assembly GCF_054108085.1. Taxonomy (NCBI): domain Bacteria; kingdom Bacillati; phylum Bacillota; class Clostridia; order Eubacteriales; genus Flintibacter; species Flintibacter sp. SJQ-8. The sequence goes on from NZ_JBPJWR010000016.1 coordinate 769,530, forward strand.
CTGATAAGGACTGCTTGGGCGCAGACAGACTTTCGGCGATTCGTTCCAGAGCCTTGATGAGACTGGGCAGCTGGGAATTAAAAAATCTGCGGCCATATTCTGTTTCGTGCAAATTCAAAATTCGTCACCTCCATATAGAGAAAAACCGCCAGTGCCTTCGGGCCTGTAGCGGTTTATGTGAGGCCCCAGAACAGGGACCGGCTTCTTGGTTGTTCATGAGGACAAACCGCCTGCTCCTTTAGGCGGCAGAGGTATCTGTCCCTGCAAAGTCACAACATACGATTTCGCATATTGGCGCGGTGCAATGCCAGTCATTTTTATAGTAGGCCGTGTCGATCCCTTGGTTAAACTCCAATAAAATCCCAGTCCTTTTTTCAAATGTTCTGGCACGCCCTTCCTGAAGCCAGCGATGGTCTTCCGTTCCGCTATATACGAATGGCGCGCTCATTTGCGGTATTATGAACGCACCTTCCTTTGCAATACGGGAGGCCGCCTCTATTACCATGTATTCAAATTCGCCGCTCATGTAGCTTTTGCGGTAATTGTTTGCAATTCGGCCAAACGGCGGATTTGCAATCGCGAAGTCAAATTGGCCCAAGAGGTCAGGCAGAAAGGGATCAAGAACATCCGCGCATATCCATGTGGCCTCTGGCACAACTTTTTTACCAACCTCAACATAGTGCGGATTCAGTTCTACACAGGTAATATCGGCATAGCAGCGGCTGCGGTCACTGCATTCCAGCTGTGCCGCATAGCTCAGTACGCCGATTCCAGCACACAGGTCGATAATTCTGATCGTCTTTCCGTATAGGCACGGAATCTGGAGAGTAAAATCGTTGGCAAGTCCAAAAGGAGTAAAAAATGCACCGGACTTGCTATTGATGTGCTCCGCGTCTTCCCGGAAATTTTCAAAGATAAAAAGCTTATCTTCGTGGGAAAGGTGTTCTTTCTGCAGGAGACAAACCGCCTGATCATGGAGCTGAATTTCTCTTTTGGTCAGCTTACTCATGGGTATCCTCCATTTATGTGGTTTGGTACAGTTTAGACAGTGAAACCTTCCATACTGCAGCGAAGAATGCAGTAGTCGGTCCGAAGGCTTTTCATGTGCCGCAGAATATCTTCTTTGGACTGGTAGCCCTCCAAATTCAACACCTGCCGTTCTGGACACCCCTTCTCGCTGGTCAGGTTGCAGTACCAGTACCCGCTTTTGGTCTGGTAGACCTTCCGATTTCTCTTGTGACCGGGAATCGTGAGCGTCAAATGCAGACCGCCGACGCCATACTCTGCATGAACGAGCATAAAAGTCGCTTTATACAGCTCGCGTTCTTCCTTTTCTACAAAACCGCAGAGATCAGGCAGCCTGGGGCACCTTCCAGATGTGTGGGGCATATTGCGCCGATTCCGTTGGAATTTTCCCCGGCACCAGCAATCCCGCACCTCGCATTTTTCACAATCCACAGCGCCATGAAGCGGTGGGAAATAGTGTTGCTGCTCCATCACATGGCCTCCTTAAAAACAGTCATTCTGCATTACTTTTTGGCAGGCCAAGTCCAAACCAGCTTTCAGCTGAGGCATGGCCTCCATGTATTGGGGAGTGATACCCAGGGCATCAAGCGTGTCTTGAACATCGCCGGTATAGCCGTATTCGTGGTTGGAAAGTTCAGTCAGGAACATTTCATAAATGAAATTATCTCCAGCTTTATCAGCGGCAATGGCCTCATCAAGCTCCTTGCGGTGCCGGGCAAACATTTCATGTAGCTTCGGCGCATCGCTTTTGCGGTAAAATCCACCGGTGCCAGCGATAGCATACACCTGATTCATGTCGGAAGGGCGCAGGCCGAGCCGGCGCATTCCCTCTGCGAACTGCCGTTGATCGAACGCAAAAAACATGGGAAAGGCGTTGACCTCTTCCTGCTGGCGATCCCGTAACTCCTGATAGTGGTTTTTCATACTATGCGGCCTCCTTTTTCATCCGCTGTACAGACAGCCTGACACGCCATTCATCCGGGCGGGGCTGACTGCGGCAAATCCGTTCTAAAAGGTCTTTATTCGCACAAACAGCATATTGCTTCCACTGAGGCCCTGGCCCTTGACGGGTCAGGTGCTCCAAGGCATACATCATCACAGCACCCTACCTTTCCACCTCGAATTGCCGAAGCTTTTCTAACAGCAGACGGGTGTTCTGCGCGTATTGCTCAAGGAACGGCTGATCCAAATCGAAGTTATAATATCGGTAAAACAGCACTTGGAAGGTCATCTGTTTGCATAGTTCCGGAGAGATCGAGCGCATCCGCTTACCGATTTCCGTGATAGCGGCATATTCCTGTTTCAAATACTCTTTCTCCATTCTGGGGAAATTGCGATAAAACCAGTCTTTGACGGAAACCTTTCCGCCGTTGAAATGGTACTGCTGATTGTGGTCAAAGCAGAGGCAGTATTCAAAATCACGGCCCCGCTCGCCGGGTCCTACAGAAAAGGGATAGAGCCGGCAGGTCCGTGGGCGTGCCTCGTAGATGCTGCATAATCCATCCTTCAGGAAAATACAGGAATCGTCCGGCCCCGTGGTTTTCAGCATGAAGATGGGAAAGCACTCTTGGGTCAGCGGCATAGGCTCGCAGTATCGGGTCAACACATCGTCTATGGTGCAGATGTTGGGATCACAGCCACGCAAATAGTTTGCCAACCGGTAGGCGTCCATGCTCTCCACCATCACAGCATCTTTGATATGGCGGCAGCATTGACCGCATCTGCGGCACTGATAGTCCACACAGTCTTTGGCGTGAACTGAAACTACCATTGTTTTTTGATCATCCATGACAATCCTCCGAAAAAAGGCCGTGGCGGAAAATCCGTCACGGCCCAAAACATATAGGACAAGCTCTGTTGTCCCGGTATCTTCTTACAACCGCTTTACGCGCACGCGGCCAGGCTCACCATCGGGAGCGGGTTGCAGGCCGCCAGCGGAAAAGGGGCCATTGAGAGGCAGTAATTGGAGTTAAGCGTTTCAAAGCGTACCATATCATCCGACTGATCGTGGATGGCTACCACACGGGAGGTATGATAGATCTTACCACCTGCATGAAGAAGTGCGCCCTGCCCAATCACCAGCGGACGCAGAAGTGCTCCGCGCATCACAATAGATTTTTTTGATTTCGTCATATACTTCGACCTCCATTCTGTTTGTGGTAGATAGAGGGCTACTCGCGGCATAACCTCAAAAACACAGTATGGACCTCCTCAAGAAGTTCCTGGATGCGCTTCATCGGTATTTTTTCGTGGCTGGAAATCTCCTTAATGCCATAGCCGTAACCCTTCATGCGGACAATTTTCATCTGTTGTTCAGAAATATGGGAAGCCAGATCATGGAGCATCTGCTGCATTTCAAATTCCTGCATGAGACGGTCCTGACCCGGCAGCACCTCTTCCAGCGGAACGCCATCCGAGTATAGGCCCAGATGGATGCTGATGACTTCTGTATTACGCTTGCGGCGCGCCTGTGTACGGAAATAATCGTATAAGCGAAATTTCATTTGTCGAATCGCAATAGTGCTAAAAGAATACTTTTGTGCAGATGCGCTATTACAGTAGTCCTGCACAGCCTTCAAATACGGGAAAATAACCACATCATAGAATTCATTCTCTGGAAGATGGTTGTCATTGAGAAATTTATAGACCAGGCCATGGTGTTCAGCGGCAAAATCCTGCTGCTCCTTTGTCAACGGTACTTCACACAACATAAATTTTCCTCCGTTCTAAATAAAAAAGGGATACCTCCGACTTACGCCGGAGGTGTCCCTTGATGATGTATCATGCGGCATTGCCGCAACAAAAACAGTTACGCCGGCAACTGTTCATAGTCGCCGTTGATCTCGCCGACCACATAGCTTCCATCCGGACCCGGGGCCGCAGTGGCAGATTCCGGGATCTCATAGTCGCAATCGTTGGCCCGCTGTTCCTCATTGATCAGCGCCCGCTGAATGTTGATAGTTTTGATTTGCCCCTTGAAGACATTGGCATAGGCGCGGATCTGGGCCAGCTCTTCCCCCTGGAAATCACGCAAAAGGCGGAAAGTTGCAACGCTGTAATCATTGCTGCCGTTGCTATCTTTCTTGAGGCCGATCTGGACCAGACTGCCATAGGTGGCACGCTGGCGATAGACAAAAGCCCTGTTCAGGAACTCCTTGAACGGCCTGATGCTGGTGGGCGGCAGGGAGACCAGCAGAGGCATATATTCACCACTGCGCAGCAGATAGAGATGCCTCATATTCTTGCACGCCTTGCCGCGGCCGCCATCCTTGGCCGATCCATACGCATTCATGGGGCAGGTAGCACACGCACCTCCCGGTACGCCGATCCCTGTTTTGCCATCTACAGAGGAGCAGAGCGGTTTGGTGTCTTCGTCATACTCGCTGCCTTCCGGCCACAGAGTATAGGCAGAGTGGTTGTAGAGGATGATGCCCTCCAGCGTCCGGGTATAATCCGGATTGTCGGGATCTTCCGTGGGAACTTCAAACTGCAGGGCGCCGCCGGCGGGAATCTTCACCCGCTGGAAGCTCATCATCTGAAGCCCATCCGCATCTTCTGCGATCTCATCGCGGCTGAAGTCGCCCTCCACCATCGCCGGAAGCAAGAATTTGTTCTGCTCGTTTGCGGCCACCATAGAAGTGTTCTGTTCGTACATAGTTCATTCCTCCTGTTAATTTTTTGATGGATGGCAGCCATTTAAGCGGCCATCTGGTTAATTCGGCTCCACTGCCGTGCCGGCATGGAGAGAATGTTGTAGCCGATGCCTTCCAGCGCGGTTGCCCGGTCATAGTCCTTAACATCCTGGCTGTGGCGCGTTACGGCGTTGGACAGACCATATAAGGTCAGATCGTTGCCTTCAATCAACCGCTGCAGCACACCGGAGCTTTCATCGTCCGTGATGTGAAAATCCTTGCTTACGAGCTTCACAATGCCAGGGACAGCGGCAGTATTCATGGGGGCATCCTTGGCTTCCCGCATCATGTTGACCACACGGGTAAAGCGTACCTCGTCTACTACGGCCCGCACCGTGTCCTGGATCTTCATGGCGAAGGCTTTGTCATCGGCCTCCAGCGTCTTTTCCGAATACAGCTGGTAGTTCTCCGAAGCCTCATTGACACGGCCTACATGGTTGCGGCGCGTCTGGGCGTCGTTTACCACCATACCGTTGCTGCATACCAGACGATAGACCAGCGGCTGGATGCTCACCGAGCCCAGGCCTACCTCGCTATTGCTGATAATAATACCGGACTGCACGATGTCGCCGGGTACGACCTCTGCCTCCAAGCGGGTGTTGACAACCTTGATGTACATACGGCTGTCGGTGAGCTGGCAGCTCTCGAAGTGCATCCCTTCCATCTCCTGAAGGACTGGAAGGACAATCCCGGCAATATCGAGGTTGTCTATACGCCGGTAGCGGTTGCTGAGAAACGCCCGCGCTGTGCCGTCTATGGTGCGAACCATACGCACAGCCGGCTCCCGCTGGAACCAGGCATTCACATTCTGCGCCAGCAGCTCGGGGTATTCCTCCAGCATCTTGTCATAATAGGCTGCCGGGATCTTGAGGTGCGTTCCGATCTGCCTGTGTGCGATGGCGTTGACCTCCAGCGGCTCCACGGCATAATCACCGGATTGGTCGTAAGCGTTGAGATACAGCCCGCCACCAAAAGGCTCCAACCGGAGACTCCGGGTGTCCAGCATATAATCGGCCTTCAAATCGTTCTGCCGCTGGATTTCCTGTGCCATTTCCACAAGACTGATCCCTGATTTCATGTTATTTCACTCCCTTCTCATGACGATGGCGGTCACCAGGAGACCTGGATGCCCTGCGCTGTTGTTTCAGCAGCCAGACCGTTGCTCTCAAACACTTCCACCAGACGAGGCCAGTAGACCTTTGCCGGAAAGTTGGAAAGATGTTCCTGCGGGACAAGCTCTTCACCCTGCTGGATGCAGATGTCCCCGTTCTCTTTCAGTGTGAGTTTGCTGTGGCCGCGTGAGTTCAGGTCGGCAATCAGCGTCTCCATCACTGTGCGCCCGTTATTCTCGTACCAGATACGCGGGTCGATGGGCTGCTTGTTGGGTGGGATGTCGGCCTGATCTTCCTGCTCTGTCCCTGCTTTGGACAGAGGGACGATTTTGAGCAGGTCACAGCGGATCGTCGCATCCTTGCCGAAGGTGATGTCCGCATGGTCGAACGCCTCCACATTGTAAAGGCGGATACGCCCTGTGCCGTTGCTGCGGATCAAATCCGCCGGTCTCTTTTCACACCACTCAAAGCAGGCGTTGGGAAAAGAGGAACGCAGATAAGTCAAAATCCGGTGGTTGGCATAGCGGAGCAGCAGATCGTCTGGTACAGGCCCTTCAAGCTCCGGCACCGTAAAGGTGTTCTGCGCGACACCCTCGGCATGGAGCTGGCGTTCCCTCTGCTGACGCTGACGGCGGCGCCTGGCCTGCTGCATATAGGGGAGCAGGAGGATCAGCACGACCCAAAGCCCCCAGAGGGTAAATACCCCTATCAGAAGCCACGCTTGCCAGGGTCCGCGTACCAAAGCCATGATAGCGATGACAGCACCGATCAGGATTGTGATGCTGCCGCTCAAAAGTCCTTTGTCGTTACTCATGTTGTTACCGTCCTTCCTTTTAAGTTTTGCTTGAAAACAAAAAAAGGGACCGCACCAAGCTTCAGTTCATTCTGAAAACTTGATACGGTCCCTCTTGCAGTGCCGGATTTTATTCCGGCAGGGATTCGCGGTCGCCGTCCATTACCTCGGAGGGGGCTGGAGCGGTTGCCGCCGCGTCAGAGTCATGCTGCTCATGTTCCGCTTTTGCTCTGGAAGATTGCCCAGGAAGAAAGCCAAAGTCCGTCAGCCATACTTTCAACTTTTTGACTGTGGCCCCGTCCTTTTGCCGTACATCCACCAGTTTCTGCGATCCAGTGAGCCAGATCATGCTTCCCTTTTTGACCTTGAGCCGTGTGAGCCGGGCAACCTGGTCGCCGCGGGCCCATACTTGATAGAAGTTCGGATGTTCACCTCCGGAGCGTTCCACCAAATCAAAACAAACATACGGCTGCTTTGACTGGCTCTCTTTGGGAGTAAGCTCGTGCATGACTCGGCCAAATACATAGATTTGTGCCATAACACTCCTTTCTTCGCCATCGGCGTTACTATCTATATATAAAAAGTGCCAGCGGATACCAACCCGAAAAGGGCGTGGCAATACCACTGACACTTGATACAGCATACAAACTTAACTGCGTGTGCAATGCAGGGCTTTGGGCCTTGCGGTACAGATGTTTCATCTGTATCCCACATGGGGAACGCACAAAAATCAATTACAGGTTAAGTGTAACACCGTATCTTGTGTTTGTCAAGTGATATAATACTATATATAGATATTTTAGCCCGGCGAGTTACAATATGTGGTTCATGTGGCGGTAGTAATCGTCCAACAGGTAGAATTTCAGTTCCTTGGCCCGGGGTGTACCATAGTTGAAGGTCAGCGCATAGAGATTGCCTGTTCCATCTATACCGAGGGGGCCGAGCCAGCAGTCGGCAGTGTTGCCGTTGAGATACCAGAGCTGAATGTCCTGGTAAGCATCTTCCGAAACAAGCCCTGATGCGGCCAGACGCTGGGCGTCTTCGTCTTCAATCAGGGTGGAGGAAAGAAAACGGCGGTAAAGTTCATCCGGCAGACCGAGAGCCTGTTGGTAGGTCAGCGGATTCGGGTGATTCAGCCACCAGCGGGTGACATCTTCAAAGGTGCGCAGATGTGGTTTAGCTCCAAGCGCCCGAAAGCTGCGGATGAACGATTTCACCTTGTCCGGGGATGGCGCAGAAGGGATTGGGATTTCACGCACTTCGTTGTCTGAAAAGGAAAAGGCAATCCGCTCACCGCATCTGTCCTCCAGCATGAGTGCGGAGCGGGATAATGGAGAGACCAGAAAGTGCTCCATAGCAAAGGTATGATCCAGAAACTGTTGGATTTTGTATTGCTCAATCGTGTGTGGTTTGTACATGGGGGTAGCCCTCCTTTTTAGATTCTACCTATTAAATAGGAAAAATCCCCCGTTTTTCTGCAGCAAATCAAACTTTGTAAAAATAGTGGATAGAGGAGTAAGAAAAAGAGATACGATGCTGTGGTTATGTAGCCTGCACCGTATCCCTTTCCTATTTTGCCGTAGGTTTAGCCGTTCTCCTTAGCCTGTTCCTCTTGGACAGCCGGCTCGCCAAGGGCCTCATATCCCAGGAAGCTGTTGGTGGAGAGAGCCGCGTCCAGATAGTCGTTTCCAACAGTGGGGTGGTTGCTGCTTTGAAAGTAAAAACGATACCGGGCGCCAATCTGGAACTTGGCGGACTTACTTAACAGTAAAGTGCGCTCCGCACCTTGTTCGTCTATTAGTTGGATCTTGCGATACTGCCGCATCATAGGCGAGACAACGCTGGAGCAGACGCCTTCTACGATCTCATACTGGCCCCGGGCGATGGTGCTCCATAAGCTCCTAACCAGTACCAGAGAGGCAAGAAAGATTATGCTGCCCAGTACCAGCAGGATATGGTCTGTGGTAATAATGAAGATGATTAGGCTGAGGGCAATGCTTGCGAGCCCGGCCAAAAAGGTCAACAAAATCTTTCGCCGTAGCACGAACGGGAATTGGTTCCATTGATTCTTCATGTGGTAATCCTCTCAAAAATGATTTGCTGGCGCAGGTAGAGGTTGGCAACGGCCAGCGTTACTGCCTGACTGCTCCGGCTGTTTTTCATTATGCCGGCGATATTATAGCAGGTGGTTTCGTCGTCGCCGTACACGGCCTCCATCAAGAACTGCTCATTGGGAAGATAGGCAACATCCTGCTCTACACACTTGATGATCTCGGCGGTGGACAGCAGAGCTTGCTGGGCCAGCCTCATAACACGGGTCTCATAGTCGGTACGCCGGTCTTTTTGGAATAATTTTAGCGCCTGTTGAATAGGGACTCGGCGGCCTGCCACCAGTTTGACAAATGAGATGCTCCTCATCAGCATTGATCCGCTGGCTGGAATAATGCCGAGAGAACTCAACAAATCATACAGAGCATCGTATTCCGTTTCACCACAGCCAGATACCAGCAGACCTCGGGTGAGCAGCCGATTTACGCAGGCATCCCAAGAGCGGGAAATACAATCTCCCAGAGAGGACACCAGCTTGTCACACTGGAGGGAAATATCCTCTCGTTTAGAAATTCGCCAGTTTAGGGCAGTCCAAACGACCATTTCCTGCATATCCACCATGTAAGTTTGCCCGCCCAGGCGGATGACCGGGCAGGACCGGCCACAGCCATTCGTTTCCCGATCCAGACGGCCGATTGCAGTATATAGGGTATTCTGTTCCATTCATCAGTACCTCCTTCTTTTATATATCCTTTACTGCGGAAAGGCCGCGGTTTTCAACAAATTCAGAGCAGGCTTTTCAGAAACTTGGAGTCTCTGCGCAGTTTTGCGGTGGAACGCGAGATCCATGCCCCCACATGGGAGGGCGGCACCTGATAAAGCTCCGCAATGTCTGTGACCCGCATTCCTTGAAGTTTGAGGGCAAGCGCCTCAATACCAAGCCGGGTTACACCATCGTAATCTTTTTTACAGGCATCCAGCAATGACAGAGTTTCTATCAGAGATACTTGGGTGTCAAAGGCGTCGGGCCGGGACTCCAGGGCCTCTCCGTCTGCCGCCAGTTCTCCATGTTCTCCAATAATAAGCCTGCTGAATTTTTTCTTCCTGTTGCAGATCGCCCGGCAATAGGACAGAAGCCCGTTTTTAACGACCGTTTTGGCGTAGGTAGAAAACTGGGCCCGTCCGTCATTCTTATAAGTAGACGCGGCTTTACAGAGCCAAAGGCACCCCTCTTGGAACAAGTCTCCATATTCCATACCGCAAATAGTTGGATTAACATGGATGTAGTCACAAATAACCCAATGTACGATGGGAAGATTCTGGGCAACAAGTTCCTGCTGCTGTTCTGTTAAACTGGTCATCGTTTCACCCCCCTTTAAGCGGCCGAATGCAGATTGCCCAAAGGAGCAGCGGCTTTGTAACAGAGGCGAATTACCTCATCACACATCCCGTCAGAAAACATGCCAATATGTGCCTGCTGGTCATTTAGTCCCAGTTTGGCCTGGAGCCAGATGTAGACCTCCCATTTTTCCATGTGCCGGCTCTGCTGCAGATGCTCCAGCGCCCGGTGAGCCAGGATTCGTTTGTGCCGGAGATCCCCATTTGCCAGAGTCCCCATAGGCCGGTGTGTCCGGTCATGGGCACTCACATAGGCATCACAAGCCGGCCAGCGATCACAGAGATAGATATATTTGCCCTGGGAACGGCGGTTACAGCCATAGACTGTGCTGGCGGGGCGAAGAGAGGCGTTAGCATGGCAATAAGGGCATTGGATATGTTTTTGCTTCGTCATAAAAATCATCACCTCCAAATGCGTATAGATGACGGCGCAAAGGCGTCTTTCAGTGTGAAAAAACAGTGTTAATTGCAGCCCGGGTCCAGAGAAAGTTGTCTGAGCGCACAGGCGGAAGGCTCCGGTGTGTGCCATTCGATGTACTTGGAAAAGGCGGCGTCAAAGGCGCGCCGGGACAAAATGGCAATGCACTCAGACGAATCTACAGTTTCTCCGGATAGTCTTTGGATGTCCTCGGCAGAAAGCAGCATAACCTGTCCGCACTCATCCACAGCCAGAAGAAAACCGGAACAGGGCGTTGTCCGGCCGCACATGCAGTTGCCGCAATCGCAGCTTACAAAGATAGCGTTGCGCCAGTTGCCGCGAACGGCCCGCAGAAAAGAATAAATTTTGCAGGATGATTTCATCCTCTACCTCCGTTATTCGTTTTTTCAAAAACTAAAAAAGCGGGGACCGGCCGTGGAAACCCACAGACCGATCCCCGCCGGTGATTTTAGCCAAACAGGCCCTCGATCTCGCTGGTGATACGCGGAATCACCGTGTCGTTGAAAATGAGGGTCAGGGCCGCCAGAAGAAGGGCGCCCAGCACCACGGCGATGATGATCTTAACAGCGTCCGAAATGTAAAAATCGCCGCGCTGGTTGGAAAGCGCCATACGGGCACGAAGGGCCAGTGCATTCGCCTTGTTCTGGATACGGGTGGTAAAGTTTCTCATGGTAAGACCTCCTGAAATTTTATTGTTTTGATGTTGATGGTTTTATAAAAAGACTGCTCACCGCTCAAGAACGACGAATCGGTTTGAGCATGTCCTTTTTATTGGAAATGGGCCGGCTGGGGTAGGCTTTCGACTTTTGATACAGAAGCCATCGGAAACGGCGCTTTTCTTCCCGTGCGCCGCCAGACGGGGAAAATTTTTTCTTAGGCATAAAAGTCTCCTTAAAACAAGGGCCGGCCTGTATATGACAGGCTGGCCCAGAAATAAATGACGGCAGCTGACTACCGCTACAAAAATCCGCTATAGAACAAGCACTTACCTCCTTTACACTGCAAGAGGTAGAAAAATGTGTTTTTTCTGCTTCATACATTCAGAAAAATATGAAAAAATGAATTGCAAAACAAAGAAAAATGTGGACGCCTCGAATGTGCATCATCATTTATCACGAATCTTCCGCTGTATCTTGCAGAGAAAACCATAGAGCTCTTATAGGAAACGGCCCTCACATTCAGATGTGGGGCCGTTCCATTCGCAGTCCGATTATCCAAAGAAAGCGCCCAAGGAGCCCATAACCTCGGTACAGAGGACCACCAGGTAGATAATCATGATACAGATGAGCATCATCATGGAGTAACGCTGGATCTTCTTGGGGCGCTTGGCCGCTTCCTTTTTTAAGTTGTTCTGCTCAATCTGCCTCATGTCAAAACAGATCATTTTAAAGTACATCCTCTGATCGTCGCCTCGCAATACGCCAATCAGTCCCCGGATCACATCGGACAGCATGGGGCTGCCGATGCGGGTTTCAAAATGGATGAGGGCGTTTTCATAGTTGCCGGTCTTCATATCGGCAATCGTCTGGTCCAACTCCGCGCCGAAGTCCTTGCCCGCCACCCGGCGGTAGGAAGTAAGGATCTTCAACACATCCCGGTCATTTTCCAAATTCTGCCCGATGGTAAGGGCAAAGCGAGGGATCTCATTCTCAATGAGCTTGCGCCGCTTTTTCACAAAGTCAAAAACCTTGTAATAGGTTGAAAACCACAGAGCCACGGCCAGACCAATCAGAACAGGCACCATAAGCGGTATCAAAAACGCCATCAGCAGAGAACTGAGGCCGACTGCCCCGGCTGTGACCCAGGCCCGGGCGGTGTAGACTTCCGGTGTCAGCTCCATGCCGGCAATGTCCAGCGCCCGCTGCAGTTTATTCCGCTTGAGCTTATCCAGCTTCAGGTACGGGGCGATCAGGCCGGCGATTTTGGTGAGATAGACATCCAGCAGTTTCTCGGCCTTTACGCCCTGCTGCTTGCGGGCCAGAAGCATCATACGGGAGGTACGCTTCGTGGGAATGTCTGCAAAGGCACAAGTCAGGTTATAGACAGCAAAGCCGAAACAAATCACTGCTGTGAGAGCTAAAAGCGTCATGCGCTGTCACCTCCATATTCAATGGGCCTGCTCAGTTTCATGATCTGGGTCAGGGCAAACAGGATAATGGCTGCGCAGATTGCCAAAGCGATTTTGCCCGGCGTGGTGAAGAGCAGCGTGTGAAACCAATCTTCATTCAGGAAATAAAGCAGCGGTACATTGGCGATCACAAGGAACATCATCGTGATCGCCTCCCGGCGCGGCCCCTGCATCATAGCCTCCAGCTCCGACTGCACCACACGAACATCAGAAAACTTCTGGGCGATGGTAGGCAGCGTATTTTTCATGGCCCGGTCAGACTGGCACTGAATGAGGATGTTAGCCCACTCATGGAAAACACGGTTTGGAATCTTCATTTTGAGCGAATTGATGGCACTCGTAGTATTTGCGTTAATCAACTCTGCCTCATAGACAAATGCCTCAAAATTGGCCTTCACCGGCTCATTGATGTAGGGCAGGTTTTCCTTGACTGCCCGGATCAGGTCCTCTGTGCGCAGGTAGGAAGTGGTGATGATGGAGATGGCCGTTTCCAGTTCTTCGTTCAAATGCTTTTTATAACTGGCTGCGGTGCTGCGCAGATACCAAATAGGAGCGAGTGAAAATCCGATCCCTAAAATCGGGACCATGTACACATTGCCAATCAGCAGCGCCAGGGCGCCGCCCACCGCGAACAGGATCAGAGTCAGCCGTTTGACTGCTTCATACCGGTCAGCCCGCCCGGTGCCTTTGAGGATTTGCTTTAATTCAAAGTCCTGATTAAAGAAGCCTTTGGCCGGAGTACCCATCAGAACATTCAATTCATCGGTCAGAGTGGCCGACTTGCGCTGTGACCGGAAAAGCGCATCAATGAAATCGCCCGGCCGCACACCAAACAGCGTTAGGAGTCCAGCGGCGATGAGGGCGAAGCATATGATGTAAACCCACGGCATCCGTTCAACACCTCCTTGTCGTGCTCAAGAAATTCATCCAGCTCCTTATGGGAAATCCCATTGTCCAGGAGACGCTTCTGCAATGAGCTGGACATCTCGGAAACTTTTTTGTGGCGGCCGACCACAAGGGGCCGTCCATCTGCATCAACAGTGTTGTCCAGCACATTGTAAGAGTAGAGGGTGCGGTAAATCAGCCGTTCGCCCTCACAGCATTCCCCCTCGATGATCTCCATGATTTTACGGCTTCGGTCTTCCAGCTGCTTTGTGAAGACGATGATTGGATAGGCTTCGACCATGATCTGCATCAAAACATCATCGCCCATCATATACTTTCGCTTTGCGAGCGTCATCATGCGCCGGTAAGTAGAAGCGCAGCTGTTAGAGTGGATTGTGGTGCAGACAGTATGGCCGGTACGGGAGCTTTCTGCAGCGGACAGGCTTTCTGCCGCAGACCGCATCTCACCGACGCCGATCACATCCGGGTGCTTACGAAGGACCCGCTCCAGCAGGAAGTCCTGGTTGATGTTCAAGGAAGGATTTTCGCTGGGCCGGGTGAGCAGATGGACTACGGAATTCAGAATGTTTCCATTTTCGTCCCGCTTAACCAGATCAAATTCGCGGCTGCCCTCCTCAATCGTGATGAGGCGTCGGTTGTCAGGGACCTGGGACAACAGCCATGCCATGATGGTAGTTTTGCCGGAGCCGGTGGCCCCGGCAATGCAGACGGATACGCCATAGCGGATGCAGGCGGTCAGAAAATGAAGCATTTCCGCTGTTGCACTGCCGGAGTCCAACAGCTTCTGTGCAGAAACCGTTTGTTGATTTACGATACGGATGGAAGCGTTGATCCCCACCTCCGGGTCAACAATCGGCGTCTTATCCACAGAGATACGCACATTCTTATCCAGGAATCCGATCACGCTGGGCATGGTATCGTCTATGACCATGCCGCAGGCGTTGAGCATGCGCCGGACCACATCAATAGCGTGCTGTGGAGAGGAAAACTTGTCCGGGATTTTAACGCTGCGCCCGCCGGCTTCAATCACCTCAATGTCGTTGTAGGCATTGATGTTGACCTCCTCAATACCGGGTTTGTAGATCCACTTTTTCAGGAAGGAGTACCCGGCCATGTCCTCATAGAGCTTCTCGCACAGTTCCTCCGTGGTCAGCCCCTCGATGGCGTATTTTCGCTTGACGATGTACTGCACCATCAGTTCTTTCAAAAGGGAGGAGGCGCGGTCGGTATTTCCATCGCCGGCCTCTGCAATCGTGGCGGCGTGGTTTTCCGCAAAATACCGCTGTACATCTTCCAGAATCTGTTCATAGGTAAGGTCCTGATTGGCCGCAGGAGCGAAGAAAATGTCATTGAGATTATTCATCGGCAGTTTCCTCCTCAAAATGCTCGGTTTCGTTTCCATCATCCTCTGCGGCATGGTCAGCCAGCTCCATCTGCTCCAGCGCATCCAAAACTTTGTTGAGCGAAGCTGTGTATTTGGGATTGCAGTATTTGATGGCCTGGAACATCCCGCCTTCGGTGGCGCAGCGGTCGATCTCCTTGCCATAGGGCAGAAGGCCATCCCATCCGCCGATGATATGGCCCATCTCATCCAGCGCGTGGAAAGGGCGGGCCATGCCGGCAAAGGTCATGTGCTGATCGTAGTGGAAACGCCCATCTCCCAACAAGGGCTGATGGGCCTTTAAGTAATTAACGCCCTTGAGATCAGGCGTCAGGATGCGAATGACCAGATCCCCTGACTCAATGGCGGCAGGCGTGAACACATTCGTCATATTGGAACTGCAGTCCAGAATGACGAAATCCACAAGCCTTGCGGCGGCGTTGACCAGCTGGAGTACCATGGCGTACTTGACTTCCGGGTAACTCAACGGATTTTCACCGGCAGCATAGCCCATCACTCCAATGAAGGGATAACTTTTGAGCACGGTAACATGCCCTGCCACCAAAGAGGTATCGATTTCCACGCTGCTCAGTACCTGCCCTACAGAGGCATTGGTCTGAATGATCTGCTCCGGCAGCCACACCGGAAGCATAGGAACACTGATTTCCGCATTGATGATGATCGCTTTCCGCTTGTCGCGGGTCAGGGCTTTTGCCAGAATGCAGGAAAACATACTTTTTCCGCTCCCTGGGCTGCCCCAGACGGTAATGACTTTTCCCATAGGAAACTCCTTTCCCAAGGGCGGAATGCCCTTGATTGTGCGGTAATATAATTTCGATTATCATAATCAAAATTATCAAACTGGTTTCATTCACCGCTTTCCGGTGTATTACTGGTAGGTGTCGATTGGGTATTCTCACCCGAATCTTCTGCAGAGGCGGGATCACCAGTTGCATCTGTCCCTTCGTTCTCGCCATCCTCTGTCAGCGTTTCCGGGAAGTAAATTTCCTGGAGCGTCTTGTCCTGTTCGGCCAGCAGTTCTTCAGCCAGCTGGTCATTGTTGCGGGAGATCAGGGCCACATGAGCTACGCCGTCGTTCTCCAGCTCAGTGATGATGCGGGCCTGCTCCGGGCTTGCCAGCACTGTGATGGTAGCAGACTGCTGCGGCTCTTCATCTTCTGTGGGCTCCTTGGTATTGTCCACATTGATGCCATCAGAATCCGTGACGGAAAGGACCTTGACAAAACGCAGTTCGGGTACTTCCTCCGCAGTCTCCAGGAAGTGATAGATGCGGACAATATCATTGGGCTGGAGCTTATCCGACAGTCCGGAGGCCAGCGTTTTTACGGTCAGGGAGATAGCAACCTTACCAGAGGGGATGTCGTTGAGCGCCACATCGGAGGAAATCGGGACGCTGCTCACCTTACTGGTGAGAATATAGTCGCCCGCAGCCAGATCCGCCGTCACATACAGCCCCTCCACATCCTCAAGGCTGTGAGCCACATTGGTGGGAAGGTTATAGCCGCCTACCTCCACAACCTCGGCGTTTTCTTTGGTGACCTGTTCGCCTTTGAGCACAGGCTGGGTGATGCGGACAATTTCCGTTTTCCCGTTGGTCTGCCGGGCAATGGTGGGCAGAGCCACAAAAGCAATGACTGCTGCCAATACCAGGGACAAAATACCGAAAATAAATCGGTTGTTGAGTTTCATAAGCACATTCTCCTGTCATAAAAATAGTTCAGCCAGCGTTGCAACAGAGCAGCCGCAGGCAAGAAAAGGTAAGAACGGGATGGCGATGGGCTGGCGGAGCCGGGAAAGCCTTCGGAACAGAAGGACCATCGGCATGGCAAAGACTGCGGCCACAAAGAAAACCAGAGCCATCCCGGAAGGGCCGTAAATCAGCCCAAGTATCCCACAGAATTTAATATCGCCTCCTCCAAGCCCAGTTCCACCCGTTGCCATGGCAGCAGCCAGAGGGATGCAAAAGCCAAGCAATGCCCCCGCCAAAGCCTCGGCAACGGTGGGCCAGAGCTGCCCACCGTCCCCGGCAAGGCAGACCTTGAGCAACGGAGCCAGAGCGGCGAAGGGCATAAAAAAGGCGAGCGCCCGATCCGGCACCCGCCTATACAGAATATCATAAACAGCAAAACCAGCCACAACAGAGAAAACGGTGAGCAGGTATGCCGGCCACAGGCTACTCGCGGTTGGTGTACCAATCATCATAAAGGCTCCCATCGATTGAAACATAGTCGTTCAGGTTGATGCTCAACATTCCATCAGGGGTCCAAGTGTCCCAGACCTGGGTGAAGACGGTATAATCTGTGGAATCCGGGAACCATAGCGGACTGAAATGCACAGCCCGGTTATAGGTAGAGAACTCATTGGGCTGGAAGGTGAATTTGGCGCTCCGGCCGCTGGACACCCGCTGCAGAAGGCGCAAGTATGTTTCGTACTGGAACTCGGGAAACACGGAAAATGCCGTCTGCGGATGGGTGATATGGCTGGTGGGCGCGTCGGTGGAAAGGGTGGCTGTCACATCCTGCTTGACGCCATACCCGCTCTTCATTGACTTCCCGGAGGCCGTGGGCACAATATCATCCGGCATCAGGGACATCACACCGCTGATGGAGGCAGAATAGCCGGTGTACTCGTACTCCCAATAGCCTTCATCGACCCAGTGCCCCCAGTCATCGTGGTCACACCAAACCCAAACCGGTACCCAGTAGCAGCTCCATATACCCCAGTTGGCAGTGAGCTTCTGCGGCTCATTGGGGAGTGAGGGCACGGTGTAGTTGGGGTTGGTATCCGTTGCTGTCGGATCTGGAGGGATATGTTCGTTCAAGTCCACGATCTCCGCAACAAAGGTATCTTGTGCGGTATAGGCCCCGCTGACGGAAACCGTGATGGTTACCGACTGTGGAGTGGAGGGCGTGTGCCATTTGACCCAGACCACCTGGCTGTCGCCTGCCGGGATGACTATATCGTTGACCCGGTAGGTGGTGCCGAGAATATGGAAGGTCACCGAGGCCGGATTGTCCGGTGTTAAATCTGTATCCGTCCGCAGAGTAACGGATGTGATCACATCCGTGTCTACCCGATATTCTACATCGGGCGCTTCAATTTCCCCTTCGGGCGGGCGCTCATCAAACCAGACAATGCCGACGCCCAGACTGCTGATGATGTCAGCGTTGCTCTGCTTGCTTGTGGTGCTGCCTGTCCATGCGGGCAGGCCGAGATCGCTAAATTCCAAAAACATCGACAGAGGCAGATTCTTGTGGGTGAGGGAAGTCATGGTTTTCCGAAGCGCCCCGCCAGATTTTTGGTCATACAGCGCCGCCTCTGTAGCGGTCATACAGTAATACTGGCCGTTATGCGTAAAGTATGCAATGGGCTCGATCAGCAGCTTATAGTCGCCAGCGATCATCCGCTCATAGTCCACACCGGCCGCCTGGGCAACCATCTGGCAGGCATATTCCGAACAAAAATACCGCTTGATGGCCTCAATATTGCTCTGCCCCTTACTGCTGACGATGGTGGGCATAGACTGTATTGGCCTTGTATAGTCATAACCTGCGCCTGATTGGGGAGTAAGTGCAGTGCCGGCAAGATACTGCAACTTGTTCACTTTTCCAAAGTGAACGACATTATTTTGAGATCGATTTGTAAAATCAATCGGTGAGGATATTGCGTTTCCGCTATCGGCATCCACAACGGTGATTCGCACACCATCATTTCCAGGATTCCAGAAATTAGAGGATGTGCCTTGGCCCATGCTGCCGCCACCACCGTCAATATTTCCGTTACCGCCCTCTGCAAACGCGGTGGAAGGGAGCAAACAAAATACCAGGGCAAGGCTGCACAGGAGGGCGAGAAGTCGCTTCAAATACATCACACTCCGTTCTTCTTAAAATAGAAAGGCCGCCACAATTCTGTGACGGCCAATCAGGGGTATATTCAGTCATAGATTGGTCAGCCCATATTGCCGACCTGCTTGTTGATGTCTCCATCGCTATCTCCAATAGTTTCTTGTCCATTACCGGGGACAATCCACCCAAACACTGGATCATATACGGCACCGTTGCCATTGCTGGCCCCGGGGGCCGGCTCATTATTGGCCGGCTCCTTTTCCGCAGGGGGAGTGGTGACCTTGGGCACTTCCGGGTCAGGATTGACCGGATGATCTTCACCGGGGTCTTCCCGCTCGGTTTTCCCTTCTGGCACGGGCGGAGGCGTTGTTTCCGGTTTCTCCGTGTCCGTGAAGTCGATCACGACTTCATCCTCAGTTTCGGAGGTCACCTTGGGGTACTCCTCTTCAGGACTGGAGGACTGGCCGGGCGCATAGGCTCCGGCGCCGCTCTCACCGTCTGTCTGTGTGCCGCCATCCGACCAATCGCTGGTCGTGCTGCTGGGCGGGGATTCTTCCGGCTTGAAATCTTCTGTGCGATCCCGGCTGGCAAACCAGCAGACACCCAGGATGGCAACACAGAGGACGGCCAGCGAAGTAACGATAAAGCCTTTGGATTGGAAAAACTTCTTCATGTGTGATACACTCCTTTTTTGCTGTTATATAAAGCCTATACTGTAGTTCTGGCTGAATTTTCAACAGCACGGCTAAAATTTGGTGTTGTGGTAGCCGGTCAGTTCTACCCGCTGGGTAATGGTGGGGTAACTGTGTCCAAACATCCGCACATAGAAGTCAACATCACAGTAAAAGATGTATTCCACACGGTCGCCCACCACATTGAATTCAAGGCTGATGTCGGAAACCGTGTAGTCATCGGTAGAGAGAGGGACCTTTTCAGCAAGGCCGCCGGCAACTGTGGCCTCCAGCATTTCTGTGTAGTCCCGGCTGGAGTAGAGGGTGCGTAAATACTCTTCAAAATTGGTTTCCCTCTGGGAGCGGTAAGTATCTGCGTAGATGGTGGCGCTCAGATTGTTCAGCTCCATTTTAGCCCCGTTGCGGATGTTGATGCAAGTAATTCTCACCGAAGCATACAGTAGCAGGAAAGAAATGAGCATGACAACTCCAACCACAAAGAAGCAGGCGAAGAAGGTGATCTCCCCCCGCTCGTTGCGGAGCGGCCGGTGCAGCTGTGAGAATAAACGCTTCATAGGCCACCTCACTTCCAGTAATGTTCGCTAACGCCGGAGCCGCGGGCCACCACCGTGATGTTGACCAGATCCAGATTCCAGAAGCCGCCCAGCTTGGCATCCCCCTCAATGGTAATATAGAAGGGCGTTCCCAACTGGATGGCCCGGGACATCCCGGAAGGTGTGGGAGATTTATATGTGGCGTCAATCGAATAGGTGATATTGTCGGCCCCCTCGATCTCCGAACAGAGGAAATCAAAGAGAGCATCCGTCTCGCTGTTGATGCCGCCGGACAACTGGATCTGCTTGACCATCTGATCGGCTGCATGGTCAAGCTCCTGTTTTGTAGAGATAATGCCGAACAAGTCGATGATAAAGGCCAGCAAAACAACGGCAATGAAGATAAACACCACCGTGGAAAAGTAGTTGGCCTCGCCCCGCTCATTTTTTAATGCACTGCGGAGCTTTTGCAGTATGCTATGGATAAAAACCACCACCTTTACTCAGAAATAAAAACAGCCGCTCCCGGCCTGAACTGCACCCCATTTGTTAGACAGTATGGTATACTATCTAACAAGTGGGGTGTTTTGCTATGCCAAAAGGAGTACCAAACAAACGATATACGCCGGAATTCAAAAAACTGGTGATTGAAACCATGCAGAAAGAGAAATTGAGTTACAGCGAAACCTGCCGTAGATTTGAGGTAAACAGTAGAGATCGAATCAAATCATGGGAGCGAATCTACCTGGAAGAAGGGCCGGAAGGGTTAGCCATCGAACGGCGTGGCCGCAGCAGTAAGGGTCGTCCGCCAAAGCAGCTGCCGAAGCAGGTGGAAGAAGATCTGCTGGCCGAAGTGCAGCGACTGCGTGCGGAGAACGATTACCTAAAAAACTTGCAAGCCTTGGTTTTGGAAGACGAGCGACGCCAGCGCAGAAAACGCTGGTAGTTCAGAAGCTAAGGCAAAAACACGCACTCAGTATTCTGCTCTCAATCGCTCAGCTGCCCCGTGCAACTTTCTACTATCATTTGAAGCAGATGCAGAGAGAAGACAAATATGCATCTGTTAAGGAAGAAATCGCAGCAATTTACCACGAAAACAGGGGCCGGTACGGCTATCGCCGGATCACGGCAGAACTTCGCAAGCGTAAATTCTCTGTGAACCACAAGACTGTCCAGCGGCTCATGAAGAAGCTGGGCTTAGTTTGTCGTGTCAGGATGAAAAAATATCGTTCCTACAAGGGAGAAGTAGGCAAAATTGCACCAAATTTGCTAAATCGGGATTTTCATGTCGAAAAGCCGAATCAGAAATGGGTCACGGATGTGACGGAGTTCAGCCTGTTTGGAGAGAAGCTCTATCTGTCCCCGATTCTCGATCTGTGCAGCAGCGATCTGGTCAGTTACACCATATCGGATCGTCCTGTACTCAGCATGGTAACCACCATGCTGGACGAGGCGTTTGCAAAGATCCCGGCCGGAACAAACCTGATTCTCCATTCTGACCAGGGCTGGCAGTACCAACACAAACAATACCAACAGATGCTCCGGGAGAAAGGTGTTCGCCAGAGCATGAGCCGGAAAGGAAACTGTCTGGACAACGCCGTGATAGAGAATTTCTTCGGCTTACTCAAAAGTGAACTGCTGTATTTGCAGGAGTTCCGCTCCATGGAACACTTCAAACTGGAACTGATCGAATATCTGGATTACTACAACAACCGCCGCATCAAGGCAAAGCTAAAGGGCTTGCCGCCTGCAATTCACAGACAGCAAGCCCTTTCGGCTGCTTGAACAATTTTTACTTCAAAATATTGTCTAACTTTTGGGGGTCACTTCAGCCGGAGCGGCTGCATTACAAATTTTTGACTGTACCAAGTATAACAGATATGGATTTACGGCTCAAGGGCAAGGCTGTGCCAATGCAAGGACAATCCTGTGCCAATTACAGCAGCGATTCCACCAGTTGATAAATATCGGTGAATGGATTGACGGCGATTCCAAACGGTTTGCTGCTGCCATTTTGAAGATGATATTGCTCTACACGCTTGGCATTCTGGAGAGCATTGGTTGTATGAGCAGACAACTGGGAATACACATCGCCGGTTTTCTCATAATCCGGAAGGTAAGTGGTCAAGGCATTCTTTACTGCAGGATAATCCTTGAAAAACTTAGTGGTGTACTGAAAGTGAAGCAGATACCAAAATTCAAAACAAGGATTAGAGAGCGCAATATGAATGCCCTTTGCATCAGCCATTTTCTGTGCTTTGGAGAGCAATTTGTCTTTGGCCGCGATAGGATCAGGGGTATTATAGTTCACATCACCGTCTGCAACGACCCATACAGCATCGCCATTGGATACAGAAAGCTGATTTTTGCTTTGGTATTCCACAGCTTTCCGAATCAGAGCGAGGTAATCGGTTTCGCCCCCTTTGGTGTGGCTGCCGACCACGCGAATATCAATGTTGGTCTGGCGGCTGCGATAATGTTCAAAATACTTTGGCTCGGTTTGCGAGCCCTCCGTCACAATCAGAATGACGGGTTTTAATTTCCTGCGTCGCTGTCCACGCTTTTCAATCTGTCCCCGTGCCATTTTACAGCCCTCCCTTGATAAAAGGAATTGCACCAAAACGGCCGATCAAATATCCCTTTTCTACTTTGGTGTCCTTGCGAATGGAAAAATCATAAAGGGAGAACAAGTCTGTGGCTGCGGTCTGCTCATCTTTTTCTGTAAACCAAATCTGATCTCTTCTCAAGAAATCCAAATCAAGAAGGTTGGTGCTGTGTGATGTGAAGATCAACTGAGCACCCTTGGGATTAAATTCTGTGCTGTCGAAAAGGGACACCAGATGCTTGGTCAGAAGTGGATGGAGGTGTGCGTCCATTTCATCAGCCACAAGAAGCGTCCCCAGGTCTAAAGCCTTTTTCACAACACCGATCAGCTTGAAATAACTGTTGGTGCCGTCAGATTCCTCTGCCATATTCAAGGCATAGGAACACGCATTTCCGTTGGCGTCATGTACCGTATGAATGGCATCAATATTTGCAAAAATGTCACTGCGTTGAGAAGGCGCAGGGTCTGAATCGCGCATTTGGAGCGCCTGTATTCCCAAATCTGCAACACGCAGCATAGATGCGATTACACGCCGGTAGTCGTCATTTTTCAACTGCTCTGCTTCAATTCCATAGGCATCCGCCACGGAATTCTTCGTGATGATTTGACAGGAGGCAAACCACTCCAGGACAGGGATCACTTTGGCGTAACTCCAGTTTGATGCAACTGACAAGTAGAGCTTGTTTGCAGAGGTGCGCTCCTTGAGTGTGTTTTGCTCATCAACATCGACCGTAAAACGGAAATCCTTGGTGTTTTTTCTCTCAAAAATAAGCGCCTGTCTGCCGTTGGGATAGTAGTATAGGTATTCCTCCGTGACAGCCTTATCTGTTACAGAAAAGCCATACGCATATCGAACGCCTTCTGTGGTAAAGATGACCTCAAAACTACTGGGGCGAGCAGGTGTTTCAGGATCGAACTTAAATGGTGAACGCGCAATCGTTTTATGGAGCTGCTGGTTATGAGAAGTCAGCACATAGTTTACCATAAACCAGAATGCGTTCAAGACATTAGACTTCCCAGAAGCATTGGCTCCATAGATAACAGCGGATTTCAGATAGTTTTTGTTTCCATCTGCGATGAGATGCTCTGGATGCTCATTGTCCCTACTGGACAGCAGGGATAAGACAACTTTATCTTTGATAGACAGATAGTTCTCTACACTAAATTGAATCAGCATAAACAACCTCCTAATCCAGTGTTTTTATATATTATATCCCGTATTTTGTGAAAAATCAACGCAAACGGAAAATAAAATTAAAAATAGAGAGGGTTGGAAGGATGTATATGCGTTAGGATTGAAATAATAAAATAACCGCCCGAGAAGCAGTTATTTGATACTTCCCAGGCGGTTTTCGGTTTACAGATTCTGCCGGATGATCCGGGTGATGATTCCAAGAGCGATGCCGCGCTCCACATCCAAATGGGTGACGGCAAAGGATACATCATCCTTCTTTCCGGGCATCCGGTAGTCATAACAGGAATGAGCTACCGCATTGACGCCATTGGCAAGCCGGACATAAACCACACCCTTGTGTACATCGGTCACTTTTCCGGCGTATTTACCCTGGATTCGGCACTTCTGGAGATTGTCCCGGTCGGTATTTTCAGATGTGCTCTTGATGTCGGCACGGATTCCGAGGTCTTCAAGGCTGTTGCGCCGCACATTGAGAATGCGGACCAGCACTTCATCGCCCACGGAGAAACGCTCGTGGGCATCGCCGATCCAGTCCCAAGCCAAATCACGGGCCAGAATTGAGGTTTCAACGCCGAATACCTCGACGCGGATGACCTTCTCCGCAACAGCGATGACCCGGGCCTGAACAATACGCCCCTCGTAGATGCGGTACTTCCCCTCGGCGTCCAAATCGAAATAAAAGGTCTGGCGCTTCCGCATCATAGCTTCACGGCGGCTTGCGACAACGCTGCGGGTCTTGGAGTCGATGCCGCGTACCACAAAGTCAATGTCCGCCCCCAGCATATTCCCCAAAATCTTGTTTTGACGCAGCATCAGGTCGGCATACTCCTGGCCGGAAGGGCTGCGGCCCAGATTGATCATCATCTCCTTGATGGGGATAATGATGCGGAATCCCTTGTAATCCACTACGGCCACAGTTTTGCGGTTGTCCAGCTGCTCAATGCCGCCCAGCTGACCTGTGAGGATGCGGCGGGTGCGGTAGGCGTTGTGGATCTCGTGCCAAATGACATCCTCGCGGTCTTCCTGTGTTTCCACCTCTTCACGACTGCGGATGGTCAGGATAGAGGTGTCACTGCGGTGTGTTACGGCGGTCCGGCGCAGAGCAGACGCAGTATCTACCGGCGCCTCCTCTTGGGGAGCGGTATCCTCTGAAATGGGTGTTTCTCCCTCATCAGGCGGCGCCGTATTCTCAACAGAGGCGGAAGATTCCACAGCCTGCTCTTCAGCAGCCGGAGCCTCCGCAGAGTCCTCATTCTCGCCATGTACGGGAGCTTCCACAGGCGCCGCCTTTTTCCGCCGGGGTGCCCGCTTGGGCTTGGGGGGAGCCGGCTCCCCAGCAGTTTCGGAAACCGTCTCCGCCGGGGTGTCATCTGCACCTTCAGCAGACAAATTGGAAGGAGTCTCTTCCTCACCGGCCGCCGATCCGGCAGGCTCATCCGAATCGGAAGGGGCGCCAGAGGCCGTGCCGTCACCCTCGGGGGCAGCTTCATCAGACGCCTCCGTTTCCATAAACTCAAGGGGAGGGTCAGAGCCTTCCAAAGTGGCGTCGCCATCAGGTTGATCCGTAGAGGCGCTGTCATTGGTCTGACCCATAGAGGCCAGCAGCGCACTCAAATCGTCACTGTCAGGCGGCGCCGCCGCATCAGCCGGGGGGCCGGCGGAAGAAATGGTACCGTCCGCGGGGGCGGTGTTTTCAGGAACAGGAGTTTCCTGCTCCAGCAATACTTTTTTCTTGGTTGCCATAAAATTAACCTCCTATGTTTTGTATTAAGAAAGGATCGAGTCCTTATCTGTCGTGATGATGCCATTCGGAGCCTCTGCGGTAGGAACGGCTGCGGTCTGCTTGGTGTTGGTAGATGTGCTGGCCGCCTTCGGCTTTTTCTTCACTGGCTTTTTAGGCGCGGGAGCCTGCGGCTTTGGCTGCGCCGCAGAGGGTTTCGGTTGCTCCTGTTCCAGCCTGCGCCATTCGGGGATATGGGCGGATGCCTTGCAGGAACGGAGCTTGGATGCCTCCGGATGTTTGGAATAGTCCATTTTGTCTACCTTGAGAACTTTTTGCCCCCGGATGATGACCAGCGCCTGCTTGATAGGGAGCCGCAGAACTTCGTCCGGGGTGAGGACAGGACGCTTGCCGACACCAGAGGTTTCCCGGTATTCCGGCGTGTAGTTGGAGATACGCCAGGTACCCAGCTGCTTGGATTTGCTGGATACCGACACAGAAGCCAGTCCCGTGCGGGAAGAAATAAACTCCGCCGTCAATTCATCTGTGCAGCCCAGGAACAACTGCGCGTCGCAGTTGCCCAGAATTTCCTGCCAGAGATTGAGAGGATACCGATTCTGCAAGCCCGCCAAGTTCTGAAACACACAGCTCATAGAGATATTTCTTGAACGAATGACGCTTAACCGGCGGGAGAGGTCTGGAATGGTGCCGCAGGCTGTTAATTCTTCACCCAGGACATGCACCGGTACCGGCAGTTTGCCTCCTTCGCAGTTCTTGTCTGCATACCGCACCAGCTTGATGAAGCAGAAGGACAGGAACAGGCTTGCCAGAAAGTCAAAGGTGCTGTCCTGGTCGCTGGTAACAAGGAAGTAGGCGCACCGCTCTTGGCCGGGCAGCTCCAAGTCAATTTCATCCCGGGTGGTGATTTTCTTGATGAGTTCCGACTGGAACACCTGCAGACGGGAGCCGAGGCCGATGATGACGCCGCTACGAACTGTATCGCTGGCCTGCTTATACAAGCTGTATGGCGCTTTGGCCGGATGGGTGGGCGGCAAGTTCTCAAACAGGCTGTCCAAATCGGACTCGCCGCTTAAAGTCAGCAGCCGGTACACCTCTCCGATATTGCGGTTTTGTTCAGCATAACTCTGGTCCACATAGAGGACGAGGGCCTTCAGCAAGTTCATCTCACAGGAATCCCAGAAATGGTCACCCTTGCCGTTGTTGATGGTGTTCTTAATGATGACATCTACAAAAAGCTGCGCCATCAGTTCCTGCCCCTCCACTTCGGAAAGGCAGTTCCAACTGTCCGAGTTTTCCGGATTGACCAAATTGAACACCTTGACACAGTACCCCTGATCCCGCAGATACTCGCTGGATTTTTCGTAGAGCTCACTTTTCGGATCTGAAATAATCAGGGATTCTCCGCGGACCGCCGCCTGAAGGATACGATTCATGCAAAAGGACCGGGTTTTCATGCTGCCGCTGGAGCCATACACAGCCAGATTGCCGTTGATATGGGGATTTTCGGGAATACAGACAGCCTTGTTGTCCAGCATTCCCAGTACAACGCCTTTATGCTTGCGCAGGTCAGGCACCAGATCCAACACACCGGCCATCTCCTTGCGGCTCATCCAGCCGGAAGTACCGTAAGTGCCCTTGGCCGAGTAAATGAAATTCCGGTCAGTATCATATTCGCCGGTATCGCTGTAGCCCATGCGCATGACCATGAGCAGCAAAATTGCCAACAGGCCGATGCAGATCAGGACACCGTACACTCCATAGGGTGGATGAAACACGGAGGCCAGACAGGTAAAAAAATCAGGCGACGCCATCGCCGGAGAAGTTCCGTCTCCGGGGATGCCGCCGCCCTGTTTCCACGCCGCGTAATTGCCAAACAGCTGTGCCAGGAAACCGCCTGCGTATAGAATCGCAAATACGGCGGCCGGCGCTGCTGCCAGGCCTATGATTAGTTTCTTTTTGTTTATGGGAACAACCTCCCCTCGAATTTTGTAAAGTCAATGGTTTGCAGGTGTACCCGGTCACTGCAATAGCGGCGCAGCACATCTGCTTGAAAATCAAAGCAGATCAGCGTACCGGGGCGTTCCATCAGTTCGAGGGCGGTGTTGAAACGCACGATCCGCGGCAGATCGCAGAAGTAACCGAACAGCACCGGCGTTCCATCCGGCTCTGCGGCATCCTGCTCCATGGCCCTGCCGGGATTGCCGGCGTAGAGGCCCTGTGACAGAATGCGGTCAAGTTCCGCGGTTTTCACAGGGTCACACAGTAACGCCAGTATCACCTCCCCCTGATGGTCATTGGTTAGGAAATAAAAGTGGTCGTAGCTGCCGTCCAGCATGAAGTAGTCATGCTTGGCCCCACCGGTACTGGTGAGTATCTGGTAGGCCAGGTCCATGCTGTCCCCCAATACCAGTCCATGTACCTGTTCGACACGGTACTGCTGGGCCAGACGCTGCTGGCATAGAATGTTCCAGAGGAGTGTTTTTACCCGCAGTTCGGATTTGTAGCGCCACTTCATCAGAGCGCTCCCGCTATTGTAGGTCACAAAGATGCCGGTGGGGACCAGCAGCACCCCTGCGAAGCGGGAGCTTCGGATCTGGGTGGCATCAGCCCCCAACTCCTTGACTTCGCGTGAACTGTAAAACGCGGGATATGTTACAGTTTCGCCGCCAAAACCGGTCTGGGCAAAGACCTTCGGCTTTTCATCCGGGTAGAGCAATACCCCGGCATTGCCCATAGTAATATAGGTTTCCGCGAGGCGGTGGAGCCGAAACCTCCGGTTTGCTTCGCTTTTGAGCCGGTTGGTTTCTGCGTCTCCTGTAAGGCAGAATGTAAAACGCTCGGGCCATCCGTCCAGCAGAGCTGACTTGGCTTTGATCCCCAGCCGATAGCCCCGGAGCCGATCCCGGTAGTAGGTGCGCAGCAGTCCGGCCTTTTTGAGCGCAGTCACGACCGCCTCCAAGTAGTAAGGGCTGGCGGGAAGGCGGTTGAGCTGGCTGGTGGGGAACTCTCCCGAAATAGCGGTCAGCGATAAAAGCCGGAACGGAAGCGTATCCGGCTGTGGAAAATAGTTGGTGCTTTTCCCAAGTAGTCACCTCCCTTGAAAGCACAGGATTTTTACCGTAATGACTGAGGACTTCGGTAAAAATGGGCCTCCCCATGAGGGGAAAAAGCCCGGAAAATCGGGCGTTTCAGCCGCTTCGCTGGATGTCGGGCCGGAGAAGGCCCAAAATGGTCAAAAATCCGAGATGGATTGTAGACTCGTTTTATGCTCCGTCAGCCATTGCGGAAAACGCTGCTTCTCCATGATATAGATTTTTGTGCAATCCTGGTCGCCCAGTTCGGCCGTGTTATAGGCATCGCACAACAGGCCGGTATCATCAGCCATCACAAAGGAAGAGAGAAGATCCAGTAATTGCTTTTCCGATAAATTATCGTAATCGCGTATCCGCCTGTCGGGAAGTGCCCGGTCATAGACCTGGGCGAAACAGACAACGCAATCGCGGTAATACGGAAGTGGGTGTTCTCTTGCGTATTGATCAAGGACAAAATAGAGCGGGTCCAACAGGAACTCATCGCTTTGCCGCTGTTTGCGCTTTGGCAGCAAACAGGGCAGCGTCACCTCCAGCACCCTGTCCTCGCAGTTGACAGTGATGCCGTGCGTTGCACCGGCGGATTTGAGATAGTCACCTTTGCGGATGGTTGTGCTGGAATAAATCAGATGCCGCAGCCGGCAGGCAATCCGCTCTGCCCGTAAAGCGGCATCTATGGAAAGTGTTTCATAGTTGTCGGGGTAACGCTGGATGTCAGTGGTGTCCAGCGCGTACAGCGCATTACTCAGACGGGATATATCGTCGAGAATGCTTCCAATGCGGTGGGATATTAGTTTTCGATCCAATCATGTGCCTCCTGCTTTCTTGAAATAATTTGTCTGGCCTTCCTCGTCTACAGTACAAAATCCGGATATGCCCGGACAGTCGATTTGGGCGATTTGCGCCGGAGTATCGACCAGCATGATACGGCGGCTTCCCCCTTTGTTGCCCCGCAGAGCATGGCAGACAAGTGCCTCCTGCCCGGCGGCAATATAAGCAATCTCATATAATTCACCGTCGGCAAAAAACACGAGTTTAACGGGAAAATCAGCCGGAGCGTGGTAATCTACCTGCCGGATGAAGTCCAGCAGGACCCACACTGCCCGGACAAGCGCATGGTCAGTTTTTGGTGTTTGCCCTGCCAGGAAATAACCACCGCCGTCTGTTTGAAAAATGCGGCCCTGCCTCTCCAAATGAGAGAGCAGGGCCTTTGTAGTATCTTCTTTGCCAGGGTGAAAACAAAGAAGCTGGTGTTCACAGAGGCCGGGGTACATCGTCACGATCCGTAGCAAGTCCGTAGCCTCGTTCCCATAGATTTCAGCCCTGGTCTTCATGGGGCTCACCTCCTTTATTAAAGGCGCCAATCAGACGCCTTCAAAGCGCATTGTTAAATAGGAATTGTGGAAAGACGCCATTAGAGCGTCAATCCGGCGTTTTTCGAGAATAGTAGGAAAAAAAGGCGTCTTATAGGCGTATTGGAACTGTCAATGATGCGTTTTCCGGAGATTACAGCAATCCTCTTTATTGGGATTTACAAAATCCCTCCAGAATTGATAGTGTTCCGTTACATCTTCACAGATTGTCTTCTGCGGAATATGGATTTTTTCCACGATCCGCTGCTTTTCTTTCAAAGGAAGATGATGGTAGCCTCCCTGCCGCACGGTATATTTAGAGAAATCAACACCCCGAAACCACTGCTTAATCCACGAATTGACGCGCAGAAATTCAACCACACACCGCTCAATTCCCAAATCATTCAGCTTGTCGAAATCCATGTATTCCTCGATGATGGGGCTTAATCGGATTGCCACATCATACCCTTCCGCTTGCAGAGCCTGAATTGCGCGGATGCGCTGGCTGGGAGGACTGGCCTTTTCAAATTGGGCGGTTTGTGCATCGTCCAGGCAGGTCACGGTAATTTGAATATGGGCCAGTTCCTTGTCCAAGATCTCTAAATACTCCGGGGCAGCGGGAAGTGCAGACTTCGTGACGATGAGATAGCTTACCCTGCATAGATTCATCTCCTGGATGGTCTGGTAGGTAGTGTGGTACTGGAGTTCACAGGGCTGAAAACAGTCTGTCATGCCTCCAAGCCTGATGATGCTTCCGGATGGGAGACTGCGGATTTTCCGCCGGACCTTTTCAATGTCTGCAACACGAGGATGCGCCGCATCCCATAATCCACGAAAATGAAGCAATGAACGGGCATAGCAGTAGTTACAGTTGTGTTGACAGCCGCAGCCGTAAGTATCTAAACGGGTGTTATATTTGCATTTGTCGCCTTCATTGCCTCCAACTTGCTTAAAGAAACTCTTAAACTCGCTTTATATCACCTCTAAATTCATTGTTTGATTACTTTATTGTCGAATACATTGGACTCACCTCATATAAAATTCTAAATGGTTGCGGAGGACGGTACTGCCCCGCCGTCTGTTGGTAAAGCATCCAACCATGTTCTTTACACTACTCCGCGCAATAAAGGGAGGCGCTTCCGCACCTCCCAGAGAAAATGCCTTTTAAGCGGAATCAGCTTGTTCTTGGCGCTTGCGCTCCAAAAGCTCCCGCAGTTCCCTGCGGTCTGTGGTTATGAGATCTTTTTCCAATGGACTGGCCTTGAACTCCACCATGATATTGTTGTTATTGGTGGAGATCAGACCGCTGCCGCGCTCAAAGTGTGTGACCTCCATCGTTTCTGCGTCAGAGAGATGGAGGGTTTCCTGGACACGCTCCGCTTCGTCATCCTCCAGATTGAGAATGATCTTAGTCTTGCTGTTGTTGATGATGCCTTTCCCGAAACGGCCTTCGTCCAGATTGAAAAAGTCGTTAAGGTCCTGGCTGGCGCAGATCGCTGATCCACCGAAGCCGCGAATCGTCTTGAAAATTTCCAAAACGAAATCACCGGCCAGCCTGGTACCCGTGGCGCCTGCGCCGGAAAGAAGCTGCCAGCACTCGTCAATAAAAATGGCTTTTTCCTCGGTGCGGTCAGCTTTGGCGCGGTCCCAAACGAAATCAAGGGCCACGAACATCCCCACAGTCAGCAAATCACCAGTAAGCGAGGAAATATCCAGTACGGTGTACTTATTATCCAGCCGCACATTGGTCTGCTTGTTAAAGGTACTGGCGGAGCCATTCACCAGACGGTTGAGGATATGGGCCATGCGAGTGGTTTCCGGGGCGGCCTTCAAAATCTCATATAAATCGCCCAGCACCGGCATCTCCCGGTAGTAGCCCGGATTGGCCGGGTCTTCCAATGAGGCGTTGTCATGAGTGATACCTTTGGAATTGTAGGTGCGGATCAGAGCCTCATCCAACAGCTGTCGTTCCTCGTGAGACATATCAGGGATCAACAGACTGAAAAATATGTGGAGTTGCTGGATTTTGGCGGCCAGTTCGGAGAGCTGGATTCCCGGCCCGTCCAGAAGCTCACTGACCGACCGATCCACCTTGCGGATCTCCATCACATTGATGCAGTGCGGGCTGGCCGGGGAAATCTGGATAAACTCCCCGCCTACATTGGCACAGGCACGGTGGAATTCGTGCCCCTTCAACGGTGCAATGATGAAAACGGGAATGTTTTTCCGCCTCATTCTTAACGCCATGAGCTGCATCGTAAAGGTCTTGCCTGCGCCGCTGGTACCCAGGATCGCCATATTGGCGTTCTTGTAAATCGCAGAGTTGAAAATATCCACGATGATGAGGGAACTGTTATATTTGTTGACCCCCAGAAGGATTCCATTGTCATCGCACATCTCAAACGAAGTGAACGGATAGCAGCTGGCCGCGCCTCCAGTCAACAGGTTGCGCTTACCACGCTCGAACAGTCCCTTTTCCATGGAAACCAGCGGGAGGGCAGAACAAAATGCCTGCTCCTCCCGAAAATGGCAGTTGCAGACATCCATATCCTGCGAAAGCAGGAGCTTTTTTATTTCGCTGGCCTTCCACTCCAGGTCCTCCACAGAAGGGGCAGTCACAGTAATCAACAAGTTGAGATAATAGAAATCTTCGTTATTCGCAAGGCCCTCCTTCAGAAAATAGCCGCTCCGAATAGCGCCGTCTATATCATCGAAGTCCGTGTTCGTGTCGCTGGCATCCTTGATTTTTGACCGGTTGATGCGGAGCTGCTGGCCGACCCGCTGAATAATGCGCTCTTTGGGTTGGCGTGAAAGAAACATATCGAGGTCAATGCCATCACCGGCATTGACGATCAAACTCAGCCAGCCCGCGGGCACCTGTGTTTTGTAACCATCTGATGGGACGAGCAGATAAGTATAGTACAGCCCGTCTATGCAGAGATACCGTCCATGGGTGAAGTCGATGCTTTTGGGAGCAGCAAATTCAGCCGCCGGGATGCGGTCAATCTCGCCCTCCCGCCCCTTGTCGAGATACTGTGCCACAATTTCCTGTGCCCGTACCGACAGGGGCTTGACCGCACTTTCATTTCGGCACAACAAATTATAGAAAACATCTACGGTAAATTCGTCCTCGTTTTCGTGGACAACGACCTCGTTGCCGCATTGACGCAGGTAATTGGATGCCGTGTGGACAGCACTTTGGAGAGATTGGATTGCCTCATCTTCCTGTTCGGAGCGCCGGGTATTGGCCCAGGGCTCATACTCGAAAATCAGGAAAAACCGCCGGGTCACAGCTTCCCGGGAGCCGACCTGCTGCACAAAGTTCAGGTAATCCTCCTGCATCAAGCGGCACTGCTCGTTTTCCTCATGGGCCATCTCCTGGCGCACCGTGTCCAGGTGGCGGTTGATGTCCGCACGGCGGGTCAGAACCTTGATTTGGAGCTTGATGGGCGAGATCTTCAGGTACGAAACGAAGGAGTAGATGATATTCCTCTGTTCCCGGGCGCTGCGCAGCATAAAGTTGATGGGGACAACTTCGACCACCTTGACAAAGCGATGGTCTTTGGTATAGATAATGCCGTTCTCCACTTTCTCAATGGGCAGATAATCCGCCACTGGATTGAGGCAGGCGGGCTTCTGCTCCTTGACACGGGCGGGGCGTTTGGGCAGGCGTTCCTTTTCATGGCGCTTTTTTGCGTTCTTTTTTGCCTTATTGCCCTTGGCAGGACGATCCTTTTTAGCATTTTTCTTGGGCCGGAGCTTTTCACGGATTTCATATCCGCGGACTTCATCAAACTCAGCGGGGAAATCTGCTTCACCAGACCGCCGGCGCTTCGGCGCCTTGGGCTTTCTCTCCTTTGGAGGCTTCTGTTTGAGATGCTTGCCGGCTGATTTGGAGGGAGCCGTTTTTTCACAGGGCTGTTCACCGTCACCGCCGACAACGCGGCGATTCCGCAGGTATTTCAGAAAAGTGATCAGAAACTGCGAGAGACTTTCCCCTGAAATGCCAATGAGGGCAACCAATGCCACCGGGAGCGCAGTCAGGCATAAAGCAATAATGCGGGCGGTCAGCCCAAATGGAAGGCACAAAAAAACCGGCGTCCCAATGGCAAGTGCCAGGATGCCGGCTTCAATCACATTCCGCGCACGGAACATACCGCCAAAAAAAGTGCCTGTTTCTATGAAGTTCGGCGGTATGATATAAATATCATGGTCATTCTTGTTGCTCATGTATTACCTCGTTTCTGATGCCGGGGTGCGGTGCGGTCAGCCAATAATCCAGAAAGGACCGCCTGCTGCCGCACGGCGGCTTGCTTCATTTAAGATGATGGACAGATCCCACAACTGCCCGCTTCGCTTGTAACTGGCCGGGTCAGCCACCATGATCTGGCCGTCTTTTACGCCACGGAGAACAATGAAGTGGCCGGATGAGGTAAAATGGCCTTCGGACATAATTGCCACGACCAGCTTGCCATCTGCGAGAGCGTCCAGAATCCGCTGGGGCTCGGAAGTCGTGCAGCCGGATACCGGAAGGCCCCATTCCTCCGCAGCAGCAGGGATCAATGCGTGATAAGAGCCGCTGCTTTTGCACCAATAGCCATTGTCATATGACCACTTTGCCAT
Source organism: Flintibacter sp. SJQ-8 (assembly GCF_054108085.1). Taxonomy (NCBI): domain Bacteria; kingdom Bacillati; phylum Bacillota; class Clostridia; order Eubacteriales; genus Flintibacter; species Flintibacter sp. SJQ-8. Next base: position 804,150 of record NZ_JBPJWR010000016.1, read on the forward strand.
TTCCACCGGGTCTACCATATCGTCCGTGAGGGAGGAAACCACGATTGCCATGGCGGTGGGCCCGCACCCATAGCCGCCGATGTTATCGGTGCCATAGGGTTGACTGGCATAGCGTTCATCCAGCTGATTGTAATAAACAACCGGGGTCCCGCCGTCGGTAAAGGTTACATCTCCAAGGGAGGGGATACTGTTCCCTGTCCACTCGTCCACATTTTGCAGCAGGCCGTCGCCTAAAAAGAGACTTAGGTTAGAGGCATAATCGGACGCCAGTTCTTTCTGCTCATCCGTAAGCGCGAAAACATGGTCGGCAAGATAAGACTCGCCGTTGTAGCGAATGGTATAGATCATCCAGATCTCGGTGGAGATGGTTTCCTCACCGGTCTCCGGATCTTCGGATGTGACCTCACGGCTCTCCCGCACACTGGTATAAGAGTATAGATGCTCTTTGTTCTCCCGCAGGACAGTGGACAGGTCATCCAGCGAAATGCTCTCAAAGTCTTCATCCCGGGCAGCGCAATACTGTGAAACGATGAGGTTGGCGTTGTAGACCAGGCCGGAAGAATAGGGGTTTTTGACCTCCATTTTGTCGGCGCCAGAAGAGGCAAAGTCCACTTCGATACGGGCCATCACATCATCCAGCGCCTCACCCAGAATGGCGTTGATGGCAAAGGTAATGTCGTTGGCGTTTTCTACGATGGCGGTTTCGCTGTTGAGGATAGGCGTGTCAGGATCAGCTGGTGAAAAGGCATTGACCAGCCCTCCAAAAATCAGGCCGGGCAGCATCAGGAGGAAAAGGACAGGCAGCAAAAGCAGAATGGCAATGACGGCAATGATTTTGCCGATGTGCTTTCGGCCGGCCCAGACGGCCCCAGCCACAGCCCCATAGGGGCCGGCGGCGGCAGCGCCTTTCGCTGCTCCAGAGATGGCCTTGCCAGCTTTGATAGCGCCTTTGACCGTATGTGCGGCAGAGGCCGCAGCATCTACTGTTTCGGCGGAGCTGTTTTTTTGTTCTTCAGCCATTAGAGTTTGTCCTTTCTTTTGGGAGTAGGCGGCAGTTTCTTCACGATGGATTCGTGATAGGCAATCGAGCCGTCCGGTGCCATATAGGGGGATTTTTCAACCGCATCCGCGGCATACTGCTTATACCAGGCAGTACCATCTACAGCGTGAACGGTTGTGTATTGGCCTTCCGGCGCCACATACTGGTCTGCATGATACATACCAAAAGCGATGCCTTCTGGATGCTCCGGAGTGACTTCTGTGCCGGTAATGCGGCCGCCGCCAATCTCCACATTCTGATAAGTGGGAATATTCTCGGCCCCGGGCTCCAATGCCGCATGACCCATGTAGGAATGCAGAGCTTCTACAGCTTTATCCCCGGTCATAGTTCCCATCTGGGTGATACTCCCGGTAGCAACCGATCCTATGACATTGTTGGCAAAATTGCCTCCTTTGCTTACGGAGGAGGCGTAGATATGTCCACCGATGCCGCCTGCAGCGCCGCCGACCAGCCCACTTAATCCGGAGGGCTTGGCATCCGGGGGCGTTGTGGCCGTTTTGACCGCATTATTGGTAACATTCCTTTTAATCACGCCGGCCAAGCCACCGCTGGCAAAACCAGCGCCGAATCCAGCACCGCCTTTTCCGCCACCGTTTGCACGGACATGGGAGGAATGACTGCTGCGGCCTCCCGCAAAGTGATTGCTGGCAAAGCTCTTAAATCCGCTGAATCCCCTGGCCGCAATCATAGCCTCCGCCAGCATACTGCCTCCGGTATGGCCGACATTGACGCCCAGACTTGCCATAAAAGAATCGATCTTCTGTGATACTTTAAGAAATCCGATTGCGCACATAAACCAGATCAGCACATTCCCCGAAACGGCTTCTTTGCCTACGGCGTCCACTTGTGCCTGGACTTCTTCCTCCGAAATAGCGAAAGCAGGCTGGCAGAACAGACAGGAGAGAGCTGCGACCATCAGCGCAAGGAACAAAATTTTCTTGAGTCTTTTCAAAATGGCCCTCCTTACAAAGAGAGCGGGTTGGAGATAAACGAACCAACCATGCTCGTGAACAGGCGCAGGCACCAGGCGTTCATCAGCAGAAGAAAAATCTGACCGCCCAGCATCCGGCACCAGGATTTCCAGATGTTTGATGTTGTCTGGCTTGCCCCCATGGAAAAGGCTACTGGAGCCGTATAGACCAGCACGCCGAGCAATACATATCGCTCTGCCGCTTCCAGCAGCAACTTCAGGTAGTTCCACGCCAGAATGATGACTAAAATCAGAGTGATAAGGGCCACAGCCCCATTGGCGCACACCCCGATGATGACCAGCATGACAGAATTGAAATCCGCAAAACTGAGTGCCGGCAGCTCCGAATCCATAATCCAGTTATACGGTGTGCCGCCGATGGTCAGGATCATGCTGACAATCTCATTGGAGAAGAACGCTAAAAGAATAAAAATGACGGACCGGATGCTCAATTTGAGCGGGTCTTCCGCTTCAATACCGGCTCCCAGGCCAAAGTTCTTGAACAGCTGCCACACCCAGTTAAGGAGAATGATACCGATGCCCAGTGCCACAAAAACGCTGTACATCGTTTCGGCCGCGGGAAAGTAGCGCAGAAATACCGCCATATCGCAGCCCAGTGCCCCCAAAACCGAGGTGGTTATCAAGTCAAGGCCCGCCATGACCTGCTCTGCAATCCATTCAACAATGCCGTCCAGAATACCCATAGGTCATGCCTCCTTTCGTCGGGTATCAATGTGATGCCGATCAACCTGCCCACTGACCACCCTCAAAGAAGGGGACGATATAGGACATGATAAAGCCCAGACTGTTTAAGATGGCCCAGGTGATAACAATTCGTTTGAGCCAAGCTCTGCTTTCATCCACCGTTTTACCAGAACGGGAGAAATTCATGAGCAGCAATGCTACCGAAGCGGTCACAATGGCCGCAATCGTGGAGATAGCGAGGATCTGCGTGTAGACATCCTGCATGATTTCTGTGGCCTTTGTCCAAACATCGGTTGCGGCAAAGGCCGGCTGGCTGAACATCAATGAGACGGTGGGACACAGAAACGCCATATAAGCGATTCTGCCAATGGAAAAACGGCGCGGAGGGCTGGTATCGCCGTTTCGCTTTTGGTGAGGAATCTTGCGTTTTTTCAATTTTCGGACCTCCAATCCAAATGTAATATGCGGGACTCAAACAAAAGAGGAGCCCGCAGCTCTTGTAATAGATGCGGGCTCCCTCCCCAATCGGCCGGTCATTAGGGCAGCAAAAAAGCACCTTGAAAAAGGTGCCGTTCACTGCCTGCATTCAGTTTTGGGTGCAAGTTTGAGCATATTCAGTTTAGCACACCAGGATTTACGGCTCAAGGGCAGGAATGCGCCAATTTCATTCCCGTATTCTGCCAATTATTTGCCCTTGGCCTTTTCATCTGGTTTTGGCGCTGGAAAGAACTGTTCCAGCATATCCAAACTGTCTTTGGAGGTGTACCCCCATAGTACGGAACTGAGTGCGTCAATGGCTTCCCTGCGCCTGCGGTAGTAAGTACGGAATGAGATGTCCCGGATATGCGGACGCAAATTCTCGATGATCTCCTCCACATTTTTGAGTTGCTGCGGGGAGAGGAAGGAGTAGTAAAGCAGCCAGTAATAGGCCTCGCCGTTCTTGTGGCGGGTACGAAGCAATTCGACTGCTGAATCCAAAAGTTTCAGCATTTTGTGGCTGCGCTCAATGCACTTAGCATGGTGTTCAATATCGCTCCCATTCAGATCGGCGCCGGCCAGATAGATGGAATCCAGAAATTCCTCGATGGATGTGCCGTATTCGATCTCAAACTTGGAACGCACATGCTGGACAGAAATTTCCAGGCTCCACACCACATCGCGGTATTTTTTCAACAGTTTCCAGGTATCATGGTACAGCGGGTTTTCTGCGACATCTTTTTCAACAAATTTCTTCATGGTAAGACCTCCTTATTCAATTCTCCGCGACGGGAGAGAGTGTAAGTTCAAAAGTGGTGACCTGCCTGTTCCCGCACAGAATGGACAAGCCAAAACAGAGCGTTGACTGTTCCCGTGCGCGGGGTAGTAAATCTTCCCGGCAGTCGCCCGATAAGGGATATAACTTATAGCGGGAGAGGGGACAACCAAAGCACGAAATCCCTTGTGCCATCAGGATTTGAGCCATCTTTTGGATGATAATTTCAATGTGCGATTTTGAAACGCTATTGAGTTCGTTTGAAACGATAACCTCATGCTCTATACTTGGTGTGTTTTGGCTGGAGCCTGATTCATCGGGGAGTTCCAAATGGATGTTGAGCGTCATAGCGACCTCCTCTTTGTCCACCATAACATCCGATATTTCAAACATGGTGGACAGGTAATTTTTCAAATAGACCACGCTGCCGTGTCGGCCCGGGAAGGACATAAGGGAGATATAGTCCAGTGCGGCCAGCTTTTTGAGGACGCGGCCGACTGTCGCCCGGGACACCCCCCAGCGGACAGCCAGTTCAGTGTAGGCAACAAGAGGATTGCCGGTGCCGTTGCGGAAATAGACTACTGGCCCCAGGTCTGACCCCTGTACCTGATTATCGTTGTAGACGGCTGAAACCCAGAGGTCCAGAATAATATCCATTTCGGAGCATCGGCTTGTGCTGATGAGATCTGTGACAACGGAAACGGGCAGAAAGAAAAAGCCGGTATCCTTTTGGCAGGGAGCATTATATTCAAGCACCGTGTTATGCCGCGCCCAGTCGCAAATTTTATAGCGGATCACATTGCCGCGATCCAGTGTATGAAAAGTGATAAAGTGCTGTTTCTGCAGTTGTTCCAGCACTGTCAACGCCTGGCATTGAAACCGTGTGCGAAACCATTGGGACACTTCCTTGAGTGTGCAGACCCATTCGCCCGGATAGATGGTATAGCTAATACCATCAATGCGGCGGTATGAAGTGCGGAAGTTTGCGTAGCTGCAAAGTACGGTAAAATAAAAAAGACCAGAGCCTCCGCTTGTGCGAATGCTCCGGTCTGCCATCAGCCGATGGACGAATTGCCGATAAATCCGGCATCGTGGGTAATCCACGACCTGTTTGATCTGTAATTGATAAGCCGGCATGGAAACCTCCTATTTTAAGATTGATTCTATTGCATAAAAATGATAAAATAGCCCGGGATGCGTATAAAAATAACACACCCCGGGCGGGCCGCTCTGCTAATAATCTGCTAATTTGCGTTTTTACAAAAGCTCAAAAATGCCGTCTGCTAATTTTTTGCTAATTGCGCGAAAGGTATTCCAGCGCCTTGAAACTGTGCAGAATGACACAAAACGGCGTGAGAAACCAAAAATTCATTGGGCTAAATTGACACAAAACGAAGCGGAATGTAGTGTAAGGGAATCGTAGGACAAAGAGTTATTTGTTCTCCTAAGCGTGGGGTCGGAGGTTCAAATCCTCTTATGGACGCCAGTGAACAACGCCGAAAGCCTTTGTTTTCAAGGGTTTTCGGCTTTTCTTATATAAAAAGCTACGAAAAAGCTCTTTCACTGTATGAGATAAAATTCTACTCCAAAATTTGATTTTTGACAACCCCTCCAGAATCGAACGGTTGTTATAAGACAAAATCGCCAGCTAATTTTTAGCAGAAAACGGGCTGTTCTTGCTAATGAAAATGCCCTTCCTGCTAATCAGCCCCAAAATCGTGCCAAAAATCCAGCTAATCAAAAAAGGCGGATGTTTTGAATACCATGCAGTTATAGCAGATAAAATTAAATATCGTTATGTACATAGAGCGTCTATTTGCCCCGCATTGGGGATGGATAGGCGCTCTTTTTTTATGCCCAAACCCATGGGCAAATACAAGAGATTGGAGGTGTTTTATTTGAGCAAGCCTGTTTATACCGCAGACAAGCCGAGCGACTGTCATTACTGCTACTTCTGGACGAATGGCAGAAAGGGCTGCCGTCTGGGTAGAAATAATTGCTACTACTTAATCTCTTTGCCGCCGAAACCCAAGTCGGAATGTGATGGCTGTCCCTATGGGCGAGATCACCCGTGCATTGGTTGGTGTACGAAGAAGGTTATGCGTGAAGTGGGGCTTCGTTGATATGGATGTGTATGAACAGGAATACCGCTTCTACTATTTTGCCCGATGTCCTTACGAAAAGACGGATACGACTTTCCGCAGCATTCCGCTGACAACAGAAAGTTTTCCGCAGAAAGAAGGTGGTGAAGCCGTGTGAGTTTTGATTATTTTTACGGTCAGCAATCCGATCTATTCACATTCTATCGAGTTCCGAAGGTGTTGTTCACGAACGAGAGGTTCTGGAATATTTCTGCCGATGCCAAGATGCTGTATGGCATTTTGCTTGACCGCATGAGCCTGTCTGCCAAGAATGGTTGGATAGATAAAAACGGTAGAGTGTATATCATTTTTACAATCGACGAAGCGAAGATGGCTCTGAACTGTGCTGAACAAAAGGCTATCAAGCTGCTCAGTGAACTTGAGAAGAAAGCAGGATTGATTGAACGTAAGCGCCAGGGTTTGGGAAAGCCCAACCTGATCTATGTGAAGAACTTTATCTCTGCTGTGGATTCACAACTCTTGAATTGTGAAAATCACAATTCTGGAACAATGGAAATCACAACTCAAGAACTTCCGAAATCACAATGTAATAATACTGATATTAAAAATACTGAATTTAGTGATACTGATTCTATCTTTCCTTCCGGAAATGGTGGAATGATGGACGAGAATGACCGGTATCAAGAATACTTTGATTATTTCTCGGATCAGCTCAGTATGGATTTGTTGAAGAAGGATTACCCTTACGATTCCGAAATGCTGGATAACATTCTGGAGTTGATCGTTGAAACAGTTTGCACGAAGCGACCGTTGATTCGCATTGGTGCAGAGGAGCGTCCGGCAGAAATTGTCCGCAGTCGGTTTATGAAACTGAATGCCGAACACATTCGATATGTTATGGACTGCTTCAAGGAGAACACCACAAAGATTAGAAATATCCGTCAGTATATGCTGACTACGATATACAATGCGCCGACGACAATAGACACCTACTACGATGCTCTTGTTCGGCACGATATGTCACACGGATATTTGGAAGGAGGATTTAAGAAATTGAAAATGAAGCGAGAGGAAGGAGAGTGACGATAAATGTCGAAAAAAGCAACCATCATTGCGGTGGTCAATCAGAAAGGAGGCACTGGAAAGACCACCACCACCGAGAATCTGGGCGTTGGCTTGGCTCTTGAAGGAAAAAAGGTGCTTCTGGTAGACACCGATCCCCAGGCTTCCCTGACGGTCAGTTTGGGCAATCCCTGCCCGGATGATCTGTCTCCGACACTTTCCGATCTGATGGGAAAGATTATGATGGAAAACCCTATTACTCCCGATGAAGGGATTCTTCATCATCCGGAGGGCGTTGATTTGGTGCCGTCCAACATCGAACTCTCAGGTATGGAGGTAGCACTGGTCAATGCCATGAGCCGGGAAACCATTCTCCGGCAATACCTGGATACAGTCAAACAGAATTATGATTACATTCTTCTTGACTGTATGCCGTCTTTGGGTATGCTGACCGTCAATGCGTTGGCAGCTGCCGACAATGTGCTGATACCGGTTCAGGCAGCATACCTTCCTGCAAAGGGTCTGGAACAGCTGCTTGGAACCATCAACAAGGTCAAGAGGCAAATCAACCCGAAACTGAGGATTGAAGGGATTCTTCTGACGATGGTGGACAGCCGCACCAACTACTCCAAAGACATCAGCAATCTGATTCGGGAGAGCTACGGCGGAAAGCTGAAGGTTTACAAGACCGACATTCCCCGCTCTGTCCGTGCAGAGGAAATCAGCGCAGAGGGAACCAGTATCTTCAAGCATGATCCCAAAGGCAAAGTTGCCGAAGCCTATAAAATTCTGACGAAGGAGGTGTTAAACAATGCAGAAAAAAGGCGCAAACATCAGCTTGAAGGGGTACGATGATATTTTCTCCACCGATCAATCCAGAGCTGAAGCCCAGCAGGAGCGTGTGCAGGAAATTCCGCTTTCTGAGCTACACCCCTTTGAGGGACACCCCTTCCGTGTGGTTGATGATGAAGAAATGATGAAAACGGCAGAGAGCGTCCGAGATTTCGGAGTTCTCACTCCTGCGATTGTCCGTCCTGACCCCGACGGTGGTTATGAAATCGTTTCTGGTCACAGGCGGCACCGGGCATCGGAGCTTGCGGGTAAGGAAACCATGCCTGCGATTGTTCGTGACCTGGACGATGATGCAGCCATTATTTTGATGGTTGATGCGAATTTGCAGAGGGAGAGTATCCTGCCGAGTGAAAGAGCATTTGCTTATAAGATGAAGCTGGATGCGATTAAACATCAAGGTCAACGCACCGATTTAACTTCATCCCAAGTTGGGATGAAGTTGCAGGCAATGGATATAGTCGGTCAGGAGGCAGGAGAAAGCAGAAATCAGGTACACCGTTATATCCGTCTGACCGAACTGATTCCGGAACTGCTGGATATGGTAGATACGGGTCAGATCAAATTCAATCCTGCGGTGGAGCTTTCCTATCTGGCAAGTGAAGAACAGAAGGATTTTCTTTCTGCAATGGATTATGCTCAAGCAGCTCCTTCCCTTTCGCAAGCACAGCGAATTAAAAAGCTCGCACAGGAGGGCGAGTGTACGCTGGATGCGATGTGCGAGATTATGAATGAAATCAAGAAGGGAGAGCTGGACAGAGTAACCTTCAAAACGGATTCGTTGCGAAAATACTTCCCGAAGTCCTATACCAACAAGCAGATGGAGGATAAAATCATTCAGCTTTTGGAGCAATGGCAGAAAAAAAGAGAAAAATCAATGGAAAGGTAAGGTAAAAAATGTTTACACCCAAAAACATTCAGGGCGCTTTGGAAGAACTCTACGACCTTTGCGATCCTGATTATATGGTAGATATGCTCGTAAACTACAGTGAGGAGTTCGATGATATTTCTCCTGCGCTTCTGGCAAAGTCGTTTCAGAAAAATGCCGAGATGATTAGCGAGTATCGAGTATTGTCCTCTGCTGGTGAGGGTATCGACTATCAGGGAAAGGTACTTCTGAACAGCAGAGCCGTGCGGCTTCTGTCCTATGTAGAAGATATGAGCGGCGATGAAAAAGTTCGCACGATTCAGAGCAAGGAGCTGTGGTTAGCAGAAGATATGACATTCTATGTGGTGTCCTGTATGTCTACGATCACGATGGACAAGGAAGAAGCCATTTGTCTTAACGAACACCGCAGCGTGGTTACTACGGTGGAATGCGAGGACGATATTTTCTTCGACATGGGTTCCCTGATTTGCGAACTGGACGATATTTGCTTGTTCGAGCTTTTAGCCGATGTGGATGCGACTATTTATGAACTGTAACAGGTTCATGGATGGTCGCTTTTCTTATTTCCAAAGAAACGGAGGTATCGAAACTTGAAAGAATACGATGTGAAGATCACCGAAACCTTGGAGAAAACGGTTACGGTGCAAGCAGAATCTCACGATGCGGCAGAGGAACAGGTTAGAGCCGCTTATTACAATTCGGAGTACATTCTGGACTCCGAAAACTTTACCGGTGTTGCGTTCGGCACGACCGAGGAACGGGAGGTTCAGAAAGAACAGGCAGATACCATGAATGTGTTGCTGGTAAAGCCGTTCATGTATCCGCAGGCTGTGCAGATCGGCTGTGAGCTGGAGGATTTGCAGAAAGCCGTAGGTGGCGATATTGAGGCAACTTATCCGTTCAATGAGCCGGTTGCACTGGTGATGCACGACGAAGGTAAACTCGTAGGCAAAGAACTGAACCGTGCGCTGCGTGATGATGACGGCGATATTTATGACATTATCGCCGGTGATTTTCTGGTTGTGGGATTGGGCGAGGATGATTTTTGTTCTCTGTCCCCGGAACTGATGAAGCAGTTTGAGGAACACTTTCATCAGCCTGAGACTTTTGTACGCATGGGGCGCAGCATTATGGCGCTTCCCCTGCCGGATGACATGGTGAAGAAAGAAGATGCACCTGTCAAAGCTGATTCGGTTCCCCACAAAAGTAACCCTGACCGAGATGTTCTGTAAGGAGGTTCTTATGCAAAGAAATTCGACGATTGGAGAGCTGATGGAGCGAAAGCGGATTCAGGATGGTGCCAAGGAGTACCAGGGACATACCTATATGGACTTGGCACGATTTGATGACGCCACCAAGCACATGATTATTTTCGATGTGCTGACCGATGAATCGCCTGTCGGTTGGAAAGGCGAAAGAAATCGCCTGTATTTGAGCGATGTGGGTTATCAGAAGGCTCTGGATAACCAGAAAGCTGGCAATATCAAGATTATCAGCCATGCCGCAGTTGCCAAGGGCAATCTGTATTACGACCACAGAGATATGGCACGATAATCTGTTCACTCTACTGCTTGCAGGAGGTGATGAATCATGCAGGAAGAAGTTGAAAACAGAACAGTAAACCTGGCGATCAGCACAACCAAGCTGACGGGGCGCACTATCATTGCCGGTATCCGCAAGTATTTGCAGCACCGGGAAAAAGTGAAGATGAAAAAGGCACGAGACCCTGCCGTTCATGGAAAGCAATCCGTGAAACAGCTTTTGGGACAGAATCAGGGTGCTACGAATGTTGAGATCGACAAAGAGAGTATCCGTGATTTTGAAAAGCTCGCCAAGAAGTATGGCGTGGACTTTGCCGTAAGAAAAGATAAGTCCGTTGATCCTCCCCGGTTTCTTGTTTTTGTCCGTTCTAAAGATGCAGATGCTTTGGATGCAATCTGCAAGGAACATCAGGCAAGGGCATTAACCAAGAATGAAAAGCCGAGCGTTCTGGCGCAGCTGAAGAAGTTCAAGGAAATTGTCGCAGCGATTCCGAAGAAGGTTCGAGAGAAGAAACAGGAGCGTGATCTGTGATGGATAAGAGAAAAATGAAAAAGCTCCTGATTCTGAATTTACCGTATTTTCTGGTAGGGTTGTTCGCTACGAATTTAGGAGAAGCATGGAGATTGGCTGAGGGGGCAGATTCATCTGCGAAAATCCTCAGCTTTTTTCATGCCCTTCCGATAGCCCTGAACAATCCGTTTCCCAGCTTTCACCCGTTGGATTTGCTGATTGGTATTCTCTGCGGCGCAGGACTTCGGCTGGCTGTCTATCTAAAAGGCAAAAACGCAAAGAAGTACCGACACAATGTTGAGTACGGTTCTGCTCGTTGGGGAACGGCAAAAGATATTGAGCCGTTTATTGCACCAAAGTTCGAGGACAATGTGATCCTGACGAAAACGGAGCGGCTGATGATGAGCAATCGCCCGAAGAATCCTGCCAATGCCCGAAATAAGAATGTTCTGATTATCGGCGGTTCGGGTTCCGGTAAAACTCGCTTTTGGTTGAAGCCAAACCTTCTCCAGATGCACAGTTCCTATGTGGTCACTGACCCGAAGGGTTACAATAATATAGGACAGAGAAAAAGTCACACGGTAAGACGAAAATCTTCTGCCATGTGGCTTTTTCTGTACCCTATATGAATTTTCCAGAAAGGAGGAAGCCAATGGAAACCAAGAAAACTAAGTACACAGCCCTCTATGAGCGATTGAGCCGTGACGATGAAATGCAGGGCGAATCCAACAGTATCACCAACCAGAAGAAATATCTGGAGGAGTATGCCAAGGCACAGGGATTTAAGAATATCCGCCATTTCACGGACGATGGTTATAGTGGCGTTGACTTCAACCGCCCCGGATTTCAGTCTCTGATTGCCGCAGTCGAAGCAGGAGAAGTCGATATTGTCTGCGTAAAGGATATGTCGAGGTTTGGGCGTAACTATCTAAAAGTCGGCTTTTATACGGAAATCATGTTTCCCGAAAAAGGTGTCCGATTTATCGCAATCAACAACGGCGTGGATAGTGCCAATCCAAGCGAAAATGACTTCACTCCGTTTTTGAACATTATGAACGAGTGGTACGCAAAGGACACAAGCAACAAAATCCGTGCTATCTTCCGTTCAAGGATGCAGGACGGAAAACGATGCAGCGGTGCTATCCCTTATGGTTATAAGCGTGACCCGGAGGACAAGAACCATCTGCTGATTGACGAGGAAGCCGCAAAGGTAGTCCGCAGAATATTCCAGATGATTATTGACGGTATGGGGACAAAGGCGATTGCAAATAAGCTGTCCGAGGAAAAGGTGCTGATACCGTCTGCATATCTGGAACAGTCCGAGCATGGAGAGAGCCGAAACCACAGCTACCATGACCCATATCGTTGGAACTGTACCGCAGTTGCCTATATTCTTGAAAAGCAGGAATACATGGGGCATACCGTGTTGGGAAAGACCATCTGCGAGAACTTCAAGACCAAGAAGCGAAGAAAAGCCAGACCCGATGAACTTATCATCTTTGAGAATACCCATGAAGCCATTGTCGATGAAGAAACATGGCATCTGGCACAGAAGCTCCGCAGGAAAACAAAGCGTACTCTGGCTAACGGGACTTACTCCCACCGCTTGTCTGGACTGCTTTACTGTTCGGATTGTGGAAAACGCCTGTCTTATGCAAGCCCACATTCACAGCACAGAGCAGACGGAAAAACCTACGATGCAGACAGCAACTTCCGCTGTCCAACCTACAAATCCATGTACGGCGAGTGTACGATGCACTTTATCAAGGCATCCACTCTGGACAGTCTGGTGGATGAAGCTATCCGCAAGGTTGCCGCCTATGTGCTGAAAGATGAACAGGCATTTTTACAGCAAGTCAAAGAGCTTACAAGTGCCAGTCAAGCAGTTGTGCAGACCGACAGCAAAAAGGAGCTTGTAACCGCAAAAAAGCGTATTGCAGAACTGGATAATTTCATCAAAAAACTCTATGAGGGCAACGCATCCGGCAAGATACCCGACAGACAGTTTGAAAAGCTCATGGCTCAGTATGACACCGAGCAACAGGAGCTTGAAGCAAGGGTCGCTGAAATCGAAGCGAAGATCAGCGAACTCCGGCAAGAGGAAGAAAGCGGAGAAATGTTTGTCCGACTGGTAAAGCGATACCGTGACTTTACGGAAATCACACAGACCATGCTCAATGAGTTTATTGACAAAATCGTTGTCTATGAAGCGACTGGCGGCAGAACCGCCAACCGCACCCAGCGCATTGACCTCTACTTCAATTTCATCGGTCAGTTTGTGGTGGAAGATACCGAAGATGAAGTCCTGTCAAGGCAAGAGGAAGAAAAGCGACTGGCAGAACTCAAAGAGCAGGAACGCAAAGACCGCAGAAATGAAACTGTCCGCAGATACAGACAGCGTAAAAAGGAAAAAGAAGCTGCCGAAGCAGAAGCCGAAAAATCCCGATGTGCGTAATAAACAAAATATATTTTCAAGGAGGAAAACACTATGGAACTCAATTTTATCAAGTGCGGAGACTACTATGTACCCGACATCAAACTGGCAAAGCCGAATATCCGTCTCGGAAAATGGGGGCGAATGAGAAAGGAGTATCTGCGACTGGCACACCCCATCCTCTTTTCCGACATGGTACTGTCCGAAACGCTCTATGAGCATTGTGCGGAGATTGAGGAAGCCGCCAAGAAGCGACTGGAAATCATCATTCCGCAGCTTGCAAAAGCATACGGCGTGACGGAGCAGTTGAAAGCAGAAAACCAAATCGAATGGGTTCGCCAGATGAACGCTTGCGTTGCACAGGCAGAGGAAACCATCAAGGGCGAACTGATTTACTGCTGAGAAAGGAGTTAAATTTTATGATTTTAGAAGCGTTGTTCAATGGCGAGATTTACGCAAGCGAGAATGTCGTACCAAAGTCCGACAAGTTCCGTGAAGCCACCGGGGAGATTGCAAGGATTATGTCTTTCTTCGAGGACAAGCTAAGCAAAGAGGACTACGCCTTGCTTGAAAAGCTCTGCGACAGTCACGCAGACGAGGGCAACATAACCAATGAAGTCCAATTCAAGTATGGCTTTACAATGGGCGTTCTGATGATGTGCGAAATCTTCCACAGCCCATTCTTCCCACCTACTAAGTAGAGGTAAAAGACTGGACAATTCAGCAAGTTCAGACCCCACAATTTCATACCGTAAGCAAAGCGACAGGTATTTCCTTGTGAAGTCTCTGTCGCTTTTAATTTCACAATTTCAAGGAGGATTTATCTATGAGAATGTCTATGAACGAAAAGAAAGCCCTTTATGCCTTTGGCTGTCCGAACCGTGAAGCCACCGTTGAACGCTTGCGTTTTGCGGCTGCACTTGCTCCCGATCCTGCGGCAAAGAAGCTGTTCTTCACTCTGGCAGTCAAGCTGAGTGACGAGAGCTGCGACAGATGGTATCGCTGTTTCTTCTACAACATGAGACTGGAAGTAGAACACTTCGCCCACCACAAGTACCATTCCGATAATCAGCCGATTTCCATTAGGGAGAGATTATATGAGTAAGCTGACGAAGTACGAAAAGGAAACTATCGTCCTGTTCAACGAGGGCGAGGACACAGCACACATCCAGACCTACAATGCCGGACTGAGGAACAGACTGGCGGCGTTCTCCAAGAAGTACCCCGACCTTTGCCGACTGGAAAAGACCTACGAGCAAGGCGGCGTGTCCTATGTTCTGGACAAGTCCCGACTGTCCATCCGTCTGCAGCCGCCGTACAGCGAGGAACGCAGACGAAAAGCAAGCGAGAACGCCAAGCAAAACGGTTTCGTCAGTCAGACGGAATAATGTAGCGTTTAGGGTTGATATGCGGTCAAAATGTCGGGTCTGTATCCGATGTTTTGACCGCAAGTACATAGGGATGTATAAGGTATCGAATATGACGAAAATGTAAAATTTACCGCTATAGATGTGAATTTCTTTCAAACTATATTGACTGAACTTGCAGACCGTAGTATAATTAGTTTTGCTATTTAGGTATGCTAAGTAGCAAAACTAAAGTGAGGTAGAGAGTATGGATAATAAGTATGTGCAACAATTCAAAAAAGGCTCTCTTGAAATGATACTCTTATCCTTAATCGGACGCAAAGAAACCTATGGCTATGAAATTATCACAGAGTTAAATAACAGTGCGTCTGTTTTGGGATATGCGAAAGAGGGGACGATTTACCCTATTCTGTATCGCTTGCAGGAGGCAGAGCTAATTCAATGTCGTTTAGCACCAGCGGCAGCTAATGGTGGCTCTAAGAAATATTACTCCCTTACTCCCAAAGGAAAGGAAGTTTTACAGGAATTGATTATGTTTTGGGCAAGCTACACAGATTGCGTAAATGGCTTTATCGCCAGCTATCAACAAACGGAGGTGTCAGAATGAAAGAACAATATATTAAGCAGGTTGAAAAGGAATTGAATTTATCACGCAAAGCCAAAACTGAGGTTGTGCGTGATCTGAATGAAATCTTTGCTTCTGCTGCAGAGCATGGAGAAACTGAACAACAGGTAATCGAAAGGTTGGGGACACCAAAAGAATTTGCTGACAATACAGCAGAACAGTTTGGAATTGATAATTCTGCTCCCCAGAAACGAAAAGGGATTATTTCAAGCGTTACTTCCCTTGTGGTAGCTGTTGTTGCTTTTGTAATTTATGCTACTGCAAAATCTGATAAAGTGCCAGATGGAGCTATCGGGCAAGCAGACGCAATGACAAACATTCAAGTTGAGGGGACTTTCGGTTTTGATGCATCACAAGTCATTTTAGTGGTCGGCATAATCGCTGTTACATTTGCTGTCATTCAGATTATCCGAACAGTCCGCAACAACAGGAGGTAACTATGAAAAAATATATTTCAATACTTGCGGTTTTACTTATGCTGTCATTGACAGCGTGTTCCAACCTGGGAACAACACCAACTGGCACAGGAAACACAAGCAATACACAATCTGAAAGTATTACGATGCTTGATGAGGGTGTATGGCCTGTGAATGAATACACAGAGGGACTTCCTGTTCCGTCCGGTACAGTTGCGTGGGCTATGCTCGATACAGAACACGAGAATTGCAGTATCAGCATTGTAGATATAGACGAAAGTGCTTATAACGAATATATGGAGCTGTTGAAACAAGAAGGCTTCTCCGTGATTGAGGATGTATCAGAAGAAATCAAGGGACAGGACTATGTTTCTATTGGTACGCTTCTATCTAATGACGAAAAAGGATTGAGTATCAGCTACATACCCGATAATTTAACTATTTACATTTCATTTGAATAATGACTAAGCCAAAGGCGATCAACCGTAAAAAGTTGGTCGCTTTTGTTTTATCCATTATTGCGAAAGGAGTTGACCCGATGTCCAATGAGAAGTTGGAAAAGCTGAAACGAGAACAGTATGTTGCGGAGAAAAAGCTGACCGCAGCCAAGCACAAGGAAAAGCGACTGGAAAGCGAAATCAAGCGACTGACCCGAAGCGAGAGAACCCACCGCCTTTGTACTCGTGCCGGAATGTTGGAAACCTTTTTGAGAGAACCGACCATTCTGACGGACGATGATGTGATGGAGCTTCTGACTTTCATCTTCCACAGCGAAGCGGTTCAAAAGAAGCTGAATATGCTGATTGCGAACCGAAAGGAAAATGAGCAACCGAACGGGAGCTAAAAACCCTGTTGAGAAACAGGGCGCAATTATACACCACCTAAAGATGGTGATTGCGTTCTGCCGAAAGCCCCTTGCAGGGAGCTTGATGATTTCCGCAAAAGTCTTTTGCTCCAATCATCCAGAGGAAGCTACACTTCCCCTGCGCTGTCTTGTGACAGCTACCCCTTTGTGGACTTGCCGCCGATGAATGATTGCAAGCAATCATTCACCGTCAGCAAGTTTTATACTTTCCCCATCTGACCGCTGCTGAAAAGTATCGGTCATTTTTTATTGCACCGAGAAAGGAGGTTCAAACAAAATGCCAGTACCCCATCTGAACATACGAATTGTTCAGAGAAGCAAAGGCAACTCTGCCGTTGCCGGAGCCGCCTACCAAGCCGGAGAAAAATTGTTTTCCGAGTATGACCAGAAGCACAAAGACCACCGCAGAAAACAGCATGAGGTTGTTTACACGGAAATCATGCTCCCAACCAATGCACCACCCGAATACGCAGACCGAGCTACACTCTGGAACTCTGCCGAGGAAGTGGAGAAGCAATGGAACTCACAGCTTGCAAGGCGTTTCGTTGTTGCCCTGCCGAGAGAAATGCCACTTGAAATGTGTCCGCAGATGATGCAGGAATACTGCAATGAGCATTTCGTGTCCAAAGGAATGTGTTGTGATTTTGCAATCCATGACCCAGATCCTCCGGGACACAATCCCCATTGCCACATCATGCTGACCATGCGAGCCATTGATGAAAACGGAAAGTGGATGCCCAAGAGCCGAAAGGTTTATGACCTTGACGAGAACGGCGAGCGTATCAAGCTCCCGTCCGGCAGATGGAAAAGCCATAAGGAAGATACCGTTGACTGGAACGAACAGTATCACGCCGAGGAATGGCGACACGGATGGGAAGTCATTCAGAATAAATATCTGGAGCTTGCCGGAAGTGCCGAGCGTGTGGATATGCGTTCCTATGAAAGACAAGGGCTTGACATTATCCCGACTGTCCACATGGGAGCCGCCGTTTCTGCTCTGGAGCGCAAGGGCATTGAAACCAATATCGGCAATCTGAACCGAGATATTAAAGCCGCCAACCGCATGATGAACGCTATCCGCAGTACCATCAAAAATCTGCGAGACTGGATTGCGGATATTGTGTCTGCCACAAAAGAAGCGTTTGCAGAAATGGAAGCCGAAAAGAAAAATGCTTCGCCCGACCTCTCCACTCTGCTCCGTGACTATATGAATCTGCGAAAGGCAGAACGCAGCGACTGGTCGAGATACGGACAGCAGAAAGGCACAGCCGATGATTTGAAAGCTGTCTCCAAAGCTCTGATCTATTTAAAAGAACATGAGCTTTTCACTCTGGAAGATTTGGACACCGCCCTGCAAGGCGTGAATGAGAAAGCCCAGACAATCAATGCCGAAATGAAAAAAGCATCTGCCCGAATGAAAGTCATTACCGGCATACAGAACGCCGTGGCAGACTGCAAGACCCACAAGGCAGTCCATGACAAGTATCTGAAAATTGGTTGGAAAGCAAGGCAAGCCGCTTTTGCAGAAAGCCATAAGGACGAACTGGACAGCTTCAATAAGGCGTTCCGTTATTTGAAAAAACAGGGCGTTGATTTGAATGTAAATCTGGATGCTCTGCAAACCGAGTATGACAAGCTGAAAGCAACCCACAGCCAACTTGCCGGACAGCTTGCAACCGTCAAAGAGGAATTACAGCCGATGAAAGATATTCGCTACTGGGTCGGCAAAGTCCTCACGCCGGAACAGGCAGTCGAGAAGAAGCCCGAACCGAAGCACTCCGTAACGGAGAAAGTGAAGTTCCTGCAGGAGCAGGGCAAGAAACAGCCGGAGCAGAAAGCTCCGCAGCACAAAAAACAGAATATGGAACTCTAACAGGCACTTGCCGTTTTCTTTGCGAAAATGTCGAGTGCCTTTTTTGTTTCCCGAAAGGATGATGCAATGAATGTATTTGAAGCAATAAAAGACAATGTTACCACCCGACAGGCGGCAGAGATGTACGGCATCCGTGTCAATCGTCACGGCATGGCAGTCTGCCCATTTCACAATGACAGAAATCCGAGCATGAAAGTGGATATGCGTTTCCATTGTTTCGCTTGCCAAGCAGACGGAGATGCAGTTGATTTTGTTTCTCGACTGTTCGGACTGCCAAGCAAAGAAGCCGCCATGAAGTTAGCTGATGATTTTGGTATCTGCTATGACAGCAGACAGAAGCCATCCGTCAGACCAAAGATTAGAGAACCTACCCCCGAACAGAGATACCAACAGGAAGAAAACCGATGCTACAAGGTGCTGACCGATTACTTCCACTCTCTCCGAGCATGGAAACAGCAGTACGCACCGATACAGCCGGAGGATGAATGGCATCCCCTGTTCGTGGAAGCCCTGCAAAGAGAAAGCTATATCGAATATCTGCTTGATATTCTCTTGTACGGCACTCCCGAAGAAAAGAAAGCTCTGGTTGCCGAGCAAAGAAAAGAGGTGATGAAACTTGAACAGCGATTTGCAGAACCCACAGCCGAGCATGACCGTGGAAGAAGTCAGAGGAAGTCTGGACTTGACCGATAGCGGAGCTATCAAGAACAGCATAAGGAACTGTCTGACAGTATTTCAGAATGACCCATATCTGCAAGGTGCTGTCAGGTACAACATTCTCACGGAGCGTATCGACATTGTAAAGCCCCTTTGGTGGAGCAAGCAGACAGCGACACTCAACGATACGGACTTGAATTATCTGATGCTCTATCTGGAAGATAAATACGCATTGACGAGCGAGAAGAAAATCCAGAAAGCTATCTCCATTGTCGCTGACTGCAATAAGTACCACCCCATCCGTGACTATCTGAACAGTCTGGAATGGGATGGCACAGAACGCATCCGCTACGCTCTGACCCGTTTCCTCGGTGCAGAGGACAGCGAGTACACCTATCAATGCTTGCGACTGTTCATGTTGGGAGCTATCAGCAGAGTATTCAAGCCCGGATGCAAATTTGAAGTCATGCTCTGCCTTGTTGGTGGGCAAGGTGCAGGAAAGTCCACTTTCTTCCGACTGTTGGCAGTCAAGGACGAATGGTTTTCCGATGACCTAAAGAAGATTGACGATGACAATGTTTACCGCAAGATGCAGGGGCATTGGATAATCGAAATGTCGGAAATGATTGCCACAGCCAACGCCAAGAGCATTGAGGATATTAAGTCCTTTATCAGCAGGGCGAAAGAAACCTATAAAGTGCCGTATGAAACCCATCCGGCAGACCGACTTAGGCAATGCGTGTTCGGCGGTTCTTCCAATACAATGGACTTTCTGCCCCTTGACCGAAGCGGCAACCGTAGGTTCTTGCCCATCATGGTACACCCCGAAAATGCCGTGGTTCACATTCTGGAAGATGAAGCTGCATCCAGAGCGTTCATTGACCTTATGTGGGCAGAAGCCATGTTCATCTATCATAATTTCCCTGTAAGGCTGACCTTATCCAAGGATATGGACAAGGAACTGAAAGAACTGCAAAAGCAATTCATGCCGGAGGACACCAAGGCAGGACTGATACAGTCTTTCCTTGATAATTACAACGGCACACAGGTCTGCTCCAAGCTGATCTATGCAGAAGCTCTGAACCATCCCTTTGACGAGCCGAAGCAATGGGAAATCCGAGAAATCAACGAGATTATGAACAACAGCATCGAGGGATGGACACCATTTTCAAATCCCCGTATCTTTGCTAAGTACGGCAGACAGCGAGGATGGGAACGCACCCCACCGTCCGGCAACGAGCTATCGGCAACAGGCTCAAATTTGCTTGACGGTTTTCGGGAACTGACCGAGGAAGAAGCCCGACAGATGGAACTTCCATTCTGAAAAACTGACCGTGTTGCCGAGCCAGTTGCTATCCCGTTGCCGACCCCGTTGCAGGGCTAATCCCTTAAAACCCCTTTATTTACAAGGAGTTTTCTTCTCCGGCAACGAAAGCAACGGAGAAATCAAAGAAAAAAGTAAAAATAGTAAAAGAGCCAGATAGGACTATGTTTGAGGTTTTTTGAAGCCCGTTGCCGGACTTCGTTGCCGCCCCTCACACCCTGTCTGGCTTTTTCCATTTCAAGGAGGTATTCAATGGCAAAAACAAAGAACACAGCACCCACAACCACCGAGCAGACCGCACCCGTCCTTGTCAGAAAGATTGGAAAGACCACCTACATGGTGGGCATCCATTTCAGTCAGACGAGCAAGGAAACAATGGACGATAAGGTGCTACGCCTTATCAAAAACGACATTCGCAACGCCGCCATGTGCGGATAAAACCATCGTCAAGGCAGGATGTGAGTTGTTCATAAAATGTTTGCAAATAAAATGCACATTCTGTCTTGACGAAACGCTTCCGAAAGGCAGCATCGTGATTGAGTGCGGCAACGCCCTTTTGAAGCATGGCTACACCATCAAGATTTTCAACACCATCAACTTTCAGAAGTCGATGCACTATAACCCATTTGCCTATATCCATTCAGAAAAAGACATTCTGAAACTGGTGACAACGCTGATTGCCAACACAAAGGGTGATGGAAAAGCCGGTGATGAGTTCTGGACGAAGGCGGAAACGCTGCTCTACTGTGCCTTGATCGGATATATCCACTATGAAGCTCCGGTTGAGGAACAGAATTTCTCCACCCTGATTGAGTTCCTGAACGCAATGGAGGTGCGGGAAGATGATGAGGAGTTCCAGAACCCGGTGGATCTGATGTTTGAAGCCCTGGAAAAGAAAAAGCCGAATCACTTTGCAGTCCGTCAGTATAAAAAATACAAGCTGGCTGCCGGCAAGACCGCTAAGTCGATTTTGATTTCCTGCGGCGCTCGTCTGGCTCCTTTTGATATTCAGGAGGTCAGAGATGTGACTGCCTATGACGAGTTGCAGTTGGATACTCTCGGAGATAAGAAAACGGCGCTCTTTCTGATTATGTCAGATACGGATGCGACGTTTAATTTTTTGATCTCCATGATTTACACACAGCTGTTCAACTTGTTGTGCGAGAAAGCAGATGATGTGTACGGCGGCAGACTGCCGGTTCATGTGCGCTGCTTGATTGATGAGATGGCAAACATCGGTCAGATTCCCAATCTGGAAAAACTGGTAGCGACAATCCGAAGCCGTGAAATATCGGCTTGCCTTGTTCTCCAGGCACAATCACAGCTGAAAGCCATTTATAAAGACAATGCCGATACCATCATCGGCAACATGGATTCCCGAATTTTCCTGGGTGGTTCTGAGCCAACCACGCTCAAAGAACTGAATCAGGCATTGGGAAAAGAAACTATCGACACCTACAACACCTCCAACACCAGAGGTAACAGCCCGTCTTACGGCTTGAATTATCAGAAGTTAGGCAAAGACCTTGCGAGCGTAGATGAGCTTGCGGTTCTGGATGGCAGCAAGTGTATTTTGCAGTTGCGTGGTGTCAGACCGTTTCTTTCTGACAAGTACGATCTGACGCAGCACCCCAATTATAAGTACACATCAGACTTTGATAAGAGAAATGAGTTCAACATTGAGCAGTTTCTGAGTCGAAGGTTGAAGCTCAAGGCAGGTGATGAGTTTGTGGTAGTCGATGCGGATTAAGGAGGTTTCTGTTTGGAAAATCTGAAAACGGTATCTGCCCTGGTTAAGAACATCTTGGAACACGACCACAAGGCAAGAAATACCGACAATCATTTGTACCTGATGGTACTGGAACACTATTCCGGTCTGCGTGGCATCGACATTCATGCCATGACGGTTCCTGTGTTTTTGAAGGAACTGGATAGACGCAGCTTTCCGGGGTTTGAAACTGTCCGCAGAAGCAGACAGAAAGTGCAGGCAACCTACCCTGACCTTGCTCCCAGTGAAGCCGTAGGCAAGCGCAGAGCAAAAAATGAGGTTGTATATCGAGAATTTGCAGAAAGCGAGGTGTAAAAAAAATGACTTGGTGGATCACGGATACCTCTATTGGGCAGCGATTGAAGTTCGTTAGACGATTTCGCCGCCTTACCCAGAAAGAGCTTGGACTCCTGATGGGGTATTCCGAGAAAACAGCGGATGTCCGTATTGCTCAGTATGAGAAAAACGCTCGAACCCCTAATGCAGAAACCACAGCGAAACTCGCAGAGGTTCTGAAGGTTTCACCTGTCGTTTTTTCACCGACAATCTGTGCTTCTCGTGAAGATTTGTTGCAGTCAATGTATTGGCTGTTTCTTATGAAAGGTGGTGGTGATATATATGATTGTGAAACTGAATATGCAAGAAGCAGAATGGAACAGAAACTTGGCGTGATAACCGTCGAGGAGTTCCTTGAAAAGATTCTCGTAAACTAAGCCTTCCGTCCGGTTTTGATGCCGGTAGTACGGAGGGCTTTTTCTATTCTCAAAACAATTTCAAATTTTAGGAGGAAAATATTATGGCATTTTTCAATAGCGCAGTAACCGTTCTTCAGACTCTCGTTATCGCTCTGGGCGCAGGTCTTGGCATCTGGGGTGCAATCAATCTGCTTGAGGGCTACGGCAACGATAACCCCGGCGCAAAGTCCCAGGGCATGAAGCAGTTCATGGCTAATTAAAGGGAACAAAAAAGAAAGGAAAACCAATCCAGACGGTATCAGCGGCAGGATACAAGAATAAATTGTGATTTCACAAGATTGGTGCTATAATAAGAGAAAAGTTCCTGCCGGGGCAGCCGCCCCGGTGGTATGGATAGAAAGGCAGGAAAACAATATGCACATCAGCTATAAACCACTCTGGCACACACTGTTAGAGCGTGATATGAGGAAAGAGGATTTAAGGCTTGCTGCTGGTATGACAACAAATATGATTGCCAACATGAGCAAAGAGGGAAAGCACATCAGCATGGATACATTAGCCCGTATCTGCGAAACGCTGAATTGTGAGATTACCGATGTGATTGAGTTAGTACCAGACGAGCCTGCTTCCACAGGAGGTAAGGAACATGAGAGAATTGAAACCAAGAATAACGGAAAACGGAATTGATTATATCCTTGTCGGAGATTACTACATCCCGGACTTGAAACTGCCGGAGGAACACCGCCCTATCGGAAAGTACGGACGGATGCACCGGGAATATTTAAGGGAAGTCCACCCAGCCAGATTGAATACATTGATACTGACCGGAGAATTGTGGACATACCTTGCAGACCTGAACGAACAGGCACAGGAACGGTTAGACACCATCATGGAGCAGATGAAAGCCACCGAGGGCGTGACCGAGGAATTGAAGCGTACCCGTCAAATGGAATGGGTGCAGCGTTGCAATAACATTCACAACCGAGCAGAAGAAATTGTTTTGCATGATATAATTTATTCATACGGGAGTAATTAAATCGGAGGTATATAAGATGATTGAAATTGTATTTGGTGAAAGTGCCTGTGGAAGTTTGAAAATTGCCCAAACTTACGGTAAGGGAAAGTATAGAGGAAGTGCAGTTTCGGTCTTTATGAGGCACGAAGATGGGAGTGTTCCATCTTCAGATGAAATGAAAGAAGCACAAATTCAAGCACAGGAACAAGAACATATTGCTTGGGAGAATGCTATTCCATTGGGAGGCAAGAGCAGTGATGTTTATTGTTTTGATATGGCTCTTAGTGTGGGAGATATTTCTGATAATGGAATTGGCGAACAGCGGAAAAATGTTCTCAAGAAAATGCTGTCTGTCTGGTTTGTAGAGGATTTAGACTATCAGGTTGAAGAAAAAATACAGAAAATTAAAACTACATTGTCTTCGGTTATTGAACGATATGTAGCTGGGGAAGAAGTTCGTATTTGGTATAGCTATAATCCGGATGAACTTTGCGGTATGTACTGGCTTATGAAACAACTTCGACCATTAAACTGTCAGACAACAATTTATTTGGTTAAGTTACCTGCCTGGGAATATGGAAAAGAAAATACTATGACATCCAAAATAGCATGGGGTGAGGTTTCTCCTGGCGAATGGGGAAAATATATAACTCTACAAGAAAAAGCTAAGCCTGTATTTCTTTCAGCTTGTGCTATGAAATGGAATCAACTTCAAAATGAAAATGCACCTTTGCGTGCAATGCTAAATGGTAAATTGCAAAGTGTTTCAGAAGATATATATGATAGTTTCATTCTTCGTGAAATTGCGGAACAGCCAGAGCAATTCAAAATGGCTATTGTTATAGGTAATGTTTTAGGAAAATATCAACTTGGAATTAGTGATGTATGGATTTCTAATCGCATTGATAAAATGCTTGAAGATGGTGTGTTGGAAATTATACAGGACGCACCAAAGGGAGAAACAAATTATCGCCGGATATTAAGAAAACGAATGAAATAATAACCACAGCAAGAACCGCTGCTACATGGAAGGCACCCCAACCATGCAACAGCGGTTTTTTTTACCGTTTTTTCCTCTGGCTGATAGGCGTTCCCATTTTCTTTGATTTTTTGAGAATCCGAATCAGCCAGCGAAATTCTTCGTCTGACAGATTTTTATAGTTGATACCGAGCTGCTTGCAGTAAAGGACAACCAGCTTTTCATCCCGGCTGCCCTTGAAATTTTCGACTGCTTCGAGATTTTCTTTCAATTCATCGGCAACGGTGGTCTGGGGCGCACTCTCACTGTCCTTTTTGTGGGCTTCCCGAATATCCCGGATAATCAGGTTGAGGTCATCCAGAACCATGTGACTGAAATACTCATCATCACTGATATGGGCGGCTTGCAGCACTTTCAAATGCGGGTCATCTTCGCCTGGGCGATACCGTTCAATGATTTCATGCCGGACGGTATCGACAAGTGCATTGAGGTTTTGAATCTGCATGGTAGCAATCCCGTCCACATAAATCTCAATGTCTGCAAGAAACTTGATGAAATCTTTATGTGTAGCAAGCTCACAGAGCAGACGGTTGTTAATCCGACCGCTTTTCAGCAGTGCCACCATCTCATCATTCAAATGCAGCTCCGTCAATGGTGTGTTGATCTGCTCCCTGTTCTCTGTCCGGCACAGTAGATAATCAACAGAGACCCCATAGAAGTCTGCCAGCGTGATAAGGTTGCCATGATTGATTTCCTTAAAATCCTCTTTTTCATAACTTCCAAGAGCTGATTTGGAAATGCCTGTCAGCTTTGATAGTTCTTCCAGATTTAAGCCTTTGTCCTTGCGGAGTTCCCAAAGGCGTTCCTGTATGCTTGTTGCTCCTTTCATGGGCGCACGCTCCTTTCCGGCGGTTTGATTGCTGCCGCTTAATTGGATTATATCATACTTTCCGCAATCGTGGAAATTTCCGCTTTTTACCCCTAATTCCTACTTTGTGGACATACGGCACAGGGCACAAAAATGTTCTATGATACAGGTAGTTCATCGATGGATTATTCCAATCGAATGACCAGCCTGTGTGGGATATGCTTCCCCGGCGATGTAGTGCCATGACTTTTGGCAGGGATGTGGAGGAACCCTGACCGAAACGAGCGTACCAAAGGGAGCGATACGCCGCTGTGAGATTCAGGGGAGGAACGACACCGGGGAGAACTGGCGAACTGACACCGAAATGATACCGAAACACGACAATCTGATAGGGGGATAGTCTACCCTATCGCTGATACTTCGGGAGATTTTAAGCGGCTCTATAACCGTAATTTTGCCGAAAATCGCCCCGAAACCATACACTAAAACGGGAGGAAGCGCAATATGTCGAGAATGAGCAAAAAGAGGAAGCATGAGCTTTCCTTTTACCTCAATGGCCGGGGGCGTGTCACTTACAACGAATTGTGCCGGAAATGCCAGCATGGGTGCAAGCAGAGCTTCCGGGCGGTTGTGGTTGACTGCCCCCGTTACTTATCCAAACGAGCAAAGAAAAAGGAGGAACACACAGAATGAATTTTGAATTTATGATGATAGACACACCATTGCCGCCATGTATGCCATTTCCCAGAGCGTTGACAGGATTTCCAGTCAGCAGCACCGCAAAGGTCATGTACTGCCGGATGCTGGACGCTATGCTATCCAAAGGGCAAGAGGACGAGAACGGAATCCTGTTTGTCTGCTTCCCTGTCACAGCCATTGCCGCAGTCCTGTCCCGCAGTCCCATGACGGTCAAGCGTTCTCTGAATGAACTGGAAACCGCCGGACTTATCATGCGGGTGCGTCAGGGCGTTGGAGAACCAAACAGGATTTATGTGCTGATACCGGGAAAGGAGGACGCTGCCCTTGCCTGATACCTCAAAGCTGGAAAATCTCAACCGGGAGTTGGAAAAGTGTGAAAAGAAGCTGCGAAAAGCCATCAATGATGAAAAGGCATTGCAGCACCAGTTGAAGCAGCTTACCCGAAAGGAACGGACACACCGGCTCTGTACTCGTGGCGGTATGCTGGAAAGTTTTCTGCAAGAACCGGAACGCCTGACCGATGATGATGTCATGCTGCTGTTGAAACTCATTTTTCATAGGCAGGACACGCAGGAACTATTGAAAAAACTGCTGGAACGGGAGAAGCCGGAAACCCCTTAGTTTACTAAGGGCGCAATTATACACCACCCAGAGGTTGGTGCATTGCGTTCTCCGAAGGCTCCTCGCCGGAGGGCTGTGATTTTCCGCAGTCATGGTCTGCTCCAAATCAAACAGGGGACGCTACGCTTCCCCTGCGCTGGCTGCCGCCAGCTACCCTTTTGTGGACTTGCCATCTGGGGACACCTTGCGCTGCAAGCTGTTCCCCAGCCGACAAGTTTTACAAAATCTCTCTGTACTTTGAGGGTCGGGTAAAGTATAATGAAGTCAACAACAAATTAGAAGTTTTCGGAAAATAAAGAAAATTTGATTATGTAAATTACCAAGAAAAGGTGGAAAGAATTATGTCAGTACAAACAGATTTTGAGAAAGAATTCGAAACAGAAGAATATGAAATGCTTATTTTAGTACAAGCATCATGTGGGGGAGCAGCATGTATAAAAGATATGCTGAAACCATCAGTTGATTTTCTTGCATCCATAGATTTGCGCAATGGTCAGTTTTTTCATGAGAAAGGCCGTGTTGAATGGCTTATAAAAAAAGATAATAAACGTAAGGGGTGGGGATATGATTTTGAGCAATTTGGTATTTATCGTGTCGTTGTTAGGAAATGCATACCTCAAAAATTACAACCATATCAATTACATTATATGAACAACAGATATATGCTAATAAGAGTACTGGAAGAAAATGCTTCAAACGAAAAATTGGAAGCCTTGAAGGAACATTATTCAAAACCTATTTCTACGGAAAATGAATTAGGTACTTTTGTTTTGGAAAGAGAGTTTTCATGGTTTGAAGGAAGTATAAATTGGAATGGTGTAGAGGCAAATGTATATTTGGAAACAGACGAAGAAGATGGAGATACTGCTGAACAGGCAATGGCTGTCCTAAAAAGTGTAATTGAGAATATTGTGGATAACGATAATAAGTATCGTGAGTTTGCGGCACAAGAACTTACAGGACTTGCAAATGAGTGGTTGAGTGAATCAGATGAAAGCGATGTAGAAGAAATTACACAAGAAACATTTGCTAAACGTATGGAAATTAGTGAAGTAACAGTTAGTCCCGATGGAAGCTTGTCATTAATTTATCATGACGATGATATGTTTTGGGGGCATGTTATAGAAATAATAGTTGAGCCAAATGGAGAGATTATAAGTGCTAATATAGCCGGAT